>NZ_BAABED010000001.1:1231194-1846791 GCF_039539965.1 Arthrobacter methylotrophus | reverse complement strand
TCATCATCGAACACGCCGTCGTCCTGGGCTTCCTGGGACTGGGTCACGATGATTCCCCACAGCTTCCCTTGCGGGATCCCGGCCTCGGCCAGGTGCGGACCTTTGAGCAGTGTCGTGCTGATGGCCTTCTCGTTCCCTAGCCGTTCGGCAATGGACAGCCAGTCCGGCAGGTGGTCCACTCCTTTGCGGGCGCCCTCACCGCGGCCAGCCTTGTCGGCTTCGACCAGCAGCGACCACTGCTCCAGGGTCGGGCCGCCGCCGGCATGATCCAGACGCCGCAGCAGCCGGCGCACCGCAGAGGGACTGACCTCGACGCCGCCGCCCGGGGTGTGGCACATGTGCTCCCGGATCAGGGGCAGGATCTTCTCGTGGTACCGGCCAGGGGCGCCGATCCGTTCCAGGAAATCTTTCGCCGGTTCAACGCCGGTTTCGTGGTGGCCGGCGGAAGTGATGGAGCCGTCCTCCTTGACCTTGGTGGAGTGAGCTTTGCCGAAGTCGTGCGTGATCGCGGCCAGGACCAGAATGGAGGTGTCTTCCTCGTCGAGTCCTTCCCGGCGGGCGATCGCGGCCGCCTGGTCGCCGGCCAGCCCGAGATGCACGTTCACGTCGCCTTCAGGGTGCCAGCGCAGGTCCTGGGGCACGCCGCGTGTCGCCGCCAGGCCGGGGAAATGCGACTCCCAGCCGGACGCATGCAGGACCTCCAGCGCCTTGGAGATATGGGTGCCTTGGGTGCTGAGCTTGCGGAATTGCTTCCAGATGCCGTCCTTGTGCAACTGGTCGAACGCCGGCGCCATCTCCCGGCACAGTTCTGCCGTCTCGGGTGCCAGTTCCATGTCGAAACGCCCGGCAAACTGGACACCTCGCAGCACCCGGAGCGGGTCCTCACTGAAGTGCTCCGAAGGGTGGCGGAGGATGCCGGCTTCCAGGTCGGCGCGGCCGCCGAGCGGATCCACGAGCTCCCCGGTCGCGGAGTCCCAGCCCATCGCGTTCATGGTGAAGTCGCGGCGGGCGAAGGCAGTCTCGAACGGCATATCCGGGTCGGTGTCGACGACGAAGCCGCGGTGGCCGTCCCCCGGTCTTGTTGTCCTGCCTGGGCAGGGCGACGTCAAAGTCCTGGCCGTTGAGGGAGGTGTTGAACACCCCGAAGTCCTGGCCGAATTCGTTGACATCTCCCGGCAAGGCCCTGCGGACTTCTTCCTTGGAGAGCCCGTACACCTCGATGTCGACGTCCATTGAATCGACCGATCCGCCCCGGGTGCGGGAGAGCAGCCCGTCGCGGACGGCGCCGCCGACGATCAGCGGGCGGCCGCCGGCGGCCCGCAGCGAGTTCAGAACGCGCTCGGTTTCCTGGGTGAGTTCGATCAGGTCCGGGATGGTGTCCCATTGCCGGGGCAGGGTGACGGCGGCCTCCGAATGGGTGCCGGGGGCGAACTGGCCGCCGACGGGAATGCCCTTTGGCTGTCGGGCGTGGATTGTGGTCATGCCCTATCTGTGTACGGCTGCAGCGGCAATGGCGTCTGACGAGGGAACCCGGGCGCGCCGCACACATGGCCTGTATCCGTAGGCCCGGGTTCACCCGCAGCCGCCCCCCTCGCAGGAAAGTAGGCTGATATGGCAAAGCCGAGGCCCATCCCACAGGCACGCACGCTGGAGATCCAGGAAGACATCTCATCGTGGATCTCGACCAAAAACGCCTTTGAATTCATCATGACAGAGCACGTGATGTCTCTGAAGCACGCCGAAGGCTTCGGCGCTGTCCCTCTTGAGGAGCGGATCCGCGGACTCTACCCACGACTCAAGCCTGCCGTCGACGCCGAGCGCGATGCCATCCGGCGGTCAACGCCGACTTTTTGCTCGACCGATTATTCAATGATGGCGCTGGCTATGGCCGCATCGGCGCCGGCGAACACAATCACAGCTGCGGACGCCGCTGCGCCGACCGGACTGCTTGTTTTCGAGGAGCCTATCGATATTGACGCAACAGAAGGCCAGCCTCCGATTCGGCAGGCGCGGGCGCTCTCGTGGCATCTCTTCGACACCGGAGAGCACGTTTGGCTCATCACCCGATTCTGGAGTGAGGACAAGAACAGCGCATCCCATATGAAGATTCCTGGCCGGTTGGCTCTCTACCCTGGGTGGATTACGCACGCAGGTGTTTCGGCCAACCCTGACAACGGAGTTGTCCGCCTGCTGCAGGCACATTTTGCGCTGCTGCGCTCACCTCTGACAGCGGACGAGCCCGCAGCTCGCGACCCGAAGATCACGCCGCGGACTAAGCGCAGTCTGGGCGACAACCTCCGCCGCGTCTATCTCCGGCACCCCGAGTACGCCCGGTACGAGGCTGACGAAGCGACCGCGGCCCGTGAAGGCCGGACGCCGATGCGGGCGCATTGGGTCCGGGGCCACTGGCGCAACCAGCACTACTCCACGTTGAACGAGAACCGCTGGATCTGGATTGACGGGTTCATCAAGGGCAACCCGGAGCACGGGACGGTATCCACCCTGAAGGTCGCGGTGGCCCGGGCCACAAGAGCCGAAATTCGGGAACTGGCCGGCGCGGCCGCTTAGCCCCCGGAGGGAGAGAGCGGAGCGCCTCGCCGCACACATGACGGGTAAGAAGCACCCGAGCTCGAGACGAGGACCTCCATGACCACCCTGACCGCCGTTCCTTCCCCGGCACAGATCCCCGCCGCCCGGCAGAACGCCCGCCTGTACCTGCAGTCCCGTGCCCTGACCGGCATCAAGCAGCACCTGCTTGGCGGCGGTTCGGACACCGAATTCATGATCCGCGTGGCCGGCAACGCACTGCGCGAGACAGCCCCTGTGGACAGCATCGACCAGGAGACGAGGCGTCACACCCGTGGCCTGGAAGCTCTCCGGCGCCACCTGACTGTGGGCGGCACCGACCGGGCCATCCTCATCGGCCTGGCCGTGAACGCCCTGACCGGCTACAGCCCGGCGACTGTGAAGGAAGCCGACGAGCTTGCCGCCTCACGGAAGGCAGCCGCATGATCCGCAACAACCCGGAGTACATGTTGGAGGACGGATCCCCCCGTTACGGGATCCGCACCACTGGCCTCGAATCCGTCGTGACACCGGCCAGGCCGCTTGCTACGGTGGCGCAGACCGCTGACGCCGCGGCTCAGCTGGATGGCGCCGAACTGAAGCTCGCCGCGCAGCACCGCTACATCCTGGACCGTTTCCGTCAGGACGCCGCGGTGATCTCATCGCTGCGTGAGGCGCACCCGGAGGAGCTGAAGCTCGCCGAAGCCGCAGTGGAAACACGTCTCGGCTCCCCCAAGGTATGGATCCGCGGCGCCCGAAAAGCTTATGTCGAAACCACGGTCGAAGACGCCGAAAAGACCGGCACCCTGGGCAGCCTGCTCGTAACCATGCTGATGTCCCTCGCCATCTCGATCGGGTCCCTGGTCATAATCATCGGAATGATGGTCCAGCAAACCCCGCCGCTGGTGTTCCTGGGCGTCAACCTCGCGCTGTGGCTTGGCCTCATCCCGATCCGCAAGAAACTGGAGCGGACCGCAGGCCACGGCACTCTTCCGGACAACGTCAGCAAGGACGAAGCCCGGGTCTTCTGGGATGACGTCGTGAACGCCACCTTCCTGGCCGTGCTGCAGAACAAGGGCATCGCCGTTGACCTTGCCACCGCCGCGGTGTTGACCCGCGGATGGAACCACACCAGGTACGTCGCATCAGTCGCGCAGGAACTTCGCACCAACCACACTGTTTCCTAGGACTTCAGAACCGGGGCTCCCCGGGCAACGAGGAAGCCCCGGAGCGGGAATCGCTCCGGGGCTTCTGTTTGTCTACTCGGCGGCCGGGGTCAGCTTGACGTAGCCGTACCGGTCCGAGCTGATCGTGTATTCGGTGCCGGTGGTTCCCGGCTCCCTGCCGGTACACCCAATGTCTGCGGGGCACCGGAATGCTTTCACCGCTCGGTTCGTGGCTTGGCCGTACACATGAACGGCGGAGGGGTCATTGGCCCCGGACGCAAAGAAACCCCGGAACGTTGCAGGTTCCGGGGCTTCTTCTTGTGGCAGACCTTTTCCGTTAGGTAGTCGGCTGCTGCATATTCTGATTCAAGGCTTGTCAGGTCACCCTACGGTCTTTCCTGACGTGCTGCATTCCACACATTAGCAGCAGCATCCGACAGTTTGGCAAGCGCCTAGCGGGAAAATACTTCGCCGCGAAGCTGACATTTCCGCAGGTCAGGGCACGAAGGGCCCGGTTCGACGAACGATCCGGGCCCTTCGCGGGTTGCTACGGGAGGGTAAAACCGCCTGTGGACCCGAATCCTTCGGCGCCACGTTCCGAGTCGGGAAGCTCCGCGGCCTGGATGAATGAAGCGATTTCGATCCGTTGGATGACCAGCTGGGCGATCCGATCTCCGCGCTTGAATTCCACGGGCTTGTGTTTGTCCGTGTTCAGCAGGCAGACCGAGATCTCACCCCGGTAACCGGCGTCGATGGTTCCCGGAGAGTTCACGACGGTGATGCCATGTTTGGCGGCAAGGCCCGAACGCGGGTGGATCAGCCCGACAGTCCCGAACGGAAGGGCGACGGCGACACCGGTCGGAACGAGCTTGCGTTCCCCCGGATCCAAGGTGACGTCGATGGTAGTGCGCAGGTCCGCGCCGGCATCCCCGGGCTTCGCGTAAGAGGGCGCTTCGATGCCCTGGTCGAGCATCTTCAGTTGCACGTCCAGGGTGTCCACGGCCTCGATGGTTGTCACCTGTATTCGCCCGCGCCCTGCAGGACACCGCGCTCGGCACGGTCCTTGAGCTTGGCGACGTTCGCGAACGCCAGGTCCTGGATGGACCAGCCGTGGCGGGCCGCGGTGATGCCGAGCAGGTGCAGGAGAGCCAGGACGTCGCCCCACTGGGTGAAGTCGGTCTGGACAACAGCGCGAGGCACCGGCATGAACGCTTCGATGACGCTGCGCTCGACATGGACGGACTTCTGCAGTTCGGCCAGGGACTTGCCCCAGATCAGGCCGGCGTTGTGGGTGTCGAACTCGACGATGCTGCGGGTGATGTACCAAAGGGCGTCACCCATCTGACGCTGCAGGTCGATGAGCCGGTCCGGGGTGAAGTCCCCGGCGTCATCCCGTTCGGCCTTCTGGTAGTCGGCGGCTACAGCGCCGATCAGTTCCGAGTACAGGCCCAGGGTGACGTGGCGCCGTGCCCGGTGCGAACCGGTGCCGGCTTCCGGGTAGATCGCGAACTGCTCGATAGCGTCCCGGTATTCGCCGAGTGTGTGCAGGTGTGACATGGTCGTTCGTTCTTCTTTCAGTAGGAGCCGGCAGTGCGTTCGTGGCGCATGGCGGCTTTCTTTTCTTTGGCTTTCGCGGATTTCTTGGCCCGTCGGCGGCTGCCGGGACTGTTGCAACAGGAGCAGCCGTTATAGGCGAGTCCGTCCCTGGCGCAGCTTCGGCCGTTGTTCAGCAAGGTTCAGCCTTCGATCTGCAGGAGCGGTTTGACGGTCCCTGTGGTGTAAGCCAGCTCAATTCCCGCTTTGGTCTCCTCGAACACGGTCCGCCCATTGGGCAAGACAATGTGGGCCAGAAATTCCTGTTCGAAGGACACGATGCCGGCGGCGACCGCCTCGAGCTTGGCCTTCACGACCAGGTTCAGGGCGCGCCAGGACTGGCGGACCGCTGCTTCGTATTCCTTTTCCGCTGCTTCCGGGGTACGCCGCTGGTTTTTCGCGGGAGTGTGCGTGAACCTGCGATCGTTTTTGTCAGGCAGCGGCAGGATGAAACGGACCTGTCGGCCGTTGGCAGTGAAAGCCAGAGCGGCCCGGGTCTCCTCCCAGCCGTACATGAAGGATGTCGCCCCGTAGCGGGTGAGTGTCCGCTCGATTTCGGCCCGGGATGCGGAGCTGTCCACGGTGGTGCCTTGGGCGTAGCGTGCGGCGGTCATGGTTTCCTTCCCGGTGAGATCGTGCTGGTAAAAGTCCTATGCGGGACCGGAGGCGACGGGTGTCCTCAGATGGTTCGGGCGCCCATTTCCTTCTCCCCGGCAAGGTAGTAGGCGTAGTCCTCTTCCAGGAGCTGCTGGGTGTTTTTCGCGGCCCCGGAGTCCAGGTCTCGCAGGTACGCCAAAACACGCTGTTTCGGGGTGGCCTGCGGGTAGCGGGAATCCGCACCGTCGTTGATCGGATAGACCATATAAGTCGAGGCCCAGAGGTTTTCGAAACCGCTCCAGAGAGCGTTCCCGCGCGCATCGTTGACGCCCATATTGAACAGGTGCCCGAAGAAGCAGTTGGTGGTGCCGTCGGCTGAGCGAACCGTGTCTACCCGCCATGCGTCCTCCTCGGTTGCTTCCATGTAAGCGATGATCGAATCCAGGGTCCCGAGCTTCAGATCGGCCCAGGCGCCGTCGGTCAGTTCCGGGCATTGGTCCGCCGGGTGGCCCTGGCGCATCGTTTTGGCGTGCTCGAACGGATGCTGGTCGCAGGCGGGGTGGACGTTCTCGACGTCCACCAGACCGCAGGGCGCCTTGGGGCAGGGGCAGTTGTCCTCTACCGGGGTGCCGGTAAAGGATCGGCCAATATGCAGAGCGGTCATGCGGTCCTCCTCAGGGGACTCTGTGCAACGGCCTTGGAGGCCTGGATGCGAAGGCGCCGTTCACGGGCGGCCATGAACGAGTTCAGACCCGCGATGGTGTGTTCGAGGTGCACGTCTTTGCGCCCGTTAGGAAGAGGCGGTGCGGTCTCGGCTGTGACCACCGGCTTCGCCGGCTGCCGCGGGGTCTTGTTCCGGTCAGTGGGCCCGTTGGGCTGGACGCAGGACTTGCACTTGCCCGAGTGACCCCACGCCATCGTGCCGGGCATCTCCTTGAGGAGCACACCGCGGGGACGCATGGGCCGGTTGCAGTCGATGCAGAGGCAGAGCGGCTTCGGGGTTTCTGGGATGGTACTCACGACTGGGTTCTTTCTTAGCTGATCTGTTCGAGAAATTCGGTGATGGGGGTGCGTCCGGCGAGGCTGCCTTCAGCGGGGATGCCGCGGCGTTGGCGGTCCCGTTCGATGCTGGTTCGGAGGCTGGTCAGGTAGCCGACCCGTTCGACCGAGATGAAGCGGTCGGCGGGGTCCTTGCCGCAGGCGACGTAGTCGCAGACGCGGCACTGGTTGTCGCCCCAGGCCGGGAAGGTCCCCGGGTACTGGGATTCGGTGGTGCCTTGCGGGCGCATCCGTGTGTTGCAGCCCTTGCAGCGGGGCAGCTCTTCGGTGATGTCAGCTTCGAGGTCCGGGACGGCCACGAGGTGAGCAACAACCGGTGTTGACTCGGTTGCGGCCGTCAGGAGCTCGCGTTCGATTTCGAACAGGCCACGACGGGAGGGCATGCAGGTGTTGGACTCGGAGGACATGGCTCAGATCTCCTGTGCAGCGTGGGCGTCCACCAGGGCGCCGAGGGTTTTGCGGACTGAGGCTTCAAAGCTCTCCAGCGCATGGCCGTCACGGCGCGGGCAGTTGTCCCGGTCGTAGCATTTCTCGTCGTGGCGGCGCCGGGCGACGATCAGAACGGAGAGGTCGTTGACCGTCAACGTCAACGGCGTGGACTGTCCGGCAGGATAGGGGGTGCATGGCTTCGCTGCCGGGCGGCGGCTGGATGATGCGGACATTGGCGGGCTCCTTCGTAGATCGGTGGTTCGTTGACTTCTATGTGTGCGGCCTTCCGGGCATCGCTCCACGCGTCCGAGAACCGGTCCCTTCCAAAGAAAAACGACCCGACCCACAGTGTGCGGATCGGGTCGCTTTGGAGACTCGTTCTTAGTCGTCGCCCCTGAGCAATGCAAGCAGCTTCAGCATTTCCAGGTAGAGCCAGACGATGGTCAGCATCAGACCGAAGGCGTTGTACCAGGCCTGGTTCGCCGGTGCCCCGCTTTTGACGTCGTCCTCGATCACAGTGAAGTCGACGATGAAGTTGAACGCGGCCATCACGACCACAACAAGCCCGACGACGACGCCGATCGGAATCGAGGTGCCGGGGATGTGCATCGAGCTGATCCCGAAGGGCGTGTTCACGACGTGAAAAGCGACGAGCATCAGGTTCACGACGCTGTAGACCAGGTAGCCGATCATGGCCACCAGGAGCATCTTCATCATCGCCGGTGTTGCCCGGAAACCGCCGAACTTGAAAGCCACGAGGGTGGCACCGAGGACCGCAACGGTGCCAATGACGGCCTGCAGCACAATGCCCGGGTACGTCGTCTCGAAGATTTTCGACACGCCGCCGACGGCCAGGCCCTCAAACGCCGCATAAGCCAGGGTCAGCACCGCGGACGGGTTGCGCTTGAAGACGGCGACGAGTCCGATGATGAACGCGACGCCGGCCCCGACCGGGGCAAGGGCGGGGAACATCCAGCCCACAACGCCGGTGGCGACCAGCACGCCCATGGTGAGGAGGGTTTTGACGATGACGTCATCGTACGTCATGGTGGCGCCGTCGAGCGGTGCGGTCCGGAAGGAATTTTCCTTCCGGGTGAAGGCGGGATTACTCAAGAGTGGTCTTCCTTGGTGTGGGGTGGTGCTGCAGGGCGCGGTTTGCACCGCATCCTGCAGCGGGACAGCCCTCATGTGTGCGGAGGTGTGGATAGATCTTCCCGGAGGTATAAATGCCGTGGACATGACTATTCGGCGTAGTAGACCTCGAGCTTCAGGTCCGGGTCCCCGAACGGTTCAATGGCGCGGGTGCCGCCCTTGGTGGACCGGGGCGCTGACCCGTTGGCGATCAGCTCCGGGAGCATGGTTTCGAACTTCTCGAAGTTCCCCTGCCGGCCCTTGTTCGTGTCGATGCTGGCGATGAAGGAGTAAGGGGTGTCGCGCTGCGGGCCGACGGACGGGTCGTCCAGCGGTTCGCCGCCGATCGCTGAGCTGTTGGCGTAGCCGACGACGCCGGAGAGTGTGTAGGCCTCGGCATCGGTGAGGGGCCGGTTGGCCTGGAACCGTATCGCCTGGGTGTCCTGCGGGTAGCCGCTGATGGAGGCGTGGTTGAAGACTATGTCGTGGACTTTGACCCTGTCGAAGACTTCGCCGGACTGCAGCCGCGGATCGCCCAGTGGCACGGGCTCCGTTTTGCCGTCCGGGACTGGCTCGGCCTGGGCGAGAGCATGCCGGGGCGCGTGCAGGGCCTTGGCGACCTGCGCTGTCCGGATGAGCTCAAGGGAGTCGGCCTCATCCGTCAGACCCAGCTCGCGCAGTTTGCTCACGCCGGCCTGGGCTTCCCGGGCGGTTTGGATCGAGTAGCCGTGGTCCAGGAAGTGCACCAGCTCGGCGGTCTCTTCGATATTGCGGTCGGTGAAGTCCAGGGAATCGTTGAGCTTCGTAGTGACGCCGTGGATTTGGTCGTCGGTGAGCTGGTCGAGGAGCCCTAGGTTGTGGAGCCGGTCGGTGACAAACTCGGATTGGACCGCCGGCGCACGGAGCGCGACGGACGGTTCTGCGTGGGCTGTGGCGGCGAACTGGCCGCCGACGGGAACGCCTTTGGGCTGGCGGGCTGATGTGGTCATGCTAGATGTGTGTGCGGCAGAACCGCTATGACGCCGGGAAACGTGGAGGTCTGCTCAGGAGCCCGGTGTCGGCAGTGCAGAGCAGAGCATTCTCACGTCACCCCAGGCGGATACCTTATAGACGTTGCCGGTCACCTTTGGGGTCAGATATGCGACAAGTTTGAAGCGGAAGACACCTGTCAGGTCGACTTTGACCTTCTTGGCTACCCCCGTTGTCAGCACTCCCAGTTCTTCTGATGTACCGCCTTCCCGTTCCAGGACGAATCTGGCGGTCACGGAGGCTGAGCTGTCATCCAGTCCTATGGTGGCCTCAAGACTCGTGCATTTCGTGTAGGCATTCCACTGTGATGTGCTCTCCGTTCCGTCGTTCAGGAGGCCCATCTGGTAACTACGGGGGTAGACATCCCCGGCGATACTGACCGGTCGGGCCACGAACCCGGCACACCCGCCAGTACAACCAGTCCCAGCCTGAGTTTCGATTGGCTGCATATCTGACAAGTACACCCACGACGGGCCGGCCACAGGCGCGGGAGCCGTCGACGTGTCGCTTGGCGTCGGAGATGGTGTCGCGCTCGGGCTTGGACTCGTCGACGGGGTGGGAGTGGGAGTGGGAGTGGCCGTGGTCGGGGTGGCCGATGGAGACTCGATCGTCGGCGCCGCGACGGGGGGCGAGGACGGTGCTGCCGAGCCCCCGGGGCGGAGCGAAATGGCGGCAATCGCAGTCACAAGAAGAAGGACCACGGCGCCGACGGCGGCGAGAATCCAGCGCCTTCTCTTGCCGGTCTGAATTACTGGAACCGGAACAGTGGCAGTGTTTGAGCTCAAGCCGCCAGCCCCTGCTTTTGTCTTGACTGCTTTGAAGGCCTCCAGAAGTTCAGATGCGACCGGGCGCCGTGCACCAAGGGCGTCTCGGATCAGTGCGGTCAGCTCGCCGGCGAACAGCCCGGGTGGAAGATTTCCGTCGGGCACTTTGCCGGTGAAGAGCCACAGGGCGACGGCGCCGAACGACCAGATGTCCGAGCTGCTATTGGCGTGCTTGCCTGCCCGGACCTCCGGTGCCATGAAGGGCAGGCTTCCGAAGACGTGAATGGATTTGGTGGCTTCCGGATCACGGGCTGAACGTGCGATGCCGAAGTCGGCAACATATGCTCTTCCTTTTCGATCCAAGAGGATATTCGATGGTTTCAGATCCCGGTGGACGACCCCTTTTTCGTCGTGCAGGTAGGTAAGTGCTTCGAGAACGTCAGTGAGGATGCTGACCTTGGATGCGTCGGAAATCGCGCCAGTTTTTACCGCCTCCCCTAGATCGGTGCCTTCGATGTATTTCATGACGAGGTACAGCTGATTTGCCTCGATGAACTTGTCAAAGATGGGGACGATGCGTGCGTCGTCCAGATCTGCAAGGGTCTCGGCCTCAAGTTCGAGTCGTCGCCGATACCCGGGCCCCGGGGCCGCACCTTCGCTCAGGCATTTGATGGCAACCGGGCGGTTCAGTTCGCCATCGCGTGCCAACCAGACCTCGCCCATTCCGCCTTTGCCAAGTCTTCGCTCGAGTGTGTAGCGCCCTGCAAGCTTTTGCCCCTCTTGCATGTTCCTGTCTTTCTACGGCTGAATGTGTTGGTCCGGGTGGTCTTAACGGCGAAAGCGCCGGCGGTTCCTAGGTGCCGAGCCTGATCTCTATAGGGCCGGAGGCTCCGACGGTGATCGTCGAATCCGAGGTCAGGGGCGTCGGGCCGGTGGCGACTATCCCATCAACCTTTGTTGCGTTTGTGGTGTCCTGAGGGAGCAGGGTCCAAGTGCCGTCTGAATAAACAATGTCGGCTTGGTGCGCCGAAATGTGCGGATGTACCGTGCGGATCGCGTTCCCGATGGAACGCCCGAGGGCATAAGGGCTGTGCTCCGGATGAAGGCTCCACTGCTGGTCTTCGAAGTTCACCGTCAAAACCCCGCCAAGGCGTTCTGTCGTTGCGCCCCGAAACAGATCATCGGGGTCGGTCATGCGCTTCGTGGTCCCGTCCTGTGCCACTTCGTAGCTGATTCTGGGTCTCAGTCGTTTGAGTTGGATATTCGGCCAGGCTGATACCGGGACCTCGTCCTCGTCAGGTGATAGCCATCCCTGCTGAAGCGCGAACCGGTGACGGTAGGCTGCCAGCTGGTCGGTGAACTCTTTGAGGCCGAATTGCTGGATGAAATCGAAGTCTTCCTGCGGCATTTCGACGGTGATCTTGCGGACGTGCATGAAGGCACCGGAGGGGCCCCTGATTCCGGTTCCGCGCATCTTCCCGCGGTAGGTGAATCTGATCCGCCCGGGGGTGAGCGGCCCGGCGTCCAGATCCCTCCTAATGTAATTCCTGGCAGCATCCCACGTCGTCAAATTGTGAAGGCGTCCCACATGGTGAAAGTACGTCCATGCGAGCGACAAGGGCAGCACTACAAAAATGATGACAACGATCGCGAAACCAAGGCCCATCCCCGAAACCTCCCCCATCCGCCAGCTGATTTTGGGATTAGCGTACTGGGTGAAACCGGCTTGATCACGAACCGACCGGTTGATGACGCGGAAAATCACCCGTTGTACGCGGCTCGTCCTCCAAACCATCGGTGGGCAGCAAAAAGGCGCCCCGCCATCGGCAGGGCGCCTTCGGGAGCCGGGTCAGTGATCGCCGATGGGGCTGCCCTTGAACAGCAGCGACGACAGGGTTCCGAAGCCGAGGTCCACAAGGGTGACGAACAGGATCATGATGGCGACGAACGCGACCACGGTCACGGTGTAGCGGAAGAGTTCTTTGCGGGTCGGGGTGACGACTTTGCGCAGCTCCGCGATGACCTGCCGGGCGAACAGCACGATCGATCCGAAGAACCCTTTCTTCGCGGCGACGGGGGCCTGAGGTCCGGAAAGCGGCTTGTCCAAGTGGGTGAGGGTCTGGGTCATGAAAGAAGGTTCCTTGCTGCTTCGATGGTTCTGCCGGAGGGCACGGTGGGACGTGCTCGCGTCACATGTGTGCGGCAGTTCCGGAATCCATCCCCGGCCTACCCGTTGTTGGCGGCCGTCGAGCGTCCCGCTTCGTATTCGGCGCGCTCTTCGTCGTCGAAGCCTTCGATGATGGCCGAGGCGTTGCCTTCGAACCGCATGAGGATGGTGCCGCCGTCAAGAACTTCGACAGGGGTCGCGTTCGGTTCCATGAGCAGTTCTGATCCGACTAGGTCGTTGCCGATCTTGTCGTTGATGCCCTCGATGTTGTTGTCTATGAGGTCGGACATGTCCATAGTTGCCAGGCCGGATACCCGGCCGTCCTCGTCAACGCGGGCCCCGATTTCATAGGCGGACAGCGGTGTGTCCAGCACGGCGCCGGCAGGCCGGTTCGCGGGAGCTCCCAGGATGCGCGCGTAGACGTCCGCGTCTGTTTCCTCAGCCTCTGCCATGGCCTCCTGGACGTGGACCGAGAACGGTCCGTCGTGATCCTTGACCAGACCGAGCCGAACGGCAGAGTCGAACAGCTGGTCTGCGTCATCGGAGTTGTCCCTGAGTGCCCGCCGCTTTTCCGTGGCCATTTCGGCCAGGATCCGGCCGGCGTCGAATTCCACGGTTTCGATGTCAATGGCGTAGTCGTTCTGCCATTGCTGCAAGGTCACGCTGGCCATGATCTTTGGCGGTGCGGCCGCGGATGCGAGGAACACGTCAGGCTCGGCATGGACGTCGGCGGCGAACTGTCCGCCTGCGGGGATGCCTTGGGGCTGGCGGCTGGGTGAGGTTGTCATTGTGCCTTTCAGGTGGTTATGTGCCGGACCGTGATCGCCGGCATGGGTTTGCGTGTGGTGGAGCGGTTTGTATGCCTACTGGGCGTAGGCCTGGCTTGATGCTCGGAGCCCGGTGTCGATGCCGTATCCGCCGCGGCCAAGGGGTAGGTCCTTCATCGGGATGATTTCGACGGAGCGTGCCCACTTCTTCAGGGCTCCCATCGTGTGGTTCCTGGTCCAGAAGAAGTACCAGTCCGGGGATCCGGAGTCCCGGAAGGGATTCGAGTAGCCGTTGGCGATGAAGGCGCCGACATGATCGAACCGGAACAGGGTTTCTTCGAGTGCTGGTGCCCGCGGGCATACAACGGCGGCACCTGCCCATTCGGCGTAGTTGTCGAGGGTGAAGTAGGAGAGCCAGTGTAGAAGCTCCTCGTCGGTGCAGTCCTCGTAGACGATGGCGCCGTTTTCAAGGTGCCACAGGTCAGGGTAGAGGTGGCCGTCGCGGATCACCGAGCTGGTGACGTGATTCCAGGCTTCGTCGGGGATGGTGCGTTCCATCGGTTCTCGGTTCTCGTTTCGTCGGTGAGTTTGGTGGGATTCCGGCCCCACCCCGGGTCTGGGGCGGGGCGGCTATTCGCCGGGATCGAGGTTGATGTAGAGCCGGTCGGTCTTCTCGTCGTAGTCGACGTGGCCGTCCAAGTGGATGTCTTGGAAGTCGTGGTTCTCCAGTGCCATGAGGTCGCCGTCGCCGTGGTTGCGGTGGATGTCCTCGACATGGTCCAGGTTGAACGTCAATCCGGATTCGACGTCGGCGTTGCGGTTGACGTAGAGCCGGGCGAACTCGGGGTTGATGGCGAGCAGTTTCTTCGAGAGATCCTTGACGTAAGCGTCGGTGGCCTCGCGGTTGATCTCCTGCGCGTACGCGGACTGCGCCTTGGCCCGGTCCATGCCGGTCAGGTGCGCAAACGGATCGTTGGAGGGTTCCGGGGAGGAGCTGACCTCGGCCCAGCGGTCCTGGACGGAATCCAGGCTGAACGCCCCTGAGTCGGGGACGAAGATGGCTGACGTTTCCTCGGTTGCGTGACGGTCCATCTCCCAGAACGGGTCGTACTTCACTTCGAAATCAATGCTGTCCTGCTCGTCAAGTTTGATGCGGGAGCTGTCAGTCCGGTACAGGTCCATGCCGGAGGTGAAGCGGCCGTCCCCTTTCGTGCTGATGTCGACGCAGGCGAAGGCTGCATCAGGGTATTTGGCACGGACGCTTTCGACCCAGGTGTTCTGGGAGTGCGCCTCGTACTGGTCTTTCGCGGCAAGGTAGCGGTCCGCGAGGATCTGCTCCATACTCTTCGGGGTTTCGGCGGCGAGGCTGAGGGCTGGCTCGCCGTGGGCGGTGGCAGCGAACTGGCCGCCGGCGGGGATACCGCGAGGCTGACGGTCGCCCATCAGAAGCTCTCCATGTTGCAGCCGTCGATGTGTTTGCCGCGCGGGGCGGTACACCAGGGGCCGTCCGTGCAAGGCCGCTCCTCGGACTGGGTTGCCGGTGCGGGCTCCACCGTGGACGTGGCAGCCGATGCGGCGCCTTCCCCTGCCGGGGTCCAGGCTGCAGCCTTTTTCAAGTCGATCGTGTACAGGTTTTCACCGTAGGAACCGGTCGAGAAGGCACCGGCCCAATGGGAATTGTGCGGTTCCGCGTCGAGGTTCTTCAGCAGTCCAACGACTTCCTTGGCACCGTTGGAATTGTCATCGTCCTCGAAATACTCCGTCAACCGGTTGTAGCCAGAGTCGCGGACGATGGCGCCGGACACGAACTCGCCGTTGTCCCAGGAATCGGTCGTGATTTCGGCTGTGTCGGCGGTCGGGTGGTCGGCGAGGATCTTGCGGGCTGCCAGGCCTGCGCTGGCCAGCTCGACGTCCCGGAGTGCTTGGCGGGCTGCAGATCCGTTGTGTTCGATCGTGGAGGCGAGCTCTTCGTCCGTGGCAGCAGATGCGATGCCGGTGGCATTCGCCATGATCCGGGCACGGGCGCGCTCCACCGCGGCCTTCTCCTCGGCACGGACGGCCGCGACGATGCCGATGTGACGGCCGGTCAGCCATTGTTCTGCCTGTTCGAGGTTCTCGTCGTCCGCGCCGTCCCATTCGCCGAATGTGTGGCCGTCATAGCCGTCGCTGCCGTTGCTCTTCTCCCAGACCTCGATGAAGTCTCCGTTGGGCAGGGTCGCGGAGGAGAGGATCTGCCCTTCGTCGGTGACGTGGAAGCCCAGTTCGGGCTCGGGCAGGTCTTCGGGCCAGCCATCCAGTTCGGGGCGGCGGGCCGGGGTGGTGAGGCTCATTTCGGGTTCTCCGTGGGCGGAGGGGGCGAACTGTCCCCCAGCGGGGATGCCCTTGGGTTGGCGGTCAGCGGTAGTCATTGCGGTCCTCCCAGGACAGTCCTTCGGTGCGGTGTTTGTGGGTCCAGGCCGGGCTGTCGTCCTTGGCTGCGGCGATCCGGAAGGACCGCTCCATGTGCCAGGCGAGCTTGCCTGTCGGTGAGCCGTCGGGCCCGTCATCATCGACCGAATCAATCAGGTCGCGGACAGCCTCGTCGGCGTCGGCCCCGGTGAGTTCTTCGCCGTTGCGTGAGACCTTCAGCGTGCCGGTGTCGTGGTCGAACTCCACATCCAGGTCGGTACCGGATTCTTCGATGTCCGCGAAGCAGGCCACGGACAGGGCGTGCTCGCCGTCGATGAGGTCGTAGCTGCGGAAGTCATACCTTTGGCTGCCGGCGTTCAGGGTGAAAGCGTCGATGGCATCGGCGTCCGCCAGTGCATTGGCCAGGTCTTCGCCGAGGTTCTCTGTCCGGGATTCGTAGCGGCGTCCGTAGGTGGGTGCCGAAGGGTCTTCGCAGTCGTGGTTCTCGATAGCCCAGCCGGGAGTGCCGTCCTCGTCGAGATGTCCGTCCTGTCGGATCTCAAAGGTGCGGCCGTCGTTGGAGGTGAACTTCAGCCTCCTGCCGGAGGCGGACAGGGCCCCTTGAAGTCCTTCGGACTGGATGGAATCGACCTGGTCGGCGAAGTAGGTGGCTGCTTCCTTGTCGACGTGCAGGGCCCCGCGCAGGCCGACGGCCGGGTGGTCGTGGGCGGTATGCGCGAACTGGCCGCCAGCGGGGATGCCGCGGGGTTGTCGCGAAGCGTTGTCTGTCATGCCTTACATGTGTGCGGCAAGATCGAAAAAGGCGCAGGGGCAGAATAAATGTTCCTGCCCCTGCGCCTCGGATCAGGAAGCTTTGGCTGGGGCCGGGTGAGCGGTGCACTGGTTGGAGTGGGCGCCTGTGCTCCACGGCCAGAAGTGGGCGCCGGTCGAACCTGAAGATGAGGAGCCGTCTCCCTCGCTGTGGCCGGCGCTTCCGCCTTCGGATGAGTGTCCCGAGCTGTGACCGTGTCCGCCTCCGCCGGCCTTCATGACGAAGCTGGCCGTCGTGATGTTGGCCGTGGAAGTACCCGCGTAGGAGACGGACTGGGAGGAGGTCGGGAAGTCCGCTGCTTTGGGGCAGTCGTTGCTCTGGCCGCTGCAGGCGGTCATGGAAGTGGTCGCGGCGAGGACGAGGGCTGCGACGGCGAGGCGCCGCTTCACCGGGTTGATCCTGGCGCGCGGGGTCCGGTCGGCACGTCGGGCCTCAATGCGGTCCCGGTGGGACTGCAGGGCGTTGCGCAGCATGTCTTTGGCGGCGCCGAGCATGTCGCCGGTGTCGCGGGTGCCGAGCTCCTGTGTTCCTGCGGAGAGGTGAAGGGAAGGCTCTGCGTGTGCGGTCGCGGCGAACTGGCCGCCGACGGGGATCCCCTTGGGTTGGCGGTTGAAGATGGTCATGCCAGGACTGTGTGCGGCCGGGCACCCAATGCGCAGGCCGCCGCCCCTGTCACCTTCTACGGGTGAAGGCGGCGCGGAGCCGGACCTTGGAGGTGTACTGGATGCTGCCGTGCCGGAACAGCTTCACGGCCAGGGCGATCGCGGCGGCGCCGAGGATGAACAGTTCAGTGATGACGAATGCTGCCTCTCCTCCGCTGAGTGAGCCGAGCCCATTGCGGAGCATGGCGGTCACCGGTGCGGAGAGCGGGAAGTAGGTGAAGACCTGCACGACCGGGGAGCCGGGGTCGCTGAGAATCAGCGGCACCGCGTAGAGGGGCACGAACATGGTGATGACGATGGCGCCGAACAAGCCGTTCGCGTCTTTGGCGGTCGGCATCATCGAGCCGATCGCGACCAGCGCCCCGGCGAACAGGATGAAGCCGACGGTCAGCAGCAGCGCCCCGACGATCATCGACGATGGCGACGGAATGAGTGCGGCCAGAGAGACGTCGGGGATGCCCGCGCGGCCGCGGAGGAAGATGAAGCCGACGGCAGCCGGCACTC
Organism: Arthrobacter methylotrophus; assembly: GCF_039539965.1. Taxonomy (NCBI): domain Bacteria; kingdom Bacillati; phylum Actinomycetota; class Actinomycetes; order Micrococcales; family Micrococcaceae; genus Arthrobacter; species Arthrobacter methylotrophus. Next base: position 1,829,138 of record NZ_BAABED010000001.1, on the reverse strand, counting down.
CCACGGTGAGCATCTGGACGGCCCCGGTGGCCAGTATCCCCAGGATCTTGCCGATAATCAGTGAACTCGGGTTTACGGAGGTCAGGATCATTTCGGTGACCCGGTTTTCTTTCTCCTCGACGGTGCTGTTGAGGATCTGGTTGCCCAGGAACAGGATCACCAGGTAGAAGAGAGCCAGAAAGAGCAGGGGCGGAATCACGGCGTAGATGCCGCCGGAAACCTTCCCGTCTTTGAACATGGTCTCGGAGAAGGAAACCCTGCCTGCCGCCAGCGCGGTGAGCTCCGGGTTGTTCACCTTCTCTTTCACGGCGAGGGCGATCATGTGGGTCGCCGCAGCACTGTATTTGCCGGACTCGAAGAGCCCGAGGTCCTTGCCGTAGACCTGGACGGCTTCGCGGGCCGGGGATTTCGGGATGTAGATGAAGTCGTCGGCGGTTCCAGCGCGGACGGCTTCGATGGCGGCCTGCCGGTCGGTCACGGGAGTGCCTCCGGAATCCTTTCCGAGCTTCGCGGAGATCAATCCGGATTCATCCAGATACAAGAAGGAGATGGTGGCCCCTTTCTGGGCTGAAACGGATTTGCTGGCGCTGGCCCCGCTGAAGGAGACCAGACCGAAGACGATGCCGATGACAACCGGGACGATCAGGGTGGTGGCCCAGAAGCTTTTCTTCTTCAGGGTCCGCAGGAACTCGAAGCGGACGACGGTGCGGAGGTTATGGTGAGCCATCAGAGGGCTCCTTCCAGGGCCGGGTCGGCGCCGTAGATTCGCAGGAAGATGTCCTCCAGAGAGGTCCGTGACGTGGTGAAGGAGCTGACCCGCACGCCAAGACTGACGAAGTGCCTGAGCAGCTCCGCGCTGTCGACGGCATCAGTCAGGGCGAGGTGGGCCGTGAATTCGCCGGGGGCGCCGGTTTGGCGGACCTCAACGGGGATGTACGAGGCATCTTCGGGAAGGACCCCGGTGTAGGCGATCGTGGCGGTACGGGTTCCGTAATGGTCCTGCACCTCGGCGACCGTTCCGTAGGCTTCGGCCTTGCCGCCTTTGAGCAGCAGGATCCGGTCGCAAAGCTGTTCGACCTCCTCCATTTGGTGGGTGACCATGATGACCGTCGCGCCATCGCGTTTCTGCTCGGTAATGATGTCCATGAGGAGCCGGCGGTTGACCGGGTCAAAACCCTTGGCGGGTTCGTCAAGGATCAGCAGTTCGGGTTTGCTCATGATGGTGACGCCGAGCTGGACCTTCTGCTGCTGGCCGCCGGAAAGCTTGTCCAGCCGGGTCTTGGCTTTGTCGGCCAGGTTCACGCGCTCCAGGAAATCCATGGACCAGCCCCGTGCTGCTCTCCGGGAAAGCCCTTTGAGTTCGCCAAAGTAGACCATCACATCAAGGACGGATTCCTTCTTGTAGAGGCCACGTTCCTCGGGAAGGTAGCCGAGTGTGCGGCCATCTTCGGGGCGGAACGGCTTTCCGTTGATGTGCAGGGTTCCGGCGGTTGCCTGGTAGATCCCCAGGAGCGCGCGGATCGTCGTGGTCTTTCCGCAGCCGTTGCCGCCGAGGAAGCCGAACGTTTCGCCGCGGCGCACGTCAAAAGAGAGACCGTCAATGACGGTTTTGGCCCCGAAGTCCATCCGGAATCCCTCTACCTGGATGATCGCTTCGGTGTCGGCTGGGGGGCTGGTGCTCGGGCAGGTCATCGGTTTCCTTCATTGAATGGCAGACAGGATCGGCGACGCACAGGCACCGCCATGACCATGTGTGCGGCAAGAGGAGAAAAAGTGCCCGACGAATCATTGGGTTGGTTTGTACCCACGGCCCTGCGGGGTTCGTATGCTGTAGCCACGGCATCGGACGGGGGACGGAATGCGGGAACTTCGGAGAGTGCGACTCATCCCGCTGCTGGCGGTTCTGCTGGCTGTGTGCCTGGCTCTCAGCTCGTGCGATCTGTTCGCGCAGAAACCTGCAGCAGCATCCGGCGGCGTCGTGGGTGACAACGGGGCGGACCTGACAGTATCCGGGGTCCACATCGTCATTCCGGCCGGCGCGGTGCCGACCGGAACGCACGTCGAAGCGGCCTTCGAAGACCGCAACCCGGCCGGAGCCGACGGCACCAACCTGAAAACCCTCTCCAAGGCTTTCAGGATCAAGCTCGGCGACGGACTAGAGCCCGCCAAGCCGCTCACAGTCACCGTTCCGGTAGATAAAAACCTGCTCATCGCGCAGCAGCAAAGCGACACACCATCGACAGTTGCGATGATGGTCCAGTCCGAAGGCGCTTCCACGCCGGACCTTGTCCATGGAACCTGGGACCCCGCCGCGGGCACCATCACGGCGCAGGTGCCGCACCTGTCCTGGGTGTGGCCAGTGCAGCTGGATCTGGGCGCGGTCATGAAGAACGTGCGTGACAGCATCATGCAAAGCCTCGGAATCGAGTACCCGAAGCCTGACTGCGTGGACAAGCCGGTCACGATCGGGGCCACGACCTACAAAGCCGTCTCCCCCGCGCAGGCGTGGGTATGCGTTGGTGATTCGAACGGTTCACTGACCGTGACGGCATCATCGAACTCTCCGATCCCATTCCTGACGACGACAAGCCCATCCGCTGAGGCGACCAACAAGACTGAGGTTTCCGTAGCGACCGCATTTGCAGTCGCAGTGGCGGGCAACTCGGGCTTCACCAAAAAGCACCAGGCCATCTTGATGCCCGGCGCCGACGCGCAATACTCGTTCAACGGGGCACCCGGGAACGATGTCCAAGTCGGCTTCCAGCAATTTCCCGCCATGCTCCTGGTGTCCATCCTGGCGAAGGTGTTCGATGTCGCTGTCGGCCATTTTGTCGATTCCAAGGCCCTGGACATGGTCTCCAAGGCCGGGTGCATGCAGAACATCGTGGACACGTCCCAAGCCGGAAGTGCCCTCTCCCCCGGGGTCGCGGCCGGGGTGGTCAAGTCCTTCTTCGGTTGCGTCGGCAGCGTTGTCTCGCTCTCCTGGCCGGCCCAGATTGTGATGGCCATCCTCAGCGCCGGGCCGCAGTTCCTGGTTGCCTCAGCACTGGGGATCATCAACGAGTTCACTGGCGGGTCCGACTTCACCGCCACCGTCAAAGCACTGGCACTCAAGGCTCCTGGTGTTCTGGATGGCGAGACCCGATTCGTCACGCTCGACCCGTGGCATGACGGGGCACTTGCAGCGGTCGCGGAGACGCAAGATGCATCAATTGTCGCTGCCGATCAAGCCCAGTACGCGTACTGCAGTGGATCCGAAATCGCGCCGCGGAAGGATGGTTTCCGGTGTTATTGGCCCGGGATTTACGATCCCTGCTTCCAGAGCCCCACAACGTCCGGGGACTTCCTCTGCGAGACGGTCGACACGAACGGCAAAGTGAAAACCACTCGTCTGAAAAACATGCACATCGGAAGTGAATTCAGTACGTTCGTCAATTCAGGTGCGCCGGAACAGAGCAGTCCCGTCCGCGTCGAACTGACCGACGGGACGATATGCGCACGGTCCACCGGGGCGGGACCGCAGGGTGTCCCAGGGTACCCGTACTGGGCCGGGGCCTGTTTCGGGCCCAGCGCCGGAGTGTGGCGGGTGGGCGAGCCGGATCAGTGGAAGGATGACCAGGCCCACTACCAGCTCTACCCTGCGGTGACGCCGGGCGGATATTGGCAGGTGGCGATTTCCGTCGGGAATGAGACGGCTCCCGCCCAAAGGTTCGACGTCAAGTCTGTGTACCGCTAGACCTGAAGCGAGGAAACCAAGATGGCCCCGCTGAGCGGAGGCCTTTCCTTCGGGCATGTCCGCTAGGACACACCCGGCACCCTTGTGAAGTCCCGCACACGATCGCAGGAATGCCGGCCCGGCTCTGCCTCCGCCCCTACGATGGTGTGATGGTCAAGGTTGTGGGCATCATCGCCCCGAAAGAAACGCAGGAAATCAACACCGAAGGGGCAAGCTACACGGAGGCCTATGCGGCCCTGAACGAAGTAGTCCCCGAGGGATGGCGGTTGCTGTCGGTCCGTATTGAACGCTGAACGGCATCGTATGACAAAACCGCAGGTCAAGGCCGGTGGTAGCCTCTTCGGATGGCTCAGAAAACAGTTGTAGAACTTATCGATGATCTGGACGGATCTACCGCGAACCAGACTCTGACATTTTCGCTGGACGGCGTTGATTACGAGATAGACCTGAACGAGAACCACGCCGAGAATCTCAGGTCAGGACTGGGCGGCTTCCTTGAAAAGGCCCGGCGGACCGGTGGGCGCAAGCGTGGCATGGCCGAGAGCAGGGGTGCGGGGCCTTCCGCCAAGGATGTCCGGGCCTGGGCCCAGAAACAGGGACTGCAGGTGAACGGCCGCGGACGCATCCAGGCGTCCATCATCGACCAATACCTCGCTGCCAACTAGAGTCCTCAACTTTGACGCCACCGGCACCAATGGCGCCGGTGGCGGGTCAAACACCGGTGGGGTAGGTCCGTCGGATTCCGGCGTTCGTTGTCTGCCGCTGAATGGCCTCTTGATCCAAGACGTTGGCGGCAAACCCTGGACGGGAATTTACCAGTAGCCGGCCGGGATGCCCACTACCGGACCAGGACTCCTTCCCGAGCGGCCATCGCTTCGGTCACCCGGATCGGCTGACTGGCGTAGAGGCCGGCGTTCAGCAGGGAGTTCAGTTCCACGATCAGAGGCTTACCGCCGGGGCCGAGCGCGACGTCGATGACATAGTCGGTCAGCGCCGGCACTTCCAGGGCCAGGGCGTCGACAGCATTGCGTGCGAAGTCGGTGAGGATTCCGGCGATGGCAGGTTCGGCCTCCACCGGGGACTTTGCCTGCCGGTGACGGCGCAGCTGGTTGTCGAAGAGGTAGCCATTGTTGTCCAGTGGCGTGAATTCCTCGATGCATCCGGCGGCGGTGGCGACCGTGTTGCTGACGACGAACACCCGGTATTCGTACTCCATCGTCACGAACTCCTGGGCGATGATGCTCTCCCGCGCACCTTCCAAATACATCGCCCCGTAGTTGAGGGCGTCGTAGACAAGCCGTGACCCGTCTGCCGGGTCGAAGCCTTCGGGCAGGTCCACCGGGAAAGCGAACTGCTTGATCTGAACCGACTTCAAGAACGCCCGTCGGCGGCCCTCGGCGGCCCAGCCGGCGAGGACGTCGCCGAGTTCGGCTCCTTGACCTTCAAGCCCGAAACCGCAGACGGCGAACCGGCGTCCGGCGCGGGCGAGGAACGCCTCGTAACGGTAGTAGTCGGCAGCGTGGCGGGCCTGCTCCATGTCGACGTCCTGATGGCGTCGGCTCGGCTGCGTCCCGTAGCGGGGCAGGAGCTGCAGGTCCGCTGCGGGGCGGGTCTCGCCGTTGCCGGCGTTGACGGCGGTCCCCGGATCGGTGGAGATCACTAGCCAGATGTTGTCGGCGCCGAAGGTGTCGAGGGCCGCTTCCAGGTGGACCACCTGCTCCACGAAGTCCTCGTAGTCGCCTGCTCCGTCCCCGTCGGTTGCCGGAACGTGCCGGGTCCAGAGGGCGACCAGTTGGTCGAATCGGGCCCGGGCAGCCGGGGAGACAGGCCGGGGTGCGGCGATAGGGCGGTTGACGATGCTGACGAGCCAGGGCATAGGTTCCTCCAGAGACAGGTTTCCATCCCGTCATGTGTGCGGCGGCCGCGGTTCCGGTCCCCCGAATAACCGGTCATGTCGGAGTTCTCGGTGATGATATTGTCGTGCCGAATTTTCCGATCAGAAATGCCCGACCTGCTGACGCCGTCCCGGCGGGAAGAATGGGCTACGACATTTTTGCCGACCAGCTCCTCCTCCATACCGTGCAGCCCGCAGCGGTGCTGGATGCCCTCCTCGGGACCGGCGTCCATGTGCCGGACAAGTCCTTGGTTCACCCGTTCAATGCGGTCCCTTATGCCTGGATGCAGGGTCAGATGGCGGCACGGCTCACTACCGAGGGCGAAGGGGCCGTCTGGTTCTGGGCCCAGATCGGACGCCGGGATTTGGTGGACTTCTGCAGGCAGGCCAAAGGCGAGGTGCTGTTCACGTGCAAGGTACCGCGCGAACAAGTGCTTCTTTCACATTTCGGTGACTGGCATGCGGTCCTCAACAGGCGTCCGCACGTCCCCGATCTTCCGGGCGAGAGTGACGCCGAATACCGTGCTCGTTTCGAGCAGGTGCTCGATGATTTCGAAGAGCGGCTCAGAACAGTCGGAGGATGGGGAGCCGAAATCACCGACTGGCCGGCGGACCTGCGCAGCGAAGTCGAGCAAGGCTGGCAACCTGTTCTGGAACCGGCTCACTATGGCCGCTTCGAGTCCTGGCAGGCGACCACACACGTGTTGCGCGCCGAAAACGTCGTGGAGGCTGTCAGGTTTGTCTGAGCAGACGATGTGACACGGGTCTTCCGTCAGACCAGTACGGAATCGGCCCGGTCCATGCAGCGGGCCGATCGAGTGGCGAGCAGCTCGGCGAACCGGAGTACGAACTCCCCCGCCGTGTCCGGGTGTTCGAGCGGGTCCCGCATGCTCGGCGCCAGCTCCAGTTGAATGGCTCCGCTACCGGTGGCCCGGGCGTAGGTGCGGACGGATTTGGGGTTGACGGCGTTGAACTGGCCGCCCGTGATGACGTGGAAGTCAGCGAACGTGTCCTCGATCAGTTCAGCCATTTCGAGCTCCTCGGCGCGCGGTTCGTTGCCGAGCCCGATGTAGAGGTCGGCCCCGTAGCGGGCGCTGACGCCCACCACGTTGATCAGATACCTGCCCTCGTCGAGCATGTCGTCCAGGGCGAGCTTGAACGGGTCGCTGCGCTCATCCCAGTAGGTCCAGTCCGAACTGATCCCGTCCGTGGCAAGCCAGCTTTGGCCGGCGGTGGCTCCGAGTAGCTGCACCATCGCGCCGGTGTACTGGTCGGCGAATTTCCGGCGCCCTTCGGACCACCGATTGGTTGCATGCGGTGCGGTCAGCAGGAAGTAGCCGTCGGCTTTCGACTGCCTGATCGCATCAAGGGAGTCGCCGTTGTAGAAGTTCCGGCTGAAGGATGTTTCAAGCATCCGAAGATCACGCGTCAGGTCCATATCAGGAAACATGCGTAGACGGTTCCGACGGCCGTGGGTACCTCACGTCCATATGCCGCACACATGAAGGGTGAGCGGTAGCGTGCCGCCAGTTGATCTGAAGGAGCCCTCATGTCCGCCACACCGGAAACAACCGCACCCCGTGTCCCCTCCGGGGCACCCACCGACGTCATCCTCCACGTCCGGGTGCTCGACAACTCCGGGCAGTGGGGTATCGGCGTCCTTGAAGACGATGGCAGCCTCGGCATCCGCACCGGCGAGGTCCAGCCCCAGAAATCATTCTCAGCGACCCGGACAGAGGCGGTGCTGGCTGCCTTCTCCGCCGTCCTGGAAGTCGCTTCCGAACGCCAGTACGTTGTCCTGGACGTCTCCAACATCCTCATCCGCAAGGCGATCGCCGGGATGATCGACACGGTTCCGAATGTCCTGCTCTCCGAGACGACCGCAATCTGCGCCTACCGCACCGCCGTCGTTAAGGCCATGGAAGAGATGCCGGTCTCCACCGACGTCCGGCTCAACCCCGATGCCCGGAGTCTGGTGGTCAGCACCGACGCGTCCATCGCCAACGGCGGACTGGTTGCCGGCCTGGGCTGGGTTGTCGCCGCCGAGGACGGCATGGTGCTCTCGTGCGGGCAGAAAACCGTGGACGTGCCCCGGTGCGGGGACATCCTGACCGGCGAGCTGCTTGCAATCCGGTGGGCCCTGCAGTCGCTCATCAGCCGCCACCCGGTCCCCGCCGGAAGCCAGGGGACGATTCTGGTCCAGTCAGACTCCAAAGCGGCCCTGCGGCTGCTGCGCATCATCGGCGCCGGCCACCAGCCGGCCTCGTTCACCACCGACCAGATCAAGCTCGCCAAACGCATCCTCGACGAATCCACCCACATGCCCGTCGTATTCCGCTGGGTGAAAGGCCACCGGGGCGACGAAGGAAACGAGGCCGCCGACCGGTTGGCGGTGCTGGCTCGCCGCAACCGCGAATTCGGTGTCACCACCGAGGTCGGTGCCCGGATGTTCCGGGATCTGCGTGACGAGCTCGTGACGCCTCTGGCCGCATAAACAGCACAGGCGGTGGTACTCCCCGGTTCAGTGGTCGCTGCCGTCTTGGTATAGGTTCAGCTCGGGACAAAAACAAGCCAAGGTCCACCGAAACTGGGAGAACGATGACGACGACCTATGTGGTGCGGCAGGGCACCGGCGGGGCCAACGCCCTGGAGATGATCGAGGAGGGGTACCTCGGGGTCGATTTCATCGGTGACCACGACGTCCGTCCTCATCTTGGCAAAGGTGCTGACGCGTTCCGCGCCGCCCTGAACCCGGTATTCCTGGAGATGTACCCGGGGAAGTCACGGATCGCGGCTGGGCTCTCCATGGGGAACCTGTGGGCGGCCTGCGAAGGCATCCTCGAAGGTGACGTGGTTCTTGCACCGAAGCCTGACCGGACCTACCAGTACGGGACCGTCACCTCCGGATACGAATACCACCCCGGAACGGCCCTGCCGCACCGTCGCCGCGTCGATTGGAAGGGCTCCTTCAGTCGTGACGCCATGAGTCCGACCCTTGCCTCCTCGACCGGATCCTTGATGACGGTCTTCCAGCTGGCACCCCATGCTGACGAACTGGCCGTACTCACCCAGCTCGCGGATCCCGTCCAGCCCATCGTCGAAGCCATCGCCTCGGAAGTCCAGGACCGGCTCGCCTTCCAGATGGAAAAGCAGCTCGAAGACTTCCTGGTGCACAACTGGCGCAGCACAGCACTTGGCCGGGAATACGACATCTACGAAGAGGACGGCCAGGTCAAAGGCCAGCAATTCCCGACCGACACCGGCCCCATGGACATCCTGGCCGTTAGCAAGGACCGGACCCGGCTGCTCGTCATCGAACTGAAGCGCGGACGCGCCAGCGACGTCGTGGTCGGACAGATCCAGCGCTACATGGGGTTCGTCCAGGAGGTCCTGCTCGAACCTGGCCAAACCGTTGAGGGAGTGATCATCGCCCAGGAGGACGATCAGAAGATCCGCCGCGCGCTGTCAGTAGCCCAAAACATCAGGTTCATGCGCTACCGGGTCGAGTTCCACCTGGAGGCGTAGCCGGCAGGCTCTAGCGTCCGCGGGCGGAGAACTTCGTCGCCAGCGCATCCGGCATGTTGGCTGTGACCGCAGTGAGGGCCTTGTAGCGTTTCGTCGGGATCGACACCGCCTTGCCTGCGAATGCGTCCCGGAGTCCTTCGCGGACGACCCGCTCCGGTGCCAGCCACATCCAGCCTCGTATGCCGGTGGTATCGGCGCCCATACGGCCGTGGAACTCCGTGCGGACAAACCCGGGGCAGATCGCTGTCACGCTCACACCCTTCGGCCCGTAGTGGGCGTTTGCCCAGCGGCTGAAATTGATGACCCAGGCTTTCGCGGCCGAGTAGGTCCCGCGCGGGGTGAACCCGGCGACTGAGGAGACGTTGATGACCCGGCCGCCTCCTCGGAGGACCATGGCCGTCAGTGCAGCGTGGGACAGGTCCATCGGGGTCTGCACGAGGATCCGGAGGTGTTCGCGTTCCTGGGCGAGAGTGTTGTCGGTGAACCAGCCGGCCAGCCCGAACCCGGCGTTGTTGACCAGCACATCGACAGCCCGGTCATCCTCCTCGAGCCGTGCCGCGACCAGTGCGACCCCGTCATCGGTCAGCAGGTCAGCGGTCAGGATCTCCACACCGACGCCGTAGGCCGCGGTGAGCTCAATGGCGCGCTCCTGCAGCCGGGCCGTGTCACGGGCTACCAGGACAAGGTGGTGGCCGCGGGCGGCGAGCTGGCGGGCGAACTCGGCGCCTAGGCCCGATGTGGCTCCGGTGATCAGTGCAGTAGTCATCAGGCCATCCTCTCCCGGATGGATGGCCGCCCAAAACACAGCCACCGGCTGTATGCCTACGCATGTTTCCAGATGAAGGCCATGCCATTCCCGTCCTGCCTGAAGGATCCTCATGAAGAAACTCGCAACACTCGCTCTCGGCGCAGCCGTTCTTGCATTGGCTGCCGGATGTTCTGCCGCGGCACCGGCGACGCCGCCGTTCATCGGTCCCGATCCTTCCAACACGGCGGACCCGCATTTCGGCAGCGCGGCCACGGACGGGCCAAAGCCGAACAAGACGATGTGGGACTACCAGAAGCCCGTCATGAAAGACAAAGAGTTTTACGCAGAGGCCCGCAAGGGCACCACCACGCTGACGGCTTTTGATGATGACAAACTGACGGTCATCGCCCAGCTAACCTGCGCTTCCGTAGGAAACGGTGCGACCGGCAAGGATGTTCTCCTGAAGCAGGCACTCACCGCCGCCACCGGGTCCGCTGACGGTTTGACGCCTCAGCTGGCCAAGGACATCACCCAGCTGCTGACCGTCGGCGGGCAGAACTACTGTCCCGATCTGGGCTCGAGCTTCGCAAAGATCCTCGCCTAGGATGCGCCGATAGGAAAGGGCCCCGGATGATCCAGGGGCCCTTTCCTATGCCAGGAGTGCGTAGTCGAAGTCGGGCAGCAGCGGCGGCCGCTCCTTGGGTGCGTACGGTGTCAGGAGCAGTTTCATGCCTGCCTCCGCCGGGGTTCTGTCAGCCTTCTTCTGGTTGCACCGGAAGCAGCAGCCGACCAGGTTCATCCACGTGTTCCGGCCGCCACGGGACTGCGGGATGATGTGGTCGACCGTTTCAGCCTTCCCCTTCGGGCAGTAGGCGCAGCGGCCGTCGCGACGCTTCACCGCTTCCTTGCTGCAGCTGGGGCGGGCACGCCAGGTCATCTTCACGTACCTAATGAGCCGCAGGACCAGGGGGCGCGCGAAGGGTCCGAGCCGCTCACCGTCGTCCTTGAGGACTTCGGCCACACCGCGGTGGACCATCCTGATGGCGTGCTTCAGCGAAACCCTGTGCAGAGGCTCGTATCCTGCGTTGAGAACCAGAACGCTCTCCATGACATCCGCGCCCCTTTCCTGTTGTGTTCGCGGCTCCTGACTGCTCTATGCGCCCACTTGTGTGAGAGCGGTTTTGTCATTGGGAAATCCGCAGCGAACGTGAAAAGGGGGTGGTTAGGAACCCACCTGAAGAAACTCGATCGGTACGTTGTTCCGGTAGGAGACCTCCGTGGATGTCTCCGTCATACGCACCGATCCTTCGCCAGCCGCCAGCCTGGCCACGACCTCCAGGTGGAAGTTCAGTGCCCGCAGCAGCTTCTCGCAGCCATGCTCGGCGTCGACGTCCCAGCCCTGCCCGATGAGGTCACACGGGCCGCTAAGGCCGCGGACGTTGTCGATGATCGTGAACTCACTTCCGCGGTCTTTCTTGGATGCGGGCCGGGTCAGGACGGTGAAACGGTCGTCCACTGCGCGTACCGTCCACCAGGCCTTCGGGCGGGTGCCCTGGCCGAGCCTCACGCGGGATCCTGTCGGGAGTTGTTCCATGCCTGTCCAGTCGTTCGGGGAGCGTGCGCTCCGGGGGTCTTTCTGCTCCGCGCCGAGGGTTTGAACCTCGACCATCCGGTTCCAAAGACCGGCGTGCTGCCAGTTACACCAGCGCGGATCGGCGCTTAGGCCGTGGCCGCCTCCAGCGGTGCCGGGACGGAGTTTGCCAGGAAGTGCTCGACGTCCAGGGCAGCGACACAACCGGACGCCGCGGCGGTGACAGCCTGGCGATAGCTCGGGTCGATTACGTCGCCGGCGGCGAACACACCCGGGAGGCTCGTCCGGGAACTTCGGCCGTCCACGGCGATGGTGCCTTGCTCAGCGAGCTCCAGCTGGCCCTGGACCAGGGCGGTGCGCGGGTCGTTGCCGATGGCGATGAACAGGCCGTCGGCTGGCACTGTGTAGGGGTGCTCCCGGTCAGCGGAGGTGAGGATAAGCCCGTGGAGCTTGTCCTCGCCGAGGATACCCGTCACGACGGTATTGAACTCGACCGAGATCTTCGGCTGCCTCATGACGCGGTCCGCCATGATCTTCGAGGCGCGCAGCTGGTCGCCGCGGACAATCAGGCGCACGGACTTCGCCAAGTTGGTCAGGAACAGTGCCTCCTCGGCAGCCGAATCGCCGCCGCCAACGACAGCGACGTCCTGGTCGCGGAAGAACGACCCGTCGCACGTGGCGCAGTACGACACGCCACGGCCGGAGAGGGCGCTCTCGTTCGGCAAGCCCAGTTTCCGGTGTGCTGAGCCGGTGGAGATGATCACGGACCGGGCCAGATAGACCTCGCCATCGGTCGTAGTGACCTTCTTGACCGGGCCGTCCAGTTCGAGGTCCGTGGCCTCCTCAAACAGGATCTCCGCACCGAAGCGTTCGGCCTGTCCCTGCATGTTGTCCATCAGGTCGGGACCTTCGATGCCATAGGAGTAGCCGGGGTAGTTTTCGACCACCGTGGTTTTCATCAACTCCCCACCCGGCTCCATCATCCCGGCCACGATCAGAGGCTTGCGGTTGGCGCGTCCGGTGTAGATACCGGCGGTGTAGCCGGCCGGTCCTGAACCAACGATGATGACGTCGCGGATGAGGGGTTCGGCGGGGAGTGAAGTGCTCACGGGTCTCTTTCAAAAAGGATTGAATGTTCGGGGTGCGGGCGTTCAGGGGTGCTAGACGCCGACCAGTTCGGCCGGCACGATGAGGTGCTCGGCCGTCTCATTCCCGGCCTCTGCCACCCCCAGGAATTCCAGGGCGTCGGTTGCCGCGTTCTCGTCCATGCGGGTGAACAGCAGCTGCGTGCTGACAAAGCTTTTCAACTCGGGGTTAACGGGGTATTGCGGTGCCATAAGGGTTCCTCGTCGGTGGGGCCGGTGGTGTCTGGGCTTTCCTATGCGGCCCGAGCGGTGACGGCCGGTTCCCGACGCCAGACGGTCTTGGCCGCGCCGACGAACACGAATTTTTCACCGTGGATCCCGCGGAGACTGCCCGCTTCTGTCATGCCGTGGCGGCCAAAGAACCGCCGGGCGGCAAGGGACGTGTCCACGACAGCCAATGCCGGCTGAAGGCCCTGGCTGCGGGCGAAGCCGATTGCCGCGTCGAACAACGCTGCGCCGACTCCGCGGTCTTGGGCGTCCGGGTCAACGAAAAACTTGGAGACCTCGCAGAAACCGTCGGGCTCCACGGGCACCTGATCCATGCTGGCGAGGGCGTCGGTCAGGTACGGATGGGGAGCGGTGAGGGCGATGTGCCCTGCGACCTGGCCATCAATGAGCGCGACCCAGCGGCCCAGGACCTCCTCGCTGAGGAGCCAGTAGGCGAAGTCACTGATGGCGGCCTTCACGTTGCGCGGAGGATAGAGGCCCCCGGCGCGGCGCAACCGCAGCAGCGCTTCGACGGCGCCCTGGAGATGTGTCTTCGGGTCGAACGGGACGATCTCCGCTACGGGCCGGACGGCGCTAATTACTGAGGGGCTCACGAAGGAAGCATGCGTAGACGGGTGGCACCAGCGCCGTTCAGGCCCACTGGACATCTCGGCCGCGGGCGGCGCAGAACTCGGCGATGTCGAGCAGCTCCACGAGCCGATCGGCAGTGTAGCCGCTGTCCGAGTTCGTGGACTGGGCGGCCAGGACACGGTCCCGGAAGACCTCCGCGGTGTCAGACCCGGAGACGGAATAGCCGTCCGCGGGGTAGCCGAGCAAAGACGCCAGGGCCCCGCCGTTGGAGTTGGAGACCCGCATCCGCGGGGATGGGTCGGCCTCGAGAGCCTCAATGGACATGCGCATCGCGGCGCAGAAGTCGTTACCGCAACCAGCCAGGTGGCCGGTGCCGCCGTGGGCGTCCAGCTCAGCCTGCAGGAACTCCTGGACGGCCGGGTAGGACTCGAAGAGGTGGTCTGTCGGGCCGTGGACGCAGGAGATGGCGAAGCCAGTGACCGGGCCAGGGACGGCGCTGAATGTGGTGGACATGGAGGTTCCTTCCGGCTGAAGGCCGGTTTTCCCGGCAGACTTCATGTGTGCGGAGGGATCGCTAGGCGTCACCGTCGCGGAAGTTGAGGGGATCGAACCCCCGCGGGCTTTCACACCCGACTACTGTTTTCAAGACAGTTGCCTTGCCACTCGGCCAAACTTCCAGGCATAACTCAGAGGCGCCGACCGGACTCGAACCGGCAATGCCCGAAGGCACAGATTTGCAGTCTGCCGGCTTGCCAATTCGCCCACAGCGCCAGGTAAAAGGCCGGAGTCACTGGTGTGGCGCCCCGGCCTGAGTCGTGGAGGTGAGGGGATTCGAACCCCTGTGTACCCCCTGATTCCGAGCTCTTCTACGGGTGTAGTCCGCCTTGGTGCTTATCGACCCGGCCGGTTCATGGCGAACAACGGACCGTCCCGGTCTAGCTGCTGATACGAATGCCGGCCCGCAGCGCTGCCGTCACTCAGGTGTCCTTTAGCTGATGCCTAAACCGCGGCCGAAACCATTTGCCTGATGCGGTTTGAGACAGACCACGCTTAGGTCCCGTCGCAATTAAGCGGCGAGGCTGTAGTCGTTGCGAGTTGCGTTGGCATCTCTTGTTGCCCGGATTTTTGAAAGGATTCCCGTGCGCTTCCTTACCCGCTTCTTCCCGGAATGATCAGGCGGTATCGAAACCAAGTCACCCCCTTTGGTAAGGCCGCCGAAGCTGCCTCGAGGAGACCAGCGGATTCGAACCGCTGACCAAGGATGGATGAAGGGCGCCCTCCCATCCCTCGCTCTGCCACTGAGCTAGGTCCCCAAACGCGGTCTCTGGCACCGAACAGGCCCTCCACCGCTATGTCCTTTTTGATGTCCCAGCTTGGCCAACTGGGCTTCGTTTACGAGCCACCATTCTCAGAGTGTTCGATCGGGCGGAAGCACCCGGTCACTGGCCGTGTTCGGCGCCCCTGACTTCTCTCATGTGTGCGGCGCAGGAAGAAAACTTCACCGGTAACTCCCTCACTGCTTCTAGGCGGTGTCTACACTGACACCACAGGCATCTCGACATCACGGGGGGTATTAGTGGGATTCAAGGACATCTTTCGGCAGAAGCTCCAAGGCGAGGTGCTCAAAGTGGAGGCTCGGGAAGCCTCCCGATTGGAGACCGCGGCTGTTCGTTCCGGGATCCTGGCCGAGGTGGAGCCCCTGCTGAAGGGCCTGGTCAGCGAGGTGTTCGCAGAGCTGCAGTCTGCACGATGGCCGAAGATGACGGTCATGGACGGCTACCCATCCCAGCAGACAGACATATCGGCCTACGCGCTCAAGCCGTTCTCGAAGACAATAACCAACACTGAGAGGTCCGCTCAGGCCCTAGTCATCGACTCGGACGGCAGGATCGTCCTGTCGCAAACCGTATCGCTAATAGGCGGTGGAGCAGATCAAGTAGCCACCTATTGCCATCACCTGGGTTCTGGCTACGAAAAGCTCCTGAGAGGAATCGTTCGAACCGACACACCCCGGGCTGACGGAATCTATATTTCCGAGAGTGGGGCCTTGGGATTCGCAACACAGGCCGGTTGGGATCGGTCAGAACGGCCACTCTACCGGACCGAGCCGCTAGAGGAATACCTGGCGCAACGAGCCGCACAAACCGTCGCCGGAATGTAGGCAGTCCCGCATGAAATCTTTTGTCGGAGTATCGGTATCCGAAACTGCGGCCTTTCGCTCCCAAAGCGGATGCTCTATGCAAGCTGTGCTAAACGCTTTGGCGTGCTGATCGCCATAGCCGGCGAGGTTTCCGATAACGTCGTGCCATGCATCAGTCGAAGATCCCGGCAGACAAGCAGATCGACGCCGCCAAGCTGGACGCGTGGATACAAATGAACACTCTCCGATCAGCAGTCCACTCCCCCGGGCCGGCGTTCGTCTATATCAAGGACCTCGAGGCCGCGACCTCCGGGACGGAGATCGATCCAGTCGAAATCCAGGCCAACATTGAGGCAAAGACTGTCAGGGATGCTGACCCGACCGACGGCGTTTCGTTCATCTACCTCGACGACCTCATGGACGGCTTCAGGGGCACCAGGCTGGAGCCCGACGAGGTCATCACTGCCGCGGCCATGGAGCGCCATCGGCAAGAGTAGGTGCGCCGGAACAGATAGTGAAGCAGATCTAGCGCCCCCGGCAAGATTCAAACTTGCGACATGCGGATTAGAAGGCCGCCGCTCTATCCACTGAGCTACGGAGGCATGACGGCGCACAAGGCGCCGATCGAGCCGGCGACGGGGATCGAACCCGCTATCTCCTGGTTGGAAGCCAGGCGCCCTACCTTCAGGGCTTCGACGGCATTGGTGAATCGAGTCGGCGACGGGGATCGAACCCGCGACTGCAGACTGGCAGACTGCTGCGTTACCACTACGCCACACCAACATTGCAGGTTCACGTACCTGCGGACGAGGAGGGCTTGCACCCCAGTGGCCACTCCCGGGCTTGAACCGGGGACCTCGTGCTTTTCAGACACGCGCTCTACCAACTGAGCTAAGAGACCGAGCCGGCCGGAGCCGGTGTGGTGCGGGCCGGGTGAACCCGGCGTGTACCCGCCGACCGACGATTTCCAGCGCGCCGCAACCTGGGCGGCTATGCTCGATGGATCGTCGATTGATGTGGGGAAGACATGGACAACTTTGAGAAGGTAGCTTGGACAGGAGTGGCTGCCCTGTTCGCACTGGCTGCTCGCTCGTTCTTCAAAAGCGCCTGGAACGACGCCAAGTCCCAGGCCGAAGAGGCCGCCAGCCCGCGGACCCGGTGGACTGACGAGGCCCGCTGGGACAGATAACTGCCCCATAGCCACTCGCGTCGGGAAGACAGGATTTGAACCTGCGGCCCCCTGGCCCCCAGCCAGGTGCGCTACCAAGCTGCGCCACATCCCGTTGGCCGGCATGGATCAATCCGTGCCGGGTAATGCTACTGACGCCAGGAAAGACCTTTGCCCAAGCGGATCGTGATCCGTCCCCGGCTATTGACTGTGACCGGCCCGATCTTGCGCGACGCCGAGACGCCTGACTTGGAGACATTCAGTCGGGTCTTCTTGCCGAGGTTGATGGTTTTGCGGAAGCTGAGGCCCATGGGGTCCCTTTCAGTGGTGGACTTCTGACGGTGACCATGTGTGCGGCGGGAGAGGTGTGTAGTTTCACGACATAGTTCACATATGAGTCGGGACATGGTTCACAGCTGACACTTCACCGGTGAGTCGGGACATGGTTCACACCGGGGATGGTTGAGCATGATTCATGTCGAAGCAGAAAGTTATCGTCCTCGCAGTCCGTGACCAAGGCCTGACCGTCGCTGCCGCGGCCCGCCGCTACGGTGTCAGCCGCCGCTGGGTGCACGAGCTCCTCCGGCGCGAAGCCGAAGGAGGTATCGCCGCCGTCGAACCGCGATCGAAACGGCCGCTCAGCAATCCCCGCTGCACTGACGACGCAGTCACAGCACGTATCCTGGCCCTGCGCCGGGAACTGGACGCCGCCGGGCTGGACGCGGGCCCTGTCACGATTGCCTGGCACCTGAACCGTGAAGGCCTGCCCACGCCCTCGACCTCCACGATCCGCCGGATCCTGCATACCGCAGGCCTTATCCGTCCCGAACCGAAGAAGCGGCCGAGGGCCTCCCTGCACCGTTTCGAAGCGCACCAGCCCAACGAGACCTGGCAGTCCGACTTCACCCACTGGGCACTGGCCGACGGGACCGATACAGAGATCCTGAACTTCCTCGATGACCACTCCCGCTACCTGCTCGCCTGCACCGCGTTCACACCCGTCACAGTCACTGCCGTGGTGGCCACATTCCTCACCGCCGCCGCCGAATACGGGGTGCCGGCCTCGACCCTGACTGACAACGGCATGGTCTACACGACCCGCCTCGCCGGCGGCCGGGGCGGGCGGAACGCCTTCGAACACCAGCTCCATGCCCTGGGCATCACGCAGAAGAACGGCTCCCCGAGCCACCCGCAGACCCAGGGCAAAATCGAACGCTTCCACCAGACCCTGAAGAAATGGCTGACCGGACAGCCGCGGGCCCACATGCTGAATGACCTCAACGAGCAGCTGGGAAAGTTCCGGCACATCTACAACCACGAACGCCCGCACCGGGCCCTGGACCGGCGAACACCGGCCACTGCCTACACCGCAACGCCTAAAGCAGCACCGGCCGGAGCCAAACAGGGAGACCACTGGCGCCGACGCGTAGACCGCGTGGACCAGTACGGGAAACTCACCCTCCGCCATGCGGGCCGGCTCCGCCACATCGGCATCGGCCGCGCCTATGCCGGCAAGCACGTCCTGATGCTCATACACGACACCGACGTCACCATCAGCGACACAACCACCGGAGAGATCATCCACGAACTCACCATCGACCCCACCCGCGACTACCAGGCCAGACAAAGAAAAACACCCCGGTCCGAAGACCGGGGTGTAACCGATGACCCGACTCATCCGTGAAGGATGTCTCGACTCATCACATGTGCGGCGGGAGAGGGATTTGAACCCCCGGCCCGGTTGCCCGGGCGACTGTTTTCGAGGCAGTTGCATTCGGCCGCTCTGCCATCCCGCCATTATCTGCATCACTGCAGAGTCGGGGTAACAGGATTTGAACCTGCGACCTCGTCGTCCCGAACGACGCGCGCTACCAAACTGCGCCATACCCCGATTTTCTTTCTGCGCCACCGGCCACGGTGTCGAACCCAGGAGCACGCTCCTGCCCGGACTCTCATCCGGGGTGAACTCCTGCCTCCTACGGCAGGCGCGATGCCAATTTCGCCAACCAGCGTGAATCCTGTCCGACTCCGGCCCGTTAGTTTGACGGGTATTCCGGGCGGGGTAACTACTCCCACTGACAGGTTCGAGCCCTTTGCCAGAATCGAACTGGCGACCTTCTGATTACGAAACAGATGCTCTACCGACTGAGCTAAAAGGGCGGGTGGATCGTCGGGGTAACAGGATTTGAACCTGCGGCCTCCTGGTCCCAAACCAGGCGCTCTAGCCAAGCTGAGCTACACCCCGTTGCGCACTGACGGTCCTTGTCTGTCGGGACGTGCCGCCCCTCGAGCTTCCCGCCGGACTCGAACCGGCCACCCCCGTGTTACAAGCACGGTGCTCTACCTGATGAGCTAGGGAAGCAGTAACACTGAATGGTGTCCCTTGGGCCGACCGCAAACTGGTCACAGCACTTCGAACGGCTGCAGTGTCTCAGCCTGGAGTGCTTGCACAGGGACTCGAACCCCGGACAACCCGCATGTCGAGCGGGCGCTCTGCCAACTGAGCTATACAAGCAAGTGGAGGCATTCCGGCCAGACCGTCGTGCCTCCCGCCGTGTCGTGGCGTTACCCCGTCCGCGATTTCAGGCACTGCCCATCTCTGGGGCCTCGGTTTACGGATTCCGTGCCTGCACAGGGATTTGAGCCCCGGACAACCTGCGTGTGAAACAGGTGCTCTACCAACTGAGCTATACAAGCCTGACCTATGTTTCATCCCGCCACCGTTGATCGGCCGGCCCGTTGGCGGGACTTGGATCGCCGGCCCCTTGGGGCTCTCCGGCTGCGCATAGGCCTACGCAGCGGCATCCAATACGACTCATGTGTAAGGAGACTCCAGAAAGTCTCCACGGTGCCCGCCCCCGGACTCGAACCGGGAACTTCCGCATGTTGAGTGCGGCACCTCTGCCAATTGGGCCAGGCGGGCCGGACATACGTACCGATGGCTGGTCTCGATCCAGCGCACAGCCCTTATGAGGGGCCCGCTCTGCCAACTGAGCTACACCGGCCGGTGTTTCGTCTTGCGTGCGCCCAGAGAGACTCGAACTCCCGGCCTCCGGTTCCGTAGACCGGCGCTCTATCCAACTGAGCTATGGGCGCGTGGTAGCTCCAGGGGGTATCGATCCCCCGTCACCGACTTGAGAAGCCGGCGTCCTGCCATTAGACGATGGAGCCAAGTAGTTGCTTTCCGCTGATCGCGGCTAGTACCCCCAACGGGATTCGAACCCGTGCTGCCGACGTGAAAGGCCGGTGTCCTGGGCCGCTAGACGATGGGGGCCAGGTAGTGTTGCGTGCCCTCGAAAGGATTCGAACCTTCGACCTCCTGCTCCGGAGGCAGGCGCTCTATCCCCTGAGCTACGAGGGCGAATACGTGGGGTGGCTGACCGGCCTCGATCCGGCGACCTCCTGGGCCACAACCAGGCGCTCTACCAACTGAGCTACAGCCACAACTGCGGCGCGCTTCCGCGCCCGAGCCTGGTACGAGACTTGAACTCGTGACCTCGTTCTTACCAAGAACGCGCTCTACCGTCTGAGCTAACCGGGCAGGTGGTGAAGGGAAAACCCCTCGCGGAATAGACGGGATTCGAACCCGCGGTCTCCCGCGTGACAGGCGGGTGCTCTAGGCCATCTGAGCCACTACTCCATTCCGGGCTCTTACCGGAGGACCGCCAAGGGCCCTGCTTGCTTCGCTCCTTCGCCTGGACTTGAACCAGGAGAACTCCCGGGCCAGAACCGGGCGGGTTTGCCAATTCCCCCACGAAGGATCATCCGGGCTCTTACCGTCCACCCCGCGAGGGACGAGCTTGCTTTCGCTCCCGTCATTGGACTCGAACCAATAACCTGCCGATTAACAGTCGGCTGCTCTGCCAATTGAGCTAGACGGGATTAGCGGGACGAACCCGCAGTGGCCTTGGCTGGACTTGAACCAGCGACCCCTTCGTTATCAGCGAAGTGCGCTAACCATCTGCGCCACAAGACCTCGCTGTCCGGCCGGCGGTGCATCCTCCATCGGCACCATTGCTGGCCCGCCCTCACCAGGCTATGAACCTGGCTACTCGGCGCCAGCCGGACATCTTTCCAGTTCTGCCCCATGCACCAGGGCGGGGATGTAGTCCCACATCTGACGTGCAGTACGCCCCGCCGGCGATCCTCGAGGTTCATCCCGCCTGGCAAGTCGTGCTGCACTTCGTGCTTCCCCAGGGACTTGAACCCTGAACCCCTCGATTAAGAGTCGAGTGCTCTGACCAATTGAGCTAGAGAAGCATGCGCCGTCTTTCCGGCTGTCATTCTGCGTGAGCCCGGTGGGGCTCGAACCCACGTCCCCGGATTAAAAGTCCGGTGCTAAGGCCGACTCAGCTACAGGCCCATTCCTACGTCCCGATGAACGCTTCGATCTCGGCCAGGTGGTCCCTGGTGAGGCCGTGTTCGGTCCTCGGGCATATCACCAGCACCGGTACGTCCAGCATCTCCAGCCAGGCCAGGGCCTTGGCATCGAAGTTGATGTCATCGTCCATCCAGACGATCCGGTCAGGCCGGGTGCGGGCAACGTCCTCACGGATTTTCGCCAGCTTCCACCAGTTCCAATTGGCCAGGTCGTCCTCTTCAACGCCGGGGATCATTTCCCAGTCGGCGCCGTGAAGGCCGATCGTTGGTGCCAGCTGTTCCGGTGCGCCTTCCTCCCAGGCCGTCAGCCATTTGACGGTGACGTCAGGGTGGGCTGCGATCCGGTTCATCGCTTCGACGGACTCTTCGGCCCAGTACCCGGGGAACGATGCGGGGATCGTGACTGGGTGCCAGTTGCCGTGCCAGCCTGTCTGATCGGCTGGCGCCGCAGTGAAGCGGTGATCGGTCCAGGCAACCCAGATGCCATCCGCGTCGGAGTACACGGTGGTTTTCACTGCGTTCTCCTTCGTTTGGTAACCAATGCCGGGAGGCTGGCGCCCAGTTGCCAGTGTCCTTCTGAGGGATCATCCTGGGGACCGGGCGCTGCCCTTCCCAGCCGTGGAGCCACAGGGTCTCGAACCCTGAACCCCCTGCTTGCAAAGCAGGTGCGCTACCAATTGCGCCATGGCCCCATTTGGGAGTCTGCCGCAAAGCAGGCTCCGAGGACCCTTTCGGACCCAGTGGAGATAAGGGGACTCGAACCCCTGACCCCCTGCATGCCATGCAGGTGCGCTACCAGCTGCGCCATATCCCCAATTCCGGCGGCTCCCACCGCCGGTGTCGGTTATCTTCTGGACCCAATGTGTACGGCGTCCGGAAACTCTCTCACCGCTGAGCGGAGAGCCCGGGTCTCGAACCCGGCAGACCGTTGACCAGTCATAAACGATTAGCAATCGTTCTGCGAAACCCGCTCGCCTGCTCTCCCTATGTACTGCTGCGCGGAGAGGACGGGGATCGAACCCGTACGCGGACAAGTCCGCCAACTGCGTTCCAGGCAGTGACCGGCGCCGGCCGTCGGCTGGCCCCTCCAATATGTACTGCGTTTTCCATGCACTCCCTGCGGGAGCCGTGCCCATCCCCGGACTTGAACCGGGACGTCCTTTCGGACACCAGCCCCTCAAGCTGGCGCGTCTGCCAATTTCGCCAGACGGGCGAGACACCGGGTGCCGGACGGTGGGGTGGGCAACGATCGCTGCAGTCCACTGTCCCGGTCTTCTGGTCGAAACCACCCGGCGGCGGGTATTTGTTTTTACATCGCCCCGGCATGCACGCCGGTCAAGGGCGTTGCAGCAATGCCAGGACTTGGGCCACCCTGCTCATGGCCACCGTGCCCATCCCCGGACTCGAACCGGGACACCCTTTCGGATACCAGCACCTGAGGCTGGCGCGTCTGCCAATTTCGCCAGACGGGCGTTGCAGAGGCTGGATTTGAACCGGCGATCTCCAGGGAATGAACCTGGCGGGGACGGCCGAGCTCCCCTACTCTGCGCGTGGCGGATACTGGATTCGAACCAGTGAAAGCATTGAGCCTTCCCTTTCCGCCTCGGGTCTACGAGACCCGCTTCAACCGGACGTTGGTCCTGATCCTGTTCCTTACGGCATTGTCGCTAACTCCAAGACTTGCGCCGGCCCTCACGAAGCCCATCCTGTCGACAAGCTCGAGCAGATCCGTGTGGCTTGGCCATTCGGTACGCTCCCTGCTCTTCAGGAAGCACACCCTGCATCTGTCCGCCGTTTTGCTGATCTCGGCCCCGCATTCACACAGTCTCGCAACCTTTGGCTTCCGGCTCGGCGGCGCTACCGCCACGTAATGGACGGCATTTCGGCCGGAATGCGTCGGGGTCTGGCTGTGACAGTTTGGGCACAGGAACCGAAGGTTTCCGATCCGGTTGTCGTTGTTGACGCCATTGACGTGATCCAGTTGGAGCGTCAGGGGCTTACCCTTCCAGACCGGCGGAAGGCCGCACTCGTAGCACTCGTGCCGAAGTAGTCCGGCTTTGATCAGTCGAACCTTCAGGTGGCTTCGGTTCAGATAGGACGAGTTCTCGACCAAAATCTCGTCGAGAGGGTACTGATACCACGACGCCCTCACGACGCTTCGGCCCGTGAGGTGCCCCAGCGAAATGCCTTCCTTCTCAGCCCGGGCCCGGATGTAAGGACCCATTGAGCCGCTGCTGGTGCCGTAGCCCAACCCGCGAAGAATATCCCGCATCGTATGGGAAGCTTCGACGATCGAGCGAAACTCGTCGTTCGGGACTGCGCTCAGCTTGGAAGTTTTCACGGTCGTCATGTGTGCGGAAGACCCGGAGGCCCTCATCACGTGGGAGGTGTCGGATTCGAACCGACGTAGGTTGAGCCAGCGAATTTACAGTCCGCCCCCTTTGGCCGCTTGGGTAACCTCCCGAAGTTTCCCGGATCAAATAGCGCGACGATAAGCCCTTCTATTCGACCCGGGAATTGTTTTTGAACGCGGAGAAGTAGCATCACCGGAATTGGCGTTCCGGTAATTTCTCCGTCTCTTACTTCACGTTCACTATGGAATTCTCAAATCACAATTGCATCCCTTGCGGGTGCGTTGTACTGCGCGGGGCGGACAGGGCTCGAACCTGCGACCTGCGGGTTTGGAGTCCGCTGCTCTACCAACTGAGCTACCTCCCCAGTGCCGGGTGTTCCGGCCGGGTGGCGGTCTGTCTGTGTCCTCATCGGGACAAAAAGAGAGACCGCCTCGGGGTTGGACTTACCCGAAGCGGCCTCTGGTGGACGGTCATGCCGTCAAAACTTAGAGGATACTTCGGTGCCTTGCGTGGTCATTCCGCTGCTGCCAGGTGTTTCCATAGGCTTTCGGGGACGATTCCAGCGCCGGCTTGGTCGTGGGCAGGACAAAGCCGCGACCGCATACGGCCGAAATGCTAAGCATGGATGATGCGTGCATGGCTTGTCCTTTCCTGAACAATTTCGCTGACCCGGATGGCCTGCTAAGAAAACTGTAACTGAGAGACCGGGAATTTGTACACTCGAAATCTCTCACGGGATTCGACTGGCAAATCCGTTGTTGAAATAGATGTGTGCGGCGATTCCGAAAAGCATCACCGCTTCCGAAATCTTTCCCAATCAGGAGTCAGCCAAGCTCGAAACAGCGACGGAACCTCGACATCACAAACCGGTGGCCAGGGCGTCGATCGACACGTGCCGGTCCTTGATGCCGAACGTGCTCCCACCGCAAAGGCAGAACAGGAAGACGACGGGGAGGATCATGACCCGAAGCACCATCATCCAGCCGGCACGCAGAACTCCGGGGACGGCGCCGGTATCGATCCGGAGGGTGCGGGTGCCGGCGATGCGCTGCCCAAGTGAGCGTCGGTGGCCGGTTGTGAAGCCGTAGATGAGTGCCACAACCGGCCAGACGGCCAGGGCGTTGAGTTCACGGGCGAACGAGAAGGGGTCGGGCATGGTGGTCGCAAGGATCACATAGATTCCGTAAGTGCTCAGAAAGACCAGCAGTGCGTCGATGCCCCAGGCCAGAAGGACTTCCCGGTCACGGGCCGGTGCGACAACCCTTCCGTCACCCAGGGTGATGAGTGGACGGTCTGCGACGGCCGGGGTGCCGTCAATGGTGGCTTCGGTCGGCTCAGACGTCTCGGAGTCTTCTATCACTGCGGCTATTTCAGTTGTTGCGGTCATTGCATTCCATCCAGGTCGGGGCAAGAGTCGAGGGCTTCACACCCCGCGATCAAGGCACGGCCGTGAAACCCCTCAGGGTTTGTCCTCCCTATGCGCCTACGCCGACGACGGGCCTATCGGAACGGTTAGGCAGCACCGAATCAGATCCCGGACTTAGCATCGAAAGTCGGAGGCCCTTGCTGTGTCTGGTGATGGCGGGTGTAGCCGCCGTACACATAGCGGGTATGAGCCGTAAGAAGAAGATCGCCATCATCGCCTTGGCGGCAGTGACAATCATCCTGACCATCATCGGGATCTCAAGCTGCACCGCGGACCGCGCCAGTGAATCCAAGGCCTCCGGGTCAGGCAACGTCAGTACAGGATCATCAAGCTATTACGGCTGCCCCTGTGTGCCACCACTCGCGTGCGGGCCCTACTACTCCGGATACGTTCCGCCGTACTATTTGGCTCATCCCGCGTACACCTTGTTGACGCCGTACCGCTCCTACTACGTGCCCTCCTACAACGGACGGTCCTACACTGCTGCTCGGACTCCGGCGGCAGACCTTCCGGTCGCTCCGCGCAGCCCCATGCCCTACCCGCCCGGCTACAAGCCTGTTCCTGGTGACTTCCGTCCGCCGACGGCACCAACAGCAAAACCAGTGGTTCCTGCCCCGGTACCGAAAGTTCAGGCCCCGGCCGCTCCTGTGAAGGCTCCCTCGGTACCCAGGTCCTCGAGGAAATAAGAGGCTCATCATGCAACGAAAGCCCGCCGCTGATCAGCGGCGGGCTTTCTTGTAGGTCAGCTCAGGAGTTGTAGCTGTCCTTGATGCAGGTGGCGAGCTTCTGTCTGGTCGTCGGCTCGTTGTACCGGGAGAATTCGGAGGCCCAGGATTCGAAGTCGTCCGGGTCAACGGCGCTGCCCTCGGCGAAAGTCTCGTAGGTCGTGAAGGCGAGGTTTCCGTCCTCGTCCAGGTCAACGGTAGTGTCCGGGATGTGCGAGACAGGAACAGTCCAAGGTTTGGGTCCCAGCCCTGCCATTTCCTCGACGCTGTTCTGCGCGGCTTGGCGGGCACGCCGGTAGCTCCAGTCGTCGAACTCGTACAGATCCCTGATGTTCGCATCAGCGGGCAAGGTGTAGCGCATCTCCAGCAGGCGTTTTGGCGGTGCGATCCTGGCCGCGGCGGACGGTTCAATGAACAAAGGCACGGCGGGTTGGCTGAGCGGTCCCTTGTCGGTCAGCGTGATCGTGTCGATTCCGTCGATGCCGTGGACGTCCGGGCCAATGCTGCGAGACCGGCCGGGAACCAGGGTGGCGAGATCCAGCGCCTGCCGGCGGGTCATGGGGGCGTCCAGGTTCAGGGATGGTTCCGCGTGGGTGATGTGGGCGAATTGTCCGCCGACGGGGATGCCCTGGGGCTGCCGGGCAATGGTGGTGGTCATGATGTCCTTGCTGGATGTAGGTGCGGGTTGAGTTTACGTCAGAGGTGCTGAACGCGGGTTTAGCCGAACAGTGCGCCGGGGCGCCCTGGCGGGTTCCACGCGGCTGCGGAGGCCAGGTCGATGGGACTTTCGTCGACAAAGCGGGCCATCTGCCGGGAGCTGTATTCGCTGACCAATTCCTGCGCAGTGTCAACGACGTCCTCATCGAGGCCGGCGCCGTGAATGTCTTGGACGGATTCGACGCAGATGGCGAGGTTGCCGTCGTCGTAGTTCCGGGTCAGGACGACCCTTGCCGCGGTCGGGTGTTTGATGCGCAGTTCGTCAGCGACGTTGCGGAGGTCGGCCCGGGCCGCGGAGGCAAGCAGCGCTAATGCTTCGTCCTCGCGACGGCGGGCGTAGTCGGAAAATTCCTTGCGCCGGAGTTTTGTGGCTATTTCGTCCCGCCGCTGCCGCCATTCGTCACGGACCTTGTCAGCGGCGCTTTCGTCTTCCGCCGTGGTGTCCGCTTCCAGGGACCGAAGTGAGGCGCTTGCCGCACAGTCGAGGGACCTGATGTCATCCAGATGAGCGAACCTGTTGGCTTCGGTGTCAAGAGCGAGTTCCGGCTCGGCGTGGGTGGTGGGGGCGAATTGGCCCCCAGCGGGAATACCGCTGGGGACACGTGTGGATGGGCTCATGCCCCTTGTGTGTACGGCTGTGCGTCTAGACGCCGAGCCGGTTCAGGAAGTCGGGGTGCTTGGGGTCGTTGGGCTCATAGGCGAGAGTTGCGTCCTCATCACAGGTGACCGTCCGGCGTGCGGCGCGGTAGGAGGCAAACTGCTTCCGGGCCTCGGCTTTGATGGCGTCTTCGACGAGCTGCTCGGCCAGGAACTTGCCCAGGTATGGAGCCTCTTCTGCGGTGAGTTCGCCGATCGCGTCCAACGCCGCATTGACGTTGTCATCGTTCGCGGCCGCGTGTTCGACGAGGTCGCGGTCACCTTCGCCCTGGAGTTCTTCGAACGCCTCGGGGCAGTCAGCGATGGCCTGGCGGCCGGCTGCGGCTCGTTCGACGGGAGTAATTACGGCGGGTGCGGAAACTGTTGAAGTAGTCATGGCGCTCATGTGTGCGGCATGTGAAGATTCCTGCACCGCCCCATGGTGGCGTCGACGGCGGAGTGCCCTCATGCCTTTCATTTTCCGCCGTTGCGGCCCGGAGCGATAGTGCTCCGGGCCTTGACGCTATGGGCAGTTCATGTGGCCGCCGGCGCCCAGCAGGGCGATTGCAGCCAGGGTCATGCCGCAGGTGATGTGGCCGTTGCGGACCATGCCGGTGAGCTCTCCGTAGCTGTACCACTCGACCTTGGCGCCGGTTTCGTCCTCGACGTGGCCGGGACGGATGTGTTCGATGCCGTGAGTGGTCTTCCAGACGGCGACCTCGGTGGTCAGGATCCCGGTGTCCGGGCGGAGGGTGCCGAGCAAGGTCCCGGAGTGGTAGTCCAGGCCGGTTTCCTCGACGAGTTCACGTGCCGCTTCGTCCACGGAGAGGTCATCGGAGCCGCCGCGCGGGAATTCGAGAGTGAAGTCCCCTACCGGGTAGCGGTACTGGCGGACGAGCCCCAGGTGGGGGATGCCGCGGAAGTTCACGAACGGGATGGTGATGACGCCCAGGCCGGAGCCGGAGGTGATGGTCGAGTACTGCCCGAGCGCCCCGTTGGGGAAGCGGACGGTTTCGGTGTCGACCCGGATGAACTTGTTTTCCAGGACGGTCGAGCCGTCCAGGCGCTCAATGATGCCGGGGATTGCGGCGGCCTGGATGGCGGCGATCGCTTCGGTGATGGGACCCGGGGACGTAACCGGGGCGTCGTCCGTGGGGGTGGTTGCGGTGATGGTCATGGTCATGCCTTTCCGGAGCGGTCGATCGGGTTGTGGCGCCAAGCGGCGAGGCGTTGTTTGGCGATTTCTTTGATGAAGACGGTGCCGTAGCCGGCGCCTTCTTCATGGGCCAGGTAGCGGACGCTGGCAGGGTCGGCGGGGTCGCCGCCATGGGCAATCAGCCCGTCGATCCGGGATTCGAGCGGGGTGGCGGGGTGGGTGGTGAAGTCGGGGTTCTCGTCTTCGCTGACCACGGGCCGGTGGAGCTTGAGCGCGGCGTTTCGTTCGTTGACGATGGCCAGGTTGTGCAGTTGCCCGCGCTGCCAGGACTCCGGCTGCAGCCTGTGGTTTTCCATCATTGGCCCGTACCATTCCTCGCCGACGTGCGGGAAGGTTGCCTCGAGGGTTTGGCGGTACTCTTCGGCGCTGGATCCGATCTTGGCCGCAGCGGTTTCAAAGGTGGCTTCAGAGGTGGGGACGTAGTGGCTTTCGATGGCCAGCCGGCGTTCCCGGATGGTCTTCAGCTCCCGCGCCGTGGCTGCACCGAACTGGTGAGCTTTGATGCTGCTGCTACCGATTCGGCCGATGGCCTTGTCCACGGAGTCGTGCCTTTCGGCTTCGGCCCGGATTTCGCTCCTGGCGGCCTCGTCGTGGACGACGGCGAAGTCGTCGCCGGCCAGGGAATCTTCCAAGGCGATGCGGGCGTAGGACCGGCGTTCACCGTTGGAGGGCCGGTCCTCGTAGACGAGCTTGAACCATTGCGGGTCAGACGGCACCGAGATGGGCGGCGCTGCCACGGGTGCTGTCAGCGGCATGTCCGGTTCCGCATGGGCGGTGGCAGCGAACTGGCCGCCTACGGGCACTCCCTTGGGCTGGCGGGCTGTAGTGGTCACGGGTGCTGCTCCTTAGCTGCGTTCACTGATGAACATGCGTAGATGGTGCCGCTGGTTTCTGGCACCTGGTCATGTCCTCTTTGTGTGCGGCCGAAGCGGTTTCCGGGCAAAACAGCGGCGAAGGCAGCCGACCCGGGGACGGAATATTGGACGCATGGGCCTTGAGGATGAAGCACGCGTAGTGGTGGCACAGAACAGCACCAAGGATGAGGAAGCCCGGAACCGCAGGGCGCTTAAGGAAACCCCCGTGGTCCACTGCCGGGCTTGGTCAGTCTGCCTGGGCGGATTGGTGACGGCTCCCGCAACGATCCGGCGGAAAGGCTTCCTGGCGGCCCGAAGGGCTCATTGGTCCCTGCTGGCTTTCACGGTCTGCTTCACATCGAAGGCGAAGTAGCCGCGGACGTAGCCATGGCCTTCGGGGACTCCGGTCCCGGCGTTGCCCCAGTTGTCGGCAAGGGCTTCGGCAGCAATCTCGAGACCAGCGTCATCGGCGGTGCCCAGCAGAGCCGTGAGCTCATCCCCGAAGAAGTGGTATCGGTTCGGTGCGCCGCCCGGCAGGGTCAGGGTCCACTTACGGGCAAGCCGTTCCAGGGCCGAGCGGAGTGGTGTGGCGGTCTGGGTTGCGGTCATGCCCGTCATGTGTGCGGAGGGCAGGCTTTGCCTCACCCTCATGCCGCGGCGTCGATGCGGTTCAACGGACGGCCGACTGCGGCTTCCTCCAGAGTCTGGGTGATTTTCATGCGCTGGCGTTCGCATTCGCCGGCCAACTCGGGGTAGGAGTCGGCGATCTCCTCCAGACAGCGGGCCTTGAGCTCTTTGTTGTACCAGGAGCGCAGGTCCGAGGGGGTGAACCGGTTCCGCAGCAGCGACGAATCGTAGACGGTGCGGACGTGACGGAGGTAGTTCACGGTGAGCCGGTCGACGGTGGTCGGGTGCATCCTGGTCAGATCCATGGGGGTGCGGCCATCTGCGATGGTGATGGACCGGTAGCTCTCGTAGGCCAGGGTCCGGAGTTCTTCCAGGGTTTCGTCGCACTGGAGAGTCACCTTCAGGGCGCGGGCTGCGCGGAGGACTTTGCGCATTTCGGTCTGACCGGTGAGACGGACCTCCCTGCGGACAGCCGGTTTGGAGGAGGTGTAGGCGGCCAGCCGACCGCGGCCCTTGCGGATCTTCTGCAAGGTCTCCGGCTCGTCCAAGGTGGCGAACGGGGAATGCTGGGTGATGCGCATGGCTTGCCTCTCTCGTCGTCGTGTTTGAGATTCTCTATGCGGTCACCGGGCCGACGGGCCTAAGCTGCCGGCACCGATACTTCGGCCAGCTCGCACAATGCACAAAGCGTGTAGGCGCCGTTGGCGTCCCGGCATCCGCCGCTGCAGGCTATGCAGAGCAGGGCCTGTTCACGGACCGCGGCTGCGGAGCGGGGTCGTGTGCTGGTCGTCATGGCTGGAATGTGTGCGGCGGCGCGCATTTGGGTCATCGCGGGTAGCCCAAAGGCCCGGCAGATGGAAGCCTGCCGGGCCTTCGGGCGAGGTATCAGCGCATCAAGCCCGGGTAGGAGCGTTGCTCCATCTGGGAGCTGATCTGCTTGACCGTTTCGAGTCCGACGCCGACCATGATCAGGATCGCGGAGCCGCCGAACGGGAAATTCTGGTTCGCGTTCAGGAGCACCAGGGCGACCAGCGGGATCAGTGCGATGACGCCGATGTAGAGCGCGCCTGCGGTGGTGATCCGGTCTGAGACGTATTTGAGCAGCCGTTCGGTTGGTTTGCCGGGGCGGAAGCCGGGGACGAAGCCGCCGTACTTTTTCATGTTCGAAGCGATCTCCTTGGGTTCGAAGGTGATCGCGACGTAGAAGAACGAGAACCCGATGATGAACAATGTGTAAATCACCATGTAGACCGGGTGGTCGCCTTTGGTCAGGTTCGCGGTAATCCATTGCGCCCATTCGGGGCCGGCGCCGGTCTGGTTGCCGGTGGCGAACCGGGTGATCAGGCTCGGCAGTGACAGCAGTGTGGAAGCGAAGATGACGGGAACGACGCCGGCCATGTTGACCTTGATGGGCAGGAATGTAGTGTTTCCGCCCAGGGTCTGGCGGCCGACGACACGCTTGGCGTAGACAACGGGGATGCGCCGTTGGGACTGTTCGACGAGGACGACCAGAGTGATGGTGAGCAGACCGACGGCCAGGACGGCAGCGAACACTCCCCAGCCTCGGGTGCGGCCGATGGTGCCCAGTGCTGTCGGGAAGCCGGAGGCGACGGAGGTGAAGATCAGCAGCGACATGCCGTTGCCGATGCCGCGTTCGGTGATCTTTTCACCCATCCACATGACCAGCAGGGACCCGGCCACGAGGGAGATGATCATAATGGCGGCCGTGATGAAGCTCTGGTCGGTGACGATCGGAAGGGCGCAGTTGCCCAGCAGGTTTCCACTGCGGGCCATGGTGACGACGGTGGTGGCGTTCAGGGCGGACATTCCGACGGCGAGGTAGCGGGTGTACTGGGTGACGGTGGCCTGGTCGCCGGCCGCGTGCAGTTCCTGGAGGCGGGGGACGATGACTTTCATCAACTGCATCATGATCGAGGCGGTGATGTAGGGCATGACGCCCAGGGCCAGGATGGACTCCGAAAGCAGGGCGCCGCCGGAGAACATGTTGACCATGTCGTAGATGCCGCCGGAGGTTCCTCCCTGGGACAGGCATGCCTGGACGTTGGAAGCGTTCACGCCCGGCGCCGGGATGAAGGAGCCGAGACGGAAGACGGTCAGGACGCCCAGGGTGATGAGCAGCTTGTTGCGCAGGTCAGGAGTCCTGAATGCGCGGGTAATCGAGTCCAGCAAGAGCCGGCCCTCCTTGAGGTAGTGCCCGAGGGCTGGTTGGTTACTGGCCGGTGAACCGGGTGATGATGCCCAGACCCATGATGGCCACGGACCAGATGACCGCTGCGGCGATAGTGAAGCGGGTGAGGTTCTTCTCCGCGACGCCGGTCGAGTTCAGGCTGTTGGTCATGCCGCCGCCGAACATGCCGGAGACGCCGCCACCTGATGCTTTGTGCAGGAGGATGAAGGCACCGAGGATGATGCTCAGTGCGACGACGAGCACCTGCAGGGCGATAATCAGAAAATTCATGGTGGTTCCTTAAGTGAGTCGGGCCGCGGGTCGAAAAGCTGGGGGCCCGGGTATCCCTATGCGGGGCATGATGCGACGGGCGTCCTCGCAGGTTCTACCCTCAGGCGTTGGCAGGTATCAGGTCCCGGGCAGCCGAGGGGACCTCCGTGAAGACGCTGGTGAACTCCGGGGCAGGTGCGCTCGGCGCGTGCGCTTCGATCGCGGCCGGTGCGCTCTTGCGGGGCGCCGCGGGGGCCTTGGCTGTCTTCTTCTTCGGCGCCGGTGCAGGGGCCGCTTTCTGAACCAGCAGCACGGTCAGGTGGGTGATGGCGAGCAGGACGACCGGCGGCATCGCTGCCATGATGGCGGAGACGACCGGCGGGACGCCGCCGTTGGCCTGGTTGACCGAGACGATGGCGTGGACGGCGTTCGCGGCGGTGGACACGACAGCGCCCAGGCCCAGGAGCGCCCACGGGTAGGCGAGGGTCTTGCGGTCGTGGCCGGCGAGGGCGACGATCGCGACGGTGGCGGCGACGATGAGTCCGTCGACGATGATGGGCCAGATCCAGGCGAGGTTCACATCGATGCCCGAACGCGCTGCCAGGTCGGTGAGAGAGGCGAAGGACAGAACGAAGGCACCGACGGCGATCAGGACAGTGGAAGCGATGCCGACGGCGATGATGGGCCGGGACAAGGGTGCGGCGGGCTTGCGGGCAGCAGGAAGCGTCATGGGAACTCTTTCGGGGTCAAGGCGGTGCGGGAGGTGGCTATGGTGCGGGTGGGGCTGGCCGGTTAGACCTCGAGGCCGTCCTGTTCGCGGGCGATGGTGGCTGCAGTCCCGAGGACGAGACGAACCAGACCGCGGAGCTGTTCTTCGCTGACTCCGGCGGCGCCGTCTGCAATGCGCGCGGTGATGGTGCGGGTGTCGCTGGAGAGCCGTTGGATGCGTCGTGCGTCGTCGAACTGGTCGGCAAGGATGAGTGCGTCCGTGGCGGCGGCCTCACCGATCCCTTTTCCGGTGCTGTCCTTGGCCAGGGCCGCGACCTGGAAGCGGGGGTCCCGGCGGGGTGCGGGGGCTTCCTGGCCGCCGGCGGCGCGGACTTCGTGCGCGATCCGGGTGACGGTGCGATCCACGCAGCCGACATGGGTTTCGGCCCGGTACGCCTCTTCGTAGAGCTTCCAGCGGTACGGAACGGTGAACAGGTAGTTGTAGAGCTCGTGCGAGCCGTCGAGGCCGAACTTGTCCTGCAGGATGTCGCAGGCGTCCATGATGGCGTAGCCGACTGCGGAGTTCAGTTGCCGGATGACCTGGCCGATGTTCTCGGACGCCTCCATCCGCCGGAACGCTTCGCTCTGGTGCCGGTCGTTCTTGAAGGTGGACGCCATGTTCGTCAGGACGGATGCGATCTCGGGGCCCAGGTCTTCGGTCTGGTTTTCAGTCATGGGCCTCATGTGTGCGGAACCCCTGGCGAAGCTCACCGGGACCGGCGCTGGCCGGACTATCGGCGCGTCAAGCTGCCGCGCCGAGTGGCCGCCCCGAACGTCGGCGTGAGACGGCCGAGAGCACCTCATGGTCAGAGACGTTCTTGCTCGCGTCGTCGAAGGCCAGACGGTACGCGCCGTTGTAGGCGCGGGCGATCCGGTTGGGGACAGTGCTGGCCCGTAGCTGCGGTTCGGGTTCGAGCAGGAGCTGCAGCCGCGCCGGCGTCGGTCTGCGGGCTGCCTTGATGCCGGTGGCGGCAGTCGTGTCCCAGGGGGCGCCGATGGCGTTCAGGGTGGCGCGGCCGCCGGGGTCGACGTCGAAGGCGGCGTAGCTGAGCGCTGCGAGGCTGGGGCCGGCCGGGGTGATGAGAGTGTGGACCGGCATGAGCCCGTGCTTCAGCGCCCTGAAGGGCCCGCCGAGGATGAGCCGGTCACTCGGCGTGTACGGGGCTTCGCGGAGCGGGATGCGCATGGGCCCGGCGACAGAGGCCAGGACCTTTGCCATGCTGGCGGCATCCATGAAAGGGGCGCCTTTGACTTCGAGCCAGAGCTGGTGGTCCGGGAGGTAGAAGTCCGGCAGGTAGAACAGCTCCTCGCCGACCTGGTAGAAAGACGGTTCGTAATCCCAGTTCACCTCCAGCAGGTCAAGGAACACAGCCCACCGGGCTTCGAGCCGGGAGCGGAAGATCCGGCCGGAGTAGGAGACTTCCATCGCCTTGGGCTTGGGGGCCCGGGAGGTGCGGGTGCGGTCTCCGGTGCTGCGTGCGGGTGTCCGTTGTGCCGCCGGCGCCTTGGTGCTGCGGGTGCGTCCTGTGACCGCACTGGCTTTTGGGGCTGGAGCCTTCTTCGTGGCCGTCTTCGCCGCGGCTGCCTTCTTGGCGGTTCCGGGCTTGGGCGTCGTCGCTCGCTTCCGGGGCGTGGAGGCAGGGGCTGCCGCACCGACCCCTCGGGTCTTGTTCTTCGGTGCTGGCTTTGGCTTCCTGGGTGCAGCCTTGGCTGCGGCGCGGTTCGGCATGTTTCCTCCTGCCCTGAAACATGCGCAGAGAACGCCGGGACGGCAGATGGAGGGGAAACCGCCGTCCTACCGCCGGATCCCACCAAACAACCGTCACGCTACCATCTGGTCGAGTGGGAAAATCCCCGGATTGGCGGGGAATATAGGGCCCCCTACTACTACTACTCTACTTAAACGACTTAAAAGAGAGGTATGTATATAGGGCCCCCTATTCTCTCCCCTAGAGACCCCCTAGAGACCCCTTCCCTTTAGTAAGAGAATACTTTCCTTCTCCATGGACGCCCTATACGTACCACCGAGTTGGTCGAGTGAGGGCCTGTTCCGACACCAAAATGCCGCCAACACTGGGATGCAGGGGCATAAACCCGCACTACCAGGGGTAGGTTGCCCGGTGTTTGAGGGGGTCATTGTGGTGGAATGGGATAAAAGGTGAGAGACCGGCTATTTAGCCTCATGTGATAACCTGAGGAACGAATCCGGTCACTAGAGACGAGGGTTATCACATGGCTCCCGAATGGGGGCTTTTTTTGTATCCCGAAGACCATCGACGCCAATATGTTTGACCTTCAAAAAAAGAGCCCCGCCGGTGTCTTTCGAGGGCCGGCGGGGCTCTTTTTGGTCAGGGGTGGATCAGATATTCCAGGCCGGGGAGGGTGCTCCGTCCTTGTACGCGGGCTTGTAGACCCCGGCGACGGAATCCCATCCGTAGCCGCCGGCGTTGCTGTCGAGGTATGCGCGGCCGGTGCGCGGTGCCTCGCCGTCGTCGTAGCCGACACGGGTCAGGGTCCGCTTCAAGGGTGCGGGGATGGTGACCTCGTGTCCGGAGCCGTTCATCCTGTCGATGAGCAGCACGTGGGGTGTGGCGAATTCGAGGACCTTCGATCCGTCGGTTTCCGGGGACTCGCCCCGGGGCGTAGGGACGGCATCCTCGAGCGGACCGTACCAGATAAGGTCCAGGTCCACTGCTTCATGCCAATCGTAAGGACCCTCGTTGATCAGCTCTTCGATGGCTTCGCGGACCTCGGGTGCGTCGGCGTTCATTCCGGCGTCTTTCAGCAGCGCGGCAACGGCATCGTGACGGGCCGTGAAGCCGCCATCGTCCATCCGGTGCCCGGAGGCCCAGCGGGGCTCTGAGAGGCGCTCTGCGGGCTGTCCCAGGGAGGTGCGCATTAGCTGGTCGGGGGTGTTGCGGAGCAGGTCTTTGATCGGGTCCGAATCGTCCCTCTCCTCGACCGCGTGCCGGGCTTCGTCCTGCTCGTCCGGGTCCAGATCATCCCATTCCCGGTCGAAGGTTCCGGCTTCGACGGCCTCGTCGATTTCGGTCCGGGCGATCGTGATGGCTTCCTCGTAGGCGTTGTCGGCGAAGTTCTCGTCGACGTCGTTCTCGGCGTCGGTCCATTGGCCGGAGAGGATCATGTTCATCTGATCTTCGGTGAGCCGGTCGTCGTAGGAGACGTAGCGGAGGCTGACCGGTGCCTGGTTGGCGGCGATGATGCCGGCCGCGGTGGATTCCTCGCCGGCGCCCTCCTCCAGGGTGACGTCCGGTTCTGCGTGGGTGGTGGCGGCGAACTGGCCGCCCGTGGGAATGCCTTGAGGCTGGCGGGCCATGTTTTCAGTCATACACTGGGTGTGTGCGGCCAGGGCCGGCGGCGCTCACGCAAAGGCCCTGCAAGGAAATGCTTCCGCTCCTGCAGGGCCCGCGCATCCGGATGACCGTCAGTCTAGTGCCGGCCATCAGGATCAAACCAGAGCCCTGTTTTCAGGCAAAAAGAAACCCCGCGAATTGGGGGTGTCGCGGGGTTTCTTGTTCGTAATTTTAGACCTGAGAGACGACTTTTGCGCAAACGAGGGGATGTGATCCACCTCTCGCGGCCGTCCCCGCCGCTATTTCCGGGTGAGGCGTTTCAGGGCTTCAACGGTGACCGCGGACTGGAGCTTGGCGAGGTCCTCGTTGCTCAGCGGGCCGACATCGCCGGCCACCTTAGAGGGCTACCCCTCGCGTACGGAGAGTTCTGACGCGCTCACCATCAGGCGCCGATCAGCGCACCTTCCATGGTCTGCCCTGGTTTCAGGGCGACTCCGGTACATGCCGGGCACGGCCCTGACGGGACGCAGGCAAGAGGCCGCCCGTCCTGGAATACGAGCCGGAGGAAGCGCATGAGCCGGTAACCGTCCAGAGCCTTGTGGAAGGGCAGAAGGTTTCCGGCGCCGTTGAGGATGGCAATGAACCCTGCGGCGCCGAGCGGGCTCCCCCAACTGCCGCCGGCGACCGACATCAGCACCCCGGCGGTGATCTCCGCCAACGGTCCGGCTGCGATGGCGGCAACCCGCCGCCAAGGTGTCGTGTCCCCGCTGGTGACCGCTCCGCCTGCCAGACCGAATTCGAGGCGTTCAACAGTGCGGCCGGTGGCGTGCGCCACGACGGCGTGCCCGGTTTCGTGGATGATCAGTGCGGCCAGGGCAAGTGCCCCGCTGAGGACCGCTTCCTGCCAGGTCAGCGTCAGAGTTCCGGTGGACTGGGCTCGTCCGCTGGCGATGAGCATGCCGCCGCCCAATGACAGGAGGCCAAACAGGACGAGCAGTCCGGGTTTGAGGACGATGGGCCAGGGCGCGCGGAGGACGGTGAAGTGCATGGCCCTTATGTGTCCGGACAAGTCCGGGGCGCTCCCCCGTCGTTCTTCCGGAAGCTCATGGTGGAGGCCGAACACCGCAAGTGGCCGCCCTATTGGGAAGAATCCGTCGGGTCCGAAGCTAAGACGCCGGAAAGCCCCAGGGCTTTCGAGCGTCTGCGTTCAGCTGGCCTGCCAGGTTTCGATCCGGTACCGCGTGCCGTTAGCCGCGGTGTGCCAACCATTCTCGGGGGCGGAGGAGGCCAGCTTCCATTCGGGCCCCAGCTCCGGGGCGTGGGTGTCCCCGTCGACGTCGGCATCGATGCGGGTCAACATGACGGTGTCGGCCAGGTCCACGGAAAGCACCTCGCGGTAGATGGTGCCGCCACCGATGAACCAGATTTGTTCTGCTCCCGGCTGCAACGCGGTGGCGGCCAAGGCGGAGAAGATGTTCCCGGCACGGATCGCACCGGGTGCGGACCAGTCCGGATTAGAGGTGATGACGATGTTGGTCCGGTCCGGCAGCGGCCTGGACTTCTCCGGCAGGGATTCCCATGTGCGCCGGCCCATGATGACCGGGTGACCTTCGGTGGTGCGGCGGAAGTGCTCGAAATCTTCGGACAGGTGCCATGGCATGGCCCCGTTGCGCCCGATGACTCCATTGGATGCCTGGGCCCAGATCATTCCGATCACCGGCTCGTGGGTGGTCATGAGATCACGCTACCGTCCAGGTCGATGTTGGCGTGGCCGTCCTTGTCCAGGATGGACCGGAACGTTTCATCGCTGAAGCCGGTCATGGATTGGGCTGCCGCGACCCCTTCGAGGTAGGCCTTCAGCTCGGCGTCACGGAGAGCCTCTGCGAAGACTGCTTCGATCGCAGCCGCTGCCTTGGACATCTTGACTTGCTGGACGGCGGCGGCACCTTCGCGGAAGCCGCCGTTGTCACGGTATGCGGCGGCCTCATCGGCGGGCCATTGGCGTATGTCCAGTTCGCGGTCGCGGAGAATCTCGGTCAGGGGCTCAACGAGCTCGGCACGGATGGATGTCGGCTGGTTCCTTTTAGGCATGGACTTCATGTGTGCGGCACCGCCAGGACAGGTTCCCGCGGGGACCTGCAGGGACCTGTCCGTACACATGACGGATATGAGCAACGACATCAAGCTGGCCCCTGAACAGTTCGAAATCATGACCGGAGAGGATCCTGCCGACTGGCCGGAGCGCTTCGAGCCCGGAACCATGGCGAAGGTCGTCACCCACGCCGAGGGTCTCTGGACGAAGATCAAGATCACCGAGGATGACGGTGAGACAATCAAAGCCACCATGGCCAACAACCCGTTCGGCGACTTCGCCGTCTTCGGGGACCCGGTTGAGTACCGGCGCGAAAACGTCCGCAACATCCTCCCACCCACTCACGTCTAGGACCCTTTCTGCTGCTCAAACCCCGCGGTCTACGCATGTTTAGGGGCATGAGCATCTTTCGCCAACTCCGCGCAACGGCCTCCCGGCAGGACATCTCTGTCCCGCGCGAACTCGGTTTCGCCCTTGGGACCGAACAGTACGAAGTCCCGGTAATCTTCAGGCCAGCCACGGATGGTCATTTATGTCTGACCGGACGTCCAGGCTCTGGAAAGACCGTCCTGCTGCGTGCTTTGGCCGAAGAAGCTGTCCAGGTCATGGACGTTCATATCGCTGATGCGTGGGCCGGGCACTCACAGGCGGACGGCGTTCGAGTTGACGGGGCAGCAAGCTTCGCATCCACCGTAGAAGGGTGCGCGGAGATGCTGGAAGCGGTGCTCGCTGAGGTGAGGCGCCGCGTCAAGCAATGCGCGCTTGAAGGCGTTTCCGCCTTCGACGACCTCGCCTACCCACCGCGCAGGATCCTCGTCATCCTCGACGACACTCGGCACCTCCTGGTTGAAGACGAGTACTCCCCCGCTGGTGACGGACGGCCGAAGGCACGGTCCGTCGAGTGCATCCGGGAAATCGTCACCTGCGCTCGGCTCGCAGGCATCACGTTCGTCTTTTCGAGCCAGTGGGCCCTTGACCAGTCCGGCATCTCGTACGACGTTCTTGGGGCGCTCTGCTCCAGACTGGAACTCGAAAGCACC
The DNA here is from genome assembly GCF_039539965.1 of Arthrobacter methylotrophus. NCBI lineage: Bacteria > Bacillati > Actinomycetota > Actinomycetes > Micrococcales > Micrococcaceae > Arthrobacter > Arthrobacter methylotrophus. Next base: position 1,789,786 of record NZ_BAABED010000001.1, on the reverse strand, counting down.
CCCTCTTGGTACTACACGTTGGGAATGGATGACAGCACACGGTCGCAGCCGCCACCACGGACCGGCATCTATACCTCGCTCGGCGCCTTTGCCTCCACGGCGGTGGAGATCGAGAGCCGGTAGTACGAGAAGGCCCGCACCATCACGGTGCGGGCCTTCTCGTTGTCGTACCGGGCCTTCTCGTTGTCGTACCGGGCCGCTCGAGGCGGGCCGCACCGGGTTACCTCTGGTGTTGGACCGTGAGGTGGACAGTAACCGGCTCGGGTGCAAACCCGGCCGGCATCCCCTTCTTGAAGTGGCGGCCGCCGAACGGCTCATCCGTCAGGTCATCGGGGATGTGGGTGACGAGGAGGTCCTGTGAAGGGCACGGGCAATCCCGGCCCTCGACCTCGACGAAAATGGACCGGCTCCAGGGATTCTTGGTCCGATAGCCGTTCTCGGGGTGGTGCTTGCAGATCAGCCGGTACTTGGCGCCGCCGGCGATACCGAAGTTGACGTACTCGATCGGGACCGGGGTCGTGAGGATCATGGCCCTAGCCCAGGCGCCCGCGGACGATCTCGCTGACCGTCTTGCCGTCGAACCGGCCGGCGACCTTGGCGGTGACCGGCTTCATCACGACGCCGATGGAGCGCATGGAGAGCTCTGCGCCCCCGTCCTGCAGTCCCTTGATGGTCTCGTCTACGATCGCTTCGACCTCGTCACGGGTAAGGGCCTTGGGCAGGTACGCCTCGATGATCTCCGCTTCGGCGACTTCAGCCGCGGCACGGCCGGATTCGCCGGCCTCGGTGTAGATCCTGGCGGTGTCGCGACGCTTGGCGGCTTCCTTCTGCAGCAACGACGTCGCCTGGATGTCGTCGAGCTCGACCGGGGTCTTGCCGGACTTCTCGCGGGTGCTGATCTCGCCCAGGACGTTCCGGACAGTCGTCAGGGCGGTCTTGTTGCCGGCCTTCATGTGGGCTACGACGTCTTCTTTCAGGCGCTCTTTCAGCGTCATGGTCTTTCCTTCTTTCTTCGGGATTCAGTTGCCGTCAAGCAGCACGGTGATCGCCTTGATGAGCAGGGTGTTGTTCAACCATTCCTCAGCAGAGTCTTCACTTCGGGGATACTCCAGGTCCGGAAATTCGACAGGGTCGAACCCGGCAATGAACACCAGCTCACTGCGTCGCCAAAGCTCCCGTTCGTAAAGACTGGGTGCCATCTTGCGCAGGTGCCAGAGCACGTTGGTCAGATAATTCCTGTCCATGTGGGAAAGAGTGTGCTGTTCACCGTGCCGGTCCACCCAGTGTTCGGACTGGTTCAGTGTGTCGAGGCGAATCACCCCTGCGTTCTCGTTCATGTCCGACATGTGTGCGGACGGGCAGGGAAGCCTGCCCGTCAATGACGCGGAGCTCAGGACAGGCGCCCTGGTTCGCTGTTGCCTATACCGCGACCGGCGCTTTGATTCCGGGGTGGGGATCGTAGCCGACGATTTGGAAGTCCTCGAAAACGTAGCCGAAGATCGAATCGGGTACGCAGTTGAACTTCAGCTCAGGGTAGGCGCGGACATCATCGAGCCGGGCCAGCTGCTCGAGGACCTGGTCTGTGTGGTTGTCATAGACGTGCACGTCGCCGCCGGTCCAGATGAACTCTCCGACCTCGAGGCCGGTCTGCTGGGCGACCATGTGGGTCAGCAGCGCATAGGAGGCAATGTTGAACGGGACGCCCAGGAACATGTCCGCGGAGCGTTGGTACAGCTGGCAGGAGAGCTTGCCGGGGGCGCCGTCGACGCCGGGGGCGACATAGAACTGGAAGAAGGCGTGGCAGGGCGGCAAGGCCATGTTCTCGACTTCGGCAGGGTTCCAGGCGGTGACGATGTGCCGGCGGGAGTCCGGGTTGTTTCGGATGGACTCCACGACGTTGGCGATCTGATCGATCTGGGCGCCGTCCGGGGTGGGCCAGGAACGCCACTGCGAGCCGTACACGGGGCCAAGGTCGCCGTTCTCGTCGGCCCATTCATCCCAGATTTTCACGCCCTGGTCCTGGAGCCATTTGACGTTGGTTTCGCCGCGCAGGAACCAGAGCAGTTCCAGGGCAACCGATTTCCAGTGGACCCTCTTGGTCCAGATGAGCGGGAAGCCTTTGGCGAGGTCGAAGCGGATCTGGCGGCCGAATACGCTGGTCGTTCCGGTGCCGGTCCTGTCGCCTTTGGCGGCGCCGTTGCCGAATACGTCGGCGAGGAGGTCCTCGTATGGTGTTTCACTGGTGGGCATGCTGGAGCCTTTCAAGGGTGGTCTTCGAAAGTGTCTATGCGGAGTGGTCGCCGACGGGTGATGTAGCCCGGGCGTGTCGCCATGCATCGGCTCGGTCATCGTTGAGCCACCCTTGGTATATGGGTAAGGATGAGGACAGCTGGCGCCGCGTATTCGATGATCTGGTGAAGTTGATCGAGGCCGCTCCACCTCCCCCACACCGTCTTGTGGGTGATTGGACGAGGAAGGACCAGACTGAGGCGCACGCCATCGCTGTCGCATGGGGCTGGTTGATCCGGCTGAAGCGCACTGGTGAGGCAATCTTTGAGCTCGAGAAGTCGGGCTACGGCACCGAGGCCGCTCCTCTTGTGCGTTCCACCATCGAGCACGCAATCCGTCTTTCCTGGGCGGCCGACCTTGGGCGCCAGCAGTTTGTGGAAATTCTCATTCGGATGCGCCGATGGTCACTGCAAAAGATCCTGGATGCGGCGAATGCAGGATGGCCACTCACAGAAGACCAGATCGAGCAGATTCGCGACCTGCAGGATGAAGCCGGCGAGGAGTTCAAGGGCCTCGACAAGTTCATGCAGTTGGCTGCGGTCGTCGCAGAAAACCTGGAACTGTTCTCGGGGCTTTATCAAATCTGGCTCAGCGAGACCCAGGAGTCGCATCCATCCCTGCAAAGCTCGGCGAACTATCGCGAACAGTCTGAGGACTGCCTGACCTGGGCGCTGCATCGTGAGCCCAAGCCGAGCCGGCGCCGGAATGACGTCCTTGTCCCGTCGCTGGTGTGGATGGGCCTTCATGGTTACGCTCGGATCGCAGGCATGGAGGCGCACTTCGCCGAGGGAATTGAAGGGATTGGCGCAAGGATGGAGGTACTTGGGGTCAGCCCCTGACCGGATGCGGGGTCCACGTCCAGTGCCCTGAGCAGGAATTGAACCTGCGACCTTCCCCTTAGGAGGGGGATGCTCTATCCGACTGAGCTACCAGGGCGTGCCCGGTGTGCAGATCAATACGGTGGTAGCACCGAACCTCTGCCCCGGACGCCCACGATGGGGTGATGTCCGGCGCTCCGTGGCACAGGGGTCCACGACCGGCCAGTATGAGTCCCGGGAGCCCTGGCAGGCCGACTCCCTCGGTCCGGGCTTGCTCAGTGGCCCGGTACATCTTTCATGTGTGCGGCAACCGCGATCTGGCGCCCCGGCCTAGTACCCGAGGGTGGTCAGGTACTGCTGCAGAGATTTGCAATGCACCCCGGTGCGCACGTCATCCATGGTGAAGACGGCAAGTGCTTCGGGTCTGCCGGCGTCGGCGGCCGCATCGAACAGGTGAGCCGCTCCATCCAGGGTCGGCGAAATAAACCGGGCCTTGGGGACACCGTATTCGGAAGTTATGAGGCGGAACAGCTCGCGGGCGTATTCGCGGCTCATGACCTCGTTGTTGTAGCACCGGACGGTCACGGCGGTCTTCTTGTCGAAGGCGGCCCGGGTGACAAGCCTCTCGAGGACGCTCATATGGTCGCGGGCTTCCTGGGCGGTCAAGGCCGTAGCGGGCAGTGGCTCAAGCACCACGTTCCCGGTTCTTTCTCGGCTCACAAGCGGGCCTTCCTGGTCTGGTTCCACGGCGCTCGGATGGTGGCCGCTGGTGTTCCTATGCGGTCCGGCAGCCGACGGGCCTCAACCAGAATGCGTGTTGGTCGGTGGCGGGTGGATGTACCTGTCGACGGCCCGGATCTTCAGTGCGGTCCCAACCAGCTGAGGCGTCATTTTCCGGGTCAGGCAGGGTCGATCCAGTTTCGGATGCCGCCCTCGATGTGGACCACGGCGGCCCGGAAGCCCGGGTAGTCGCGTGGATCGGGACCTTCTGGCCCAGCCGTCATGGCGTCGAGGTTGATGGTCTTGCACTTGACACCCAACGAGCGGAGCGCAGCGGCCAAAGCGTCCTGGGGGAGCATGGTCTCGTACTTTTCGAACATCTCGTCGAAAGCGGTTTCGATAGCCTTGCCGTCGAGGGCGTCGAATGCTTCCTGGGCGTCGCGACGTACGGCCACGAACGCGGTCAGAACGGAATTGTGGCCGGGTGGGGTCGTGGCAAGCGGCCCTTCAGTGATCATCTGAACGCTCGCGGCGGTGTCAGAACCTGTTTGTTCCATGTCGAATTCGTTCTGGACGCGCCCCGCGCGCATAAGCAGGTCCAGCTGTTCCTGGCCTTCGGTGCCGATGCTATCGAACCACTCCTGCGTGCCGGGATCGCCGGCCTGCCATCCGGAAACCCACCGGCCGGGCTCGACCTCGGTCATGCCCATCTCGGCGAGAAACTGCAGGTCCTCATCGCTTGGCCGTTTGTCCTGCTTGCCGCTCATCGTTTCCCCTGTCGTCCGGTTTCTTGCATCCTAACGGGGCAGGTGATCCGGGGCGGTTAGGCTGCCAGGTGCTGGATGGTGCCTTTGCCAAGCGAATCGGCCGCGGGCAAGGAGGCCGGCCCGGGCCTGCTCTCCAGGCTCCGCTACGATTCATCTGGGGGTTGGCCCCACTGACGAAAGAGGGATCGTGCCGGATCACAGAACTCCTTTCCAGGATTCTCTCGACGGCTGGGCTGAGGCGGCTGTGCCCGTGCTGCAGGGGGTAGCCCGGACCTACAACGACCACATCACCTACAAGGACCTCGCCACCCGTGTCTTCGACATCACCGGCGTCCGCACCGACATGCTGGTCCGTAACCTGAGCTCGAAGCTGCTCAACCGGGTCATCCATCTCTGTCGTGAGCGGAATCTGCCGGCCCTGTCGTCCCTGGTGGTCAGCTCCACGGACGGTACGGTCGGCCCCGGGTTCGACGCGGTGCTGCGGGCCGCCGGCAAGGAGGTACCGGGGAGCACGCTGGAGCGAGAACGGGCCGCCGCTGCTGAGAGGCTGGAGTGCTATCGGGCTTACTGCCCGGATGTCCCGGCCGACGCGGTCCCCCAGCTGACCCCGGTCTACGAAGCCAAGGTCAATCCGCCGAAGAAAGAAGCCCCCAGGCCGAAGCCAGTCTGCGCCGTCCACGGCATCCAGCTGCCCGCCACGGGGATCTGCGACGACTGCGCCTGAACGGCCAGGACCAAACAGCTGATCCGCTATTGCACCTAGGTGGATCGGTCCGTTATCCACCTAGGTGCTGCACTGAACACTACGGGTTGATGGCTCCGCCGATGTCCCTCTGTGCTGCTTCCAGGTTCAAGCTGGAGGCGATCACCCAAGTGTCACTGACAAGAAGCGGCAACTTCTTCTCGCGGATCTTGCTCATGTATGCGTCGCGTTGTGCAGGACTGTCGAAAAGCCAGAAGTAAGCCGGAGTGCCCGGGCATTCACCGTAAGTGACAAAGTCAGAGGTAGATCCGGTTATTGACCAGTCCCCGCATTGCTCTCTGTAGTCGCTGAAGAAGTTATTCTTCAACACCACAATGCTTCCGACTATTGTCCCGGAAGCCGATTTGATCGACGGCGCCGAGGGTGCCGCAGAACCGCCCGTAGAGGCTGCCGAACAGCCGGCGACCAAGAGTACGGTGGCTGCCAGAACAGAGAATGATGCGCGCAAGTTTCCCCCAGATCGATTGATGTCTTCACGGAGACTACCGGAACGGAGCGCGTGAAGAGTGACCGTGGGACGCGCCGGATTCGAACCGTGCTTCTCCGGGGCATAGGCCCGGTGCATTCACCCGATGGCGGTGCTGCCCCGGTACATCAAGCTGGCATCGAAGCCAGCGGTCAGCCATTGCCTTCCCGGCCCTCGCCGTCATGTACCGGACACCGCTCTATGCGAGCATCCCGTATCGCAGTCCCCGCCGACGCATGGTGGCACTCTTTCTCTGCCCACGCACACCCCTGGGCTTGCCGGACATCAGCGGGGACTGCTTGAGGGCCGGCGCGTGTGCGAGACGGACGACTCCCCGTTGCCTCAGCGGGACTTGAACCCGCAACCTCCAGCCACAGCCGGACCGGCGCTCTGCCAATTGAGCTATGAGGCTGCCAGTTTTTGTTCCGGCCGTCGCCGCGGATGGTTGGCACCACCCGTGAAGCCCCCGCCCCGGAGGACAGCAGGTATTCTTCGTGCCCGCAGCCGGGTTCGAACCGGCACGCCTGTCTAAGGGGCTAGACGACCCCGGCGTTTTCCCACCAATTACGGACGTGGGAGCACCTCGCGATGCTTCGTAGCAGGAGCGGGGCTCGAACCCGCCTACCCGGCCCGCCGGCAGACGGGCCAAGGCCGGTGACCTCTCGGTACCGGGCGTCGCCATGGACGCCTTCCCTGCAGCCATTCATTTAGCGTGAGGTCTTTCGAAGCCTGTTCCTGCCGGGACCAGGCCAACCGCACGGGGCCGTAACGGGGCTCCTTCGCTGCTGACTTGCATTTGTGCGACCGCCAAAAACGGGGAGCTTACTCCCGCTGGTCACGAACCGCCGTCAGCGAGCTTTGCGGTTCAGCGTGGACTATTCCGGAATCGAACCGGCCCTCGGGTGAGGTTCCACATCAGCCCTGCCGGGTAGTTAGCCCGACCCCTCTCTGACCATCATGTGTACGGCGCCGGAAAGAACCCTCACCACTTCTCCGGCAGGATAGGACGTCTCCGTCCCGGCACCTTTACGATTTCAGGCTCCAAGGGGCTTAATGGCCAGACATGCTGGAAACCTTGCCAAGGAGTCGCTGTGGAAAACGAAACCGCCGGCCACAGAATGGCACTCACCCGGTCCGCGAAAGAAATCAAGCGACTGAGCACAGTGCGGGCCGAACAAGTCCAGACGTACGAGAGAAAACTCCGCGATATGAGACAGGGAAAGACAGAATCCGACGACGCTTTCAGGACACGCAAGATTGTCGTCGAAGCAGAATTCCGGGAGGCGTTGACCGCGCTTGAAAACATGGTCCGAATCGAAGACGAAAAGGAGTACGCCGCCAGGGAGTCGCTGGCAAGAGCCGCTGGTCGTCGCAATGAAGCTTTGGCAAATCTGGAAGGGGCCGCCTACGCAGGAAGAAGGGCACCTATCGGTGAGGGAATCAGGCTAAGTGAAAAGGATTTCCAGAAAGCACAGAGCAGCGTTCCGCTGGCAGCCCACGTCCTGTTTTTCATAGCCCTCATCGTCGTAGTGTTTGCCGCCAACGCGAAACAGGAGTTGCCCACATGGCTCTCAATCATCGAGTTCTCTGTGACGCTTCTGATACCGGTCATTTTTGGCCTGCGCGCAGACTATTTCGCGAGGAGAGCAGACCGGCGGGCCGAGGAGAAGTTGCACGACGAGGAAGCTGAAAGAGAACGGTTTGCACCTACTCAGGCATCGCCAGCAATGAACGACGGGCCTGACTTATAGCGGAGGGCAATTATGGCCAGTGGGAAGTAGGCTACCGTCGCTATCAGTCCTGGCCAAGGATGCAGTCCTCCGGGACGAATTACGGCACGAGTTCTTGCAGGTCGCCGTTGCAAGTCCACCCGATGCCGGCCCACGGACCGTCGATGTGGACATAGTTGACCCAGTCCTTGCCCTTGTCGAGGACTTCGCGGTGATCGTAGGAATCCCGCCCGAACAGGCCGCCGGCGTACCGGTGGGTGACCGAGCCCTTGCGGACCCTGACCTTCTTCACCTTCGGCTCCAGCGCAGCAGCAACTACGCGGTCGTCGAACTGGGCCGCGGAGCGGATGGCCTGCACCTGGAAGCTGCCGCCGCGGGTCAACACCGTCGACGATGGTCTGCGGCGCGGAGCGGACCAGGCTCTCCTGGTAGCCGGCGGGCTCGGGCAGTCCATCCAGGGCTTCCTGGAAAGAGTCCTTCACGAGTGGCCTGGCGGGGAACTCAGCTTGGGCCAGCCATGCCATCGGCAGGTGCTGGGCGGCTTTGGCGTACTGTCGCCCCGCTAGTAGCCCCTGTCGGAGGAGTTGGCGAGCCGGGTTGTCAGCTCTTTGAGCGCGAGATCGTGCAGCTGCGCGGCGGCTCGGATGGCCTGGTCCTCGAAGAAACCACTGCGCGGGTCGGGCCCGTCCACGATGGCCTGCAGCGCGTGGCGGACCATACTCCACTCATAGGACTCTGATTCCGGAAGTTTGCCCAGCGCGTCGCGGAACGAGTCCGTGACGACCTTCCTGGCGGGGAAGTCAGTCTGGACCAGCCACGGCATTGGCAGCTCGCGTGCGGCGGCGGCAATCGCCAGGGCGTTCTCGATTCTTTCAGCAGTCATGCCATTCATGTGTGCGGATGCAGTACCCGCGCTACCCAGCCTCCACCGGTTCGTACTCCGGAATCGGCGCCTTGTAGACGTAGAGCACCTCGAGTGCGAGCCGCTGGCGTTTGAGCCGCCATTCGTCGTCGGCGGCCTGTTCGACGGTCCGGCCTGCCAGGTACTTCTCCCCCGCCAACCTGGCCAGGGAGGCTGCCTCTGCGAGGTTGAGTTCGAGCTCCAATTCTCGCCAGTTCTCACGGTGGGCAATGAATTTGCTGCGCAAGTGCCAGGGGGACCGGCCCACCCGCGCAGGAAGTCCAGCCAGTCGGCGCGGGCGGCCTCGGGCATCCCGCGGGCGTCTTCGGTCGCTGCAGCGATCAGGTTCATGCTGAGCCGGTAGCGGTTGCAGGCCGGAAGCCAGTGCCAGACGGCCCGGCAGCCCGGATGTTCGTCGCGGTGGTCGCGGGTTGTCATGATGCGTTCCCTCTCTGGAGGCTGTCGCTGATCGTGCTGAGGGACATGAGGCATTGCTTTCTGGCGGATGTTTGGGCTGGGTTGCCGCTCGACATGTGTGCCGAGCCTGCCGGCCTGCTCCCCGGGGTGCTGTTACTTTGGACGGGAAGCAACGGGAGGCAGTATGGGAGAGCGCAGCGAATCGGACTTGAAGGCGCTGTTGGTCGAGGGGCACGAGATCCTGAAGCGGGTTGCTCGTGATGGGGGCCTGACCACCTACGGGAAGTTCAACGAGGAACTCATGGAAGGTACGGGGCTGCCCGGCTTTGATCTCAGCACCGACCAGGGCCGCGGCGAGATGGGTCGGCTCCTGGGCCGAATCGCCATCCAGGACTGGGCTATCAATCCGGATTTCATGCTCACATCACTGGTGAAGCGGAGCGACGAGAACGGCCCCGGCAGAGGATTCTTCAAGCTGGCGGAGCAGGAGCACTTCTTTGACCCTTCCGCGCAGGATGAGATGGAGTTCTGGCAGGAGCAGGTCGGCAAAGCCCACGACCGCTACAAGCGGGCACGTCCGAGGAGTTAATAACGGCCATCACGGCGTGGCAGCCAGAATGTGTACCACTGGCCGGTGGTAGTTTGCCTGAAAGGCAGAACCAACTAGGAGGAGTCCCCCATGGCAATCAACCGTTCAGAGCTGGTCGACCAGGTTGCAGGTAAAGCCGGCGCTGCTAAGGCGGAGGTGAACAGGGTCCTCGACGGCCTGTTCGAGGTATTCGCCGAATCGGTATCCAGCGGCGATAAAATCACCATTCCCGGCTGGCTGGCCGTGGAGCGCACCGACCGTGCCGCACGCACCGGCCGCAACCCGCAGACAGGCGAAACCATCGAGATCGCAGCCGGCCACGCCGTGAAGCTCACAGCCGGGTCGAAACTGAAGGCCGCCGTCGCCAGCAAGTAGGAACGCAGAAAGAGCGGCGGGAGGATGTCCTCCCGCCGCTTTCTCTATGTCGAGGTGGCCGGGCTAGCTATATCCAGGCCGTTCTTGCTTGCTAGCCTTTCAGCGCTCACCGCCCGGGACTTCTAAGCCGAGGCGCTGCCCACAGTTGCCAGTGCCTTCCGGATTCTGGCTTCTCACGTCTTGAGTTACGGGGCCTTCATTCTGTTGAGTGCTGCCACAACGGCTTGCACTCCCGCGGAGTCGGGCCATTCGGAAATAAAAACGTTGACTGCACCTGGTACATCGGCAAGGGGAGGCTTGTCTTTACTGATGGCCCGAAGCCGGGCTACGGGAAATCCGGATTCAATCAGCCTTGCCGTCTTGGCTGTATCTCGATCAAGGTCTCCCGGGCGGCTGTGCCAGTAGTTTCCGTCGTATTCGATGACGATCTTTCCGAGATTCGGATGCTCGAACACGGAGTCGACAACGCCAGTTACGGCAGGCATTTTGACTGCCCCGTCATGCAGCCAGCCTGTGGCTTCTGCGATAGCTGCGAGCCAGGCAATCTCGGGCTTGGATGCCGTGTTCTGCCAGCACGACGGGCACCCGTGGCGGGTGAGGTGGTTGGCTGGCGACATCGGAAAGTCGCCGTGGAGCTTGCATGTGACGATTCCTACGGTGTGCATCTCAACGTAAACGAAGCGGGAGTAGGAGTAAGAGGTGCCGTGGACCTCCACGAAGCGTCCCACAACCTGGTCCGTAGTGAGGCGCCGTGATAGGTCATAGCACCTTTTGCAGCCTGCACTGCTCAGCCAGTGATTAATCGGTACCATTCTGAATTCACCATGTACGGGGCAGATAATCACGACGGGTTTGGTGGCCCGTGTGAAGACAACCTTCGAGTAATCGAACCTGTTGCCGTGCTTGGCGCGGAAGCGCGAGAGGCATTCCTCGGCTGTGAGAGTCTTTTCTTGACATGGCCCGCAGCCGACGTGACCGCTCCAATGAAGCTGCGGAGTGTGCTGGAATGGGCCGTGCTGCCGGCAAATAATTTCGGATTTCGTGTGCTGGCCAGCATAGACGAACGCCGAGTAATCGAAGCGACTTCCGTGAGCCGCCCGGAACCGTTCGAGCACTTCCTCGACTGCAAGGAAGTTGTTTCTGCAGTCAGGGCACCCCTGACCCTTCCAGTGTTTGATCGGCTTGACGCCGAACGGGCCGTGTTCTTTACAAATTACCGTTACTACCCGGTGCGCCTGGCGGTACTCCACGGCGGAGTAGTTGTAGGTGTCGCTGTGTCGGTCGCGAAAGCGGTCCAGGGCTTCCGATTGAGTTAGTTTGACAGCCATTGGCCTGGTTGGCTCCTTTAAGCGGTTGGGGAAGGAAGCACTCTCACTCCGGCGATTGGATTTCCTGTGTTGGACCTCATGTGTGCGGAGCCCCGGTCAACCCTCCACGGACATGCAAAAGACCGCCCAGCCGGGTGCGGGACGGCCTCGCGGGCCAGGATCAGGCGGTTGCTTCTGCCAGTTCGGCGGCGGCACGGCGTCCGCCGGCGGCGTACCAGGCGGTCATCAGGAGCGCGCCGAGGGCCAGGGAGCCGATTCCAATGAGGAAGGTTCCACCGATTCCGGCGAAGCTTGTGCTGCCATAGTCGGGACGGAACATGTCGATGGCCGAGACGATGAACGCGACGGCCATCATGATGCCGCCGGCCAGCGGGAGGATGCCGCGCATCCACAGGTTCCGTGCCGATGAGGCGAGGGTCTTCCGGAAGGTCCAGGCGCAGGTGAAGCCGGTGAGACCGTAATAGAAGGCGATGTACAGTCCGATGGCGGCGATCGAGTCGGTCAGCAGGTCGGCGCTGATCATCGTCATGCCGACGAAGTAGGCGGCCGAGACGACGCCCATGAGGATGGTCGAGAACGTCGGGGTCAGGTATTTGGCGTGGACGTGCCCGAACTTCTTCGGCAGCGCCCCATGGACCGCCATGGACAAGGTGCCGCGGGCGGTCGGCAGGATGGTTGTCTGGGTTGAGGAGACGGCTGAGATGAGCACGGCGACGACGACCACCCAGGACCAGTCGCCCATGAATTGACCGGCGAGGGCGTACAGGACGTCACCGGAGTTTTTGGCATTGGACAAGCCGGTTCCGTCGGTCCCGGTTCCGGCGACCATCATGGCGATGACGGTGACGCCGACGTAGGTGGCGAGCAGGAGCACAGAGGCCAGGACAGCGGCCCGCCCCGGGTTCCTGGTCGGGTTCTTGGTTTCTTCGTTCAAGGCCAGGCAGGTGTCCCATCCCCAGTAGACGAACAAGGCGAGCAGGACCGCATGGGTGAACGCTGCGACGTCACTGACGGTGAAAGGGTTGAACCAGTCCCAGGAGAACGCCTCCCCTGCTTTCGCTGATCCTCCGGCGAGGCTGCCCGCGGCGACGACCGCGAAGGCGGCGAGGGCGCCGTACTGGATCCAGACAAAGACCTGTTGCATCTTTTCGCCGATGTCGATGCCGCGGTAGTTGACCCACGTCATGACGGCAATGAATGCGACCCCTGTGACTGTGGTGAGGACGAGGTTGTCCGCGAGGTCTTTGTCGATGAGCAGCCACAGGTATTTTCCGGCGATCTGGGCCAGATTGGCCATGACGACGATGCCGGAGACAGCCATGCCCCAGCCGCCCATCCAGCCGGTGAGCTTTCCGAAGGCCTTGGACGCCCAGGTGAAGGTAGTGCCGCAGTCCGGGTCTGCTGTGTTCAGTTCCTTGTAGGCGAAGGCGGTGAAAAGCATCGGAATGAAGGCGATCAGGAACGCGGCCGGCGTGTGGGTGCCGACGGCGACTGCCATCAGTCCAAGTGTTGAGGTCAGCGAGAAGGCCGGCGCGGTGGAGGCCAACCCGATGGCGGTGCTACCCCACAATGAAAGTTCGTCTTTGGAGAGCCCCTTTGTGCCGACGGGGCCTGAGGTGGTGATGGTCAAACCGTACTCGATTCGGGTGCGGGCGCGTCGATCGTGTTGGGGACGAAGCGGCAGTAGTAGTCGGTGATGGGCCCATCGGATTCGCGGATGCCGACGCCGACGGATTCGCCGTCGACGACCCAGGTTCCCAGGACCGGGCGGTTGCCGTCGAAGTCCGGGAGCGGATACCAGGCCTGGTAGCACCAGCCTTCGGCGCCGTAGTCGCCGGGCTGGACGATGTCGATGCCTTTGGCATGGATGATGATGTTGTCGCCTTCGCGGCCGTGCAGCGGCTTGGCGACCCATTCCTCCATGTCGTGCGGGCCGTCGATGTAGGACGGGAGCAGATTGGGGTGACCCGGATACAGGTGCCAGAGCGCGGCAAGGAGCGCCTTGTTGGAGAGGAACATCTTCCACGCCGGTTCGATCCAGCGCAACGACTCGGGGTGGTCGGCGACGTGCTTGCCGAACTCTTCCTTCATCATCATTTCCCACGGGTAGAGCTTGAACATGGCCTCGATCGGTTCGTCGTCCAGGCCCACAAAACGCTTCGATGCCTTGTCCCAGCCGATGTCGGACATGTTGATGCCGACGGTGTCCCACCCTGCCTGGTGGGCAGTGTCGCGGATGTAGGCGGCGGTCAGCCAGTCTTCACCTGAATGCTCGACTTCGGTGTGTGCGACGTGAAGCGTGTTCAGCTCGGTGGCGTCCTTGTACTTCGCCCAGGACCTGATGAGTGCCTCGTGGATCCCGTTCCACTGGTCGTGGTCCGGTTTGACGTCCTGCAGCCAATACCACTGGGCGATGGACGCTTCGATCAGACCGGTCGGGGTGTCGGCGTTGTATTCGAGCATCTTGGGCGGGTTGGTGCCGTCGTAGGCGAGGTCGAAGCGGCCGTAGACGTACGGGTCCCCGTTCTCGAGGGACCGGGCCGCCAAGGCCAGGGCCTCCTTGCCGATACCGAGATCCCCCATGGCACCGGTGGCCATGTATTTGGCCGCCTCGATGCACATAGTGTGCAGCTCTTCGGTGACGTTCTCGAGCATTTCGACTTCGGCGACGGTGAACTCGTAGTAGGCGTCTTCGTGCCAGTAGTCGATTCTGGTGCCGTCCGGCTTGATGGTGGTGGAGAACATCAGGCCCTGGGACATGATCTTTTCTTCCCAGTCAGGACGGGGTGTGGAGGGCAGGCGTTTCACTATCCACCCGTCCCTGCGCCGTGTCCGCCGGCACCGTCGCCGGCGGCGCCGTGACCTGCACTGTCTCCGCCACCGACGCTGCTGCCGAAGCCGCCGCGTGAGACCGAAGTGGAGCCTTGGGCCGGGACGCCGCTTTTGACGGAAGCTCCCGAGGGAACCGACTCGGTGCCCCCGGAAACCTTCTGGCCAACGGCAGGCAGGCTGCGGCTGTTCGAGGACCCGGCAGAGCCCATCGGCATGAAGTACCAGCCGTAGTGTCCGCTGCTCCGGCCCTGGTCGGAGCACTTGCTGTCATCGATGCGTTGCTGGGTTGTCTTGTCCTGACAGACCTTGGCGTAGTCAGCATCGATCACGTCCCCGCTGGGCGAGCAGCCGGTAAGGACCGCACTGGCCAGCAAGGCAGAGATACCGAGGACGACCGCCCCGGACTTCCTGTGGCCCGAGCGGCGGGGCGCGGGAAGATGGACGTCCGCTTCGGCGTGGGGCTGGAATCCGAACCTGCCGTCAGCTTGTCTCGCCGCTTCGCGGCGTGAGTCGTTCTGGTGCACGGGGTGCCTTTCTTTTTGCGGTCCGTTGCAACCTATGTGTGTGGAGCCGTCGCGTATCGTGGCGGCATTCTTATCCACTATGTGTGCGGCGAGTGATCACTCTATTCCCGCTGCCTCTATGTGGGAATGCCCTACCGGTTGGGAATGCCTCAGACGGCGGTTTCAGGTTCCGGGACAGCTGCCTCGTCGGTGGCTCCCCGGCTGGTCCAGGTCTTGATGATGGTCCAGCCGGCAGCGGTGAGCGGTACAGCCAGCAGAGCCCCGATCACACCGGCGAGCATAGTCCCGGCGGCCAGGGCGAGGAGAATGGCCAGGCCGTGCATGCTCAGGACCCGGCCCATCAGGACTTGCTGGAGGAAGTGGTGCTCGAGCTGGTTGACGCCGATGACGACTGCGAGAACGATCAGTGCGGCGACGGGGCCGTTGGAGATCAGGGCGACGGCGACGGCAAGCGTGCCGGCCGCGGTGGCGCCGACGATCGGAATGAAACCGCCGATGAAAATGAACACACCCAACGGAAGCGCCAGAGGGACGCCCATGATGGCCAAGGCGGTTCCGACAACGAGCCCGTCGACGGCGGCGACAATGGCTGTGCCGCGGACATAGCCGCCCAGGACGAGAGTGGAGCGTTCGGCAGCCAAGTGTGCCTTGGACCGGTGGGCGGCCGGCATGAAGCCGATGAGGAAGTTCCGGATCTTCTCCCCGTCAAGCAGGAAGAAAAACAAGGTGACGGCCATGAGCACGAAACCAGCGAGGATTTCCCCGACGGTGCGTGCACCCGTGAGCGCTTCCGCGCCGAAGCTGCTGGAGGTGAAGAAATGCTGGAGGGAGTCCCGTGTGGTGGCGATCTGCTCGTCACTGACCGGGATCGGACCGTTGTTCAGGAAGGCGTGCATCTGGTCGATTCCCGCCGCAGTTTTGGCGGCAAGCTCCTTGGTCTGGGCCCGGACGAGGAAAACGATGAGGGTGATGACGCCGCCGAAGGCACCCAGAATCCCGATAAAAGATGCCCCGGTTGCTGCGAGGCGGGGCCACCCACTACCTGTCAGCCAGCGCACCATCGGAGAGATGGCGGAGGCCAGAATCAGGGCGATGGTGACCGGGATGATGACGAGCGGTACCCGCATCAGGGACCACATCACGACCCAGGCGAGGGTTGCGACAAGAAGTGCCTGGGCGGATCGGATGCCTGCGCGGCCGAGGCCGTCCGACCAAATAGCCGGCAGGCCGGTGCGTGTTTCGGGCATGGTGGTTGCCTCTTTCAGAAGTAAGCGGTGGTACTAAGCGATTTGGGGCATGAGGTTGCCGGTGTCAAGGCCGGCGCGTGTCCACACCAGGGAGAGTGCGCGGAGGATGTCCGGAGTGAGGCCATCCTGACCTGTCCGCGCCGTCAGAACAGTAGCAGCGGCGGCATCGATGCCCGCGTCCCACACGATGGAGGCGACAGCCTCCGGGTCGGCCACCAGCCAGTTGCCGCTCCGGTGGGCGAGTCGGCTCCCGGCAGCATAGGCGCCGGTAAGCAGGGCTGCGGTCAGGCCTGCCCCTCCGATGACGAACGGCAGCCCCGCGGCGCCGGTCAATCCGAGGACAGCCGTCACGATGCCGAGGGCGACTGCCGCGATGAGGAGGGTGGCGGTTGCTTTCCCGGCGGGGCTTTTCACGGCTTTGTCCAGCTGCTTCCTGTGGGCTGCGGCCAGGGCCTCAAAACGAGGCAGGTCTTTGGGTGCCGCGGTGGAGTGGAGCTCATCCAGTGCTAGGGCGAGATCCGGAGCGGCGGCCCGTACAGTGTCCCAGCAGTTCGGCAGGACACGTCGCTGGATCTTCCGGGACGAGTTCATGATGGCAACGATCTGCTCATCGGTGAGGGACAGGACAGCCTCGGAAGTGGTGGCCGCGACGTCTGCGGGCGCGGGCATGGTGATGGTACTCATGCGTCCCATGTGTGCGGTAAGGCCCGCGGCTGTCACCGCCTGCGGTGGGAGGCTCGTTCTTCAGTGCGGGGAGGATGTCAACGCACCCAGTCGGCCAGTTGGTCTTTGAGCCGGACAGCCAGCCCGATGATGAAGCTGAAGATGATCCCTGTGACCAGGGCGGGAATCCAGATCCCGGTAGAGCCTGTGGCCGTGATGAAGGCGAACCCTCCTGCAATGGCCGCGCATCCGAACGGGGTCTTCAACGCTGTGCTGATGTCGTCGGCGACGGCTGCAACCAGGGTCCCGAAAGCCCAAAGCAGCGCGTAAACAATCGCCGGCAGGCCCTGGAAGGTCAGCAACCTGAGTCCCCCCGTCGGTTGCACGAGCTGCCAGAGCTGGATCTCCTGGACCAGCCAGTAGCCACTGAGGGCGGCGAAGAAGGTGACGATGGACCAGATTTTGATTCTCCGGATCTTCACGTCGCGCACAGACCGGGGCGCGGCCGCCGGCGCTGCGGACTCTTCCGGTGCGTGTCGCGGCTCGGGCTCCTGGTAGTGGTAGGAGGCCTGGGAGCCGGCGTAGGCGGCGGGCTCAGGCTGGGGCGCGGAAACGGGGTTGAGCTCACGGTCGTAGGCGGCACGCTTGAGCGGGTTGGACAGCGTCTCGTAGGCGTCCTGGACTGACCGGAACAGTGGTGTCATGTCCTCGCCGTTGCGGTCCGGGTGGGTCTTGGCCGCCAACCTCCGGTAGGCCTTCTTGATCTCCTCCTGTGTCGCGTTCTCCTTGACGCCGAGCACGTCGTAACGGTTCATGACAGACATCCTTCGCCCAGGGCTGGGGTGGCTGTCAATGACTGGCGGACGGCGGATTTCATGGGAGGGCCTTTCAATGGCTTCTACCTTGAAATATGCGTAGATATTCCGGGCATGGCCGTTAGATAATCCCCGACCCTACAAAGACCCTGCCGATCCTGCCGACGGGTTGCCTCTTTCAGGCCCCCCGGGGGTACGAGTACAGACAATGAAATCAACGATCACATTGCAGGCGAGATCCGGACGTTCACGTATGATGTGGCCAAACGGCCGCTGGGGCTGTCACACATTGGGGGTTGTTTTGAAGCCTATTGCACTCCGTGCTGCAGCCACATTGATCGCGGCCGCTCTTTCCACGCCAATTCTGGCTGGCTGCGGTGGCACTTCCACTGCTCAGCCTTCGTCGCCTGCCTCCACTGCAGTCTCAACGACCGCTACGCAAGGACGGTCTACCGAGTTTCCGCCGACAAAGATCGACGGACTGAGCCGAATCACGGAGAGCGCGGCGTTCAACGCATTCTCGAACTCCCGCTACAGCATGCCTAGTTCGTCAATGCCCACGCCGGCTACTGCTCAGCAATATTCTGACGCGATGAAGCAATGGGGAACCGCGGACTTCAATCAGACCTTTGGTGTAAGCACGAGCAACATCAAGAGCACCTCGATTTACGAATACGGGGACCCGGCGCTACTGCCGAAGTCAAGAAGTCAGAATCCCGTTCCACCTCAGATCCTTTTTCTGATTGTGTTCACGCTCAACGACGATTTTGTAGTGGACCAGCAGCCCGCGCTTGAGGCCGCCAAAGCTCAAATGAGCGCT
Source organism: Arthrobacter methylotrophus (assembly GCF_039539965.1). Lineage (NCBI taxonomy): Bacteria > Bacillati > Actinomycetota > Actinomycetes > Micrococcales > Micrococcaceae > Arthrobacter > Arthrobacter methylotrophus. Next base: position 1,771,722 of record NZ_BAABED010000001.1, on the reverse strand, counting down.
CAAGGCGCAATAGTTGTAGGCGACGGGGGACTCTATAACCCCGTTACTTACACCGGCGTAGGGAAGCACAAGCTGATCATCGGCTATTACCAGAGCAGTGATGATGACACGAGTGCCACGGTGCTCAAGCACCTTGGCGAGCAGATCGACGCAAGTGGAACCCTCAAGTGAGGGCAAAAAGAAGAGCCGGGAAGTCTGGCTTCCCGGCTCCGTTATGTTGAAGAACGCCGCCACCTGGAGTTGAACCAGACCGACTCTCTCGTCGGCGATGACCTGCACATCGTCAGCTCAGCACTTCTCATCCGTCGGCTAGTTCCGGAGGCCACGGTCTCGGGCCCTTCATCCAGTGCCGGTAATCGATTCCGGGCCCCGTCTTAGGGGGTTCCAATCTAGGACCAGGCGGACGGATGCCGATCCGCCTACCTGTCCGTCCTGCGGGGCGCGCTTTCCCCGTTCTTCGGATACCCGGTCGCCCGGGCTTGAACTCTATGTGTGCGGAGCCTCAGAACGGTCTCACCGGGACATCCTCCCACGCCCGCGGGTCCCGGAAGAACCCCAGGTCAGGGTCCTGGCACTGGTGGAGGTGCGGATCAGAGGTCCAGGCTGGAGGTGCGGAATTTGCCTTCCAGGAACCGGCCCTGGTTGGCCAGTGCCGAGGAGTCGTTTTCCACGACGGCGTCCAGGATTTTTCCCGCCTCGCGGGCCAGGATGTCCAGTTGTCCGAGAAACTCCTCGTGGGCTGATTTCTTTCCGGCCTGCCTAGAGCTCATGGCGTAGGTGCGGGGCAGGTTGAGGTAGGTTTCCAGCGTCGGCAATAGTCGCGGATCGTGGACTCGAGCACGTTGAGCTGCTGGGGACCCCTACCCGCTGTCCGGTACCTGGGCACAAAAAACCCGCCCGGCCCCTTTTACAGGAGGCGCGGCGGGTGCGGATCGGACCAGGAGTTCTAACGGGTCGGCGATGGCTGTGCTGACGGCAGGGTGGGACTTCGGGCCCGGCTGTCAGGAACTGGTGGCCGCCGCGGCTTCCTCGAGGGACCGAGCCATGTCCTGGACCTGGGATGAGAGCAGGCATCCTGTGGCGGAGTTTGGCTCCAGGGGCTCAGGGGCAGGGATGAGATCGGTGGCGGAGTTTGGCTCCAGGGGCTCAGGGGCAGGGATGAGATCGGTGGCGAAGTAAGTTCTCCCGGTAACGGATCGACTGACAATGACGAAGCACGTGCCGCCAGCCCCGGATTGGGTGGCGAAGCGGCGGGGGCCGGCGGCGGCCCGGTACGCCGGCATGTGCCCGTCAGCTTCTAGCCCGGCCAGGTCCGTGTAGCGGCCGTCCATGATCTTGGCGAGCTCTTGGGCGGTGCCGACCTGGGCCGCGTTCTGCCGGGCCGCCATGTCCTGGGCGGTCTGGATCATCCCATTGGAGGAGGTCGCGGCCACTCCTCCAACGGTCCCGGTGACGATGATGCCGACCAGGGCTCCCGTGACGTTGATGGCACCCGCTTCGGACTTCAAGGATTGCGAGAGTTTGTGGCAGAACTGGACCAGCATCTTCGGGCCTCATATCTCGAGACGGTAGAGGACCTCAGTGAACCATTGGGGGCAGACAATTCTTCAGGTAGTCGCAGACGGGTGGTAGTCCCGAATCTCCGGGTCAGGATCCTCCAAAAAGCCACTGCCATGTGAAGTTCCCGGGTCCCCAGCAGTACGCGGTGCGTTCGGCGATGGCGCAGGTCCGGTTAGTGGCGGCGCTGATCGATGTGGTGTTCTTTCCGGTCAGCGCCCCGGAGGCGTTGAACTCCTGAGGAGTCGCTGAGTTGCCCCCGGACCAGCAGTACGCCTTCCCGCCGGCCGTGAGGCAGTCGGTGTTGTTGGCTGTGCTGATGCTTGTCACGGCCTGTCCGGCCGGCGCTCCCCCCGTGCCGACCTGCTGCGGGACATCGGTGTTGCCGGACCCCCAGCAATAGGCGGTGCCGTCTTGGGCTGCCACGCAGGTGGAGTTGTTGCTCGCGCTGATCGTGGTGGCTGTCTTGGCGCTCAGGGGACCGGATACGGCAACACGCACTGGTGTGTCGTTGTTGCCGCTGCCCCAGCAGTAGGGCTGGCCGCCCGCGATAGCGCACGTACGGGAAGGGGCTGTTGCGACGTTCGTAATGGTCTTGCTGGCGATGGCTCCGGCCAGGACGGATTTGGCCGGGGCGTCCTTCTTTGAGGACCCCCAGCAGTACACGGCGCCGGCGGCCGTCGCGCAGGTCCGGTTCGGTGAGACGCTGATGGATGTGATCGCTTTGCCGGCCAGTGCACCGGACATGTCGATCTCGCGAGGGACATCGGATTTGCCGGTCCCCCAGCAGTAGCCCCGGCCGTCGGCGACGGCGCAGGTGGCGTTCGTGGTGGCGCTGATGCTGGTGACAGAGAGGCCCGGGACTGGCACGACGGTGCTGCAGTCCCCGTACTGGCCCTGGGTTTGGCCCTGTTGGTCTCCGGGGCAGTTAGCGGTGGCCGGCGGAGTTGGTTGCGAAGAAGCAGTAGCTGATGGTGTGGCCGTAGGCGCTGGAGCTGTGGTTGCAGGAGAGGGGGCCGGTGCCGACGGACTCGGGGACGGTGCTGGCTGGGAAGACGCTGTCGCCGATGGTGTGGCCGCAGGCGGTGGAGTTGTGGGTGAAAGAGAAGGGGCAGACGGACTCGGGGACGGCGCTGGCTGGGAAGACGCAGTAGCTGATGGTGTGGCCGCAGGCGGTGGAGTTGTGGCGGTCGGCGATGGTCTGGGAACGGCTGTGGATGTCGGCGTGGGGGTCTGGGTCGGAATTGGTTCTGGAGGTGCGGTGGCCGCCGGACTGGAGGGGCCGGGCGCCGGGCTTGTCGAAGGTGCAGGTGCCGGTGTTGCAGCCTGGGCCGGTCCAAGAATTGTTTCGATCCATTGCTGGGGCATGCATCCGGTGTCGGTTCCGCGGGTCAGCGCGGCGGGCTCGGTGCGTTCGCTCGTGACGAAGAACATGGCTCCGGTTGCCGATTTGGAGACGGCCACGTAGCAGCTGCTGTCCGCACTGGTGTAGACGCCGATGGAGGGGTGGTCCTGCAGGTAGTCGGCGTTGATGAGCCCGGTCATGGGCAGGTAGGGGTTTCCTGTTCCCTTGACTGCGCGCTGGGCGGTAACGACAGCATTCAGGTCCTGTTTGGCTGAGGTGTCCTGGGAGAACGGGATGACGCCGAAGAGCCCCACGAGGGCGCCGGCCAGGAGAGCCCCGACGACGAGGGTGGTGACCAGAATGCTTGCCAGGTCGAAAGAACCTGCGCGTGAGGCAAGAATGCGGCGAGGGTTTAGGGCCGGACGAGATGGCATTCGTGGTCTTTCAATTCGAAGTCACTGCAAACCATGCGTAGACCGTGGCGAGGCAGTTGATGGTTGAAGCCGATCACTGAGCTTTTTCTTCCCGCGCCAGCCTGGTGCGGCGGAGTCGAGACGAACCGCCCTCTCTGCGTTCGCGAATCTGCGCTGTTTCTCCAACCACCGGGCGAGGGACGTCTCCGGGTTCTTCGCCCCAGGGCGGGGCAGGCGGCCGTTTGCGGCGATGTGCGCGACCAGTTCGTCCAAACGGGCATCCCATTTGTCTTCGAGGGTGACGTGCCAGCCCGGCAGGGAGGTGTCCAGGATCGACCGGGATTGTACTGTCGCGTTCCACCTCTGGTTCTCAAGCCACACCCCGAGCACCCGTGTATCGCCGGTGTCGGTCTGTTCAGGAAGCCTGCCGTTGGCCGCGAGGAATGCGACGACGGCCGCGTGACGCTCCGCCCAGGAAACAACCGCGGGTTCCCACCCCGGCAGTGCGGCGTCGAGGGCTGCACGCTGCTCGTCGGTGGCACGCCGTGACTGGTCAGAAAGCCAAGCGGCCAGCCGGCGGCCTGCTTTGTCTCCGCGGGACGGGAGCCGACCGGTCTCCGCAAGAAAGTCCTGGACGGCTGTGAAGGAATCCTCCCAGGCGCGATGGCCGGGGTGGTTTCCGCGCCAGTTCGGTACTGCGCCGTCAAGGGCTGCAGCGCGCTCAGGCGTAGCGTATCGGCGTTGCTCTTTCAGCCAGGAAGCGAGACTTCGTTCATGCTCACCCGCACCGGTCTGGTGCGGGACGTGCCCGTGTTCGGCTACGAATGACACAACCTTGTCCAGGATTTCGCTCCATGACTGGACACGAGATCCGCGCCATCCAGAGATCATTGAGTCGAGCCTGGCTGCACGTTCCGGCGTCGTGTTTTGGCGTTGCTTGACCAGCCAGGAGCCGAGCATCTTCTCGTCACGGTCGGAACTGCCGGGTCGTGGATGATGGCCGTAGGTCGCGGAGAATGCCGCCGTGGCCTTCAGATGCTTCTCCCACCTCAGGTCGAACGTCGTCTGCCGCCATGTGCGTATCGCCCGGTCCAGTGCTTCAACGCGGTCAGGCAGCGCATGTCCTCTCTGATGGTTCAGCCACGAAGCCAGCTTCCTCTCCGCATCATCCGCGGCCCCCTGGGCGGGAGGACGGCCATTGTCGGCGATGAACCGGACGAGTGTTGCTAGGTTTGAATCCCAACGCAGCTGGTGCGAATTGGTGCTGCCGGGGTCTGATTGGGTGTTTGCCGGTGTCATCGCTGCCTTCGCTTCGTGCCGGCGTCTGGTCAGCCGGGCGTCGGTTCCATATGTGTGCGGCCGGCTGGCTTTCCCTCTTCAGGCTCCCGGAGTGGTCGTCGCTTCGTGGACGGTGACCGGGATGCCCTTCTTCTTCGCGTAGTTCAGGGTGTGGGTGGCCCCGTTGGAGCCGTCCATGATGAAGGCGATCAGGTGGTCCGGGCCGGTGTCCACCATGGCGGCATTCCGGTTGAACCCCGCACGCTTGTCCACGGTGCCGTCCGGTTTCTTCCACTGCGCCGGGTGCCGTTCGACGGTCAGTCCGTTGTGCTTCCAGATTTCCTCGCAGATCCGGTCGGCGTCTTTCGGGCAGGCCCCGGAGACGAGCACGGCCTCGGGGTTCCGGCCGGTGGTGTCCCACCAGGCGCGGAGGGCGTCCCTGACGACGGCGCGGTCAACCCAGGTGCGGGATCCGGTGATGAGCAGGCGGGGAGGCATCAGATCCCGTCTTCGTCGTCATCGGGCAGGATCGCTTCCCCGAGTTCCGGGAAGGCCGAGGCCATGCGGACGTCCACGAGTTCCTCGACGTCCAGGGAGGGGCGGCGTCGGGCGCGTCGGAGCTGGGCGTAGGCGATCATGTTGGACAGCTCGAGCTGCCGGTTCGTCCTGGCCTGTTCTGCGGCGACGGCCAGGGTCGCCTGGGTCTGCATGGCGGCCATGGCGGTCGCCTCTGTGGAGATGCCCAGTCTGTCCGTCTCCCGGAGGGCTGCGATGGCGTTGTCGTAGTGCTTATTCATGGGGTCCTTCGGTGTCTGTGGGCCCGCGGCCGGCGGCCACGAAGTAGGTCAGGCAGGGGTCATCAGCATCTCCGCAGACCGGGCAGTGCACGGCGGCGGAAGATCCGGCGCAGGTCTCGCAGCCGCCGCACATCCCGGCGTGGGTCTCGACGTTGTTGTGGACGTACAGGAGGGCCTCGCGGGCGGCCGCCTCGTCGGCGCCGATCAGGCGGCGATGTGCGTGAGGTAGCCGGCAGTTTCCCCGCAGGAGCAGGAGAGGGTCCGGGTGTCTCCGTCCCAGACCGCGGTGTGGGTTTCGATTGCGGCCTTCTGCAGGGCGAGCTCACGGCCACGGGCAGCCATGCGGTGGTTCCGGTGCACGAGCCAGTACATGCGGTCCGCGTTATGGGCGGCGGAGAGGTCGTTGGCGAGCCGGCGGACGGTACGGGCGGCACGGAGCCGGGCAACAAGGTTCCAGGTAGGAGGCTTCACGCCGCGGCGGGCAGCGAAATAGCGGGCCGCAGCTTCTTCCTCCAGTGCGGTTGTCCGCTGGTGGGCGAGCTCCTCTGTGGGTTCCAGGGCAGCGATTTCCAGGTAGCGACGAACCTCGTCCTCGCCCTTGTTTCGACGGCGTGCCGAGGAGGCCCTGTAGTCGGCGATGAGCCAGTCCAGGACCGGGTGGCCCGGAGGCGCTTCGATGGTCTCAGCCACGGCCGTGCCCGGGCGCCTGGGCAAACGACCAGGAGAGCCGGCATGGCTGGCCCACCGTGGTGCACGCGCGGAAATAGGCGACGGCCGCTTTGGCGTCGCGGCCGAAGGTGACAATGCGGTCGAGGGCCGGGACGGCGCTCAGTCCCCGGTAGTGTCCGGGGCTTTCGATGATCCAGCTGACGTCCCGAGTCTCGGTCTCCGGCCACGCGAGCATGCCCAGACCGGCCAGGACCAGGGAGTGGACCCGGTAGGCACTCAGGCGGTCTTCCCGGGTGTCCTCGTCGGTCCCGATCCATTCGTCCCAGCTCACGCCGGCGTGGCCGGTGGCCGCGAACTTACTGCGGGCCAGCAGCTCCGTGGTGAATTCGATGAGCAGCTCCGCTTCGTCCTGCGGAGGGTATTCGGCGCGCTTGGCTTCGGCGTAGGTCATAGTGGCCTCCTCAAAAGGTCTGTCCGGTGGCATGTGTGCGGACAGGGAGGTTTCCCGCCCCGCCCGCACTATGCCTGGCCAATCACGCATCAGCCCTTCGAGGGATGGCTCAGATCTTGGGCACGTACGTGTCAGCGAACTCCTGCTCGCCGATGATGTAGCGGTCAGCGGTGGGGTTGCCGTCCTCGTCGATGCCGGCGGCCAGGTAGCAGCCGGGGTTGCCGTGCTGTTCCTCGCCCCAGGGAGCGGTGATAGTGATCGGGCCCTGGACCGGCGACTGGAAGGCGCGGATCTCCCCCGCTGCGCGGTAGGTCCCCTCCGGGCCCTCCGGGGCGTATTTCTTGCCGAACTTCTCATCGTCGATGGCGTACTCCTCGCCGCCGGGGTTCGTGATGATCCACTGGCCAGCGGGAACGATTCGCTCCGTTTCGACAGTCCCGTCAGCGAGGACGGTGGCAAGGCGCTCGGGCCGGTCGGTGTGGCGGGCGGTGACGATGGCGTTCTCTTGTACGACGGCGCCGCGGCGAAGTCGGCGTCAAAGTCGCTCAGGTCCAGCCTTTCGGGGGCCGGAGCAAGCGTGATCGAGGGTTCGTGGTGGATGTGGGCTGCGAACTGGCCGTCTTCGTGGCGGACGACCAGGGATTCATTAAATTGAGTGCACATGCCTGTTACGTGTGCGGCCACCCGGTTCTTTGGCGTGTCAGCGGCAGACGAGGGCGTACGTGTGCGGGTCAGAGATGCCGGGAAACGGTGCGTCGTGAGGGGTGTCGTCGGTGATGAGGATGTCCCTGACGAGCGCAATGACGTCGGACCGCAGGTGCAGGGTGGTCTCGTCCAGACGGGGCCAGCCGGTGGCACGGAAGACGTCCCGGACGTCCGTGCTGGCGTCCCAGAGCACGCCCAGGAAGGGGTCGTGAAGATGGATTGCCACGGAGGATTCCTGGCCGCGGCGGAACTGCCGCATGGCCTCATCTGTGAGCCAGACGGCTGCCTCTGGGGTAGAGGTGAGAAAGTGGTTCTCGAAGGCGCCGTCGGAGACTGCCCAGAGGATGGTGCTGGTTGTAGCGGGCGCTGGCCGGGAGGCGGTGATGGTGCTCATGCCGGCTATGTGTGCGGACGGGCCCGAATCCGGGCGCGGTAAAGGACGGCCGCCCTTCATCGGTGACTACTCACATGCTCGGCAAGTCCTAACCGAACGCCCCACGGGCGTCCGATTCGTTGTCAAAGAGCCGGCAGCCCCAGTAGGTCCAGGTGCCGTCGCTCCTGCGGTGGAACAGGTGCCGGCTGTCACTGATGGTGCTGTACTGGTGCACTGCGTCATCCAGCGAGGTTGCCCGGATGGGGACTTCGTTGAGCTGCCAGGCGGTTTCTGACTCCCCGGTCGCCGCGAAGCCTTCAGCCCAGATGATCCAGAGGGTCTCGGATGGCGTGTCCTGTCTGGCTTGGGTTGCTGTCGTTGTCATTGCGTTGCGTCCCTTCCTGCTGAGGCTTCTTAAAGTCCGCCGCGGCACGAAATCCGTGTTGAAATCATGCCGCGGACGGGGGTGGTTCATTTCACTCACTCCGGTGTTGCCAAAAGAAGAAAGGCTGGAACCGCAGTGTGATGCGAAAGATTATTGTTAGGGAGCCTAACTAAAAATTCCAGTCATCCGACTCGGTCGCTACCGCCTTGGACGAACCCATGACATAGGAGCTGCCACTGCCGGAGAAAAAGTCGTGGTTTTCGTCCGCGTTCGGGGACAGTGCGGACAGGATGGCCGGGTTCACGTTGGTGGTGTCGGCGGCGAAGATCGGGTCGTAGCCGAGGTTCATGAGGGCCTTGTTGGCGTTGTAGTGCAGGAACTTCTTGACGTCCTCGGCCAGCCCGACACCGTCGTAGAGGTCATGTGTGTACTGGACCTCGTTGTAGTAGAGCTCCATGAGCAGGTCGTACGTGTACTCGTGGAGTTCCTCGCGGCGGACCTCGGTTTCCTTCTCCAGGCCCTTCTGGAACTTGTAGCCGATGTAGTAGCCGTGGACGGCCTCGTCCTTGATGATGAGGCGGATCAGGTCGGCCGTGTTCGTCAGCTTGGCCCGCGAGGACCAGTACATCGGCAGGTAGAAGCCGGAGTAGAACAGGAAGCCTTCGAGCAGGGTGGAGGCGATCTTGCGCTTGAGCGGGTCGTCGCCCTCGTAGTAGTCCATGACGATCTTCGCCTTCTTCTGAAGGTGCTCGTTTTCGACCGACCAGCGGAAGGCTTCGTCGATCTCCTTGGTGGAGCAGAGCGTCGAGAAGATCGAGGAGTAGGACTTGGCGTGCACGGACTCCATGAACGCGATGTTCGTGTAGACGGCGGCCTCGTGCGGGGTGATGGCGTCCGGGATGAGGGACACGGCCCCGACGGTGCCCTGGATGGTGTCCAACAGGGTCAACCCGGTGAAGACGCGCATGGTGAGCAGCTGCTCTTCGGGGGTCAGGGTCGCCCAGGACTGGACGTCGTTGGACAGCGGGATCTTCTCCGGCAGCCAGAAGTTGTTGACGAGACGGTTCCAGACCTCTACGTCCTTTTCGTCCTGGATGCGGTTCCAGTTGATCGCGTGGGCTTGTTCAATGAGTTGGAGGGATCCCATGTTGTTCTCTTTCGTGGTGCTGATGTAGTGCCCGGGCCGGAGCTATCCGACGGTTTTCAGGGTGTCTGGATTCCCCTATGCGTCCCGGTGGCCGACGGGCGTTCTGCGCCTGGAACCTGAGGACTGCACTTGGGGATGGTTTCTTGGAGTGGTGGTCTGGTCTATCGCTCTGGAACATGCGTAGACCGCGCCGCAAACTCCGGTCAGGCCGCTTCGGCCGCTTCTTCCAATGACTGGCCGGCCAGGGCCCGGTATCGGGTGATGCCGCGGACGATGGCGTGCAGGTTCCAGAGGTAGCGGAAGGAGTGGTTGGTGAAGTTGTACTCCCACGTGTCCGTGAGTTCGAGCAGGTCGTGGCTGAACCGGTCCAGCGCGCTGCGCGCTTCTTCCTCACCCTCCGCGGCGTAGTTGAGGACTTCTTCCTCGAGCACGGACAGCGCCTGGCCATGGAGCGCCTCATCTACGCCGTCGAGCTGGTCGATGGCGGCATCGCGGACGGTGTCGGTGAAGACCTTCGCGGAATAGACGGCGGCCGGACCGCTGGAGGCATGGATTTTCTCCGCCCAGTAGCCGGGGTTGATGCTGCCGTCGGGGCGCTCGAAGAACCGGAGCATGTCCTCCATGCGGGAGAACATGAAGGTCCCCATGTCGCCGTTGATGGTCAGCAGGTTCGGAGTGGTGATGAGTTCGTACCAGCCGATGGAGTTCCCGGGCGTTGCGAACCGCAGGTGACGGTAGAGCCCCTGGTCGAGCAGGACGGTCATCTGGTGGCCGGCCGTGTCGGCGGCAAAATGGCTCTTCGGGTCGTTACGGGTTTCCATGCGCCTCATGTGTGCGGCGACTGCGGTGCATCTCTTCGCGCCGGGCAGCAGAAAGCCCCGGCGCGATGTCACCGGGGCGATTGCCGGACTGCGCTGCGGCCGCTCGGCCCGCTGAGGTTGTGAGCCCACATGGGCAAGTGAATCGTGGGCGGTCTGCTGTGCGTGTCCTTCACCGTCAATGTGTGCGGCGGCCGCGGATTTCCTTCCCCGTGATGCTGCGGGCAGCAGAAAGCCCCGGCAGACATCCTGCCGGGGCCTTCTCAGGATCTCCCTGCGATGTGCATTTTTGTGCACTCAGAGTAGATCAGCGTGCATCAAAGTGCACACGAAACGCAGCCCTCTACCTCGGTCCCGTCCAGTGCCATCTGGCGCAGGCGGATGTAGTAGAGCGTCTTGATGCCCTTGCGCCAAGCGTAGATCTGGGCTTTGTTGATGTCGCGGGTGGTGGCGGTGTCCTTGAAGAACAACGTCAGGGACAGGCCCTGGTCCACGTGCTGGGTCGCAGCGGCGTAGGTGTCGATGATCTTCTCGTAGCCGATCTCGTAGGCGTCCTGGTAGAACTCCTGGTTGTCATCCGTCAGGTACGGCGCCGGGTAGTAGACGCGGCCGATCTTGCCTTCCTTGCGGATCTCGATCTTGGCTGCGATCGGGTGGATCGAGGCCGTCGAGTTGTTGATGTAGGAGATCGAGCCGGTGGGCGGGACGGCCTGCAGGTTCTGGTTGTAGATGCCGTGCTCCATGACGGAGGCCTTCAGCTGCTCCCAGTCGGCGATCGTCGGCAGGTGGATGCCGGCCTTGTCGAAGAGCTCCTGGACGCGGGCCGTGGCCGGCAACCAGTTCTGAGTGACGTACTTGTCGAAGAACTCGCCGGTGGCGTACTTGGACTTCTCGAAGCCTTCGAAGACCTGGCCGCGTTCCTTAGCGATCAGGTTGGATGCCCGGATGGCGTGGAAGACGATGTTCGCGAAGTAGATGTTCGTGAAGTCGATGCCTTCTTCGGAGCCGTAGAGGATCCTTTCGCGGGCGAGGTAGCCGTGCAGGTTCATCTGGCCAAGGCCGATGGCGTGGCTCTTGGAGTTGCCGTTGGCGATGGAGGGCACGGACTTGATGTCGGACTGGTCCGACACTGCGGTCAAGCCGCGGATGGCCACCTCGACGGTGGCGCCGAGGTCCCCGCCGTCCATGGCTGCGGCGATGTTCATCGAGCCCAGGTTGCAGGAGATGTCCTTGCCGGTGACGTCGTAGCTCTGGTCCTCGTTGAAGGTGCTGGCCGAGGAGACCTGGAGGATCTCGGAGCAAAGGTTGGACATGATGATCTTGCCCTCGATCGGGTTCGCCTTGTTCACTGTGTCCTCGAACATGATGTACGGGTAGCCGGATTCGAACTGGATCTCCGCGAGGGTCTGGAAGAACTCACGGGCATTGATCTTGGTCTTCTTGATCCGGGCGTCGTCGACCATTTCGCGGTACTTCTCGGTGACGTTGATGTCCGAGAACGGCATGCCGTAGACCTTTTCGACGTCGTAGGGCGAGAACAGGTACATGTCCTCGTCCTTCTTTGCCAGCTCGAAGGTGATGTCCGGGATCACGACGCCCATGGAGAGGGTCTTGATGCGGATCTTCTCATCGGCGTTTTCGCGCTTGGTGTCCAGGAACCGGTTGATGTCCGGGTGGTGGGCGTGCAGGTACACGGCGCCGGCGCCCTGGCGCTGGCCGAGCTGGTTGGCGTAGGAAAAGGTGTCTTCGAGGAGCTTCATCACGGGGATGATCCCGGAGGACTGGTTTTCGATCTGCTTGATCGGGGCGCCGACTTCGCGCAGGTTGGTCAGGCAGACTGCCACGCCGCCGCCGCGCTTTGAGAGCTGGCCGGAGTTGGAGACGGCCTTGAAGATGGATTCCAGGTTGTCTTCGGTGCGGAGCAGGAAGCAGGAGACGAGCTCGCCGCGCTGGGCCTTGCCGGTGTTCAGGAACGTCGGGGTGGCCGGCTGGAAGCGGCCGGAGATGATCTCGTCCACCAGTTGTCGGGCGATCGTCTCGTTGCCGTCGGCCAGGCCGAGCGCAACCATGGTGACGCGGTCTTCGAGGCGTTCCATATAGCGCTTGCCGTCGAATGTCTTCATCGCGTAGGAGGTGTAGAACTTGAAGGCACCCAGGAACGTTGGGAAACGGAACTTGTGGGCGTAAGCCTGCTTGTAGAGGCTCTTGATGAACTCGAAGCTGTACTTGTCCAGCAGCTCCGCCTCGTAGTACTGGTTCAGGACGAGGTAGTCGAGCTTTTCCTTCAGGTCGTGGAAGAAGACCATGTTCTGGTTGATGTTCTGCAGGAAGTACTGGCGGGCAGCTTCCACGTCAGCACCGAACTGCATCTTGCCGTCCGGACCGTAAAGGTTCAGGTAGGCGTTCAGTTCGTGATAGCCCAGGCCCTTGTACGCCTCCGGGAGGGCGTCGTCCTTGCTTACGCGCTCGGGCGCAAGGGTGTTCGTTTCCAAAATTTCTCCAATCCAGTGCGGACACGCTCCACGTCTTCCGGGGTGCCCATGAGTTCGACTCGGTACAACAGCTGTGTGCGGCACTTGGCCGCGATGACATCCCCTGCGAGGCAGTAGGAGTCATGGAAGTTGGTGTTCCCCGCCGCGATGACCCCGCGGATGAGATTCCGGTTGCCTTCCACGTTGAGGAACTTGATGACCTGCTTCGGCACCGCCCCGCCCTCCGGGCCGCCCCCGTACGTGGGAGTGACCAGGACAAACGGTTCGGTGGCGATCAGGGTCTCATCAGAGGTGCGGACCGACAGCCGGTCAGCGGCCAGGCCGAGCTTCTCGACGAAGCGGTGGGTGTTGTTCGAGACCGAGGAAAAGTAGATGAGTTTCCCCGTCACCGCCCAGCACCATCCTTTGTCGTGGGCCCGTGATCCTGGCCCTTGGTCTGCCCCTATGCGGCCCGGCGGACGACGGGCGTCGCTGACGCGAACAGGGTGTGTTTTGCACCCCCGGGAATGGGGCAGCCCTGCACATGTGTGCGGCGGTCCAAATTGATCTCATCAAACCCATTGACACATATACACAATGCTGTCTATGGTTAAATTACTTAAGACGACGAATCGAAAGAAGGAAGAAATGACCCTCCCGGAACTCACCATCATCCCCGCCGAACCGATCCTCGATGAGGTCCTCACGCCGAACGCCGCCGCGGCCTACCTGAACACCACCCGCCCGAACATCGCCAAGCTGCTGGCCTCCGGGTACCTGAGGCACTTGTCCATGTCGTCCCTGACGCCTCTTCGCAAGGCTGACTTCGTTACCGCCGGCGGATCGCTGCCTCTGATCCAGACGGCCCCAGCCGAGGAAAGCACCGACGGCTGGCGCAAATGGTGGGGAGACGCCCCGCACCTGAGCGACGCTGACTGGTTGAATGCCCAGCGCGGCGACTGGACCGGCGCCGGAGCCGAACGGATCGTCAAGGCTGGCTACCTGTTGGTCGGACTCGGCGGACTGATCACCGGCGTCACCAAGGTCATCAAGGCCGTTCCGTCCGGTGACCCGCGCAAAGCCCGGTTTGAACTCCAGCTCCTCGGCCGCCTCACAGGCGAGCTGAAGTCCGGCGACCGCTTTTTCAACACCGAGGCATCCGACGAGGATCTGGCACTCGCCCGCTCCATCGTGGGCAAGCGTTACGAGCCGCGCGCCGGCGGCAGCGTGATGTGGCTTTGAGCCCGGTGTGACGTCGAAAAGCCCCGGCAGCCAGGTGAGGCTGCCGGGGTTTTTTGTGCGCTTCAGCGCATCATGCAGCCGCGGTGCGGCGTGACGTGTTCGTGGTGGAGGGTGCAGCAGTAGTTTTCGTGGTCGCAGCCGAGGTGCTCGTAGTCGTCGGCCAGGGTGTCCACGTGGACCTTGTCGCGAACCTCATCGGGCTTGCGCATGTCGCCGCGGACGAGGACGACGTTGCGCCCGGACCGAAGCATGCTGAGCGTCCAAACCTCCCCGGTGACCTTGTCCCTGTAAGTGAAGCCGATGCCGAGCAGAATACGGATCGGCGGCAGGGCAAGGGTCACTGCGGACAGCTTGAGGGGAGTCCCGGTACGGGGAGCGGGCCGGGCTGCTCGGGGCGTGTTCTCTTCCATGAAGCTCATGTGTGCGGCAGCCCGGCGGCCGCTCCCCTCCTTAGCGGAAGATGCAGCCCATGTGAGGTGTCGTGTGGGTTCCATGGGTGTCGCAGCAGGCAGTCGTGTGGTCGCAGCCGAGGAACTCGTAGTCCGTGGCCAGCTCCTCCAGGGTGACGTGGTCGCGGACCTGCCGGCCCGGGCCTTTGGCGTCGTGGATGAGGCAGCTGCGGGCCTTGGAGCGTCGTCCTTCCACGAAGAAGACCAGGCCGGTCGCGCGGCAGCGGTAGCTGTCACCGAGACCGGGGCGTATGCCCGGAGTGGATTGAGGGGTGGGGGTTGTCATGGAGCTCATGCCGCTCATGTGTGCGGCACCCCAATGCCAGCTCCCCGTCAGGTCAGCGGCGCGTACTCGGCTCCGAGTTCTGCGTGAGTGACGTAGTCGCGACGTTCGCAGTCGGAGCCGTAGAACTCCTCGGTGAGGGAGATGAGCCCGGCCTCGGTGATCCGGTCAACGTGCCAGGTTCGGCCGGTGGACTGCTTGCGGTAGCGGGCGCCGGCGGCGGGCGCCACGGCAGTGGTGATCATGCTCATGTCTTCCTTGTGCGGCGGCATCTACGGCTGTCATGCGATGCCGAGCCCGCGGTAGAGCCCTGTGATGGTAGTGGCGTTGTGACGGGCAGCCAGGGCCAGAGCAATGCGGGCGCAGGTGCGGGCGTCGTCCCCGGCGTTGTGGGCGGCGAATGCGGGCAGGCCCAGGTGTGCGGCCACGTCGGCGAGCTTGTTTTTGGGCAGCCGGAGCGCGGCTCGCGAGAGGGTCTCGGTGCACCGGAACTCGTTGGCGGGCCTGGGCAGCCCTGCGATCTCGAAGGACGTGCGCAGAACGGCGCCATCGTAGCCCATGTTGTGCGCGAGCACCGGGCCGTCACCAATCAGGGTTGCCAGCTTGCTCATCGACTCGGGCAAGGACGGAGCAGCTGCGGTCATCTCGGGGGTGATTCCGTGCACGCGGGTGGCATAGCGGTCGAACGAGTCAAGGCCGGTGTGCGGGCGGATCAGCCAGGACCGGGTTTGCGTGATGATTCCCCCGCGCACTACTGCCACGCCGATGGCGCAGGCGGAGGCACGGTCGGAGTTGGCTGCTTCAAAATCGATGGCCGTGAAGTCCAGGCCGGGAAGTGTTTCCATGCTCCTCATGTGTGCGGACGGCCCGACACGTGTGCCCGGAATGGCGAAAGGCCCGGCAGGCACCGTAGTGGTGCCTGTACCGGACCTTTCAGCGCAGCAACCCGCTTGGAAGATTCCCGTCCCGACTCCCAGGACGCCGGCCGCGTGCCCCATCGGGAGGCACCCGGCCAGGTGTGTGTTACTGCGAATGGCACCATCGGGTGCCAGTGCCCTGTGCGGCCTCGAATCCGCTGTCCTCCGGGACTCTCACGTTCCGGTCGCTCTGCCTTGAGCTATTAGGGCTTGGGCCCCGGCGGATCCTCACCGCCGGGGGTTGGGTTTCGTTTCTGGACCCTATGTGTGCGGAACCGGTCAAGTCTCTCCCCGCACTGGAAACGTCGGGCAGTCCGCGGCTCAGCCCAGAGCGCGCCGGGCGGTGCTGCCGTCGAGCAGGTCGCTGACGCGGGCCGGGACGAGCTCCCGCAGGAACCCGAGGTTGCCCTCGGCTGAGGATGCGGCGGCCGCTGCCGCCACAGACTCCAGCGCGGACACCGCGGTTTGGCGTGCGTCCTCCGCGTCCATCCCCCAGGCCGTACCCTCGCGAACAAGGTGTTCCAGGGTGATGTAGCCCAGGCGGATCTGACCGGCCACAGTATGGCCTGCGTTGTTGCTGGGCGCATAGAGGAGCAGGGTGGGCGCCACGTCGTAGAGCGGGGCGAGCAGCACTTCGCCGCCGTCGCGCAGGATGAGTGAGTAATTCTTGGAGTGGGCGTCTCCGTTTCCGATCGCCACGTTGAAGGAAACGGCCCGGAGCAGGTCCCTGCGGAATTCGGCGTCATCGCGCGTGTGCGGGGCGGCCGCATTGACCAGCCGGGTCAGCCGCGACGGCGGGGCCGAGGTGCCCTCGTACTTCGCCTCGCTTGTCAGCGCGAGGGCCTGGGTGAAGTCTTCCTGGTGCAGCCGGCTTCCGTCCGGCGCCCGGTCGAAGCGGTCCACCACGATGGCCTGCCGGGCTCCGAACTTCTCCAGGTGCGCGTTCGCGGCCGGCAATCCGGCAGCCGAAGCCGTCCTCAGCGCCCAGTCCTCCGAGCCGAGGAGATCCGGAATGCTCGAATCCAGGGGTTCCGGCTTGATGATGTGGGTGGAGACAGCTCCGCGGCCAGGCCATGCCCAGCCGTCGTCGTGCCTGGTCAGCAACACCTTGGACTGGACGCCGCCCAGAGATGCGGTGACGAGGAAGTCGTCGGGTAGGTCCCAGGTCGGGAGGGACTCCACGACCCCCGTCACTTCGTCCTCCGTCATGGGGATGGCGGCGCCCGGGCGTTCCGGTGATTCGCCGGGTGGCAGGACCTGGACGGCGCCGGCACAGTCTGCACCAAGCACGCGCAGGAGGCCGAAGGCGTCAGGTGTTGTAAGCCTGTTTTCCTTGGCAAGGTGGGAGCGCACCTGGCCTTCCGGCAGGAGCCCGTCGAAGAAGTTGTAGACCTCCGGCCCGCCGATCCTTTTTCGGCTCAGAGGCATGGACAATGAAAGCAGTATGGACTCGGCACCATACTCGGCCAGGGGTGCCCGGTCGTACTGGAAAGACAAGCGAAGTCCACTACCGGTGAGCTCACCGATCCGACTACCGCGGAGGAAGACGTCGAGGGTGCGTGCGCTCATGAGCTGACCTGAAGCTTGGAGAAACGTGGCACGAGGGCTACGTCACGGCCCAGGAGCCTGATCGCCTGCATCGCGACGACAACGGACACCGCCTCTCCCGCTTCGAGGCGGATGATGGTGCCGCGGGTCACCTTGAGCCGATCCGCCAGGTCCTGCTGAGTCAGGCCGGACTCCTTGCGCGCATCACTGATGCACCGCCCCAGGGACGGGGCATCCACGGCCCGGTAGAACGGGGTCAACTCGTCATGTTCCATATATCGATCATATTGCTTATGAGGCCAATTGTTCAATATCTCGAACATTCAGTCTTAAGCGACAAATGTTCGATATTTCTTACAGCACGTCGTGTTGAGGCGGATGAGGAAGGCCCGGCCGGAGACTGGCCGGGCCCCGGTGTCCTTAGCCGAACGGGCGTTCCTGGTCCCTCCAGGCCTGGGCGATGGTGCGGATGTCCATCATGCCGTCCCAGCCTGATTCCATGTACGCGTTCGCAGCGAAGCCGGCGAAGCGTTCGACGGTGTCCCGGTCCTCAAACCCGGTGACGCCCAGCAGATTGCCCTCGTGGACATAGTTGAAGGCGAAGCGGTGGTGCTCGTCCCACTGCTTGCGGTCTTCGGGGCTCAGCGGATCCGGCTCGTCGGGACCGTCCCAGCCGAAGTCTGTCTCGTCCCGATCCTCGGCCAGAGCCGCCGCTGCTTCAGCCGCGGCCTCGTCCTTGTACTTCTGGATGCATTCCTTGGCGGGCGTGCCCGGCGTGAAGTCCAAGTCGCGCTCGATGGGCAGACCGAACTGTCCTCGGACGCTCTCCACCTCGGCGAGGTCGATGTAGCCCCATTCGCCGCCGTGCCCGAGGTTCACGTAGCCGAAGGCCTCGTTCGCCTTGGGGTCGTATTCGGCGATGTACCAATCCATGCCGCCCTGGAAGTAGTGCGCCTGGATCGGCTTGTCACCGAGAGGCCCGTCGCCGTCGGTTGCGTACAGCTCAGGCCAGGACGCCATCTCCTCGGCCGGCGGGTAGAAGTCATGGCCGCGACGCTTCCGCTGCGTCTCAGCGGGCCGGGCGGGTGCCGACGCGGCGAGGGCCACGTCAGGTTCGGCATGGGCGGTGGGCGCGAACTGGCCGCCAACGGGAATTCCTTGCGGCTGGCGGTTGATGCTTTCGGTCATAATGCTCCTCTTGATGCTTCCTTCTCTCTCCTGGTTTGTGTGCGGCACGACTGTTTTACCGCCGAAGAGGGTGCTGGTGGTGAGATCCTGTGGGGATGGGAATGAACAACGAGACGTGGCGCCAGCACGTAGTTTCGCAAGCTCTCTTGAACCGTTTTTGCGACCCGAACGACGACCTGATCGGCGTGTACGACGTCAGGTACGGGCATCAGAAACCCAGCACCTCGAAAGCCATCGGGTTCCAGAAGTACTTCGTCAAACACGAACCCGATGAAGCTGAAAAGCTCTGGCGGGCGGTCGAGGACAGAATCGCCCCGGCATTCCGTGAGATAGATGAGAGCCCCGCCACCTACTCCCCCGAGACATCGGCGGCCGTGAAAGACCTCGTCGCCCTCCACTACGCCCGAAGCATGGCAACACGGCAGATTCATGACATAGCCCTGGCCAACGCCGAAAGGCATGTTCGCTCAGACACGCCGATGCTATCCCGACTGGCGAATCTGAAGCACAGCGGCCTGCACCTCGAGCATGCCCCGGGAATCCATGCGGAGATAGCCGAGGAAATAATCACCGATTTACGTGCCCAGCTATCCACTGGCGTGGACTTCCGCGATGCCCTATTTCGCTTCTTCGAGATAACGAAGGCGCGTCTCTCCGGATACAGTCTGATGATCCGCCCAGCCATTGGCGGCGCCGAGTTTCTGCTGGGAGACTGTCCCGCGGTATCGGTGGCGCGGGGAATGAATCCAGAAGTCCGGGCTCCGCTCTTGGATGCAGCGATGATCACCATGCCTCTGGGACCGCGGAGTATTGCCTTCGTCTACCCAGACGGCATCGCGGAAGCTACTGTCCCTGTCGATGGCATCAACGCAGTCGTCATCAACCGCGGTCAGCTTACGCAGGCACAAGAGCGCGTCTACCACCGGCGCTCAAGCGGACTCGGCGCATGGGCAGAAACAAACAGACCTCCAAGGGGTCACCGCGAGCAGGCGCAGAGTTAGGCAGCGAGCTTCAGCGGCTCCGCGTGTGCCTGCCGGTACGCCGCCGCCCAGGCCTCAATGGGGGTGATCAGGGCAGGCTCCCCGGGGCCGCCGAGCAGTCCGATGCGTTCCAGCCGGTCCCAGACGCGGAATCCGTAAGGGCCGGTGTCGTCCTTGACCCATTTGAGGGCCTTGGAGACCAGTTTGAACTCTGCTACCGGTTCGACCGGCACCGGCCAGTGTCCCGGTGCCACACAGGCGAGCCAGCGCACCTGGTGGGCGCGGGCGCCAAGGATCGGGACCATGCCGAGCGCGTATTCCTTGTCTCCGTGGCCGGCTTGGACGACAGAACCGGCCACCGCTGTGCGGATCGCGCCACCCATGTCGTCCCAGGCTTTCACCTGCACCGCGGTGTCGGGCAGGACATAGAGGTCCCCGACGTCTTCCTTGCGTCCAGCGCCGAGGTAGCGCATTGCCTTGTCCAGAGCGAACTCCGGGAGCAGGTTCACCAGGACGGGGACCGACTCGCGTTCGAAGCGGTCGCCTTTGTCTTTTGAGCTGTTGGCCATGACAGGTCTATGCGGGCCGGCAGCCGACGGGGCTTCCGCCGCGGCTCACACGAACGGGTCCACGTCATCGGGCACCATGACGGCGTCGAAGAGTTCCGCGCCGAAGGCTGGGTCGGCGAACGGGTCGTCGTCTGGAACATATGTCGCGGCCCGGCTCGGGGCGGCCACTGCAAATGGGTCGACTTCGTCGGGCACCATGACCGCGTCGATCACAGGCTCAGGGACGTTCTTCGGTTCCCGGATTACCTGATCGGATTCCCAGGGGGCCAGCTTGCCATTGCGCCACGAGACGTCCACCGCGTCAATCTCTGCGATCCGTTCGGGGGTGATGCTGCCCGTGCGCAGGCCATTGCGCTGGGAGTTGATCCATACCCCGAGGCTGTGCCCGGATTCGGTGTGCTTGACGGGAACGCGGGCATGTCCTTCGCGGGACACGAATACCGAAAGCTTCGAAAGTGCAAGCTCCCATTTAGCCCTGTTCTTTCCCACTCCTGGTCCGGTCATCTGCTTCCGCGTCTTGGCAGGCTTGGGATCCGCGAGAGCCTCGGCCGGTGTCGAGAGTTCGGGCCGCACATCGGGGGCACCGATCTCCAGGTTGGTGTGGCCGTCGAAGAAGTCCCGCAGTCGGGACGTAGAGGCCGGCGACCTGAGTTCCTTCATGGCTTTCGTTTCGATCTGGCGGATCCGTTCCCGGGTGACCCCGTAGATCCTGCCGATTTCATCCAAGGTCATGGTTTCCCCTGTGGCCAGCCCGAAACGGTAAGCAATGACGCTCGCTTCGCGCTCAGTCAGACAGTCCAGCCTGCTGTGCAATGCGGCGCGCAATGCGTCATGGACAGTTGTGTCGAAGGCTGTCGACTCGTCCGGGTCATACAGCGTTTCGCCAAGAAGTTCGAGCCCACCCTTCCCGTTCGGGACTTCCCAGTCCAAGGACGCAGGCGCGATCCGGAGGCGGCGGAGGCGGATGATCTCCTCAACCGTCTTCCCGCTGGCTGCGGCGATCTCCTCGGCTGTACCGTCGCGTCCTTCGCGTTGAAGGAATTCCCGCTCGACAATGAAGACGCTGACGAGTTGCTCGTGGACGTGAATCGGGATTCTGATGGTGCGGGACTGGTCGCCGATTCCGCGGGTGATGGCCTGCCGGATCCACCAGGTCGCGTAGGTGGAGAATTTGAACCCCTTGGTGTGGTCAAACTTCTTGACTGCATGGAGGAGCCCGGTGTTGCCCTCTTGTATCAGGTCCAGGAGGTCCATGCCGCGGCCGGTGTACTTCTTGGCGATCGACACGACGAGGCGCAGGTTCGCGTTCACGAGGGCCATCACTGCGGCGCGCCCTTCAGCGGCCACCATATCCAGGTCGAGGATGGCCCGTCGACCCTCTGGTTTGGCGGTTTTGAGGACGTGCTCGGCGAACAGGCCTGCCTCGATGGCCACGGCCAGGTCGTTGACCTTCTCCGGATTCAGCAGGTCAAAGTCGCCGATCCGATTCAGGTACAGACGGGTGTCGTCGCCGATCTCCCCGTCCAGGGCCGGGCCTTCGGGCTCATCGCCGACTTCGCGTTCGAGGATGAGGGGGGCGGCCGGCCGTTCAACGACGAGCTGCTCCGGGGATTCGATGACCTCTACGGGCGGCACGTATGCGAGGAATTCTTCAACAGCTTCGACGTCGGTCTCGATCCGGAACGCGCTGTCTCCGGGCGAGGTGCGGAGCGATGTGTTGACGGGGCGGTAAGTCAGGGCGGTACTCATGATCTTTCATGTGTGCGGCGAAGCCAGGACCCGTGCCCGTCGCTTTCTGCACAGGCGGCGGCCGGCGGCGGTGAGAGACGAATCCTGCGCTTCTGAGGTGCGGTGGCCGATACTGGGCCTATGCAATAAATGGCCCCACGGCCATTGCCCAAACGTCTACGCATGTTCCAGGGCAGAGGCCAACCACTACAAGCACTCAGGGGTTTATCACCATGGACATCAAACGCCGCCGGATGCTCACCGAGCCAGGCGACACCCTCCTCCTGTCCAAGTCCTCAATGGACACGGCCTTCCGTTTCACGGAATGGCAGGAGGCAACCGGACTCACACCGGACCGGTTCACAGCTGACCCGATCTGCTCCGTTCCGCTGCCCATCTACACGCAGGTGGCACCCGGCGGACGTCAGTTCGCCTCCGTCAAGCCCGAGGTCATGTGGCACCCGCTGTTCTGGCTGCCGCCGCGCCTCGCAGGCCGCTACAACCTCCCCACTGGCCCCGACGGCGCCCTCGAAGCGGAGTCCACAACCATGTGGTCCATCCGTGTCGCATTGGAGCTGACCGCGTCTGGGCTCTACAGCATTGAAGAGGGATGGCTGGACATCCTCGCTACTGTCGGCATCGACGTCGAGAACGAGGTCGACCTGGCCCGCATCGAGGAATGGCAGGCCGGCGGCGTCGACGACTTGCTCGACTCCATCGACCTGGACCTCTACCTGGCCCTGGAGAACAACCCGAACTGGGCCCTCCAGTCCGCGATGGCCCTGACCGAGCCCGCCACGGAAGCGCAGTGGGCGATCCTGGCCGACTCCCTCATGGAAGTCATCATGGATGCCTACGACGAGGCAGCCAACACCCCGCTGCACGAGTTGCGCGAGACGATCGCCGTTGTAGCCTCCCTCGCCGGTGTCCAACTGGACGAGGTCCCGACCGACGACGAGGAGCCCGCCCAGGAATTCTGGGACCGGATCGAACTCGAAGCCCGCGACGGCATCTACTCCACAGTTCAGGAGTTCCTGGACGGACCTGCCTCCGACGCCATGGCATGGTTGACGCTGACCCGCGACACCTACTGGGAATCCGTGGAGGACCTCCAGTCCCTCCAGACACCCCAGGTACCGCAGGAGGTCTGATCCATGGGAGTCACCGTGGACGAGTACATCCCGCTGGAGGCCAGGGTCAACCCCAACGGCTCCGTCGATGTCCTGATCGACGGCATTGCCGTGCCCGGCGGCTCAGGCCTGGCCATGGCCTCGGTGCTGCAGCTCCTGACACGGTACGCCGGCGAGAACGGCAAGCTGCTGATGACCACCACACACCCCAACGGCAGTGTCACACGTGACTTGGTCGACGAAACCGGCGAGATCACCCCGTTCTACCCGGAAGTGAAACCCCGGGCAGTGACGGCTTTCGCCGCCGCCGGTGACCCCTCTGAGGAGGCCCTGCTGCAGGCTCTCAAACAAAGCGGCCGACGCCGCGTCGGATACACCGAGATCGTGGCAGCACCGGTCACACCGGCCGCGCCGGTGACGACCCGGGTGAAGATGGGTGAAGGGGCCATTCCCAAGTACGACGTCGAGGCCGACATCCAGAAGACCCTGTCATCGAAGAAGCCGCCGGCCAGTACGAGGCAGCGGCTTATCGTGACAGTGATCCTCACGGTGATTGTCCTTGCAGTTGTCGCCCTGATCGGCCTGCCGCTGCTGGAAGCGGCAGCGCACGCGCTCGGTGCGCTGCCGGCGCCAGGGGTTGCTGCCCCGGTGCCCTTACAACTCTGACCGCGCTTACAGAAGGCCGCCCTGTCCACGTGACGGGGCGGCTTTTTGTGTCCCGGTGATCCGCCCCGGTATCGCCGCACACATTGCGAGCATGACTACAAATGTTCAGCAGACCAGCGCCGCCGCGTACGCCAGTCTCGAGGATCTCGGGGAACGCCAGACCGCCGTCCGCAACGCGATCAGTGCGATGGGCGCCGCCTGCAACGCCAAGATCGCAAAGTACCTCGTCGTACCCATCAACCAGGTCACCGGCCGCGTCTTCGAACTCCGTGACAAGGGTCTGGTCAAAGAGGCGTACAAGGCCATTTGGCCCGCTACCGGCCGCACCGTCATCTGGTGGGAAACCGTTTGACTGGGGCGGCCAACCCCGAATTCAACACCTAACACCGGCCATTCAGATCTGGTCAGATTACGTTGAATCGACCCTAGGTCGCGGGCTTTCCATTCCAAAGCTTTTGCTGGTTCAGTGATTAGGGGTTCCTTGATCAAGTTGCCTCCGATAACATTCCACCAAGTTGACAAAGCACGACCTTGGGATTGGCCAACTGGGGGCCGGTCCACGGAGCCCAGCTATAAGACTGGAAATACACGGCCAGGAGCACCAGATGCCAGCATCCCCAGCACGCCTCGCCTCACTCCTAATTGCAGCCTTGATCCTATGCAGTTGCTCAGCCGCCGCACCTCAGTCCACCTCGCTCCCGTCACCAAGCGCAGCAAGTGCGACTCCCACAGTGGCGACCGCCTCCCCAGGTACGCCGCAAGCCCTTCCACCTGCAGAGCCTGGACAAATAGGCCCGACAATCACACAGTCAACTCCTCAGCCCACCGCCGGAGCAACAGTTTTGCCGAACGGAGTAATGGGCGTTACTTGGCAGTTGGCAACAGCCAAGGGTTACAAAGGCCGGCTCGATGTGGCTTTATTTAAGCCTTCAATCCAGCTCGGAGATCCTGGCTATATCGAAGTGTCTTCCCTCACCGTGGCGTCTGCAGTCGTCACGGATGAAACCGATGGCGGACGTCCAGTGTGGGCTACCAGTGGCGGGGGCACCCTTTTGATGACTATTTACGCCGCCTGGAAAATCCCAAAGGAATGGGCCAAGTACGCACAGCCCGACGCCGGGTGCCCCGGATGCGACTATTCAAACGGCTATCTTGTATCCGAGGCCCGTCTGGAGAACCCTGAAGGAGTAGGCACTGGCTTTATTCAGGTCACACCTACCCGGCCGCTGAATTTCGTCCCTCAGACCTCATGCATTGGCTGTCCTGGTGCAGCCAGATTCAGCCCAATTTACGGGGCGCCAGAGAACGCAGCTGTCGCACAGCTTCCAGAGACTGAGCAAGGGCGCCTTGCTGAATTATTGAACACGAGCCCCGACGTGATCTACGTTGCTCCGCCTACGAACGTCCCAGGCGGCTTCATGCTCGGCGACAATACCGATCACATGATCTCGATGCCATGCATCATCACCGGCTCCGGTGGCACTCAGGACGGATATGTCATTGGCATTGCGGACATGAAAGGCCCGGGCATTCTCAAATGGCCAGAGTCCCACTCAACACCGGGCACCCCCTGCTACGCGAACAACACAGCGGCTCCACCTAAGTGAGCACGGATCGACTACCTGTGCAGCACAAACAGCCGTTCTTCCGCTTCAGTGGTCGGCAGACGAGCAACCGCTCCTCGAAATGAAGGGGCGCCCCCATTCGTTCCGACGCACTCACCGCTCCCCCACATCCGGTCCGCCAAAAAGCCGGGTGAGCCAGGCGCCGAGGGCACTTGCCCCAGCTGAACCTGCGGGTTCCTTTGTGGCGGGGCCGCCTTTGAGCGCCCTCGCACGTCAACGGGGTCAGTTTTGAACAACATCATTCGTGCTTCAAAGTGACGAATAATCCTCCGTACGTTTGGGCGTTAGTTCCTGGTGCAACGGACACAAGTTCGTATCCCTGCTCTGACCATTCGTTGATCAGCGCTGTTGAATTCTTGGCCTCAATCGCCTCGTTGCTGTACGAGATGGACTCAGGCACCCAAAAGACCTTGTAGTTCGTCATGAAGCTGATTCTAAGGTCAGGGTGGCGCCGTAGACCTTTGCAAGTCCTGCCGCACACATAGCGACCATGGCGAATCTCCACTTCCCCGGCCCCGCGTCCTGCACCTCATACGCCGATGCCTCTGCACCGGCACTGACGGATCCCCCGGAGCTTGACTACAAGTTCTTCTCCCCGGAATTCCTGGACGAACTCGAGGAACACTACCGGTCTTTGGCCGTCGGCCACATCCCGGCATAGGAGACCTCGGACGGCACTCCCGTCCTGCATGATCCCGGGCCCGCCGGCCCCCATCCAGCCAGACAGAATTCAGAGGCACCCATGGCGTTTGTCCAACTGCATAACCACACCGAACATTCCGCACTAGACGGCCTGGCAAGAATCAAATCCACAGCCAAAACAGCCGCAGACCTCGGCCAGACTGCCATGGCAATCACTGACCACGGCTCCCTCGCCGGTGCGTGGAGGTTCACAAAGGCATGCAAGGCCGCAGGGATCAAGCCGGTCATCGGCATCGAGATCTACATGTCCATCGGTGACCGCTTCGAGCGCAACTCTGAGATCGTGGACCGCAACGACGACACCACCGCCGACGCCGACGACGGCAAGGGTGACACCAAGGAAAAGCGTTACGAGCACCTGACCCTGCTGGCCCGCAACGAGATCGGCTGGAAAAACCTCCTGGCCCTGCACAACAAAGCCGAAGAATCGTACTGGTACAAACCGCGCATCGACTACGCCCTGCTCAAAGAGCACGGCGAAGGCCTCATCGTGCTCTCCGGCTGTCTGGCCGGCCCCGTCGCCGGCCCACTGTCCCGCGCCGCCGGGGAAGCCGCCAAGGCCGCCGAGCTTGAAGCCCGGGAGCCCGCGGACGATGCTACGGCCGCGAAGCAGGCCGCCGAAGCGAAAGTCTGCCTGGCGAAGTCGGCCGAGTTCGCCGCCGAAGCCCGGACCAACCTGGACACCCTGATCGACTGCGTCGGCAAGGAAAATGTCTACCTCGAGATCATGTACCACGGCATCGACGCCGAGCAGTCCGTCCTGAAACCGATCGGTGTGCTCTCCCGCGAGTACGACATCCCGATGGTCGTCACCAACGACTGCCACTACGAAAAAGAAGACGATGCCGCCGCACACGAAGGCTTCCTCGCTGTCGGCAGCAAGAAGGGCCTGGACGACCCGGCCCGCTTCAAGTTCAACGGCTCCGGCTACTACGTGAAGTCCGAGCAGGAAATGCTCGACATCATGCCCGGCAGCAAGTCCTGGGCCGACGCCTGCGCCATGACCCAAGTGATCGCCGACCGCTGCGATGACCAGGTCATCCCGACGCCGCACCAGCGCCTGCCGCGCTACCCGCTGCCCGAAGGGTTCGATGACTCCAACGTCTACCTGAAAAAGCTCGTCCAGCAGGGCGCCGTCAACCGCTACGGCTACGACCCGGAGACCAAGGAGCGGATCCCGCTGTCCGCCGAGGTTAAAGAGCGCCTCCGGACCGAGCTGGACATCATTGCCGAAATGGGCTTCCCGGACTACTTCCTCATCATGTGGGACGTCATCAACTGGTGCCGCTCCGATGCCCCCATCGAGTTCGACAACCCGGACGCGCCCCGGAAGAAGCCGATCCTGGTCGGCCCCGGCCGCGGCTCCGCGGCGGGCTCTGCCGTCTCCTACTGCCTGGGCATCGTGGGCATCGACCCGCTCTACAACAACCTGCTCTTCGAGCGGTTCCTCGAGCCTGGCCGTGCCGGCATGCCCGACATCGACGTCGACTTCGAAAAGGGCCGCCGCGACGAGGTCTTCGCCTACCTGGGCTACCGCTGGGGCAAGGGCAACGTGGCACGCATCGGCACCTTCGGCGTCGCACTGTCCAAGGCTGCCATCAAGGACGCGGCCCGCATCCTGAAGCCCTCCGGCGCCAGCGAAGAAGTGAAGGCCCAGGCCAAGGCACTCTTCGAAGCCGGGGAACGCGCCAAGGGAGCCACCTTGCTGCGCGACGCAGAAAAAGCAGCCTCCGACCGGGCCACCCACATCCTGCGCCTCGGCAACAAGATGTCCGACCTGGTGCCCGCATCAGGTGAAAAGGCCTACGACTTCAGCCACCTGGCCGATACCAAGGACCAGGCCGGGCAGGCCTTCCGTGACCTTGTCGAAGAATCAGGTGAGGACGCGCAGAAGATCCTCGAAATGGCCCGTGCCTTCGAAGGGGTCATCAAGAACGAATCTATCCACGCCTGTGGCTTCGTCGTCTCCCCCGAACCCCTGGACGAACTGGTTCCCCTGCGCTGGGCTTCCCACGCCGCAGACGCCGACCCGGCAGCTCCCCGGGTCATCTGCTGGGACGGCCCCGAGGTCGAAGACTACGGGTTCCTCAAAATGGACATCCTGGGCCTGATGAACCTGGACATCGTCTCCACCGCGCTGGAAAACATCGAAATGTCCACCGGCGAGAAGCTCACCATGGATGACATTCCCCACCCGGACACCAAGGGGAACCCGAAAGTCGATGCCGCGTTCGCGCTGATCGCCGCCGGCAACACAGGTGGTGTCTTCCAGATGGAATCGCAAGGGATGATCAAAATCGCCCAGGACGTCGTTCCGGAATCCCTGACCGACATTTCAGCCATTGTCGCCCTGTTCCGTCCGGGTCCGCTAGCCGCCAAGGTCCCGGACCGGTACGCCGCGCGTAAAAACGGGCTCGAAGAGGTCGACTACAACCAGTTCACCTCCGACCCGATCGAGCAGGAATGGATCGCCAAGGTCCTCGGCCCCACCTACGGGGTTTTCGTGTTCCAGGAATCCTTGATGCGCCTTGGCACGGTCATTTCCGGGTTCGATGC
The DNA here is from genome assembly GCF_039539965.1 of Arthrobacter methylotrophus. NCBI lineage: Bacteria > Bacillati > Actinomycetota > Actinomycetes > Micrococcales > Micrococcaceae > Arthrobacter > Arthrobacter methylotrophus. Next base: position 1,743,730 of record NZ_BAABED010000001.1, on the reverse strand, counting down.
CTCCCAGCGTTCCGTGCTGCGTAAGGCCGTCGGCAAGAAGGACGCCAAGAAGATGGCCGAGGTCGGCCAGATGCTGGCCGCCGGCGCCGAGCAGGAGTTCTTCGACGAGGACGGGGTGATGATCTCCCCGAAGTTCTCGGCGAAGACCGCCGCCCACATGTTCGAGCTGATGAAGGGCTCCGCTTCCTACCTGTTCAACGCCTCGCACTCCGCCGCGTACGCCCAGCTGGCATTCGTCACCGCCTACCTGAAGGCCAACTGGCCGGTCGAGTACGCTGCCGCGATCCTGGCCATCGCCGACAAGGACGACAAGCGCATGAACGCGTTCTGGTCCCTGAAAGCGGACGGCATCACCGTTCTCGCCCCGGACGTCAACCTGTCCCTGGCCCGCACCGCCCCGGTGAACGGCTCCGTTCAGATGGGTCTGGCAGAGGTCAAGGAGGTCGGGGTCGCCGGCCACTACATCGTCGCCGAACGCAACGCGAACGGGCCGTTCAAGAACCTCCACGACGTGCTCACCCGCGTAACCGTCCCGGGCAAGAACGGAGCCGAACCGACGAAGCTTCCCGTCGGCGCCATCCAGGGCCTCATCGAAGCCGGCGCCATGGACTCGTTCGGGCCCCGGCTCGGGCAGCTCATGACCCTGCGCGCCGCCCACAAGACGGACCTGTCCCCGGTCGACGCCGAATGGTCCGATGTTGAGGAGTCCACCCGTCAGCGCCAGCGCCTCGGCGTCAGCCTCGGAACCCACCCGCTGCAGTCCCTCAAGGACGAGATCCTCGAATGGGAGGGCCCGGGCGGCGGCAAGGCCACACCGCTGCACCGGATCGCGGACGAGAACGGTGAAGCGGTCCTGACCGTGGGCGTCATCTCCATGTGGGAGGAGAAAGGCTACTCCGGTGGCCGCCGGGCCAACTTCGCCCTCGAATCCTCCAAGGTCACCATCCAGGGCGTCATGTGGGACCGCACGCTGTCCAACCTGCGCCGCCGCGGCGTGGTTCCCAAGGTCGGGGACGTCGTCGCCGTGTCCGGCAGGGTCAACGTCCGCACCACCTCGGTCGGGGACGATGACGCCGAGACCCAGGACACCATCACCACCAAGGAGCTCTCCATTTTTGAAGTCTGGCCGATCGCTTCGGCAACCGCCCCGGAAATCAACGAGCCGCCCGCGGTCATCGACTTCGCCGCCAAATACCGCGAGCTGCGCGCCGCCAACCCGGACAAGCCCAAGGGTCCTGACGGCGGCAAGGACGATGACACCGTCAAAGCCCCCGCCGTTGAGCCCGAAAAGACGGTCGTCGCAGAGGTCACCGACCTTGATGACCACCGGAAGAGGACACGGACCCGAGTGGTTGTTGTGGCCACCTCGGCACTGGGCCGCGGCCTGAACGGAACGATCCTCTCCGGTGATTCGGCTGCCGTGAAGCCCCACTCGGCCACGAGCTGGCCCACCAAGAAGGTGCAGCCGGGATCCATCTACCGGGTTATGTGCCCCGGCGACGTCGTGGTCATCCTCTTGGTGAAGTCCCCGTCCCTGGGGCACGCCCAGCTGCTGGAAATCTCCGCCGGTGTCGACATCGACGACCCCCGGTGGACGAAGCAGGACGGCTCCAATGCCCTCTACACCTGGTACCTGCTGGAGCAAGCTGAAGAGGGCGCCGGCGAGGCCGAAGACACCCGGGCCGCTTAGGCGGTGAGAGTGGCCCCGGAATCCGCACACATGAGGAAAGAACAGGCGGAATACCGCCAAAGATCTACCCGCCGCTGTGTGCGGCAGAAGGAGCCCCTTCGTGAGCCCCGCCACCGACATGCCCCAGACGGACACCACCCTCGCCGCCCTGGCTGTGCTTGAACGCTTCGCTACCCAAGATTTCGACTCCGTCGACGCCTTGCTGGACACCACGAACAACAAGGAGCTGGCCATGGGCCTGCTCGATGTTGCCCGGATGCTCACCGGCATGCTCGCCCGGGCCACCGACGCCCGCCACGACGAGGTCATTGTTCATGTCCGCGAAACCATCATGGGCCTGATCCATGAAGGCCACCTCGGTACCGGACTGCTGCCCGTCAATTGACCTGTTCTGCGGTGACGTTTTTGGCGTTCGCCGCACACATATAAGCCAGAAGGAGAAGCCCGGTTTCGGGCTATTTCCAACTGATGCGCCACCTGCGCGGAAATGACACCCGTCACCCGCCGGACCGCATAGGAACACCAGAAAGCCGGAGTCGTTCCGGGTTTCTACCGCAGCCCTTATGGGCCTTACGAAAGGCTACGCCTTGTACAACATCCCCTTCACCGGCAACCTGACTGCTGACCCCGAACTGAACACCAACACGGCATCGGGCATCGCCCGCCTCAACTTCCGCCTCGCGGTCAATGAAGGCGAACGCGGCTCGGACAACGAGAAGACGCACTACTTGAACTTCACGGCTTTCAGCACGACCGCCGAGAACGCCGCGAAGTCTTTCAAGAAGGGCGACCGCATGATCGTCCTGGCCCGCGTCAACACGTACCCGAAGACGGTGTACCTGGAGAACGCCAACAAGGAGCTCGAAGAGAAGGAGATCACGATGGTCGGTTTCACCGCCAGCGACATCTCCGCTCCGGTTCGCTTCGCCACCCTGGAGATCCACAAGGTCGCGAAGAAGGAGGGTGGCGAAAGCTCCGCTCCCGCGAAGAAGGCGCCGGCTCCTCGCGCAGCCGCGGCCTCCAAGCCGAAGGTCTCCGTCGCCGCCGGTGACGACGACTTCTAAGCCCTAGCAGCCGAGGTCTCACCAAAGAGCCCTGTCCAGCCCCTCACCGGGCCGGGCGGGGCTCTTTCCTTTCGGACCCGTCTACGCATGTTTCCAACGGACAGCGATTCAACCACCGAGAAAGCATCATGAGCTCCCCCACCGCCATCACAGACGCCATCACTGCCTTTATCACTGGGTTGACCACTCAGATCACTGCCCTGGTCACAGCCAATCCGGTGCCTTTCGTCCTCGTCGCCGGAGTCGTGGTGCTCATCTACGCCGGCCGCGCCGCGGCCAGGAACAGGCCGTTCCCGACTGATCCGTCCCGGCTGTTCTCCGCGGTTCAGCGCACTGAAGGCTTCGCCCGGGCCGGGGGACAGTGCGAGCTCGACGGCATCTTCTTCTTCACCCGGTGCAAAGGCAAGGCGCACCACGGCGACCACCACTACCCGTGGTCCAAGGGCGGGTCGACGTCAATGACCAACTTCGTCGCCGCCTGCGCCCGCTGCAACACCTCCAAGGGCGCGAAAATCCCGACCGCCTGGGCGACCATGCGGATGGAAGCACGCCGCCGGAAGTACTTCCCGCAGGGCGTCCCGGTGAAGGCCGGTGAGCGCTTTGCCCACCGCTGAGAACGCCATCGCGGTGACCCACCGGAACAGCGCCTGCCCGGCCGTCGGGGAACTCTGGTCCCTGGCCGGGGAGGACCGGCACGGCATCTATCTGGGCGACGGGCTGTGGAACGTCCTGTCCTGCATCAACGATGAGTACACGCTCGGACAGGTCACCGGCCTGGAACCCTTGGCGCCCGGCAGCGTCCAGCCTGCCGGCCTCCACTGGGCAGACCAGTTCGATGCGCTGGCCGAAGCGGACGGGTTGAGGATCACCTGGGCCGAAGAGATCCTCACTTACCAAAACCAGGGCTGGGACAAGATCCGTAAGCTACGACCGGCGGTGACTTTAGCCATCCTGCGGTGACCGTGGTTCCGGAATCTGCGCATGTTTCAGGGTATGAGCATCAATCCCCCTGAAAGCACCGGTCCCGCCGCACCGGGGCCGACTGAACCTGCAACCGGCCCCGCCGGCCGGGACGGGAAGCCCACTGCCGGCGACCAGGCCAAAGCAGACGGCGCCGACGTCGCGGTCGCGGCTCTCAAAGGAGCAGCCACCGGAGGGCTCACTGGAGCCGCCGTCGGCGCACTCAAAGGTGCGGTCAAAACCAAGACGGGACGCAACGTTGCGATCGCTGCCATTGCAGCCCCGATCCTGGCAGTATCCCTGCTCGCCAGCCTCGTGTTCGGCGCGATGCAGGCCATCACTGCCACTCCGTCCGGCCGTGAAGCCAACGCCAATACAGCAGCCCTGGCATCATTCTCGAACAAGACGGACTTCGCGGCCATTCAGGACGCGGCGGTACAGGGCGGTGTTCCTTGGGAGGTCATCGCCGGGGTCTATCAGACAGTGAAGAACAAGAGCGGCGATAAGGGCACCGGGCCCTTCGGTATCGACCTGAAGGCGGCGGGCTCCGAGATCAGCGAAGCGGACGCGAACAACATCAACAAGGCTGCGGTGTACGTCGCGCGCAAGCTGAAGAAGTCCTCACAGGACACCATCGACAAGCTCCCCAACCCGGCTCTGGACGCCGGCTACATGGACACCCGCGGCGACAAGGGCGAAGACATCCTCAAGCCGGTCAACACCGACGAAGCCAAGGCAATCCGGGACAAAGTCAAAACCGAGTACGTTGCGGCCCTCAAAACCGTGCCGCTCACCGGAAACCCGGCCACGGCCGAATCCGCCTTTGACGGGTCCATCAATCTCATGTCCGCGGCACCGGCAAGCAAATGCAGCCCCGCCACTGTCAATATCGGCGGACCGAGCGCAGCCACCCTGAACCCGAAGCAGACAGCGTATGCCCAGGCCATCGTCAACCAGGTGGCGGCCAAAGGCATGCCCGAACAGGCCGCCGTCATCGCACTGGCGGTCGCCCTGCGGGAATCTGGGGGCCTTCAGATGTACTGGAACCCCAACGTCCCCGGATCCCAGGAACTCTCCGACGGCGGACCTGAAGGCGGAAAGGACCTTGCTCCCCCGCAGATTTCTTATTCCGTGGGACTGTTCCAGCAACAGGTCAACGGAAGCGAGTTCCATTGGGGCACTGTTCAAGACGCCATGAACCCGGCCAAGTCCGCGGACATGTTCCTTGATGCTCTCCTTCGGGTCCCCGGCTGGCAGGACATGCCCGTGACCGTCGCGGCGCAGGCCGTCCAGGGCTCTGCCTTCCCGGACGCCTACGCCGCGTATGAAACACAAGCCCGGACGATCATGACCACGGTAAAACCGACCACCGGCAGCTACGGCACCACCACCAAGAGCGCACCCCCGGCTGGCGGAGCGGTACCTGCATCGGCGGCCACCTCCAGCTGCCTTGCTGGAGGTGTCGGCACCGGTGCCGTCGGCAAGGGAGATGACTACCCGTTCAAGGACGCAATGCCGGACCTCAATGACCCGTGGGGCACGTTGAACCGCGAGTGTGTTTCTTTCGTGGCCTGGCGGATGAACGTGCAGATGGGCTGGAAGCCGGGGCAGGACTATCCGTTCACTGTTCCGAAGCTCGGTGTCGGCCTGTGGGGTGACGCGGTGGGCTGGAAAGACACGGTCGGCTCCGTCTACCCCATGAATAACACCCCGAAGGTCGGCGCGGTCGCCTGGTTTGATAAGGACCTCAACAGGGCCAACGGTCAGTTCACCACCGGCGCGGCCGGCCACGTCGCGGTGGTCAGCGCCGTCAACAACGACGGCACCATCGACATCGAGCAGTACAACTTCATCCCTTACGCATACAACGCCATGAGAATCCCCGCCGCCTGGGTCAGCGGGTTCATCCACGTGGCCGACATCGACAGCACGAAAAACTAACCATCGGAGAAACCCTGTGACCAACAGTCCCCGCCAGAGCCACCCTGCCGTCCAATACCTCAAGGACAACATTGTGGTCATCGGCCTGATCGTCGTGGTGGCCGCCTCATTGGCGTTCTTCGCGTTCACGCAGGCGAAGACAGCAGAGGCTAAGCCTGCAGCCGCAGTGAATCCGACACCGATAGCGACCGCGGCCTTGGACAACCCCTCATCCCCAGGGGCCACAGGCACCCCAGGAGCCTCTGCAGGCCCGTCTGCCGCCGCTTATTCCCAGGCGGTCTCGACAGGCCCCCAGAACGCCATACAGCCGGTGCCCACGGCTACCTCCACGACCAACGTCGCCAGCGCCAACTCCAAGTCCGTGACCGCCAAGGACTGGAAGGTTTACGCCGAAGCGTTCACCAAGGCATGGATGAACACAGCGGGCGGCAAGGATGCCTGGCTCGGCCGGCTGAAGCCGATGGTCAGCCCGGACCTGTACGCCGGGTTTACCGCGACGGACATCAGCACGGTTCCCACCACCGCTTTCCAGAACGTTTCCCTGGCAGAAGAGTCCAGGGCGTCCAAGACGTTCCGCGCCTACTCCACGAACGGACCTGTTCTTGAAGGCCGGGTCTCCATCCAGGTGGACGGCAGCTGGATCGTTGACCAAGTCGGACCTCCGGCGAAGTAGCCAAAGCGGTCACCGAAAGGCCCCTCCTCGGAGGGGCCATTCTTCATCCACCGGGCTAGCGGTGCAGCCTCCCGGCACACAAAAGGGCCCCTCCACTAGGAAGGGCCCTGCGTGTTTGGTTCCGATCAGTATTCGGAGAAGTCAGCGCGCTGGTGCACGAGTTGCTCATGGATCCCGGAAAGCTGCTCGGACTGGCTCTCCAGTGCCCTGAGAAGCGCGTCGGCATCGTTCCGGAAGATCTTGTCCATCGCGTTGCGGACCTGGGAGAGCCGGTACTTCCGCTCAATCTCAAGGACTGTGAGCTCTCCATCGAAAAGTTCAATCTTCTCGTTGAGGACCTTCTCGTCTTCTCCTGGGAAGCGGTCGGGGTGGGGCCGGTGGATGAGCATCTTGGTTGCACGGATCAACTGGCGGGTGTCGTACTGTCCGAGGCGCTCCGGGCGCTTAGCGGTGACCCCAGGAAGGATTGAGAGCCGGTACTGTTCGTACTCTTCTTTGAATCGCTGCTGGTACTCCGCCAAGTACTTGTCCTTGGGCACCGGGTTCCGGGCTTCCCAGCTGGCGCGCCACTGACTCATCGCGGCTTCCATGTCGGCGTCGATTTCCGCGGAGCGTGTCCTGCCGTACTCGGCGACTACCTGATCGATGATCTCATCAGGGATCTCGACGCTAGACCAGAACTGGATGCAGTGTTCGGCCGTTGCGGACGGGGCCGGATTGAGGAATGAACCGTCGGTTCGGTCAAAAAGTCGGATAGGGGCCTCCGCGTGCTTGTTTGGCGCAAACTGGCCGCCGACAGGAATGCCCTGCGGCTGACGGTTGATGCCTTCTGATGTCATGGTCGGTAAGCTCCCTTGATGCTTGTTGTCCGGGTAACGCGTCGCGGTTGCTCGGCGTTGATACTACTGGATCGAATAGGTTCGGTGCGGCTAAATGCCTCCTACCGGTTTGTGTCCGGCAGGAGGCATTTTCGACGAGCTATACGACCGGCAATTGTGCGGTGGCAGGCGCCGACCGGCTGCCGACCTCGTCGGGAAGGGGTGCTTCCTGTGTGTCCGGGGCGGTATCTGCCGCGCGAGCATGCTGACCGGCCATGGTCTCGGCCCCGTTCTTGTTTTTCTTGATCTTTGGTTCCTTCGGCGTCTTCTGCTTCATCTGGTGACGCATTGCCTGGCGGTAGGTCTCGGTGCGTGCATCGTCCCGTTCGCGACGTGCAGCAGGCAGGTTGTTCGCTCCAGCACCAATGGCCTTCTTGGCTGCCCAGGCTCCGGCCGCAACCGGAACGATGGCCAGGGCCGGCGTGGTGAGTGCCAGCAGTGCTCCACCGGCGACAGCTCCTGCACCGTACTTGGCGATAGTGCGGACCGGGCGTTCGCGGAATTGCTGGCCCGCAGCTGAAAACGAGTTCTTGACAGAGGCCAGCGCCTTACCTCTCGCCGTGGTCGGAAGCGGCGCAAGGCCAAGCTCGGCGCGGCGCTGCTTCTCGAACTCGAGTGCCCGGTCCCGCTCGTCCTTGGCTGCCCCGCGCATAGCCTTCCGGTCCGCTGCAGCCATTTGGCCGCTGGCCAGCTTGGAGTTCGGCACGTTGGAGTTGACCAAGTCGAGGTGGTCGAGCTTACCGTCGGCGTATCCGCCGCGTACTTGCTCGGACATGGTCTGCCCTGCCAGGGGTTGCTCTGTGGTGGCCTGATCGACGTTCTCGGTCGCTTCCCCATTGTGGGCAGCAGCAGCCACAACCGCGCCAGCCGCGGCGCCTGCCCCGAAGGCACCGGCCATGTTGATGCCTCCGCGGCGCTTGGAGCTCGCCAGTCCGCCCGGGAGGCCTGCGGCTCCGGAGAGCGCCCCGCGGGCACCAGAGCCGACCGGAGCGGCTGCCCCGCGGCGGGTTGCTGATGCGCCCTTGCCCAGACGGCCGCCGGATGCGGCGGACATGGCACTGCTCAGTCCGCGACCGCTGGCGCGCTTGGCTGCACCCATGGCGCGCGCCCCGTGACGGCCGGCCGTGCGGTCGAGCAGGGATCCCACACCAGCTGCGGCGGCGCCACCGACCGCTGCCGTTGAAGCGCCCCAGGCCAGGCCGGCGGAGAGCTTGAACGGGGACGGGACCTTCATGACCTTGGTGAACATCATGTGGAGCAGGTACACGGCCATGAGAGGCGAAAGTCCGGTCCAGAAGGTGGCGACCAGAGAGCCGTCACCTCCGAGGAACGTGGCGCCCATGCCTTGGAGCATGTCGGAGATAACAGCGACCAAGGCGAAAATCATCTGGATGCCGAAGACAAAGATGTTCATGCCCAGGAGCATCTTCACGAAGCCAGAGAGCTTGTCCGTTCCGGCGCTCGGCAGCAGGCACATGATGATCAGGAAGAAGACGGTGATGATCATGATGACCATGGCGACCTTCGCGACGATGATCGAGATCGCGATCGCACCGAAGACGCCCAGCATGGCCAGCGCCGACAGGTTGTAGGCAAAGACCGAGGTCATGCCCTGGAAGTTGTAGTTGCCGTGCAGGGTGAGGATGAAGTCGCGCAGCTTCAGGTCTGAGGGGATGCGGGCCTGGACGTCGCTGGTTCCGGAGGGCCAGTCCATGGCCCCTGGAACGTCGCCTCCTTCCATGAACCAGGTCCGGCAGTCATCCTGACTGACCTTCTTTTCCTTGTCGCCGTTGGCGAAGTCCGTCTGGATGGTCCAGCTGTTCTTGTCGTTCGGGTTGGCGGCCATGTCGTTCAACCGGCAGGTGGACCAGCCGATCATGGACCGGTCCTGGCTGACGTTGTCGGTGGGCTGCCAGGCTTGGGAGAAGTAGTTGCTGACCTTGTAACCGTTGTCACCCCAGAAGCGGGCCATGGTGCCGCGCACGCTGGATGCACCGGCGGAGCTGGCGTCAGTGATTTCCGGTCCCATGACAGGAACACCGGAGTTCCAGTCGAGGAGGTGGCAGTAGGTGTTGTCGTCCAGTCCGCTGGTGCCGAACTGTGCGGTCCGCCAGGTCTTGAGACCTGTCCCCTCCCACAGGGTGGACATGATCATCGGGACACCTGAGGAGAGCTTGTCTGCACCGGTGCCGTAGGTGGCCTGGTAGCCGGCCTTGAGTGACTGGATGTAGTTGTTGCAGCCAAGCGGGTTGGTGGTGTCGTAGAGACCGGTTTTGGTCGTCGGCATTGCAAGCGCGGCGGCCGGAGCCGATGCCAGGGAGGACACCGTTTTGTTCAACGTGGTGACGACCCAGCCCGGGGACATCAGACCCGGTTTGTAGGGTGCAGCGCTGCCGTCCGCGCCCCCGCCGGTGGAACTCATGGCCCCGCCGACCATGATGGCGAGGAGGCCGACAATAGCGCCCTTGGCGACAACGGTCTTCCAGGCGGCCCCGCCCCGGCGGCGGGCCTGGAAGAGCAGGACACAGACCGAGAGTACGACGATGCCGGCGAGCAAGCCTGATCCAAGAACAGCATTGCCGATGGTGGCGCCGATTTTGTCCGCGGCGCCTCCCATCGAGTCAAGCATGCAGAAGTTGATGGCGAAGGATGAAAGCCCTGTGCCGAGAGACCACATGAAGTTACCGGTCGACATGCCGCTGGAGATCAGTGCATGGCGTTGAAGCAGTGTCGCGGTGTCGGCGAACATGGTGTTGTCGAGCCGGGAGTGCATGTTCGAGGTCGCGTCCGCCCACCTGTTGACAGGAAGAAGAGGAGAGGTGGAGGCATACTTTCCGCTGCTGTCAGAGGTGCTCCCGCAGGAGTTGGTCGTGGCCGCCGTGCCGTCGCCTGCGGACTCCGCTGTGGGCACGGAGACCGTCACGGATGACGGTTCGGCTGTGGGGACAGCGGCGCTGGCGGCCGGCGCAAAACCGACAACCAGGGTGGCCATCACGATGAGCGCCCCGATCAGGCGGGTGAACAGGGACTTCTTCATCGGGAGAACGCCTCAAAATCTTCGAAGTGGTTGGACTGCTTGGGCCGGGAGTCATCTTCATCCCGGTAGACGGGGACAGTGATCTGGCGGATGGTGCCGAATGATTCACCGCTGACGTCGATTGGTTGCCCGCAGAGGTAAAAGGTGTTCACGTTCGAACGCTTCTTGTCGAACATGGCCTGGTAGGTGAGCAACTTCAGGCCTTCCTTGGACCGGCGTTCAATGAGCAGGAACGCTGCGGCTTCAACAGCGGGGATCCACAAGAGGGCCCAAACGTTCAGCATCGGGAAGAAGATCCCCGCCAGAATGCCCCCTGGCACCATGGCGAACACGGCGATCCAGAAGGTCCTCCATTTCATTTCCACTGTGCCGATAACAGTGGTGCGGTCGGCACCTGACGTGCGCCCGGTCATCGGAGTCAGCAGATACAGGGAGTTTATGGAGGCCAAGAAGTGGTCCCTTCAGACGTGAGCCGGGGCTTGAAAGCCCCGGCTCATCAGTGGTGGTTCAAGCCCGAGGACCGGACTAGTGGCCTGAGGTTGCGGTTTGGGCCAGCTTGATGGCGATATTCGCGACAAAGTCCAGGATGCTCAGGAGCAAGGGGAACAGCACGGCTGGGGCTGCGAGGATGGCGCCGGGGACCAACGCGCCCCACAGAGGCTGCGAGCCCTGGCCCATGCCACCGCCGCGGCGGCGGTCCCAAGCCCATTTGATAAGGGCGAAGACCACCAGGCAGACGCCCACGACGGTCATCAGGGTGGTGATGCCGGGGAAGCCTGTGGTGATGGCGCCCCAGAAGGCGTCCCAGCCACCCTGGAGGTCAACTTTGTCAGCTGCCGTCGGGACGGCCATGGGAAGTGCGCTCATTTCATGCCTTTCTTGGACGCACCCGCCGGTGGCGAATGTCGTTGTCTTTAGCGGAGTTACTTCTACTCATTCACATGCGTAGAGATTTGAGGGACGGCCGTTCAGCGGGAGATCAGCCCCATGACCCGCTGGACCTTCGGGTCGTGACTGAGTCGTTCTCGGTGGTGATCCGACAGGTCCCAGCCGGACAGGGCCGCTGCGCGCACCAGCGGGTCAGGGTCTGTTGCTGCCCGGTCGGCAATGCCCGCGTAGCCGGTGTTTACCGCGGCCAGGCGTACCGACGCAGGCTGATCTGCTTCGGCGAGGCGCTCCAGGACGTCATCCGGTACGCGGATGCTGGAGGTCACTTCTGCACGGACCAGCGGGTCGTTGCTCTCAGCCAGGGCGCGGAGCTGCTCGACGTCGGCGTCACCGACGGACGGGAAGTCCGTGTCGATGCTGACGAGGGGCTCCGTGTGGGCCGAAGCGGCGAACTGGCCGCCGCTTCGGACTCCTTTGGGTACTCGGTTCGTAGGCACTGCGACCTCCTAGATATTCTTGCTGTGCTTGTTGTTGGCAATTGCCATGGCGGATTCCCACATGGTCTGGGCGCGGTCCGCACCGAAACGCTCGAGGGTATCGACGATCTTTTCCTGCTCCTCGAAGCCGATCTCGCCGAACGGCGCGAAGAGGGCCTCGGTGGCTTCGCCGTCGTTGCCGACCGACCATGCCTTGCAGGCGCCCAGGACACCGTTCTTGTGGTCATCCATGACCCCGCGGTGTTTGGTGACCTGCCGCTGGGAGAGGCTGCCGGGATGCGACATAGGCACTCCGGTGGTTTCGGCGAGGGCGTTCCACGCGAGTCGCTTCATTTCGGCTTTGTGGGCCGCCCCGGTCGCTTCCATGGCGTGGTGTGCGCGGTCCATGTAGGAGCCGGGTTCAATGTAGTGGCCGCTGGTTTCCGGGTTCATGAGAGTCGCTCCGAGGGTCGATTCGACACCGCCGTCCACTCCGTGAGGCGCGTCGAGGGAACGGTCGAACGTGCGGGCGATCATGAAGTCCTTGGACGGCTTATGGCGCGGGTCGTGCCACTCGTCGCGGACCTTCTGCTCGAGAGCACTCTTTTCGCGCTGCGTCATCGGACGGCCGATCTTGGCTTCGATTTCCTCGCGCTGCTTCTCGAAGATGACGTAGGCACGGCGATCTTCAGCACGGAACACCGTTTCGGTCGCCCGGACGGTCTGGTTTGCAGCGGTGGAGGTCAACCACTGCTTGTAGTCGGTGACCTTGTTGCCGCGGTTCATCGCCTCAAGGAACTGGAGCATCGTCTCTTGAGCGATGTCATCCTCATCCTTGACGATCGACTTCTCTGCCTGGTTGTACCGGCGGCGCCAAACCTTGGTGGAGCTGTAACTGATCTCCATGACCTCTTCGGCGGAGGTGAGTTCGTTGAGCCGCTGCGTGGCGAGGCTCAGTGTCGGCTCGGCATGCGCGGTTGCTGCGAACTGGCCGCCCGTGGGGATGCCCTTCGGGACGCGGTTCATGCCGGCTGAGGATGCGTTGTCGTTGCTCATGCTTTGTGTGTGTGCGGCAACTTTCCAAAACGCGCAGCACCCGGCGAAAAAAGTCTGCCGTCACATTTTCTGACCCTCAGGTCAGCAGCGGTCCAGGATCATTTTTGCCATCGCGCGGGTCCGCTCCGACACGGCGGTTCCGTCCCGGTCGGCGTTGTTCATGAGGGTCTTGGTGTATTCGCACAGCTTCGTGTGGGCCTGCGCCTTCCACTGATTCGGATTGAGCAGGGTGTTCGCAACGCCACCGGCAGCGGCACCCTGGGCCTTGGCGTCAGCGGAGATCTTTGCCAGGGCGAGAGACGAGGCGATCTTCGCATCGGGAGTGTCGAAGTGGGCTTGCTCGTAGGCGGCACGGCTCTCCGGGGTGACATCCGCATTTGCGTTCCGCTGCCCGTCCGAACATCCCGTGGCAGCGGTCAGGATCAACGCAGCAGAGGCCAGCGCAATGAGGATCTTTTTGTGGTTGCTCATGCGGCTCATGTGTGCGGACGCAGAGGTCTCTTTCATCGGGTGGTCCACCTCTGGTCCAGGGTGGTCTTTTCGGTGGTCCGTCAGGGTGGTCCATGGTGGTCCTTTCAGTGGTCCACCCGTGGTCCTTTACTGGTCCATACTGTCCGGGCAAATTGTCGTGGACCGGTCCTAGACTGGGCCTTCAGCGGTCCTGACGGACCACCGGCAAGGGAGGACGCGGAAGAATGACCTCACGTATCGAACCCGACAGCCAGAAAATGGTGCTGCTCTCGCTGACCCTGGTCGGCATTCTGGCGACAGCGAGTTTCACGCTCTCGTTTCTCGGTTTGATCCAGGCTGCGGCATGGGCCGGAATCCCGGAAATGCTGCGATGGTTGGTGCCCATCGTCGTCGACTCGACAATCCTCGTATATGCCATTGCGGCCAGTGTTCAAAGGGCCAGAGGCGAGTCGACGACCCTTTCCTGGATGGCCATCGGATTCTTCACTCTCGTTTCTGTCCTTGCCAACGCCGCCCACGTCCTTGCCCCGGCAGGAACCCCGACTGAGATGAATTCGACAGTTGTTTTCGGTGCCTGCCTGGCCGCCATCATGCCCGTCAGCCTGTTCTTCGCGACGGAGACCACCGTCAACCTGGTGGTGGCGCCGGCGTACGGATCGGTGGCCCAGCGGCGCAAGCGGGCACGCGATCAAGTGGTCCGCGCGGACCAGATGGACCACTCGAAGGACCAGTGGACCACTTCGGGTGGACCACGCAAAGGACCACTGGGTGGACCAGCAAATGGACCAGGGGTGGACCACTCAAAGGACCACCTGCGGACCACCCCGAAAACGCGCACTGAAGTGGACCCGGCGAAGGTCCGGGAACTGGCTGCCGAGAAGCTCAGTCAGAGGGCCATTGCGCAGCGTCTCGGGTGCTCCAAGACGACGGTTGCGAGGATCCTCGCAGAGGCCAGCGAGCCCGTGCCGGCACACTGATATTTGAGCGCAAGGATCTCGTGTCTTCTGTAGCTGCCCTAACGTACTGGAGCCACTACAGAAGAGCCCTGACCGTCAACCTTTCAAGACTTTTATGTCGTCGGGAATGTCGATGCCTGTCGCGTGCAACTTCCACTGACTGAACATCGGGACGAGGAAAGCCTTTGACTCTTCCTCGCTGTAGACGAGGGACGAATGCTCCTGGGCGTAACGGTCGATCACTTTTCTGTGCTCGCTTACGGCCATGAGGGCTCCGACTAGACCAAATCCAACTCCACTGCCGGTCCAGCCTGAGTTTGACTCCGAAGTGAGCAAAAGTTTGTTGGTGCTAAAAGAGGGTACGTCCTTGAGTAGTTTGCCGCTGGCAAGAATGCGTCCTCGTCCTCTCGTGTACCCCTCTGAATCATGGATGGATATTGGGATCCCGGGGACGGACCCGATGTCGTGCCGTTTCACCTTCGAACCGAACATCGTGGTGATGCGCACCCATAGGTAGTACCGGGTGTTCTTTGCACGTATGGGATAGTCGCGGTAAAGGTTCATTGCCTCGTCCCAGGGAGAGCCCGTTTTGAACGCCACACCGAGGGACCTGTAATATCCGAATCCATGCTCGGTAAGCCCACCTTTGCTAAGCGCATCGATGATCTGTAGGGTACCCGTTCGCTCCAGAACCGACGCTTCTATTGCAAGCTTCCTTGTCGATTCGGCTCTTTGGATGCAGGACGAGCAGGCCATTTCCGAAATTCGCAATTCATTGGATGTGGCTGGCGCGGGCCCGGAATGTGCTCCGCACGCATAGCTTCCACAAGAAGTGCAACGGATCTGGGCTTGGCGACCACACCGGCAATAATTCATGCCTGAAGGCTACTGTGGATCGCACACGTTTGGTACCGCCGACCCACCGGCGATTCGAGGCGGTCCTGGCCGAATCTCCCGCACGAATTGCGCGTCCATAAGCGAGTCGCGAGCACCTAGGTCGCTCAGGCGAACGGGTCTTCGTCGTCGGCGACCAGGACGACGTCGTAGATGGGTTCTGCGGAGGCCGTGGTGCTTGGCTGGACTTCCTCGGCCACGGGTCCGGCAGGTGGCTCGGCGTCCGCCACCGGCAGTGGCTCTGGAATGTCGTCGGGGATGTGCTCGTGCTCCGGTGCCGGCTTCGATGAGGCTCTGGCTGCCGGGGCTTTCCGGACGGGTGCCGTGCGTGCAGGTGCCGTCTCGGCAAATCCTGTTTTGATTCCGGCGCCCTCCAGTGTCGCAGCGGCGGCGCTTGCCTCGGCAAATTCCCCGACGGACTTTGTGACCGCATCCAGGACCGCCACGGCCGCATCGACGTCTGCTTTGGTAGTCGGAGCTGCGCGCTTTGGCGCGGGAGCGGACGCCTTCGTACCGGCTGGTGTCTTGGTGGCGGTGGTGGCGGTGGCCGCGGTGACTTTGAAGGGCTTGCCTTCGCAGCCTGCGGTGACCATGCACCGGGTCGGTGCCGTGTCGGCGGTCAACACGTAGTGCTCACAGGCCGGGCAGATGACCGGGATGACGGCCGGGTTGACCTTCACGAGGTTCAGCACATGCTGCCACATGTTCACGGTTTCCAGTTGGGCGTCGGTCAGATCGACCGCCTTGAAGGCCTTGATGACCAGTAGGTTGCCTGAGCCCATGGCCTCGACGAGTTCAGGCCAGGTGTTCTGCTTGGCCTTTTTGAGCAGCGCGATGCCAAGGCTGACCGCTTCGGCCAGACCTTCGTACTCGGGTTTCGTCTTCAGTCCCGCCATCAGCAGGACCCCAGGATGGAGCTCATGCCCACCATGTGTGCGGCATTCCGTTCAGCCCTCATCACGCCGCCAGCTCGTAGCCGCGGATGTGCAGGATGTCCTGAACGATGCTTTCGACGATGTCGCCCAGGGACTTGAAGTTCTTCTCGAGCTCCAGGTCTTCCTCGGTGAGCACCTCGTATGAGTTGGTCTCCTCGTTCAGCACCGAGGTCATCCGGGTGACGTTGTTGTCGGCGCCGGGCATCATGACGTCCAGATCCTTGGCCTTGTTCCGCAAGATCGCCCGCATGTGGGCGTCCAGCGTGTTCGTGGCCAGCAGAGTCGTGACCATGCAGGTGTTCACCTGCCCAATTCGGTTACAGTTGTGGACAGCAGCGGCCCCAACGATATAGGACTCGTCACCTTCCACAGAGAGATCCCAGAGCCGCTCCTCGCGGCGTGCGTAGCGGGAAGTCACGGCTGAGACGCGTCTCCAGATCCACTTTCCGGCGTGGACGTCATCTGTGAATTCTCCGACGTGTGCGTCCAACGTTGTACAGCCTCTCCCCCGGATTTCCTTGGGTCCTCCCTTGATAACCCTCGAACCTGTGCGGTAGCCCAGGGTGGCCGCGATGAGACTCAACTGGTCGTTGAGTGTCCGCGAAACAGACCGCCATGCCAGGACGACTTTCTCTCCGTTGCCAGACAGCTTTGCGTGACCATCGCCTGCGAGATAGCCGAGGAAGACCTGCTCAAGCTGATGATGCGACAGGTCGAATACCCAGGAGGGGAATCGCTTGTTCTGTGCCCGGTGGCCGAACATGCGCTGGAACCAGGAGGCGAGATCCTGTGAGTAGATCCGCATTTCTATCCCAAGGCCTGTTGCTGTACGGATCGTGTACTTAAAGCCGAAAGTCCGCTGAATGTAGTCGCCGTGAGCTCGAAGAATGTGTTCTTCATTGCGGTGTCCGGAGATCGAAACGAACGCACCCTTAGCTTCGTCGACCGTCGAGAATCCCTCCGCAACGTAGAGACCACAGAACGACAGAAACTCCGGGGTCAACTCGACCGATGGAGGCATCGGAACGTAGCGCCCGTTGGGCCGGCGCTCGGTCAGCTTCGGCAGCGGAGTCTTAGCTCCGAACTGTCGTCGATGTTCGCGTTTCATGTCCGTGTAGTGCTTTTGGCACAGCCCGCGAGCAAGGACATCGGCGGATCCGCAGACCTTGCAAACTGACCACGCCTTGAGATCAGCATCCGACCAACGCCGACATGAATCAGGGAAGGCAATACGCGCAATGTCGAAGTCGCTGGTCTTCATCTTCGGAGTTGCCAAGTTGTCTCCAGGAAGGATCGTCGATGCGAAGGCCCACTCTTCAGAGCCATTCGCTCGGCGAACCCAGACCTCGTGGTCGTGAGTTACTGAGAGAGGCTCCTGCTGGCCCATGAAGTCAATCTCCGTGATGACTTTCCGAGTTCCCATGCTGTCCCGGGAGCCTCGGGACCAAACGTCAGTGACCGGCCGCCAGTTTCCTTCGTGAGTCAGCACGATGTCTCCGACGGAGATTTCCTCGATCGGGACCGGCCCACGATCGGTCTGGACCCGCTGACCTTCGACGACGCAGCGATCTTCGGCTTGAGATATGTTCGCCGGTGTCCAGTCCGTCTCGATGAAGATGGTGTCGGAGCTGGCGGTCAGGGTGATACCGAAGCCCGCGGCTCCGATCGAGCAGAAGATAACCCCGATCTCGCCGTTCTGGAGTTTGTCAGCGACGAGCTGGCGTTTATGCTGGGCCACTCCCCCGTCGATGAAGCCGGCATCAGCGATGCCTGCCTTTTCAACAGCTTCGATGAGGGCCTGCATGACCGGCTGGTGGTGAACCCAGACGGTCAGCGGCCGGGTGTAGATCTTTTTGCCGTTGCGGACCTCGGTGGTGGCTTCCATCCAGTCGGTGATGATCTCGATGGCAGCCGGGATCTTGGCGTTGCCGGCCGCGGCGCGCAGCGGGGTGATCAGGTCAACACGGGACCGGGCGAAGTCCTTGATGGTCTCCTTGGAGATGATTTCGCCGGCCGCGCGCTGCTCGTCGATCCACTCGGTGACTTTCTCGTACAGAGTGTCATGCGCGGCTTTGAAGCCCTTCGGATCGATTTCGACGTAGCGGGTGGTGCGCAGCTTGGGCGGGAGCTGTTTGAGGACGGCGCTCTTGTTCCGCCGGACCCAGCAGCTGTGGGAGAGCATTTCTTCGAGCTGGGGCAGCATCTTGCGGTTGGGCAGGAACGCGCCGAAGTGGTTCTGCGTCGTATAGGTCTCCATGAACTTGGAGGCGCCGCCGAATACCGGATCCAGGAGGCCGGCGATGGCGAGCATGTTGACACCTTCGGCCGGGTTCTGCAGGAACGGGGTGCCGGTCATCGGGAGTCGCAGCGCGTCGATGGAGCACGCCAGGTTGCGGTTCGCGGTGGCGCGTTTGCCGGCCCAGGTGCGGGAGCGGTGCACTTCATCGAACAGCGCAGCCTGCGGAGCCCAGGCAACCAGGTCATCCAGAAGCTCGGGTCTGGACCCGAGGAGGGAGTCGGCAACGACCACAACGCCCGCCTCGGGGAATGGAGGGACTTTCTTGCCGGCCCGGATGGGGACGATGTAGGCCGGGAAGTCGGGTTTCTTCGGGGGCGCCTTGGGCTTGGCTTTGGATTTCCGCTTCGAGGGCGCAGGCTCGACGCAAGGCTCTTCAGGTGGCTGGATCTTCTTCAGCCCGGGCCCCAGGGCGGCGTAGGCTTCGCGGCACCAGTTCTCCACCACAAGAGGAGGGACGATGATCACAGTGCGCCGGGACCGCTTGATCGCGGCCGCGGCGAGGGCCTGTCTCGTTTTTCCCAGGCCAGGGGCATCTGCCAGGGCGCGGTGTCCGCCGGCGATCGCGTACGCGCCGGCGAGCTGGAACGGGTAGAGGGCCAGACCGAACCATTTGGGCAGGTAGCCGGAGTGGGTGGCGACAATGTCGATGAGTTCCTGGGTCCGCGGGGAGACTTCCTTCTGGAAGTCCCCTTCGACGCCGGTGGAGGCGGCGAGCTCGCGCGCGGCGGCGCGGACGTTGTCCGGGATGGCTTCCAACTGACGGGCTGCGACCGCGGCGGCCCAGGTGTCCGGGTCCAACCGCATGCCCTTTTTGGGTTCGCCCTCATCGGTGACAAGGTCCGAGAGCATGACCTCAAAACGCTGCCGTGTCTTGTCCCAGACGGCTCCTGGACCGAGGATCATGCTGACGCGTTCGAAGCCGGCCATCCGGGGCCGAACGAAGGCCATGTGCGGGAACCTCATGGATCGCTGGATGATCGGTCGCCACAAGGGTTCCAGGGAGGTCAGGCCGGCCAGGTCGCCGGTGGCTTCAGAGAAGTCCACTTCGATCCGGTTGTCGGCAAAGAAGCGGTCCGGGTTGGTGCCGGTACCGGTGATGTACCAGGTCTTCTCGGAGTTGTCCCAGCGCCGGCCGGGGAGCTTCTTCATCCAGTCCTGCGCGGACTTGCCGTTGGGCAGGACTGCTCCCCATCCGAATTTGAAGCGGAGTTCGGGGTTGCGATACGTCCCGGTGAGGACAGCAGTGAGGGCCATGGCTTCCCCTATGCGGGAACCCGGCCGACGGGGGTATCACGCACCGTCCCGGGACCTCTGCCGTTCTAGGCGGCGAGCGTGTAGCAGGAGACAGCCAGGTCTTCGGCCTCGTAGACGACGACCTGGGGCGTCTCAGCGCTGGATGCAGTAGACATGCTCAGGGCC
The DNA here is from genome assembly GCF_039539965.1 of Arthrobacter methylotrophus. Classification (NCBI taxonomy): domain Bacteria; kingdom Bacillati; phylum Actinomycetota; class Actinomycetes; order Micrococcales; family Micrococcaceae; genus Arthrobacter; species Arthrobacter methylotrophus. Next base: position 1,724,093 of record NZ_BAABED010000001.1, on the reverse strand, counting down.
AGTGTGTTGCGCACGGTCCGGGCGGCATTTTTGTCAGCCAGTCCGGCCGCGAACGGGGCGGGGGCTGCCGAGGCAGAAACGCTGACATCCCAGCCCGAGTCGGTCTGGCGCATCGAAATGTGGGTCGTGGCGGACGCCTTCACGAGGGTTCCGTTCGTGGTTTCGATCCAAACGTCCATGACATTCTCCTGGGTGGTTTTGCGGTTGGTTTCCTTGACTTTTATGTGTGCGGAATTCGTATTTCCTGTCCCCGTTTTACCGCTGTTTACAGCACAATTCCGGGTAAAGAAAAGCCGCCGTCCACAACGGAACGGCGGCTACATCAACGTCGGGAGTTAGTTGTCGTGCCCTGTCATTTTCCGGCCAAACACCGACAGCGGCTCACTCGGCGCGGTGATGGCAGTCCTGCGTGCGCCGGTCTTGGCGGCGACGGCGCCAACCAGATCGGAGACGACGATTTCCCGGCTGCGGAGCTGGTCGACGGTGATTTGCTGGGAGGGGTTCTGGCTCATGGCGGGTCTCCTGGTGGTGTGGACGTTTCTACTCACAAACATGCGTAGACCTGCCGGTAACGGCCCGTTCAGATCCAGCCGATACGATGTCACGGTCCTGAACGGAGAGAAAGAGAACATGACGAACGTAGTGACAGATCAGCCCGGAGCCCGCAGCGTGCTCATCACCGGCGGCAACAGGGGCATCGGCCTCGCCATCGCCAAGTCGTTTCTGGCTAACGGAGACAAGGTTGCGGTCACCTACCGCAGCGAAACAGAACTGCCCGAAGGCATCCTGGGTGTGCAGGCCGATGTCACCGACGCTGCCTCGATCGACGCGGCGTTCAAAGAGGTTGAGGCTGCCCATGGCCCCGTCGAGGTCCTCGTACCGAATGCCGGCATCACCAAGGACACCCTCTTGATGCGAATGACCGAGGACGACTTTACCTCGGTTCTGGACGCCAACCTGACAGGGGCCTTCCGCGTCATTCAGCGCGCCACCAAGGGCATGATGAAGCTGCGCAAGGGCAGGATTGTGATGATCTCCTCGGTGTCCGGGATTTACGGTGCCCCGGGCCAGGTGAACTACTCAGCATCCAAGGCCGGCATGATCGGCATCGCCCGTTCCATCACCCGTGAGCTGGGTGCCCGCGGGATCACCGCGAACGTCATCATGCCCGGCGTAGTGCTCACAGACATGTTCAACGAAGTTTCGGACGACGTGAAAAAGAAGTACATGGAAGACATCCCGGCAGCCCGGTTCGCCGAGCCGTCCGAGATCGCAAACGTTGTCCGCTGGCTGGCCAGTGATGAAGCGTCCTACATTTCGGGCGCGGTCATTCCGGTCGACGGCGGCGCCAGCATGGGCCACTAAGCAGCGCACAAGGTTCCGACAGTAGAAAACCCCGGCTGCAAGAGCATCCGGGGTTTTCTGGGCTTTGCTCCTAGATGATCAGGAAGCGATGGCGCCCCGCGCCGTCCTGCGTTCGTCGCGTCCGACCGGGCAGACGTTGCTGGCCGCCCGCCGGATGACCTTGCGTTCGAAGCGGTGGCCGTCAGGACAAATCCAGTGCACCACCTGGTGACTGTTGACCGTGACGTCAGCAGGATTCATAGTGTTCCGCTCCGTGTCCCAGAACGGAACCAGGTCGGGCCGCTTGTCAGCCAGGGATGTTCCCGGCTTCGGACCCTTGTAGCTGATTGCCGCGGCGCGGCGCACGTTAGCGCACACCGGACAGCCTTGTCCCTGGTGGCGTCGTGCCACCTGTGAGTTGTACGGCTCGTGACCTTCGGGGCAGTTCCACCAAGCGCTCTTGGGACTGCCGGGGCTGACATCTCCGGGGCCGAAGTCGTTCAGCTCGGTGTTCCATTCGGGGACGAGCTCGGGGTGTCGTTCTGCGAACGTGCCGCGGGCCTTGGCGCGCGCGGAGTTGGCCTGGCCTCCGCGCTGGCGGCCGCAGTCGAGGCAGCCGTTGCCGGCGGTGCGGTTGCTGATGTAGGACTCGGTGGCTCCGTGTCCGTTGGGGCAGATGAACCAGGCCTTCTTGTTTGAGCGCGGGGCAACATCGGACGGCGTCAGCGGGTGGTTTTTCTCGTAGTCCCACTCGGCAGCGATCTCCGGGAAAGCTTCGGCAAGGGTCTTGCCCTTCTTGGGCGCGGACAGCTTTGCCTTGCCGCACTCCGGGCACCCGCGGTTGCGGGTCGTGCGGTAGGAGATTTTGGTCTTGTAGGCGCCGTGGCCGTTGGGGCACAGCCAGGACACCAGGTGGTCTGAGCCGTAGGAGACATCTTCAGGGCGGAGGCTGCCGTTCCCGTCGATGTCCCATTCAACAGCGAACGCCGGGAACTTCTCGGCCAGGGATCGGCCGGGTGCGGGGGTCATGGGACGGGCGGTGCCGGGACGCTGACGCTTCGCTGTGGTGTTCACCCTGCCTATGTGTGCGGAACACCCCGACGCTGTCACCAGCCAAACATCTCCTCGCAGCACTTCCTTGCAGTGCTCTCTCCACCGCCCATCTGTGTGTGGGGGTACCATACAGATATGGATGAAGAGCTTGTCGACCGCCTGGTTCACGAAGCCAAGGAGCTCTCCGCGGAAACGGAGGCCGCCCGGGAGGCAATGATGGCTGCCGCACGCCGGCGGCAGGAGACGATCCTGGCTCTGAAAGCCGCGGGTCTCACGGTCAGGGCTATCGCGGCGCGGCTCGGGAGCAGCCCGTCTGTCATCCAGGACGCGCTTCGTACGGCCATCTCCAGGCACCCGCAGCAGTCCCGGCGCGAGGAGCGCTTCCCTTACGAGCTGCACGTCATCCTCGGAGCCAAGATGCACGAGCAACCCGAACAGCTGCGCGATCTCGCCATGACCAACATCAGACGCATGCGGGAGACGCCCCGGGCGCCGATTGCCGAAGGCTGGCTGGACCGGTGGGAGGAGATCCTCAAACTGCCGGTGGACGAGATGGAGCGGGAGATGCTCAAAGACGACGATCAGGGCAGGGACATGCGACAAATCAGCCCGTTCGCCGGCGCCCTTGACCGGGATGAACGGTTGATCGCCATGAAGAAGGCGCAGCTCCTTGCGAAGGGATGAACTGGAGCACGCAATCCGTGCAGCGACAAGCGTTATCCGCCAGGACCAGGTCATCATCATTGGCAGCCAGGCGATTTTGGGGTCTTACACCGAGGACCAGCTACCGCGTGCGGCGACGATGTCACCCGAGCGAAGCTCATGGCTCATCGGCAGAAAGACTTTCAATTCGTCCATGCCCTGATCGACGCCAGACTCATAGATCCTGCACTCCTCGGGGAACGCGTAGCCTCCATTGACCTCGACAGCGTCGAGAGTGACCAGAGTCGGGAGATCCTGGACTACCGACAACGGGAATCAATCTCCTGGACGCTCAAGGCAGCCGAAACCCGAGCGGGCAAGAGCACGCAGCCGAAGGCTGGCGGCCAGGGCCGGCTGCCCAAAGGGGTGCACGGGACCGGCCAATTCACCTCCACCGTGCACGGGGAGCCTGACGTCCGGCTTTAGGCCGTAGTGCTCAGCTCTCCGGGGCAACTCCGATGATCTCTATGTGGGGTGTCGGATTGCTGGCCCTGGCAGGAGCCGGATCTTATGTGTGCGGCAACGCCCGTGCTCCCGCAGAGCGTCAGGCGGCAGCCGCTGCCGTAGAGGCGCGGACGCTGTAGCTGGCTTGCGACGGGCTGTAGCCGGCTATCGGCAGCGGGTCGGTGCCGGCGAGGATGCCGTCGATGCGCGGGGCGATGTAGTTTTCAATCGTTTCCGGGCTCAGCTCGACGCCGATCCAGTTCCGGCCCAACTTCTGGGCGACGGCCAGGGTGGTGCCGGAGCCGGCGAAACAGTCCAGGACGGTGTCCCCGGGTTCGGTGGCCGCGGCGATGAGCCTTTCCAGCAGGGCCTCAGGCTTGGGGGTGTCGAACGCGGCACCCATCTCGGTGCCGAAGATGGCCTCGGACTCGGCGCGGGCGTCCTCGTTGGTGGGCGAGCCGTTGATCCGGAACGACTGCAGGTTGGTGAGCACTTTGCCCTTGGATTCCTGGGAGACGAAGGACGGGCGCAGCATCTGCCGCGGGCAGATGAAGGCGCCGGGGGTCTCGGCCATCTTGTTCACGGCGTCCTGGCCGTAGCGGAAGGGCCCGGTCATCCGGAAGGCGTTCTTGTTGGTGCCGTTTTCGACGACCAGGTCATCGAGCAGGTCCGAGGTGATCGTCGGGGTGTTCATCGGGCCGGCCGGGATGGTCTGGTCCGGGAAGTTGAAGGTCATGCACCCGGCGGGGAACTCGAGCACGGAGGGCTTGTTGCCCTTGTTGTGGACGGGGATCCGCTTGCCGACCTCGGTAGAGGAGTGCACTAGGGGTGCCATCTTCGACTTGTCCTTGGCGTAGATCAGGATGTGGTCGGTGACGTCTGCCAGGTGGGCGTGCAGGAAGGACCCGCGGTTCTTCTTCTCCCAAATAATCGTGCCGACGTAGTTCCGGTCCCCGAAGACGTCGTCCATGATGCAGCGGACCCGGTGAATGTACTGGTCGTCGAGGTGGACGAAGATGCTGCCGTCCTCGGTGAGGGTGTCACGGACGGCGGTGAGGGTTCGCTCGAGCATGCCCAGCCAGTCCTTCAGCGGTGAGGAGTCGCTGTACTGGGTGAACTTCCGGCCGGTGTTGTACGGGGGGTCCAGAAAAGCCATTTTGACGGTGTTGTGGAGCTGGGTGTCGGCCAGTGCGTTGTCGGCGGTGTCGCAGATAAGTAGGTTCATGGCCTTCTCTATGCGCCGACTTTTACGACGGGTGTCGTTTAAGTGCGAACAAGGGCCTGGCGAACGAGATTGGCCGTTTCGGAGCCGGGCCAAGCCACCCGGGACAGTGCGCATTCAGCCAGCCCAGACGGGCAAACGGCATGTTTCCGCTCTGCTGCAGAGCCCGCTGGTTGGAGAGCCAGATGGCGATGAGCCGCTCCCCTTTGGCGTCGGCGCCCATGTCGGGAAGCCTGCCGTGGCAAAGCACGAAGTCGGAGGCCTCCCGTGCCCGTTCCTGCCAGATGTCATCCGGCGACGATTGCCAGCCGGGTAGATGGTGATCCAGAAAAGACTTCCGGAACGGATCCATGGTGCCGTTCGAATCGGCGACGCGCTGCTCGTTCAACCAGATCCCGGCGCCGCGCTCATAGCTGGACGACGAAGCGGCCGAGGGCCAGCGGCCGTGCTCGGCGAAAAACGCGGCCACGAGTTCGATGGTCTTCTTCTCATCCAGCATCCCGGTCACGCACCTTGTCTGACCTGGAGCCAGCCGACGGCAGCGGCGTCCAGCGCTTCCAGGCGTTCAGTGCCCATTTGGCCGGCCCTGGCCGCGGCGCGCTGGGTCCCCAGCCACCGTGCCAGTGTCTTTTCCGCAGCTACGGCCACGGACGGCCACCTGCCGGTCTCTTCCCTGAAAACTTCCAGGGCCTTGGCCCGGGCGGACCAGTGGACTTCCCTGGCGTCGTGCTCGGGCAGCCAGCCCGGAACGTTCTTGTCCAGCCACTTGCGGCGGGCCTTGGTGAGCCTGTCGGACCGTGCCAGAACGCGCTGGTAGCTCATCCAGCGGTACAGTCCGGTCGCTTCGGCGGTGCCGCCTGCGCTGGCCGGGAGCCTGCCGGAGAAGTCGACGTAGTTGGCGAGGTCTTCGGCCCGGCTCAGCCACAGATATTCCGCGCCCGGTGCGGGTTGGTCCCAGCCGGGGGCTACGGCGTCCAGTGCGGCTTTGCGGTCGGCGGTGAGGTTGCCTGCTGCCGCGGTACGGCGCTGGGATTTGAGCCAGACCTTCAACTGTCCCCGGACTGGTGCGCCGGCGCTACGGGTCTCAGCGAGGAGGGCCAGCTGTGAATTCCAGCGTTCCTGGCGGGACTGCCTCCAGGCGGGGATGCGGGTGTCCAGGAAGGACCGGTGCGGGCCTGCCATGCGGCCCTGCTGGGCTGCGCGGCGCTGGACGGCAAGCCAGCCGGCCATCTCGTCTTCGGCGGGTTCCGCTCCGGGGACGGGGAGGTTGCCCGTGCGCTCTACGAAGAGGGCGACCGAGGCGGCCATTTCGGTCCACGGGTCGGTTCCGTCGCCTGCGGCAGGCTGTTGTGCCGGGGCCTCCGACGGGGCCGGGATCGTCAATGTATTCACACTAGGAAGCATGCGTAGAGACGGCACCCACGGGCGTTGGTCTGAAGGTTTACCCCGCGGCTCTGGACCGCTGGCCGGCCGCGTAGGCGCTCAAGTGTTGGTCCCACGAGGTCGAAGAGTCCACACGAAGGTAGGTGCCGTCGGCGCCGACGATGACGGACCCGCCACCGCTGTCCGGGCTCCAGAAGTGGGTGGCTGAATGCTCCGGAATAGGCCGGCTGTTCCGGAGGGCGTCGTTGAAGCGCAGGCAAAGGAGACGGGCTGCGGTCGTGGCGGTGGCGGTTCTGGTGTTCATGGGTGCCTCTCGTAACGGGCAGGAGCGCGATGAGATGTGCCGGGTAAAGCAGAAACCCGCCGCCCGGATGGGGCAGCGGGTTTCGAAGCTTGCGGCTAGGCTGCGATGAGTTCGCGGACGGGGGCCTTGCGCTCGACCAGGGGGTCTGCGGCCAGTTCGGCGGTCTTGCCGGGGTTGAAGCCGGACCAGTGGTCGATGATGACGCCGTCTTGGTAGACGACAACGACGGGAGCCTGCGTGTGGCCCAAGCCCTTGCAGAACTCGCGGTTCTCGTCCGTGGTGCCGTCGACTTTGGTGACCAGGACATCGGTCTTGGCAAGGGCGCGGTCCATGGCGTTGCACTGGACGCAGCCTTTTGCCTTGCTGTGGATGACGACGGACTTCGGGGAGGTGGAGGGGGTGACGGGTGACATGGTGTCTGCCTTTCGTGGCTGGTAGGTGGTGCTCGGTGGTGGGTGCCGGTAACGAATCTGTGTGCGGCGAAACTGAAAAACGTCAGGAGGCGAGGGCGAAAGCTTCCGCGCTGATTTTGTGGAGGTATTCTTCGGCTGCTGCCTGGCTGGTGGTGACCTTGCTGAACCGGCCGGCGGCGTCCTTGTAGACCTTCCAGGTCGGCTCCGGGTAGGACACCGGACCGGTTTTCAGCATCCGCGGGTCCAGGATGGCTGCCATCCCGAAATCGGACACGGACCGGATGAGCCGGCCCAGGGCCTGCTCGAGGAGCAGCGCGGCGTCGGAGACGTAGACATAGGTGTCCGCCGCCCATTTGCCGATCTGCAGGGCATCCATGATCGCCTCGACGCGGGCGTCGTCGACCGGGTTGCCGGCTGCGCGAGGGATCCGGTCGATGGTCACCAGGGAGCAGGTGCGGCCCTTGGCGTCCACGCCGGTCATGAACGACTTGGTGCCGACCAGCACGGATTTCACGTCGTCGCGCCACAGGTTGGTCAGCTGCTGGGTGGAGAGCCCGTCCCATTGGGAGTAGACGTTCCAGCGGCCTTTCGCGGCGCGGCGCAGGGCGGCGGCGTACGCTTTGCCGGCCGTGGAGTTCGCGGACAGGATCAGCGCCGACCCGGCGTTTGCTTCGACGAGCTCGACGTTTTTCTTGGTTGCCCACGCCTGGTGGAGGGCGCCGTTGAACTTGCCTTTCGTGCCGGGCCGCCATCCCGGGAACATTTCCGGGATCTCCTCCGGCGTCAGCTTGGGAATGTAGAGCAGCGAGTCGTCGTAGGCCTTGTCGAACGGGGACGGGTAGGCGACGTTCTCGGCCGTCAGCCCGACTTGGTAGCCGAACCGGGACGGCAGGGTCGCGGAGACGGCGATGACCGTCATCGGGTACGTCTCGGTTTCCTCATCTACCGACCCCCCGGCTTCCTTCATGGCCTGGACCGTTTCGTCTTCCTCATCCGGCATGGCCGGGGCGGTCCACAGGTTCGTCTGCAGCAGTCCGGAGATGTTCACCGGGGAGGCGTTGGCGCACCAGTACGGGGTCTGGACCTTGGCGTTCGCCGGCGGGGTCTTCTGTTCGATCCAGCGTGCTGTCCCGATCCGGTGCAGCTTGACCTGGCCGACGGCACCGATGAACGCGTCCAGCCGTCCGGAGAGCCGCTTGGCCTTGAGACGGGCCTGGATGTTCTTGGACTTGGCCGCCCCTTCCAGGGCGCTCTTGATGCTCCGGGACCAGGCGATCAGCATGTCGCCGCAGGTGTCGAGCGGGTCGGCGTCCTCCTTGATCTTGCAGACTTCTCCGGCCTTGGTGTACCTGGCCATCTCGGCGAGTTCGTCCTCCAGCTCGATGGCCAGGGCGTTGCCCTCCTTGATGAGACGGCCGACGGCGGGTTCGGATTCGTCCAGGGTTCGGGAAATGGAACGGGTCAGGGACATGACGGCCGCGGCGGAGACTTCGCTGGCGCCGGCGGAGCGGACGTTCGCGGGCAGGGCATGGGCTTCGTCGATCATGATGATGTGGAACTCGCCAAGGGTCTTGTTGCCGATGATGACCGGGACACCCTTGGCGGCCTGGACGGCCAGCATCGAGTGGTTGGTGACGACAATGTCCGCCTCGGCAGCCTTGGTCCGGGCTGCGCGGGGCTTGCACAAGTCAAAGACCGGGCAGGTATCGCCGATGCATTCGGAGGGTCCGACGGAGACGGCGTCCCAGAGCTCAGGGGTTGTATTTCCCTGGTAGGACTGTTTGTCGCCGGCCTGGTCGGCGGGCAACGACAGGGCCCACAACAGCAGAGGCACCCCGGCAACAGGGTCGAAAGGACGACCGTCCAGGAAAAGGTTCTTCTGGTTGGCCAAGCGCTTGAGCTTGGAGCGGAGCGAGGGCAGGGAGGGGCGCATCCCGACGGTGTCGGTCAGGGCCTCGGCTGAGTCCCGCGCAGATTGGCTGCACACGTAGTTGGAGAAGCCTTTCAGGACGGCGACCTTGGGTTTAGTCCCGGTGACTTTCTCACACGCGGCCGCGGCAACGGGGGCGTCCTTGAGCAGGATCTGGGACAGCAGTGCCAGGGATTCGGTGCTGATCACGGTTCGCTGACCGTGTTCGGCTGCGGCGATCATGGCCGGCGCAAGCAGGCTGAACGACTTACCCACACCTGTAGGACAGGCTCCCACCACGTGGCCAGTGGTGCTGATTGCCTCTTCGATGTGGTCAACCAAAGCGACCTGGCCGGGGCGTCCGAGAGCGTCGGGAATTCCGGTGGCGAGCCGGACTGTTTCGGTGAGAGTCTGCTGCATCATGGCGGCATCTATGCTTCCTGCCCGGTGGCGGGCGTCATCTGAAGATGGTGGGACCCGCCCACCTCTTGGGGCGGTGGGCGGGTCCGTGCCGGTGCGGACCGGCGGGTGCGCGTAAGGGTGTGCGGGCCTTACGCAGTTTTGGGGGTACGGAGCGTCTTGGTCTTTTTCTTCGGCTCGGTGCCGGGCTTGAAGCAGACCCCGGTAACAGCGGCCTTGCGCTGCTTGGAATTGAAGAGGTGCTTGAGTCCAATGGTGCGTTCGGTAACCCAGCTGCGGTGCAGGATCCAGGTTTCGCCGAAGAGGATGACGATGTACGGGTTGGAGTTCTCGAAGAGCATCATGGCGAGGCCCAGCAGGGCCGCCCACCGGTACCAGCGCTTCCAGCCGCCGGGCAGCAACGTCATGGTGATGATGCCTGGCAGCACGACCGCCAGCGGGAAAACCCAGCTCATGATGTCCATGCTGAGGAAGCCCGGACCGAGGAGGATCAGCGAGGCGAGGGCGAAGATGTGGGCGAAGGTGAAAGCGGCGGCCGCCACCCAGCGGACAGGGCTGGCCAGCGCCTGGCGGGTGAAACGGTTCTTGATCTTGTCGATGATGTTCATGCTGCTTCAGGTACCTTGACTTCCAGGTCGGTCAGGGACCGGATGAGCCGGTCGAGTTGTTCGTACATGTCGGATTCGTTCAGTCCGAGGCGCTGGCCTTTGAATTCAAGGGCGCGGGCGAAGACGTCGGGGGCCTTGAGGATCGCGATGCGGCGGCCGGCGATCCGTTCCTCGCGGTAGTCGGCGCCGGTGGTGTCGAAGGATGAGTACGCCTCGAATTCCAGGGCGATGAACGCTTCGCAGATCTCCTCGGCCACGCGTGACCAGCCGCGTCCTTTGCCCATGGCACGGACGGAGGCCCTGAAGGAGCGCAGCACGGTGCGGGAGGGGCGGGCACGGTCGGCCAGGATCGAGTCGACCAGGACGCCGGCGACACGGGGCGCGGCGCGGGTGATGGTGTCAATCTGTTCGAAGCTGTAGTCATCCCAGAGGGCCATGAGCCCTTCGTCGATGGCCTCGTACGGTTCGCCTTCAATGAGGGAGCGCATCGCGGCAATGGAGCGGTGGGCCAGGCCCGGTTCGCTGTCGACGAGGTCTTTGAGTCGCTTGCGTTCAATGATCTGGGGCCGGACGAGGGCCGGGACGCTGTAGGCGTGCATGACGGTAGCGGCCTGGGCCGCGAGCTTAGAGGAATCGCGCAGGTGCCGGGTCTTGGAACGCAGCCAGTCGGCAGCGTCTTCCATCTTCTGACTCAGGTGGTTTGGGTCGGTGCGGTCGAAGACGGCCGCGTTATGGAAAGTGACGTAGGAGCTGGCATGCCAGGAGCTGTCCTGCCATTGGCGCATCGGTGACGGGTCCACGAGGGTCATCTTCGATGTCGTGCGGGTACGGATGTTCCGGAGCATCGACAGGTGGCCGGCGCGCAGCAGGTTCCGGGCCCAGCCGGACACCGAAGCGTCCAGCCCGAGATCCAGGTCAAAGCCGCCCGGCTCGGTCTGCATGACTTTCTGGAAGAGAAGCTCCTCCATCTCCAGGGCCAGGTCCTGGACCATCTGGGGCCCGTAGGGGCCACCTTTTTCTTTGGCAACTGCCTGGGCGATGCCGGAGCGGTGGAGGGACTCGGCGATGAGCCGGCGGGCCTCCGGCGCGCTTACAATTCCGTCAGCGTGGCGCTGCAGGATGTCGTGGCATTCGGAGTCAGTGATCAGGGAAGTCAGTTGCACGAAACTTATGTGTGCGGCTGATCTGACAAACGTCATCAACCCTGGCGTGTAACGTCCATCACCTATCGAAACTCCCGGAAGACCAGGGTTTCCACACCGTCAGTTCGTCCACCAAAGCGGCCCGGTCATCGCAAAGGATGCCGGGCCGCCTTCATTCAGGGTTAGCCGCCATAGGCTCCGGTGAACATGCTGGTGTACGCCGCGACGATCTTTCCACCGTCTGCCGATGTGCTGACAAAGGCGGTGTTGGTGCCCGAGGTGCTGGCAGTACCGACCGCGTTCTGGTAGATCCAGGTCTTTCCGGTGTCCGTGGAGGTGTAGACCCCTGGATAGGCGCCGGCTTGACTGCTGGAGGACGACGCGACCATCTTCGTGCCGTCAGACGAGATGGCGAACTGCATGAAGGAGAGGTTGGTCGGGACTCCGGTTGACGCGGGGGCGAACGTGACTCCCGAATCAGTGGACACGCGGAGGCTCGTGCCCATCGCGACGAGGATGGTTTTGCCGTCCGACGAAAGAGCCAAGCCGCCGATGCCATTGGTGGTGGGGCTCTTGCTCCAGGTCACGCCGCCGTCCCGTGAGATGTACAGGTTGGGGTCGTAGCCGTTGGTGGCAGTCATGGTTGTGCCGTCGGCACTCACGTGCACCTGATTCCACATGTCGGAGTATGCAAGGTTGTGCCCTGTCCATGAGGCCCCGTAGTTGTTTGAGGTGTAAATAGCGCTGTCGTACACGGCTGAGATCAGGTTCTTGCTGTCAGCGGATGACCCGATTGCCACAAGCCCGCTGATGGACTGCTTCTTCGCCCAGGTTGCACCCGAGTCGGCCGAGATGTAGATGTCCGAGTTGCTGGCAAGGGCCATGAGGCGTGTGCCGTCTGCGGAGGAGGCAACCTTGCCCCAAGTGGCCGAGGGTGCGGGGAGTTTGGTCCAAGTGGCGCCCGAGTCGGCCGAGCGGTAGAGGCCGCCGTTCTGGGACGCGAAGATCTTCGTCGCATCGGAAGATGCCGCAAGATCATTCCAGGTGCCGGCCGGCGCGGCGGTCCGCTTCGTCCAAACAACGGGGCTGGCGAAGTTGGGCCCTGTCGGCAGGCTGACGGCGATGGAAAGGGTCGGCGTGGACGTGCCGGCGGCGTTTACCGAGCTGACGCGTCCGGAAATCTTGTCGCCCTGGTTGCCCGTAATGACAATGTTCGTGCCCGGCTGGCTTGCTGCCACGGTTGTCCATGGACCGCCATTGACGGAGGTTTCGACCAAGTAACCGGTCGCGCCAGAGGCTACCGCCCACGAGAAGATGGCGCTGGTGTTGGTGGAGAGGGAGCCGGTGAAACCGGAGGGGGCAGCCACGATGTACTTGGCCGGATAGCCTCCCACCGCGGTGACCAGTGTCTGGGTGGAATCAACGGTGGCGCAGCCGGTGTCGGTCGTCGGGGCGAGCTCCTGCGGATCCGGGGTCTTGTTGGTGCTGTAGTACACGTTGCCGGTCCCGGAACGGGCAACACCGGCGTAGCAGGTGCCGGCGGCATCGGCCGAGACCTTGTAGTTGTATCTGCCTGTCGCAGAAACCCTGGCGAATCCGGAAGGGTCCGATGAGTTGTCGGGCGCCGCGGAAAGAACCGCCGGCGGAAGGTACCCGGCAGCGACAAGGCCAGCCGAATCCATGTAGTGCCCGTCTTTGGTTTTGGCTACCGCTTCGGCGGTGCGGATCGCAGCCGTGTCCTGCTTGGCGCCGTTGTCCTGCGCAAAGGGAATGATCCCGAAGATGGCCGCCAGCACACCAGCTGCCAGGATGCCCACGACGACCACTCCGGTGATGATCGAGGGCAGGTCAAAGGCGCCCCGTTCGGAGGCAAGTGCGGGCCGTGGAAAATGTCTGACGAAGTTGGGGGGCGCCATGCTGGGGAATCCTCGTGGTTGAAGTTGTGTGCTCTGAAATAGAAGTGTGCGGCCGCGCAAAAAAGCCACAGAAAAGCCCCGCCGCCGCTGTGGACGCCGGGGCTTCCCCTAGGACCTAGACGAGGACGGCCTGGGCCGCTTCCTGCCGGCGGCGGATGTCCTCCGGGTTAGTGGAGGCCATGGTCAGGAAGGTCGGAGGCAGGACTACCTCGACCGGAACAGCCCGGCCGGTCAGGTCAGCGTAGATCCCGATGGCACCGCGGATGACCTGGTTGGTGCGCGGGTCCCGCAAGGCTCGCATCGAGTTCCAGTTCGGTGCGATCTGTTCGCCTTCACCGACGTTGGCCTTGGCCCGGATCCGGCCCATCCTTTCCGGGGTCGGCTCCAGGTTGAAGAGCCGGCAAGCGGCTTCGGCTTCGATGCGGTCTTCGATCGGGAGGATGAAACCGCGGGAGATGTAGCCGGTCAGTTCGGCTTTGAGGGCATCTGAGACGCGCTGCGTGTAGAGGATGGGTAGCACCCCCTGGGAGCGGGCCAGACGGCCGAGTCGTTCGACTTCGGCCTTGCCGGCGCCGAGGAAGACCCAGGCCTCGTCGAGGTGGATGACGCCGCCGCGGCCGGTCAGGGCCATGGCGGAACCGAACACCATCATGCGGACCAGGGCTAGGCAGACGCGCTGCATCAGCGGTGCACCTTCGATGGCTCCCGGCTCTGGCAGGTCCAGGTGGGAGTTGCCGACCTTGATCAGGGTGATGCCGTCGAAGATGTTCAGCGCCTGGGAGTTCGGGTCCATGCCCACGCAGGCACGGAACATCGGGGAGGCTTCGGCGAGGTCAAGGATCGGCTGGACCATCCCCTGGGACGCCTTGCCGTGCGCGAGGGCGGTCGTCAGGGCCTGGCCGATGCAGGTGGCACCGTTGGCGACGCCGTAGCGAAGCGCCGTGTAGATGGCAACCTCGTACTTGCCCCTGTCGTCACCCCAGGGGTTGATCGAGCCGAGCATGGAGGCCGCCAGTTCGATGCCCACGTCGGGGCTCTTGGCGAACCGGATCGGGTCAAAGATGCCGTCCGAGTGCTGCAGGTCATCGAGGGAGATGACCTGCCCGCCGGCGGCCAGAACCGTCGGGGAGTGATCAGATTCCGTCTTGGGGTCGACGATAACCTGCGGCGAACGGGCTGAGCGGGGGCCAGGAATCCGGTTCATCTGGGTCGCCGACCACAGCAGACACTGGGTTTTTCCGGACCCTGTTCCACCCGCGACGAGCATCAGCGGGAGCCCGTCGGCGGTGGACGCTGCGGTCGGAGACACGTACGCCGGCTGGCGGTCACGTTCGGTGAAACCGATGAGGGCGCCGGTCTTGTCTCCCACCGTGGAGAGCGACTGAATTCCCGACGCGGCCACGTTCTGGGTCGGCATGTCGTGCAGGTTCGGGTTCGACCTGATGTAGGAGCAGAGCATCATCTCGGCCAGGGCCTGGCGTTGGCGGAAGTTCATGATCCGCAGGTTCGCGGCCGAGTTGGGGCCGGCCTGGGTGATGTCTTCGACTTCTCCGTCGAAGGCGACCAGCACGGAGCAGTCCACCAGGGTCGGGGAACCTTCCCGGGAGGCGTAGACAGCCTCGACGGATTCGAGGGTCCGGACCATCTCCTCCTGCTCGGAGAGCTCCATCTTGTTCTGCTTCAGCCGTTCGTTGATGTCATCCAGGTAGCGCTTGCGCTGGCGGCGCAGTTCAGCACGGGTGATCTTCGCCGGCTCGACGCCCGCCCGGATGGAGATCGCGACGGCACCGTCTTCGACCAGTCCGGTGGCCCAGTGCGCTTGCGTGCTGGTGGGCGAAACGAACTCAAAATCGAAACCTTCAAGGGTGGCGATGGTCAGGGTCCGGTGGTTGGGGATAGCCGGCCAGGAGTGGCAGTCTTCCCGGCCGGCGGCGTCGGCCATGCGGACGGCTTTCGCGTCGGCGAAGACGTGCAGGTGGTCCGAGTGTGGCAGGTCCACCGTGTCCGGGAAGTGGCCCTGGTTCCACCAGGCGTTGGCGATGGCGATCTCCTGGGAGGAGGGCACCGACAGGCCGCAGCGGGCCAGCGCCGCATCCACTCTGGCAAGGTCGGTGTCGTAGTCACTCAGCGGGGTGCCGCCGACGACGAGTGTTTCGGTAAACGAATCGATGGCGTGCTTGAGCCCGCCGTTGCCGCCAAGCTTGCCGTTCAGCTTCACCGCCAGCAGCAGGAGCCGCTTCTCGGTGAGTTGCTGCGGGAAGGACTCTTTCAGGAACCCGGCAATCGGGTGCCCGGTTTCCGGGTTGTAGAGCTTCTTCAGGTTCACCAGGAGTTCCTGCGTCTGACGGTAATCCTTGCGGGCCAGGGCGCGACGGTTCGACGCCGTGTGAGTCATCGCGGAAAGCTCATCGTAGGCGGCCATCAGCGGGGTGTAGGTGTTGAGGCGCTCATCGATGGACTTGGCGTCCACGACGGGTTCGAGCGGTACCTTCCGGACCAGCCAGAGGGACCCGTCGACGCCGAGCATCCGGCCGCCCGGAAGCAGCGTGCGCATCATGGTCGGGACGGAGACGTCCATCAGTGGCTGGGCTGCGGGAGCCTTGGAGTTGCGTGCCATGTCTACTTTCCTGCTGTCGCGGGGACAGCCGAGGGGAGGGTCTTGTCGATGGTTGCGGCGGTGATCTTGCGTCCTTCGACGGCGTTCATGTACGGCTTGAGGGATTCACCGGACCCGGCGCCACCCCAGGCGACAACCTGCGGTGCTGCGGTGTCTGCCTTGTCAATGAGCACGTCGTAGGTGACCCGGGACGGGGTCTGGCTGTTGGTCAGGTTTTGTCCGTCCCAGGCGATCCCGAAGGACACCTGGGCGACGACCTGGGTCGGCTTCGCGTCCTTTGAGGCGTCCGCAGGCAACGGGAGGGATGCGACGTCACCGACGGTGACGTTCGAGGCGGTCGTTTGGACCAGCGGGACGTAGGAGCGGTCCGCGTTAGTATCGCCCACGGCGAGTCGCAGTGCGTCCGGGTCCCCGGAGGTGAAGGCTTTCGCCCAGGCGGTGGCGGCCTGCTCTACCGGGGGAAGCTTGGAGGCCGGGACCAGGTCCGGCCAGGCTTTCAGGTTCGGCCAGGACTGCTTGTCATCGGGTGCGTGAGGGATCAGGGTCGGGTCACCGAGGACCTTGGCGCCGCGGGTCGGGGAATAGGCCACCTGCACTTGGGTGGTGAAGATCGATCCGGACGGGCTGATCAGGGTCAGGTTGTTCAGCTGCAGGCCCTGGGTTTCGGTGACGTTGCCCTTGCTGTCGGTGGTCGTCTTGGGTTCGGCCTGGATGTCCACGCCGTCCCAGGAGAGGATCTTGCCGCCGGGCATCGGGGAGGGTTGCTGGTTCAGCCAGTCCTGGACCGACTTCATGGCCGCGGCCTTGGTAGGTGAGTCCAGCTGGTTGACCGGGGCCGGCACCGCGGCCGGTGTGTCGAGGAACTTCGGCAGGAAGGAGATGATGGCCAGCAGCGCGATGGGCAGGAGCACCACGCTGGAGATGACCCAGACCTTGAACAGCTTGATCCGCTTGGCGGTCAGCTGCACCGACTCCACGTCGGCGCGGGGCAGTTCCTCGGCGTCGTTGCCCCAAAAATCTTCCGACTGGGTCCTGGCGTTGCGTTTGGCGTTGCGGGCCATCATCGTCCTTCGTTGAAAAGTTGTTAGGAGCGCTTGAGCAGTTCAGCGGATGCGATGAGCTCCAGCTGGTTGTCCTCGGACAGGTCGTTCACTGCCTTCGCGACGGCCATGCCGGCCTTGGCGTCCGACGCCGGCGGGGCCGGGGTGCCGACTGCGCCCAGGGTGTGGAGCAGGGTCCAGATGGCCTTCAGGCGGGCACGTCCCAGGGCGGTGGCGGTGATGCCAACGGACCAGGGCTCGTTCTGGATGGCGTGCTGGATGGTTTCGATGTCGCCCAACGGGGAGGTCGACATCCGGCCCGCGGCCATGATCGAGGTGACCAGTTCGATGACCTCGTCGGAGGACCCGAGCTGGGCTGCGGCGAGGGCGCGGACGGTGTCGGTGGCGCCCTGGACTTCGATGGTCTTAGCGGCCACCCGGCGGAACAGGCCGCGGGAGGGCTTGGCGGAAGCCTTGGCCTTGCCGCTGCCGGCGCCGTTCTCGTCTGCGGAGTCCTCGTCGATGCCGTCCAGGTCCGTGTCCGGTTCGTCGGCTTCCAGCTCGCCGTTGAGTTCGGCGTCGATGGCCGCATCGGGGCTCAGGAGTTCATCGTCGGACTGGATGAAACCGGACGGCTGGTAGCGGTCAGTCTCGTAAGGGGTTGTAGTCACGGTGTCGTGCTCCTTCGTGCGTGCGGTCCGCGGCGATTCCGGGCCCGCGGGTACAGATGCGGTCACTCTGGAACATGCGTAGACAATCCGGTGACGGCCGTCCCGACGCCAAAGCCCCCGCCGCCGTTTCCGGTGACAGGGGCTTTGGGCCGGATTTCTAGCGCTTCATCTTCTCGAGTGTGATGCGCGCGCCCTCTTCGGGGTCGAAATCCGGGTCCTCGCCGAGGTCCTGGACGTGCTGGAGGATGCGGACCTTCTGGCCGCCCTTGGTCTCCTGCATTTCGATCCACACGAGCACGCGATGGCCGATCAGCTCGCGGCGGAGACGGGACGCGAACGCCTTGGCTTCCTCGGAGGAATCGGTGCGCTCGGTGCGGGCAACTTCGATGCCGTCCGGGGAGAACTTCGATTCGACCGTCTTGAAGGCGATGAAGCCGCGGGTCGAGGAAGCTTCCTTCTGGACACCCAGGATGGTGCCGGTGAAGTTTTTGCAGTCGGCGAGCATCGCGATGGAGCGGGCGACGTCGGAGTTGTCGTTCAGCATCAGAGCCAGCGACTTGGCGTTGGACTTGAGCTTGGCGTCCCACTCGGCCTGGCTGTCGCCGACCGGGCCGGTCATTGCGACGGCGCCGAGGATGATGTCATTGCGTTCTTTGGTGTCAAGGGCCATGGAGTCCTGCTTTCGTGTTTGGTGCGGAGGTGGGTGGGTTAGGCGAAAACGTCGTCGTTGACGGCGAAGTCATCGGGGACGAAGTCGATGTCATCGACGGGTGCGGCAGCCTTGGCGGCTTTGCGGACGACTCGGCGGGGCTCCGGTTCAGGGGCTTCCGCCGGTGCGTCGGCCTCGGCAGGGGCCTCCACAGCCTCGTCAGCGGCCGGTGCCGCCTCTTCCGCGGCGGGGGCAGGTTCAGCCTTCGGAGCAGCCTTGACGGCGGCCTTCGGGGCCGGTGCAGGAGCAGGAGCGGCCGGCGCGGAGTCCGGGGTGACACCGGCGAGGGCTTCCCATGGGGATTCGGTGCGTTCTTCGGTGAACAGGTGCAGTGCGACGGCTGTGATGGACTTGCAACGGCGGATCGCGGCGGCAACCCAGGCGTCCCATGAGGCGGCGTCTTCGCCGAACGGCATCGGCAACGTGGCCAGGACGGTACGGAGGGCACCGCGCATCCGGGAGTTGGCGCCGTCCGCAGCTGAGGTCGAACCGGTCCAGTGCTCCTGCGACTCGCAGACAATGTGCTGGAAGGTGGTGGCCAGCGCCTTGACGTTCGTTCCGTTGATGGGCAGACCGCCCCGGTGGAGTGCTTCGACGGCGAGTTCTGCCGTACCGAAGACGCCCATGGCGGCGTACGAGTTCGGGTTCAGTTCACCTTCGATGGTGTACGGCTTGTACACCTCGCGTTCCGTGATCTTGTTCATTCCGTGAATCCTGTCTTGTGAGGCGATCGGGTTCTCCCCGCTGTTGTAGATGTGTGCGGCAAGTTCCGCGGCCCTCTCCACTTCGGCCATCTGCTCGTCCGGGATGCCGTAGCTGAACGGGTCCGGCATGAAGAAGCTGACTTCCTGGCCGTGCTTGGTAATGACGGTGTCCTCGGTGGAGACCATTGCGGCGACGGAAGCACCGGGGCGCAGCGCAGGGATACCCAGGTGGGTCGCGGAGTGCATCTGGTCGGCGACCTTCTCGGAGACCGTCTTGCCTTCCTCCTTGGCGACCGGGCAGGCGTTGATCAGCGGGCACCAGCCGCACAAGGCCGAGACCTTGGTCGGGAACTCGCGGGACTCCATGTAGCGGTTGTGCCGCTTCCAGGACAGCTCGAAGGTCTTCAGTGTTTTGGACATCGCGCCGGGGCTCAGGTCGATGTCGCGGGCCTTGCCGAACTTCGTGTAGAGCACCGTGCCGCCGACGGGCAGCTCGCCGGTCTTCTCTTTCAGGGCGGCCGCGTAGATGCGGATCTGGTCCCCGTGATCGTCTCCGAACCGGGTATTTCCTACCTTGCCCGTGTTGTGGGTCGGGATCATGGTGGTTCCGCACAGGTACAGGTGGTTCGGCGCGTCCACTGCAATGCACTCAGTCGGAACCGAATCAACGACGTTCATGCCGACGATGTCCC
Source organism: Arthrobacter methylotrophus (assembly GCF_039539965.1). Taxonomy (NCBI): domain Bacteria; kingdom Bacillati; phylum Actinomycetota; class Actinomycetes; order Micrococcales; family Micrococcaceae; genus Arthrobacter; species Arthrobacter methylotrophus. The sequence continues at coordinate 1,704,800 of NZ_BAABED010000001.1, read as the reverse complement.
GGCGCAGTGACCGTTCGGTAGCCTTCGGGAACCGCTTGTATGAGGCCTGCATAAGGCGAACAGCGGAGGCCTTGCGCTCCAGCTGGAACGGGACGAAGTTCAGGGGGCGGAACTCGAGCATGAACACGGTTGCGTCTGGGCGGACAGCATTCTCGTAGTCCTTCTCGAACCACTGAACGGTGACGCCGAGGGACGACACGAGCTCGCGTACCCCGTCGGCGAGGGCGCGCTTAGTCGTGACGAACACTGCCCTTCCCCGCTGGGCGTTGAAAGAGCCATCCGTGTCCATGAGGCCCTGAAGGAGTTCCAGTCGCTGCTCATAGGACCCGCGCAGATATGCCGTCGGGATGTGCTTGTTCAGGAGCAGCCCGGACTTGGCCAACTTCGCCCGGAGAGATCCACCCTGGAGAGGCTTCTCTGCGGCTATGGTTTCCACCGTGGGTACGTTGGTCTTGGGCCCTCGCACAGCTTCAAGGTGTCGGGCAACAATGAGCTTGCAGTCCAGGCAAACATGGCTCTTCGCGGACAAACCCCGAAGCACGTGACCCCGTGAGCACTGGCCAGGCACGCGAGTGTCTACTGTGGGAAGGGACGCGAATGCGGTCTTCCTGGCGCGACGAACGACGCCATCGCATTCTTGGCAGGTACCGGCGGTGCTGTGGCCCCATTCGCACTGATCCGGGTTGGCGGGAATGCGGACCTGCTCAGCGACAGCAACAGGTGAGGCTGAAAGGGTGACGCTGTGGCTTGCACCAGCGACACGCGGGACGACAGAACCCCAACGACGCTCGATGATCTCGCACATGTCGGCAAGGTCTTCATTTCCGACAGTCAGGCTTCCAGTCTTGGAATGCCCGTCGCCGAGCCAGGCACCGAGGACCCAAGGGTCGATTGGCAGTTCGGCAGCGGGGAGTTCAAGCGGAGCGGTGTTCGGGATGTGGATAGCAATGCGGCCGCCGGCTCGGTCGGACACACGGCGGAACAACTCATCGGCGTCCACAGTCTCAGACACCTTCGGCACATTCCGGTAGGTGTCGGTGATCTCCCACAGGTGGACGTTGTCGCAGACGACCTTGGAGCCGTCGCTGAAGACAACCTCGTAGCACTTGCGGTGGTGAGTGCCGGACTTGGCGACGACAATCGTCGGCTTTCCGTCGGACCCCAGCACGATGTCGCCCTTGGAGAGCTCACCCATGGTGGTCCAGCCGGCGGGAGTCGGGATAGGTGTGGTCACGGCCAGACCCTTGTAATCTTCAACAATCAAGCCTTCTTTGCCGCGCTTGTTGACCCCGTGCCGGACACGGTCGATGAAGCCGTTCGAAGGGACGCCATTGATAGTGAGTCCGTCGATCTGCAGCTCCCGTGCGTAAACCTCGATGGTCTTCGGGTCTTCGATGACAAACAGGCCCTCGTAGGCGGTCTTGACCTCTTCGATCCAGCGCCGGCGGTTGATACGGGTGAGCGCCCGGACGCCGTCGTCCTCGGCCGGCACGTCAGGCCACATGATGTCCGAGTCGCGGATGGTCAGCGCCTCGGCCAGGGCAAGGGTGCGCTCACCGCGTTCGTAGACGTCCTCGTCGAACATGTCTTCCATGATCGAGTGGGCGCTGGTCCCGAGCGGCGCCGGGGCGAACGGGTCCTCGACTTCATTGCGCAGCAGCCGCTCCCCCACCCAGCGCGCCGCGCAGGACTGCATCGACTTGGAGGTGGACGCCGAGAGCGCCTGGCGGCGGATCTTGTCGATAACGGCATCGCTGGTGACGACGAGCTTCTTGCCGTCCCAGGCGAGCTTGTCGCGGAGCAGTGGCGTGGTCTGGTTCATAGAATTTCTATGCGCCGACCCGGACCACGGGTGTCACTATTCGACACCAAAACGGGACTGCAGGAAAGAAACCAGCACCCCGCCGGCCGACCGCACGAAACCGCGGAGACCCTACCGCCCGGCGGAGTGGGAAAATCCCCGGAATGGCGGGGAATATAGGGCCCCCTACTACTACTACTCTACTTAAACGACCTAAAATAGAGATATATATATATAGGGGCCCCTATTCTCTCCCCTAGAGACCCCTTAGAGACCCCCTCCCTTTAGTAAGAGAATGCTTTCCCTCTCCATAGACGCCCTATACGTACCGCCGAGTTGGTCGAGTGAGGGCCTGCGCTGACACAAAAATGCCGCCAACACTGGGATGCAGGGGCATAAACCCGTACTACCAGGGGTAGGTTGCCCGGTGTTTGACTGTGTCATTACGGTGGAGTCGGGGTAATTGTGAGAGACCGTTGATTTCTCCCCATGTGATAACCTGAGGAACGAATCCGGTCACTAGAGACGAGGGTTATCACATGGCTCCCAAATGGGGGCCATTTCGCTTTTAAGTTGCTCATGAACATCTCCTGCTTTTCCACCCCGGGCAGCCTTTCCGGGCTTTCCGAAATGATATGCAAAAGCCGTTTTTTCGTCTGGCATGCGGAAAGCCCCGCCGAAATCGACGGGGCTTTCCGTGGAGTCCTGGCCGGTGCGGTTAGGACTCGGTGCTGGCTTCGGGCAGGTCTTCAAGTGACAGGCCGCCGTCCAGGAGGCGGTCGACCTCGATCGGGACACCGGTGATCCGGTCCTTGCGCCAGGTGGTCAGCAGTGTCCCGCGCCCGTTCTTGTTCCGGGTGATGTACGGCGGCTGCAGGTTCTCATCCCACACGCTGGACCAGGCGGCCGTCGGTCCCTGGCCGAACTGGATCAGGGACGGATATGCCTTCTGGGCCGCGCTGAAAGCGGTGTCCGAGGAGAACAGGACCACCTTGTGGTACTCCCGGCTCTTGTCCATCACGGTCACCACGGTGCCGATGTTCTTCCCGGAGGGGCGCAGGCTGCCGTCCCCGCTGCCGCTGACGACCCAGCCGAGCCGGCTGTTGACCATCGCTTCGGACTGCTCACTGCCTTCGATGGGAGGCCGGGACGGGTCGTCGCCGGAGATCACGTGCGCCTCACCGGAGGCCAGCAGCGCAGCCAGGGCCTTGACCAGCGAGATGCCCGGGGCGGCCTGCTGGTTCTCAGCGTGGGCGTTGGTGACCAGTTGGATGACGGACATGGACATGTCCCCGTCGACGGCGAACTGGTCGATGAAGTCATAGTCCATGTCCAGTTCGCGGGCCAGGTTCTCCAGAATGAAGAAGGTCAGCATGACGTCGGCGGCCAGGGTGGAGGTGCGCTCCAGGGACCCGGATGCTGCGCCCATTTCCTTCATCAGCCCGCTGATCTGGTCCTTGAGCTGGACGCGGGCAGCCTCCATCGCGGAGACGTACGCGGCCCAGCCTCCCGGGTGGTTGGTCGCAGCGTAGCGGACGTACTTGATCAGCTGGGACGTGAACCGGGCCGGCGTGCCCTTCTCGGCGGCGATCGCGTTGAGGGCATCGGTGGCGTCCCTCTCCGGGTTCAGCTTGCCCTTGCCGACGTAGAGCGGGATGAGCCGCTCCTTGGCGGACGGGGTGCTCAGCTCGTTTTCGCCGGTCATGATCAACTGGGTCATCGGCTTGTTCGACTTCTTCACCGTCATGTCCGCGTTCATGCGCAGCTTCGTGGCGTTGTTGAAGATGGCGCGGGTGATGTCAGCCAGCTTCGCGTCTTCCTGCTCGGCCTGACGACGCACCGCGGACGGGGCCAGGTCATCGATCACCCAGATGGGGGTGCGCGCAACGGCGTTCTCCATGGCCGCAGCCGTGTCCTTCGCCGAACCGGGAAGCTCCTCGTGCCAGTCACCGCGGTGCCGGGCCCAGAAGCGCATCATGCACTCAGCCGTCCAGGATTTTCCCTTGCCCTTCGGGCCCCACGCGTAGATGGTGGCCTTGGGCCGGATCGGGATGACCGGGCGCAGCGCGCCGGCCAGGACGACGGTGGCAGTGGACAGATCGGTCCAGGCCTTGGAGTTGATGTAGGTGTCCATGATGGTCCGGAAGTTCTTCCGCACCTCTTCGCGGTACTCTTCGTCGTCATAGTCGCCGGCGATGTTTTCGCCGACGCCGTACTTCTGGATGACGTCGATTTCGCGGGCACTGATCCCGGGCAGAACGTTGGAGGAGGATTCGACGTCGCCGACGATCTGGTCACCGATGAGGAACACCGGGTCGCCATCCTGGACGGGCACCCAGCCCATCTGCATCCAGCGGGTCTTGAACGCGACCTCTTCGGGACGGTTGGCCTTGATGGCGGAGAGCCAGGATTCGCCCTTGGCGCCGCGCGGGGGCCACTCCGGGTGCAGCAGCAGTTCCCTCGGGACGGCGGCCTTCTTGCGGTCCCATTCTTCGGGCTTGTAGCCGAGGATGGTTTCGGGGCCGGTGACGGTGGCGGTGTAGTCGCGGCCGTGCAGGTGCCAGGAAATCTCGATCTCGACCTGGGCGTCGTCGATGTCCTCGAACTTCACGTTCGGGTTGAAGATGCCGGTCTTCAGCTCCTGGTCGGTCGGCTGGCGGCGGGCTTCCATCGCCACGACGCGGCCGCCGATGTCCACGCGCCGCTCCCACCGGTACTCCCCGATGGTGCCACCGGCGCCGGAGTTGACCGCGACGCATTCTTCGACGAACTGGCCGTTGCCTCCGACGCGCCAGTTCCCGGGCTTGTCTTCGGCGTTCTTGGCCGGGGCGTCGGGCATGACGTCATCGAGCTGGTTGATCAGGGCAGCCCAGTTGCCGGACTTGGCCAGGAAGTCATCGACGCCGGCCTTCGCCATCGACCCGTCATCGCCGGAGGTGATTTCCGGGTTCAAGTACAGGACCTCGGACATCTTGGACTTGTCCAGCAGCTGGGTGGAGAGCTTGTTCGCGGCGGCGTGCACAGCCGGGTTCAATGCGATGTCAGCGTCGAACGCGATCCAGCCGACACGGCCCTTGAGGGCAATTTCGCGCCAGTCGACGGCGTTGCCGGAGGCGTTGTAGACCCCGCCGATGGAGACGATGAGGACCCGGTCATCCTGCGGGATCCGCTCGAGCAGCTCGCGCAGCTTCGCGACAGGGTTTTCGACGTCTTCGGAGCGCAGCTCCGAGTAGCTGATGCCGTTGTGGACCAGGTAGGCGGACAGGGCCGAGTCGCCCTTGAGCATTCCTTCGGCGAACATGACCACCGGGGTCGTGTCGATCCAGTCGGTCGGGATGGCCGGGTGCAGGTCCAGCGGGGTGCCGACGTTGGAGACGAACTCGTACTTCAGCGGCTTACCGGCGTCATTGTCCTCCGGGAATTCGGGGCGGACCTGGTAGGTGTGCGGGACCGGCAGTTCGCCTTCGCGGACCGCCTTCATGATGCCGGCCAGGGAGTACCACGGCATGAGCATGCCGTCCTTGCCCGGGGCCGAGAGGGTGCGCTTGAACCGCTTGCCCTGCTTGGAGTTGCCCTCGACCTGCATCTTGCGGGCCATCTGGTCGTAGTTGGTCTTGTCGATCCGGGAGTACCCGCGGGCGGCCGCGACGAGCGGGGCGACGCCGGAGTCGGCGAGCTTGTAGGCGCCGGAACCGGTGATGCTGGACGCGTAGTCTGCAGCAGTCCACGGCGGCAGGCCGGTGAAGTTGGGGTCCAGCACGTTCATGCCGGTGAGTTCGCTGATGTCAGTGGCGGGGACGGGCAGGGGCACGGGGGTTGCCGTGGGCTGCTCTTCCTGGGCGCCGGAATCCTGGTCTGTTTGGTTTGTGATCTCTTCCATGGTGAACCCCTATGCGTCCCGGAGGAGCACGGGCGTCACTTTCAATGCTGCTCAGCCAGCAGGCTGCCAGGGTGCAGCGCGAATCCCCGTGGCCCAACATGTCTCAGTTCAGGCTCTGGCGCATATCGCGTACGCAACCGCATATATTGTCTAGCGTGGCCGGTCTCATGCGGCTGGTTCCGCAAGCTGCACGAAAGAAGGTGTCCATGTCGGACTATCCCGATGGCACGTACGGGAACGGCCGCTACAAGCTCCTGCGTCCACTGGGTGTTGGTGGAATGGGTCAGGTATTCCTTGCTCACGACAGCCAGCTGGACCGGCTGGTCGCATTGAAAGTTCTTCGCCCAGAAGTTGTAGGCGACCCGGACCACGGCCGCCGGCTTGCCAAAGAGGCACGCGTGATGGGCAAGCTCCATCACCCGAACATCGTCACCATCTTTGACGTCTTCCCGGAAAAAGACGAATTATGCCTTGTGCTGGAGTACGTCGAAGGTACGAATCTCCGCCGCTACCTTAGCAGCGGGGCCTTCACTAGAGAATTTGGTGTCCATCTACTGCGCACCCTGGCCCAGGCGCTCTCCTACCTCCATGATGAGCACGATGTGGTGCACCGGGACCTGAAGCCGGCGAACATCCTCATCAGCAACGACGGCAAGATCAAGGTCGCCGACTTCGGTATTGCACGGCGAACCTCTGATGAACGGCTGACCGACACTGGCTTCATCATCGGGACCAAGTCGTACATGGCCCCCGAAGTGTTGGCCGGCCAGCCGGCGACGTTCGCTTCGGACATCTGGTCCCTTGGTGCTGTTGCACGGGAGGCTTTCGGCATGCTCGCCCCGCTTGCGTCGCAGGACCCTGTCGCTTCCGCGGTCAACGCTATGCTTTCCCCGGAGGCGGGCAGGCGACCGACAGCTGCGGCGCTGCTTGCCCGCGATTTCAGTGTCTGTACGCCTCCTGCCCCGGCGGACACGAAGGCGCCTACCCCTGCAGCACCCACAACACCCACGAAAGGCGCTGTCCGCAAAAGCCCCATCCCTAAAACGGCAGTAATCCAAAGGCCTCCTCGAAACGTCCTGAGCCGCCATGACATCACAGCCCCTGTACAGTTCTGGTGCCGGGATGAACGGCGGCCAGAGCAATGGCAGCGCATGCATATCCCCGAAACAGAGCTGCCGCGACTATCCTGTCGGTCGGCTTCCAGCCGTTACTGCTACCTTGCCTTCGGGTCCAAGGGAGAGCGCATCTATGCGGTTAATCCCGAGGGCAATTCCACATTCCGTGCGCTCCCCTATCGACCGTTCAGAGAAGGGATCCGCTCCCTCTCCGAACGCTACGTTCTACCCTGGGCCGTCGGCGGCTTCTCGACCTATGTCTACGAGTGGTCTGGGCCAGAAAGCACACATGAGCGCAGGCTCAAGAAGGTCCGGACCATGAAGATTCCGTATGAAATCCAAAGCTCCGTCAAACGCGCGGGCTTCATCGGTTCAAGCTGCTGGGTCGTCGCAAACGGTCAGCTGTGGCTGCTCGGACAGTCCCCGGTTCTGGGCGATTTGCGGTCCGCGACGGAGCTCCCGGGGTTACCGGACACCCATCATGCCGCGAGCGACGGGGAACATCTGCTGGTTAGAACCGACAGAGGTGACGTCCTGGTCATACGGCGCGGCCGGGTCTTCAGGGCCCAGGTCGCCGGGCACGGCTGGTCCGCCGTAAAAGTACCCCTCAAAGGTCGGGCGGAGAAAGTGATGGTCCACGACGGCTACGCCCTCATTTCCACCATCGAAGGAGCTGTATGGGGAATAGACCTTGCCAACGACCCGGAAGGCGGGCAGATTCACCGCGTCGCCGACTTATGGACAGTGGGGCTCTTCATACCAGGCGGGTACATCACGGTGGATGGTCAGACGCACATGGTTAGTCCACGTCGACCAGCCGAGCTCCGGACCTGCTCGGACCTTCCGCCCGGGAGGCTGCTGCGGGCGGTGTCGAATGAGCTCCTGATCATGCAGGAATAGACATCCAACCAGCAAAAAGGGCGGCAGCCGGTGTGGCTGCCGCCCTTCCGCAGGTGGTTTCCGGCCTAGAGGTCGTCCTCGGTGATCGCGAACTCCTGCTGTGCGACCAGGACCGCGTATTCCTTGATTTTGCGGACGTAGGCGCGGGCCGTGGACCGGCTGACATCCAGGGCGTCGGCGATCTCGTCGACTGTCGCGATCCTGGGCTCATGATCCTCGCTGTAGAGGCCCGAGAGCCAGAGCTCGGCGGCCTTCCCGAGCCGTTCGTTGTAGGCGCTCGTGCGCTCCACGATCAGCTGAACGAACCGCGGACCCTCGACGGGGTGCAGCACGAAGTCCGTGTCGATCGGCTCCGAGTAGTCGTGGTCGGCGATGTCGTCCTGGGCGCGGGTGACGCGGAGGTCTTCCACGGAGGCGATGACGCCCTGTTTGACCGGGTTGGACCGCTTCTCCCACATTTTGGCGTTGTGGGTATCCACGATTTCCTGCTCCGAAGGCTCCCGTCCCATTTCCCGGCGGATCTCATCCCGGGTGGCGTCAAGGACACGCTTGCGCCGCAGCGCGGAGGTCATCTCCGCCATCGGGGCGCCTTCCTTGTCGATGTAGTCCCTGACGGCTGCGCGGGCCTGGACCCGGAGCATTCCTTCCCAGTTCTCGATGCGTTCGAGCAGCTCGTCGTCTTCGAGTTCCTCGGTGAGCATTTTCAGGGCTGTCATGGACACGATGGAGGCGAAGTCTTCCACGTGCTGGTCGGGTGCGTGGCCGAAGCGGCGGCAGAGGCCCCAGGCGATCTGTTTGAACAGACCCATCCGGGCGCGCATGAACTCGTGGATGAGGTTGTCGCGGGTCCTGCCGGTGGCTGCGGCGATGGCCCGGATGGCGTCATGGGTGTTCTCAGACATGGCTCCCCCCAACCGGGGCATTGTGGATTCCAGCACTGCCATGAGCGTTCCTTTTCGCGTAGGGAAACCCTGCTCCCCCAAGTGCGGAACGTGGTTCAAATGCATCCAACCAGGCGGCAAACCTGCGGCCGCCGGCACGCGGATCAAGAAGCCATCCGATGGTTACTTGCCGACGTTCAATCTTAGCGTCAGTAACCGACAAAATCTTGTCGATCACGTTGTCTGCACGGGTCCGTCCCCAGCCTTGCTGGGCGAGCAGCAACTGGCGCAGCGACAGATTCAGCAGAGGACGCGCTTCGGGGCCGGCGGCGTCGGCCAGAACATCGCCGGGGGTGACCATCCCGTCGTGGATCAGCATCAGCCATTGTGCCCGGTAAACGGCGGCGCTGCGGCGGGCAGCGTTCGCCTTCTCCAGGGTCGGTGCAGGAGGCGTCATGCCGCCTGGCTCCCTTCGTAGACGGGGCTTCCGGTGAAACCTTCGGGCGCAAGCAGGGTGCTGCGGGCCGAAGCAGATGGGCTCACCGACAGGGCGGCCCGGGCGCGCGGCAGGGAGAGCCGGTCCTTCGGATACACCTCTCGGTAGGCATCGACGATGTCGGCGATCTCCGCACGCGGGTGGCGGCGGGCGATTTCCCGGATCTTGGGTCCGATGTGCGGGTCCCCGAGGCGGCGGCGGATCTGTGTCTCGGCGTCGCGGCGCATGTGCTTAGTCATGTATTTGAGCGGATCGACCTTCACGAAGCAGTCCGGCTCCAGGCACAGCTCGATGAGTCGGAACATGGCGGAGGGCTTGCCCTTCTCCCGCTCCCCGGCCTCCTCGTCCCGGATCTCGCCGTACATCATGGCGTCCACGACCTGTTCCAGACCGAGTTCGTCGAGCATCGGTTCCACGGTGCCGGTGCTGAGCCCGATTTCGTAGCAGACGAAGGAGTGGGCCTGGAAGACGGTGCTGCGCAGTTTCGGTTCCAGGTCGGTGAGCACGTCCCAGTGCGCCGCTTCCCCGGCTTTGACCAGCGCGGTCAGGTACGAGGCGTTCCTGGACTTCATGCCGGAGCCGACAAATACGGGCTCGGTCAGGGACGGCAGCGTGGTGACGGCGGCCACCGGGGCCTCGCCGAGGCGGCGGACCAGCTTGGACTGGCCTGCCGTCGCGTGGCCCATGCCCCGGGTGCGGTAGCTGACCGGCACGGCCTCATCGGTGACGAGCACGACGACGGGGGTGTCCCAGGCGTTGCGGACCGGCATGAGCATCCGCTCACCCGTGCCGTGTGCCTTGTCTTTGCGGCCGACGTCGATGAGCGGGTGCTCCCAGCTCCAGACCGGAAGGGTCACGATGCCGGCACGTTCGGGCAGTTCGCCGGCGTCCAGGATCGCCTTGGCGGCGAGGCCGTGCATGATCCGCTCGAGCCGGGCGCACAGCACCTCCAGGGAGGGGTGTTTGCGGTTGGACTCGTCGATTGAACGGGCCGCGTCCGCCATCAGGGCGGCGGCCGTCTCGGAGGCAAGGTTCAGGCTCATGCGGCCTTCTTTCCGAAGACGCGGGAGAACACGCCCTGCTTCCTGGCCGCTTCCGGCTTGTACTCGGCGGCCGTGCGGAACGCCTCGTTGCCGGTGATGCGCAGCAGTGCCTTGGACATCACGGCGCGCAGCTGCGGGTTGTTGGAGTTGATCCGGCCGGCGTTCATGTCGTGCTTGACGTTGATGTCCGCCTCGACGGCGCCCAGGAAGGTGCCCAGGTTCCGGAAGTAGTTGACAGCCTTGGCGGCCATCTCCATCTGCTCCGGGTGAACCTGGTTGATGAGGACCATGAGCCGGGAGGTGGGGACGCCTTCGTTGATGAACTTCCGCAGCCGGTTGTTCAGGTTGTTGACCCCGACGGTGGACATGTCGGCGACGCCGATGCCCCACGCGTCGTGGACCAGGGCCGGCAGGAGCAGCATGTTGACCACGCCGGTCCGGTCGGAGGATTCGACGATCTGGGTGTCCATGATGACCAGGTCGGCGTTGCGGCGGGCGAAGTGGATGACGTCCCGGTAGAGCGCATCGGTGACGACCGATGGATCGTTGATGTCATCCGGCGGGGCGCCGATGAACGCGAACTTGATCTCGCCCAGGTTTTCTTCGCGGTTGGCGTTGATGGTCGCCGGTGTCAGGATGGCGTCCTTGATGTTGCCGATCGCCGCGTCGTACATGGTGGGCAGGTTCGTGCGGTTCAGGCGCAGGTAGGTGCGCAGGTCGCCCTGGCCGGAGTTGCCGTCGATGAGCACGACCCGCAGGCCCGCTTCGGCGGCGACGTTGGCCAGCTGCAGGCTGGTCGTGGACTTACCCACACCGCCCTTGCCGGAGTAGTTGATAACGAACGCGCCCAGGCCCGCGGCGGAGCGACCGGTGCCGAGCAGCTTGGATGCTTCAAAGTCATCGAAGATGCCGGTGGAATCCGGCACGGGAGCGCCGGGAGCCTGGACGCCGTGCCATGCCGGCGTGCCGGTCGGGGCCTGCACGAACGACTGCTGCGCCTGGGGCGCGCCGGGGCCGAAGAAATTCTCGGCCGGGACCGGCTGCGCGACCTGGACGGGGACAACCGGAAGCTCCGGAGTGTCCCAGTCTCCGAATTCCTCGGCCGGTGAGGCCATGACAGGCGGCTGGTACTGCGGGGTGTCCCATTCGTTCATGATCGGCGGGGCAGCCATCAGGACCGGCGCCGCCACCGGGGCAGGTGCGGACCAGGTCTGCTGTTGTACCTGCTGTTGTACCTGCTGGGCGGCGCGGGCGGCCCTGCGGGATCCGGGCTGCTCGAGCGCCTGGACGGCAGGGGCAACGGCCGGGGTGTCCCATTCGTCCTGAACAGGTGCTGACGCCGCTGGAGCCACCGATACCGCGGCGGGGGCGGGTTCGAAGGAGACCGGCGTGGCCACCACCGGGGTGTCCCAGTCATCCTGGACAGGGGCGGGAGCTGGTGCCACGGCGGCCGGGGCGGGAGCTGGTGCAGGCGCCGGGGATTCCCAGTCGTCGAAAGCCGGGGCAGCGGCTGCCGGCACCACCGGAACGGACGCGAACGGGTCCTCATCCACCAGTGCAGGGGCCGCGGCGGGAACGGCCGCAACTACAGGCGCAGCGTGTTCAGGCTCGTCGAAAAAGTCAATGTCCGGCAGTTCAATGCCGACCGGCTCGGCTGTCTCGGCGGCCGGCGGGAAGGACTGCAGGCCCTCCGGCCCGTCCAGCGCAGGGAGCCCGACCGAAGCCAGAATGGCGTTGACGGTCGACGGCAGGTGGATCTCTGCGACCGTGTCTGTGAAAGCGACCGGGTCCCCGTCGCCGCGCACCACAGCGACTTTTACCGGGGTTTTGGCCTGGAGGTGCCCGACCCAGGCGCGAAGGCCCGGAGCCGGGACGTCGGCGACCACGATCGGGAAAGCCCCGGCGGTTTTCGACTCGGCAATGATGGCGGTGGCGGCAGCCCGGAAGTCGGGACCGGTCACCACCTGCAGGCCGCACTGCGTCAGGGTTTCGGCGAGGGCCGGCAGTTCAATCAGCCCGATGCGGCCACGGGTGATTACTGCGCTGTCTGGTGTGTTCACAAACAGCTCTATGCGTCAACTTCGCCGACGGGCCTCAAATATGGACTCTGGTTCATTTTTGCAAGTACATTTGACTATCGTGCGCAGTATGTCCGAGCCTCCGGGGAACAAAATCATGAGTCAACTAGACAGCGGGTGGGTTGCCCGGTGGATCGTTGCTCTCTGCGAACCTCTGATCGAGACCGAAGCGCGAGTTCAGATCGAAGAACGAATGGTTGACCTCGTCACCCGGCATCCCCACTGGTTTGCTGCCTGGCTTGCAGGCTACATATCGGACATCGTCCGGTCCCTTGACCCGGAGGATCCTTGGCGGAACTTGTCCATTGTTGATGGCCAAACGATTCATCCGGACAGGAGCCCGTTCGGCACCTGGGTCGATGCCAACGACATCGTGCACGTCTCCATTGAAGACATCCGCGCCGACCTGGGTCTGGCTGCGTTGGAGAACCCGATCGGTGACGACGCGGCGCAGCTGGTCGCCGTCGCCTCCCAAGGCTGGGATGCAGCCCTGACCTGGCTGGAGTCCAACAAGGTCATGGGCGCCACGCTCTCTCCGGCGGACGGTGCCGCCTTCTTCAAGATGGCTTCATCTGCCTTGCGCTGGGCAATGCACCGACGCCGCATGTTCTTCGGGGTCGAGGATCCCTTCATCCAGGTTTCCGGCGTCGCCTGGATTCAGCGCGCCGACAAGATGACCAGCGGGGAGCCCTGGGATGAGGCCCGGGCAGCCCGCCACCTCGAAGCGAACAAGGTCGACCCGGGCACTTACCGGCAATTCAACCCGCCCGCGGAGTAACAATTCAGCGGTGCCGCACACATGGGGCACATGCAACTTCTACCGGAAGCCGTCATCTTCGACTTCGGCGGCACACTCGTTGACACCTCCACGATCGACCATCTTGTCGCCGGACACCATCCTGCGTGTGACGCACCGGAGGCTGACCGGTTCCATGTCGAATCCCTGCTTTGTCCTCCAGTGAGACAAGTGGTCCGGTTGCTGGAGCTGGAACGGAGCATCGGCCGCCGCATCATCATTGTTGCCGCCAGCCGGGACCACTACCGCCCGCACCTGCAGTCCTGGCTGGATCTGCACAGCATCGCAGCCGATGAAATCCATCTCCGCCAGGTCAGCGACCACCGCCCTGATGCACTTACCAAACGCGAACTCGTCGCAGGTGTCCAGGAACGGCACCACGTCATTCACGCCTATGAGTCCCGCCCCGACGTGGCCCGGGCTTATGAGCGGCTCGGCATTCCCGTTACACTGACCGGCGGCGCCCTCCCGTCTCACCGGGTCGCGGCGGCGGCCTGAGCGGTGAGCCAGGCACGGCACTCCGCACACATGAGGCCCGACCCATCCCCGACGGATCAGGAACACAATGACCGCCACACCCAGCCTCGTGCAGCCGATCGTGCTGCTCGTGGACAAGAACGACCCTGCCGGGCACCGAGACAGCATTCTTGCCGCGGCGATCGCGAGCGTCGAAGCCTATGCCGGGACCTCGACCTCCGGGGCCGTGCAGGACGAGGCGTGGGCGCACTGGCTCTCGGGCCGGTTCACCAAATCGGTCCGCCGGGCCGACTTGAAGACCTTCGGCAAGCTGGCCGCCGATGTAAGCAATAAAAGTGAGAGTCTTATCACAATCGGCAAGGCGAAGGCCATGGCGTACGCCCCGGCAGCCTACGAGGAGATGCCCAAGTCCATCCTCCGGCTCCAGGTTTCAGGGACCGATCTCCCGGACGTTCCCGCCACGGTCCCCTCGAGGCAACGCAGCGGAGATCCTGTCATCGTCTTGAACGGCGCCCTCGGGATGTCCACGGGCAAGGCGGCAGCCCAGGCCGCGCACGCACTCTTCGCCTGGCAGTTGAACCGCGGACTCGATGACGCCGAACTCGCCTCGCTCCAGCTGCTGTCCACGGGCCTGGTCATCGCCACGGCCGAGGAGTTCGCGGCCCTGCGCATGATAGCGGCAGGGCCACTGATCGTCGACGCCGGCCTGACCGAGATCGCCCCGGACACCGCCACGGCGTTCGTCATCGAAAGGCCGTGACGTGCAGCTCAAGAACAGGATCATCGAAGGCCATCGCTTCCGCCGCCGGGTGATCGCCCAGATGGGCCGGCCCGGCCAGCCGGCAGTGGAACGACTCTACGGCAAAGGGACCTTCGTCCAGCACTACGCACTGGACCGGCTCTCCCCCAAGGCGCTCTGCGGCGGCTCGGTCATGCTCGTCTCGGACCAGCCGTTCACTACCCTGACCCGGCTCCAGTGCCCGCTGTGCGTCTCCGTCGTGGCCCGCGTCATGGTCCGCGCCGCAGCCGAGCAGGCAGCTGCCGTGAAGAAAAAGTAGTCTCTCCACCTGCCCCGCCCAGGCGGGCGGCGGGACGGGCGGGTAGATTTTTCCGGTGACGCAGCCGGGCGCGTCCGTACACATAGCGGGCATGACGACCACACTTTTTGACCGCGTACCGCTCAAGGATATGGACCCCTCGGCCCTGACGATGGCGATTTTCGCCGACATCAAGGACATCCCCTCCATTGACGGGGTGAAAGTCTCCACGGCGATCTCGGCCGCCTCGTTCTTCCACCTGAACCAGACCCGCGCGAACCGAAAGGGCTTTCCGAGGACCGCCTATATTGAACATCCGCTTCGGAACTCTCTTCGCGTGCTCCGGTGGGGCGTGACGTCCGAACCCATCCTGGTCTCCGTGATCCTGCACGACACGGTCGAGGACAGCCTGGACCGCATCTTGGAATCGTTCGTTCCGGGCTGCCACGTCGGCATTGATCTGGCCACGCAGCGGGAGTTGGCATATGCGTGGATCGCCGGGGAGTTCGGCCAGGAGACTTCGGACCTGGTGCGGTCCCTGACCAACCCCGTCCCCACGGGAGAGAACCTCACGAAAGCCCAGAAGCGCGAGCTGTACGCAGCGAACGTCGCGGCGAAGATTCGCGGCAACGCGGGTGCCTTCATTGGCAAGTTCGCGGACTTCATGGACAACGCCGGCGGTCTGCACCACAATGCGGTCGACGGGAATGAAATAATGGTGGGACACCTGGTCCAGAAGTACCACCCGATGGTGGCCATCTTCGAGGCCGAGCTCGCCTCCAACTCCGACGCCATCCGGGCACTGCTCTCCATGGGCGGCTACAACGACATCGAGCTGAGACTCTCCGTCCTCGCAGGACGTCTCGGCGCTTTGGCCGGCCTGTACGGCAGGACAGCATGAGCACCGGGACGGAGTCCGTGGAGCCCATTGGCTTCGGTGCCATCGTTGATAAGGACGGCCGCACGGTGGTCATTAACCTGACCCCGATGGACCGGCTCGTCATTGCCCGGCTCCAGGACGTCGAGGACCACCCTGACCTGATCCTGGACGAGGCCGCCTAACGGCTTACGCGCCTACCAGTTGGCGGCGTTCAGCCTTCATTCTGGCGCACCATCCTGTCGCGTCTTCGCCGGCATCGGCCGCGAGAACCATCAGGGCAGGCACTATCGCATCTACCGTGACCGGCGGCAGGTCCAAGGGTGTCGGGGCTGCCGCCGCAGCCTGCACGCTGGTGCACTCCGGGCACATCGTCTCGATCCAGACTGTCCAGCCGGACTGCTTTGCGAGCCGGATCGCGACGCTCTGCGGGTGCGGGAATTCGACGACGGTGTTGTCCGGGCAGGGGGTTCCGTCGTGTCCGTCACAGTCGATGGTGGTTACAGCTATGGCAAGGATTGGCAAGGTTTTCGGCTTTCACAGGGTGCGCTGATCGACGCGCAGAGGATGAAAAAGGAAGAAAGTGTCGGGGCGAGTTAGCGACGCAGGGACGCCAAGGCGTCACCGAGGGGCATGGCCAAAGCGGGGCCATGGCCGGGAAGGATCACTGAGGCCTCGACGCTGTCCAAAGCGTGGGTGGCGGACAATGCCGTGGCCGGTTCGCTGTGATACATAGGGTGGAGCATCTGGGGGCCCGTATGTCGGCTCAGCGGGTGGCCGGTGATAAAGGAGTCGCCGGTGACAATCACTCCGGCCGCGCGGAAAAGGATCGCAACGTTTCCGGGTGTGTGCCCGGGGACCAGGATGGCTTCAGGGCTACCCGGCAGACCCGCCAGTTGCTCGGCAGTCCACGCCTGTGCGGCTGTTGCTGGAGTTGCAGACAGGGATCCGGCGGCGATCGCGTGCTTCATCCAGCGCAGCACCTTCGGACGCCATGCACGGATGAGGACCTGGCCGAGGGTGACCTGGTGCTTTTCATGGCCTTGGACATGTGGCAACTCTTCGGGGCTGCACAGGACCGGGGTTCCGAACGTACGGGAGAACAAGGCAGCGGAACCGGTGTGGTCGACGTGGCCGTGCGTGATGAGCATGGCCTTGGCTGCTGAGGGTTTCAGGCCGACATGTTCAATCGACTTCCGGACAAGGGCCGAGTCTTCCGGGTATCCGCTATCGATGAGAATGTAGCCGGTCTCGTCACGGACGATGATCCAGTTGGATGCCGGTCCTTCGACGAAAAACACGCCGGGAGCCGTTTCGCTGACCCGGGAGAAAGGGTGCCATGGGCTGGAATGCTCGGAACGTTTGGACAAAAGGCTGTACTCCTGAAAATGGTGATCAGATGGTGCTTCGTACAGCCTGCCGGGCATCCGCCAGATGGGCTTGATGCGATCAAGACTAACAATTGGACATGTCTAATACAAATCAACGAGACCATCCAGGCATTCACTCCAATGCTTGTGCTGGAGATCACATGACAGTAATGACAGAAATCACAGTGGGGCTGTGACAAATATGACTCAGGGTGAAAAACTGTCCCTTGGCTCTATGGGGGGGCTCAGGGGGCATCAAACTTTGGGGGCACGACCTGCCCCCTGACTTGAATGACAGGACTATCTTGAACGCTATTAGCACTCGAAGCCGATGGGTCCTGGTTGATCACCTCAACAAGGATCAGCCCGGCCTGCTAAGCATCGGGGATGTGAACTTCTCCGGTTCCAGTGTGCGAAAGAATCTGGACCCGCTGGGTCGTGAATTGCTTGTAGAAAGAATCCGCACTGTCGCCGAGACCGGCAAGGCTATCGACGATGTCGTCAACCACCGAGGCGAGGACTACCGTGTCCTGGCGAGGCCGATCAACTCCCCGATGACTGATATGGTCCTCGCCGTGCTGGCCATCTATGTTGCTGCCGGCGATGACCTTCCACCCCGCCCGCCAATCGGGGCACTAGAGTGGAAAATCTCCTTCAACGGGCACATCGAAACCTCCTGGAACGATGACCTTTTCGCGATCTATGAGCTCGACCGTACCGGCGAGAGCCCGACCGGGGACATGAATCAGTGGGTGAGCGAGCTGATCTCCGCTGAGGACAGAACCCGCATGAAGGTCACCATTGATGCGGCCATCACGTCAGTGAACGCGGAGCGGTATTTGGTCCCGTACCGGATCATCACCCGTTTCAACAGCGATTCGCCAGGGGTGAAGAACCTCGAAGTTTCCGGCAGGGTCGTCACCGACGAGAAGCGGCAGGGCAAATGGTTGAGGGCCATCACCCGGGAAGTCCAGGAAATCACCCCCTCTCCGATCACACCTGGCTTCGGAGATTTCCAATCCAGCAGCCTCCTTCGCGCCGTGTTCGAGCTTGCCGTGGACCAGGTGCTGATGGCTGTCGACACCAGCTGCTGGCAGACGTTCATGACGTCCAACACCTGGCACCGGTTCGGTATTCAATCCCCGCGCTACGGCTACCTGCCACACGTGATCTACCCCGACGATTACCGGGACTTCAGGGACACGGTTGAAGCAGCCCAGCCCTACAACCGCGCAACGGTGCGACTGATGCATACGGACGGCCAATACCGGGCCTACACTGTGACCGCCAGCAGCGGCCATGATGACCACGGCAGCACCGACCGGTACGCCGTCGTCCGGCTCTCTCCCGTTGAGGCTGAAGAGGCAACGGTGAGCTCCACGGGCTGATCCGCACACATGAGGGTTACCAAGGACCGGATACGCCGGGACAGGATGACTACAGGAGACTCTCATGACCGGCATCTACTCTTACAACGGAACACCTCTGCTGGTATTCGCCATCACCGCGCTCTTGGTGGGGGCCGCGATGGTGGCCGGACCGTTTTTCGGTCTGGGAGCAAAGCGCAAGAATCCAGCCCTTGAATCCATCCTCGGCCAGATCGCCAGCCACCAGCCCGCTGCAGCCCCGCTGAAGGAAACCTACATCGCCGATATTGTCGACGCGCCCGACACTATGAGGGAGCCTCACGGCGCCGACGTCGTTGACAGGCGAGCCCGTCTGGCCATCACCCGGTAAGACACGGGACGCTACAGCAAGAACACCCAGACAGAAAGAGTCGGCGCGGATCATCCGCGCCGACTCTTTCTGTGCGTCGAGGGTCAGTGTTCCGGCGCCCTCAGCCCGGCAGGGATCAGGAGCTGGCGACCGTTCAAAGATGAGTCTTCGGGGTCCCGGCGGGCAGGGTTGTCCGGCTGTCCGCACACATGTCGCGTATCGCCATGACCTGCGCAGCGTTCAGCTGCCACGCAAGCATCACCAGGAGCACCAGATTTTGAGACGCGCACACACCGAGCTGGCCAGTGTCGAGCAACTGCTCGGATCATCCATGCACGAAGAGCAGTCCACCGTCCGTCCGTTCTCGGCCCGCCTCGGCGGCTTCATCGCCTCCGTGCTTCTGGTGTCCCTGACCGGGCTTCTCGCGGCCCCGGTCGGCCTGTTTGCCGCCGGCGGTGTCGGCATGGCCATCGACTACTGGAACAAGCTTCCGTCCGAGATCCCGCTCGACGTCTCCCTCCCCCAGCACACCGTCCTGCTCGACAAAAACGGCAAGGAATTTGCCCGCTTCTTCAGTGAAAACAGGATCGACGTCAAACTCTCAAGCATCTCCCCCAACTTCACCGATGCACTGCTGGCTACCGAGGACGCCCGCTTCTACACCAACGGGCCCATCGACGTTGTCGGCACAATCCGGGCTACCGTCAACAACGCCAATGGAAACGCCGCCCAGGGTGCCTCCGGCATCACCCAGCAGCTGGTCAAAAATCTCCTCGTCGCCCAGTCCGGCGAGACCGCTCCCCCGTCCCGGGATCTGGGAGCCAAGCTCCAGGAGCTCAAATATGCTGCCGGGCTGGAGAAAAAGCTCAGCAAGGACCAGATCCTGGAGATGTACTCGAACACCGTTTACTTCGGCAACGGCGCCTACGGGATCGAAGCAGCCTCCCGGGTCTACTTCGACACGACAGCCAAAAACCTGACCCGCGCCCAAGGCGCCACCCTCGCCGGCATCCTCAAAGGCCCGGCAGCATACGATCCGTTCACCAACCCCGACGGTGCGCGCGGCCGCCGGGACACCGCGCTGTCACGCCTGCAGGTGACCGGCAAAATCACCGAAGCCGAATCCGCCGCGGCCGCCGCGGAACCCCTCGGGATCAAGAAAGGGACTCTGGCCAACGGCTGCGCCAGCTCCACCTACCCGTATTACTGCTCAATGGTCCGCGACGAGATCCTCACCGACCCGGCGTTCGGTGCCACCGCCGAAGCCCGCGCCGAAAAGCTCTCCCGCGGCGGAATGACCCTGACGACGGCTCTGGACCCGGCCGCCATGGCTGCAGCGCAGAACGCCGTTACCGGGGCCCTCGGCAACGACAACCGGGCCGCCCTGGCCACCGCGGTGATCAAACCCGGCACCGGGCAGATCGCCGCGATCGCCCAGAACCGTACCTGGGGCAACGGGCCCGGCCAGACCGAAATCGTCTACGCGAAGTCCCCGTTCCAGGTCGGCTCGTCCATGAAGCCGATCACGCTCGCGACCGCACTCGAACAAGGCATCCCGGCCACTACGAAGCTGAACGCCGACAGCCCTTATGTCTCGCCGACCCTGGACTCCCCGCCGGGCGGTTTCATCAACTACGGCGGCTACAGCTGGGGCACCGTGGACGCGCGCAGGGCCATTCAACTGTCCTTGAACATCTACTTCATCCGGCTCATCGAACGCACCGGTGTCCTTCCGGTCGCCGACATGGCTGCCCGTCTCGGCATCACCTCGCTCCCGCGGACCGGCCCTAACGCCATCAAAGGCCAGGAAGCATCCCTGACTCTGGGCGCCTACGAGGTGTCCCCGCTGGAAATGGCGAACGCCTACGCCGTGTTCGCCGGGGACGGCGTCGCCTGCCGGCCCGTCACCATCATTGCCGGGGTCCGCGCCGACACCGGCGCCAAGATCAACACCCCGAACCCCGACTGCCACCAAGCCATCGCCCCGGCGGTAGCCCACACGGTCGCGGACATCCTCAAAATGCCGTTCACCGGCGACGGCACCCTGTCCCAGATGGGCGGGCTCCCCGGCCGCGAGGCCGGGGCCAAGACCGGTACGACCAACGACTTCGCCGCGAACTGGATCGTCGGACTGGTCCCGCAGTACGTCACCGCCGTCTGGCTGGGTGATCCGCGCGGGGGCACCCAGTATCCGTTGAACATGGTCCACGCCTATGGCCGCGACTACTTCAATCTCACCGGCAGTGAGGTCGCCGGCCCGGTCTGGAAAGACATCATGACCCACCTGACCGCCGGGCTGCCCGCGATTCCGCTTCCCAAGGCCGACGATGTCGCCACCAGCTCCAGTACCGCCCGGACCATCCCGGACGTCCGGGGGCTCTCCGTCAGCGACGCTGCAACTCTGCTGCTGCAGAACAACCTGACCCCGGACATCGCCGTGAAGACGGCGGACCCGAATCCGCTGTTCGACAAGGACATCGTCACAGCCCAGACCCCTGCAGCCGGCAGCACCTTCTCGTACAGGGAAAAGGTCAGCATCACCCTCAGCCAGGGCAGCGACACCACCATCAAGCTCCCGGAACAGAAGTAGGACCATGGGACTCCAGCGACTCACTCAGAAATCATCCACAGCCGTCCTTGCCGGCACCGGCATCGTCACCGCGATAGCGGGACTGACCACCCTGGCGATGGTGTTGATCGGGCTGCCCCCCGCCGCCGTGCCGGCACCGCAGTCCGCGGCTGGCCCGAGCGTCGTCACCGCCGACTGGAAGCAGTCCCCTGCCACAGGTGTGCTCACCGACGCGTTGAACAATCCGCCGGCGGGCTGGGCGAAGCAGGGTGACCTGCAGCAGCTTGTCACCGCGCCGCTGCCGTATTCCTGCCCGCAGGCCGGCGTAGCCCCGTCTGTGTCCCTGGCCCGGACGTTCACCTCAGGCAGCTCCCGGTTCCAGGTCATCACCCTCGCCTACACGGCGGGGATCGGTGCTGAAGCCGTGCAGAAGCAGGCCGCCAACGCGTACGTCTGCGCCGGTCCCGAGACAGGACTGAGCATGTGGGGTGTGAACGGCCCCGGGTCAGACACGAAGCAGGCGACGACGACCCGTGGCGGGGTGCGGGCGGCTGTCCTGTCCTTCCGACGCGGCGACGTCATCACTTACGTCACCGGTTCCCCGAACGACCCGCTGCAAACTCTCGCCCAGGCCTTCGACGGTGTATTGACCGGCCGGTTGAGCACGAGCTGCGTGAACCAGCAATCCACCGTTGCCGACGCCACCCGGTCCCCGTGGACAGCCTCCGGTTACAAGCAGTACACCGAGGAGGCCAAGGTCGCTATCCCCGACGTGCAGTTGCCGTCCGCCGGGTTGACCACCACGGCGACCGCCGCTCCTGCCACGGGGCCTGCCCCTGATCCGGCCTCCACACCTTCCCCGGCCTTTGTCCGGGTCCCCATCCCGGCGCCGGGCCTGGTGGACCATAAGGCGGTTCCGATGGACAAGCCGGCCTTCGCGGTGTCACCGTCGATGCCTGCCCCGGTCATGGAGCCCGCGGCACCGGCCGCACCCGCCGCGAAGGCCACCACCGAGGCCCAGGTGCAGGTCCCGGCCAACGACCTCAAAGGCCCTGGCTGCGGGTGGGCGTTCACTGGAATGAAGCCCCTCGCGTTCGACGACGCGGCAGCCACCAAGACCCGAAACACCCTTCTCACGGACACCCGCACAAAACTCGAAGCCGGCGCAAAAGCCTGGCAGGACAGCGTCGTGACGTACTGGACTGATTACGCGAAGTATCAAAAGGACGCCGCAACCTACAACGACTACGTGGCTAGGGTTGACGAGGTTAACAAGGCATGGTCCGCCATTGCGACTTCGTGGGCCAACTACGACCAGGCCGTAAAAGACCACGACCAAAAGGCCGCCGAGCGTGCAGATTTCATTGCCCGCCAGGACGCAGCCCGAAAAGACTACGACGCGAAGAACGCACAATGCCTGGCAGCGCCGTCTCCCGCGCCCGTAGCCAGCCCGTCACCGTCCCCTTCGGCGACCGCCTCCCCGTCAGCATCTGCCTCAGCGACGCTGACACCATCCCCGAGCGCCAGCGCGCCACCGGGATGTCCTGCCGCACGCCCGGCGATCCTCGACCAGGCCCCACCCGAGGTTCCTTCCGCCCCGGTGAAACCGGCTGATCCCGCGGGACACTAGTGGCCAACATGGTGTTTGGATCCGATCCTATGAGAGGGTCTAAGCACCATCCTTTGATTGACAGTTTTTACGCGGGCCCTAAAGCTTTGCGGCTCATTCATCCAAGACAGGGAGTGCCACCATGGTCGACTTCGACGCCGAGTTCGCCAAACGCTCCGAAGGCAACCAAGTCGAGGCCAGGAATGCAGCCGCCATCGAATCCGACTGCACTGCCCGCTGGACACAGGCCAGGGCCGAGCTTGAGGACGTCTGCCGCAGTGCGGCCACCAAGCTGGACACACTCGGCGTTCCGCCCACCCCCCGCGTTGATCTCAGTTCTGTCCAGTACGGGAGGCTCGAGTTACGCCCCATTCAGATGGAGAAGCTGTGGGCGCTCGGGTCCTACTCCCTCGGACTAGGACGCAGCGGAACGCTCTACAGCCCCTTCATAGTCAACTTGGCGATCAGCGAAATCCGCGGCCGTAAAGATGTTGACTCAAATCGCGGGTTTTTCGTCTCGTCGACCGCTCAACGGTTCGCCAAGATTGGGATCGGTCCAAACGACTCGTACGCCCGGGTCGCGGAGCCCGTCCAGTTACCCTCGGCCCCGTCCAGACAGGGCAAATTCCAATTCACCGATGCCGGAATCGAGTTCGTCGACTCGGACGGCCGCGAAAATCTAGTGGACCTGATCATCAACGAGACTGTGAAGCTCTGCGCCGGCCGTTGAAGTGCAGGCCGCGTCGCAAGGCAGGACAATGAGTTGCCAGAAGGTGAAAATCCATGAAGGCATGCATCGAGTCCGGCTCATCCAGCCAACTAAGCTGTACTTCTTGCCGGGGGCAGTCTCGATGTTCTCCCAGCCGAACATTCGGATGCGATTTAGGCGTTCCGCGTGGTCGACGAAGTGTTACCTCAAGTCGCTGCTCGTTGTGGGAAATGCCGTACGCCCTTGTGTTTTTCTTCTGGTTCTACTGGTATTGGAGTGTCTGCCATATGTTGCGTTTATTTATGCACAAATTGACGAATATTAAAAGTGGAAGCCCTGTCTTTTAGTTCCTGACCGGGTGCTTGCACTTTGGTTCTTTGAGTGTTCCAGGGGGTACCTATTGCCCGCGGACCCAGGTTTTTGCTGGTTGCCCATTTGCATTGGCATACTCGACCAAGCACAGCTTCTGTGTTGGGTCGGCGTTAGCCCCAGTCGGGTCGATAAAGTGAGTAACCTGGCATATCTGGCCATACTCCCTCTTAAGGCCATCGCTTTTGGTAACTGTACTACTACCGAGAAAGTCGGCATTTGTAAGGAGCTTAATGTTGAAAGCTGACCCGCTGATCTTACCAAGAGCAATAGGCACACTTTCTGACTTTGCATGCCAGATCGGATAGGCATCCGACGCAGTGCCAAGTTGGAGAGCCCCCAAGATTACTTTGTCGCGATCAGGGCCTTGGGGCAACGTGAAGGCGAGGCGTATTTTATATGCAAAATCATTAGAGGCTTCTGTTGGTGTATTTGTCTCAGAAGCAGGAACTAACCTGTCTGCAGGGCTCCCTGTCTCCTTGTACCAATCATCCGCAAGTGCCTGCAGGTCTTTTGCTAGCCATTGTACATACGGTTGGCGTTCGGCGATTGAGAGTGCCCCAAACTCTTCGACAGACATCGCTCTATATTTTTCGAGTGAGGCTGGCATAACATCCGCGGTTGGCTTTGCTACCGGGGTCACAGATGTAAGCGCCGAGTATGAGGAAGAGCTTGATGGCATCGACGAGGCCGTGGACGATTGAGTCGCGGACGGAGTGGGGCTAGCCGTCGTTGCCGGCGACCCTCCAGCGCATGCTGATAGAACGATTCCAAGGGGCAGTAATACTGCCAGGGCACGAATTTGACGGTTAGACATGGGCTAACTCCTCCTGCGCTGCGAATGACTTCGGCCCAACGATACATTTGCCCTTGCTTACCCCGCGCGGTATTCCGCCGTTTCACCGGTTTATTTCGTTGGTTACTCGCGGAGCATCGTCGCCCTAGACCGCTTTGTAAGTCAATGATTCTTCCCGTCAAGTCTCCTTCCGCCCATCTGGTCATGAAGTCGTAGATTGCGCTGACAAGCCGAATACACCCCGCGACACCCGTTCGACGGCCGGTCCCAGTGATCTCATTGGTGAGCGTTCTTCCAGGGTCTACGCATGTGTGCGTGTGACAGACCTAGGAGATCCCCGCCATGAGCCTACCGACCTCGCAGGACCCAGCCGGGGCCTTTGATTACGCCGTCCTGACACAGTTCCACAACCCCGTGTATGACACGCTGTACGGCATCATTCTCAGTGGAGGCTGGTTCCTTGCTCTGGCCATCGGCATCGTCATCTACGTTGTACGCAGAGTGGATAAATCAAGGCTTTCCGCTGTCTGGGCGAGACGGTCGTTCTGGGCGGCCGGACTGTTGCTCGTGTTGCCCGTCCTTGCCTCCGGTGCCATGAATCTCGCCACAGGCAGCGGCGACGGTGTCCCCAATTTCGTTGGCCTGGTCAAAGGTGCACAGACCTCGGACAAGAACGGCGAGTTCATCTCCTGGGCGCGGGACCGGTATCAGGTGCCGTTGACGGGCGTTCAAGCAGCCGAATTGCAGAAGCTCACCAACAAAGGCTTCATGGTGACCTCGAACGAGACCAACCCGGTAATCTTCAACGGCGCCCTCATCCACGGCACCTCGGCCGCCGGCCAGATCATTCTGGTCGACAAGGACGCCAAGGAAATCCCGGTCAGGAAGTAGCGGGGAGACGCCGCAGCTGTTCCGTACACGTCGCTCAAATAATCTCAGATGGTGTCGAACGTCATGAATCACGACGAAGGCAAAATGGACACCGAGCTGACCCGTGATGGCGAGACGACCCTCGTCCGCTTTGTCCAACACGACAGCAAACTGACTGCGGTCATGCTCTCGTCTGGCGACTACCAGCCGCTTCCCGTCAAGTAACAGACCACAACGGGACGCCGCCCGCGCCGCGGCAGGGAAATGAAGAAGGGACCGACCCACCGGGGCCGGTCCCTTCTTCCGGGCGGGTTTAGTGATGGCCTGCGTTGGCCATGATGAGCACGACGACCAGCAGCCAGATGACACCCGCGATGGTGTCTACCCAGCCAAGGACCTTTCCAAGGGTGGCCGAGTGGTGCAGCGCTTCTGCCTTCTTGGCGTTCGAGATCGCGAGCGGTCCGAACACAATGCCGAGGAAGAAGAAACCGATCACCCCAAAGATGGTCGCTTTTTCCTTGAACTTCGAACCGTGGAAGTGCTCCAGCGAGTTGTTCTGCTGCACGTTCGGGTAGTTCGGCTGGTAGGGCTGTTGCTGGCCGGGGCCTTGCGGGTAGGACATGTTGGACCTTTCTGAGTGCTGGTTACGCGGGGCTTCCTGCGCATGCCGCACTTGCCGGCCGTCGATCGTCCCCCGGGCAAGAACATACCGTCTAACGAAGTGCTCGAACAGGCCTGTCCCGGAACTGTTTTGGGAAGACCGATCCAGGGCGCCGCACACATGGGCCCTATGACTGAAACTTCCGCGTCACCTACCGTGCACGTCCTGGACCTTGACGCTCTCGAAGAGACCGCCCGGGCCGCCGTCAAAATGGCGCCTGGTCCATGGTTCTGGCGCGGCAACACCGACTACGAAGACCCTTCCCTGAGCTGCATCGTGCCCAACCTGGGCCGGGTCGAAGTCCTCGGCCATTGTCCTGTGGACCGGGTCCGCGATTCGTTCGAAGCCCGCCAATACATCCGCGGACTCGAGGACTGCTTCGGCACCTTGGCCGAGGACGTCAAGGAAAGGTACCTGCGTCAGTGGCTCTGGGCTGACGAGGATTACGAAGTCGCCAACACCGACTCCCGCCTCACCGTCACGGATGAGCGGAACGTCAAGCAGCCGGTCAGGGACCTGGTCGTCTACGAGGTTGCCCGCCACCGTGGCCTTCCCGACAACACACCCAGGACGCATGACGGGATCCATCGGGGGAACATCGTCGATGTCCGCAGCCCGATCGCACAGCATCTCGCGTCTGCCAACCCGGAAACCGTCCTGTCCCTGATTGAGCGCATCCGAGAACTCGAAGCCCAGGCGGAGCGCGTCACTACGGGCCAGCCCGCCCACTCACCGGAAGGAAGCCGATGACGCGCCCGAAATCCAAGACGATTCCGTCCATTGGCGGCGACCCCGTCCGGGACAACTTCCGCCGCCACCAGGAACGGAAGCTGGATCGGCTCGCAGTGCTCCGCATCCGCACTCCTCGGGGCCGGCGCCGCAAGAAGTACTTGACCAAGGTTGAGACGGCCCGCTTCAAAGACCTCATCATTGCCGTCGCCC
This sequence comes from Arthrobacter methylotrophus, assembly GCF_039539965.1. NCBI lineage: Bacteria > Bacillati > Actinomycetota > Actinomycetes > Micrococcales > Micrococcaceae > Arthrobacter > Arthrobacter methylotrophus. Next base: position 1,677,808 of record NZ_BAABED010000001.1, on the reverse strand, counting down.
GAGACCTTCGGAACCAGCAAGCAGGCGCAACATGACCTCGGACCGTATCGAAACCATTCTCGTGGCTGCTGGAGTCGCGTCGGCGTTCATGACATTTATCGTCATCGCTTATGTGGTCGTCAGCCGTCGCAGCGCAGCCGAGCTCGACCGACTCCGAGCAGAATACGAGGCCGGCTCGGCTCCCTATTACGCAGCGCTTATTCGAAGCGGCCGCGCCACGGTGCCCGATCAGCCCTCCGAAACTCCGAACAACTGAATTGCAGGCCTCCACAATGATCATTGACTACTGGACACGGTTCGGTTCATCGCCACTTTGGGTGGGAATCAGCTTCGCCATCACCATGGCCATGTTCACCTACCTCACCGCTAAAATCGACTGGCGGATGTCAGTGGAAGGAAGCCACCGCGAGTACATGGCATCGACGATCATGAAGACGCTCTGCCTGCCCCTTTTCGGCGCTTTCGTCTTTGATGTCGCACTGGATGTTTTCACCCAGCAATGGCTCGGGGTCCTGATCGATGGCTATCTGGCCTACACCATGCACCGCGACTGGCAACACATCAAGGACAACGATGACTGGTGGAAGGGCCGCGGCACCAAGCTGAAGAAGAAGCTGCGGTCTATGTTCACGTCATCCTCGCCTGCCACTGCCGGCGCAGGCGCCTGACCGGGTAGTGGAAGCTCCCGCTCCGCACACATTGTGTCCATGAGAGACCTGCAGACCATCATTGACCGCCACGCGGCCGCTACACCCGGCCCTCAATTCGTTGACGTCATTGACGATCACACCGGTTTTCCCGGGGGTCAGGAATGGCTGATCTGCGATCTCGCCCGCGAACGTTACGGCAAGAACACCGTCAGCTTCGGCGAAGACGAAGCCACGGCTCGATTCGTTGCCGCAGCATTCACCGACGTCCCGGCGATGGCCGCGCGGCTGCAGAAGGTTGAGGAGGTCCTCACCACCATGGAAGACCTCCTCGACCGCAATGCTGTCATCCCCGGAGATTTCTTCCTTATGACCGAAGACCTGCGCAAAGCGCTGGAGCTGAAGGGTGCAGAGTGACTACTGTCCTGACCACGAGTGACCCCCACATTGCCCACGCCATTGTCGCAGCGGACCGCGGCTTCTCCTGCACCAAAGACCACGATGACTTCTTCGCCCAGCAGTGGGTGGAAAACGTGACCAAGAAGGACACGGTCTGGATCCTCGGCGACCTCGCCTCGTCCAACCCGAAACCGGCTCTGGAGCTGCTGGCAAAACTTCCCGGCACCAAACACCTGGTCACCGGCAACCACGACCCTGTGCATGCCCTGTATACGGACGCTCACAGGCACTTCCGCAAATACCTCGGCGTCTTCTCCTCTGTGCAGATGGCTGCCAGCCGCCGCATCGGTGACCGCACCGTCCTGCTCTCCCACTTCCCTTATGAAGGGGACGGAGTCGCTAAAGAGGACCGCTACAGCCAGTGGCGGCTGCGTGATGAAGGCCTATGGCTGCTGCACGGCCACGTCCACAAAGCGTGGAAGGTGCAGGGCCGCCAGGTCAACGTCGGCTTCGACGCCTGGGAGCGCCCCGTCTCCTTCGACGAGCTTGGTCAGTTCATCAACGCATGTGAAGAGGTAGACCACGAATTGATTGGAGCACAATGACCGGGAACGGCCCCGCCGCGCCACACACCACCCTGCCCTGCGCCGTCTGCCTCACACCGCAGGAACGCATGGACGGCCACGCCGACGTCCCCTACGGGGCGAACATCTTCACCAGCACCGGCCACTACGGCTCGACCGTCTACGACACGTTCGGCGGCGAGCACCTCGAGCTGCTCATCTGCACACCCTGCATGAAGAGGATGCAGGCAAACTCTGTCATCCACCGCATCTTCCGAGCCACGGAGCAGTTCCCGGAACAGACTTACGTCTGGGGTTCCGCCGAGGACCCGGCGGATGACAACAACTGGAACCGGCTACGCCTCCGCAACGAATTCGCCATGGAGGATTATCTGGAGGACACCGCCGGCATGACCCATGAGTGGGCCGGTCGGATCTTCCACGCCTGCAGCGAAGCTTCCCTCGCAGGGAAGGCTTTCGACCCGGCCACGATCCCCGCACAAGGGACTGCCAATGCATGAGCTGCTGAATATCTATTTCACCGTCGACCGGCTCGGCCCCGTCCTGGCGCTCCTGGCCGTCGTCGGCACCTTCGCCGCGGTGCGACGCTCCGAGCGGATCAAACCCGAGAAGAAGGCCGATGGGTAGGCCGGGCCCTCTTGAGCGCGGACGCGGCTACCTCCGGACCCGTCCGGCGCCGGCCGAACCGCTGGCCCTTTCCCTGGATGGCCACAATTTCGAAACTGATGGCAAAGACCTGTGGGTCACTCCCCCGGGATCCGCCCGTATCGACCGGATCAAGGTCAGCCGTTACTTGGGTGACAGGTCCGTCCGCCAGGGCTACCCCCGCGAGCTCATCCGGCCCGAGCCGGTGACCGAGGGTTGGGCCCGCACCGCAGCTGTGTTTTGGCTGGACTGGTCGGCCACCGCAGACGCGGCCGCGTTCCCGCCGGTGTTCCTGGATCACTTTGTCCGGAAGCTCGAGGCGGGGACCGCGCGCACCCCTGCCGCACACATGAGGTGAAGCCGCGGCGCCCGCCGGCGGCATTGTAAGGAGAACCCCCATGCTCAAGAACGAAGTAATCGGCCACCTGACGGTACGCATTCCGATCCGCCTCATAGAGGATCAGGAGTCCTGGGAAATTCCGCAGGTCTACACCTACCTCGAAGCTGACCCGGCCGAGATGGTTTCCCACGACATCCCGATGGCCTTCCACGAGCGCATGCGAGAGACGCTTGAAGAGTCCGGCGGCTTCCAGGTCGGCACCTGGGGCGAGGCAGAACTGGCCGAGACGACGACGCTGCACGAGCACCCGATGCCGGACCGGGCGCCACTGCCGGGCCTCGACCTGTTCAGCTTCACGAAGGCGACCCGGTGAAACGCAACCTCCTCTCTGCGACTGTCGGTGCACGCAAGAAGGCGTTGCGGCGCCGCAATCGCGAACGTATGAAGTACGTGTGCTTCGAACTGTGCCTGCGCCATGTGCGTGGCCGGTTCGGCCGCGGCGAACACTTCCGCCCCACCGCACGCGCCGCGGCGCTGCGCTACCAAACCCTTCAACTCCTGACTTGAGCCGCACACAGACGAGTATGACGTTCAAACCAGCACACAAGCCCGCGGGCACACCTGCCGGCGGCCAATTCACTGCCACCGCCCACGCCGAGCCAGACCACATCCACCTGATGGGTGTCCCCGACGACGACTTCGAGCACGCGGTCAGGCAGATCGCTTTCCACTCCATGGCTTCGAAACGGTGGAAAGAGGAGGCCGCTGACGGCCTGATGGGCCGCGGCAGCTTCGACCACAGCCAGCTATGCATCACTGCCTGGCGCGCCGTCGACCGTGCTGGCCTGCGAGAGATCGAGAACGCCAGGCTGCTCCCGGAGCTGTACGAGTTCCGCGACAGGACCATGGAGCGATACGAGAAGCACCTCCCGGAGGCTCTGGAGATGGTGGAAACTGAATACCTGAAGGCATTGGGTACGGTGGGCCGAGGCGGCCTGTTCGACGCGACCGAGATGGACGTGACCCGCAAGGCGCTCAAGCACGAGATCGCGGAGCTCGCCGCCTCCGCTGACCCGCGGGGAGCCGGCCGGCGGCCGCCGTACACATTGGGTGCATGAAGATCCTCAACATCAACCGCCGCTCGGTCGGTCAGGTCGAAGTCGCACTGCCCTTCGATACTGACGAGCAGGTGAGCCGCGCCTTTGAGTACCTGGTTTCCCGCGCCCTGACCGAATTCCGCTATGACCCGGAGGTTGACGGGGAGGACGCAGACCGTGCGCTCATTGCCGACTACCTGCGGCGCCGCAACAAAGGGGAGTGCATGGACGACGGACCCGAGGCCGCCGACATCCGACGGTTCATCCCGAAAATCTGGGGCGCCGAGCTCGACTACGACATCCGCGAACTCCTCGACGTGGAGGCCTGAATCCATGGCCAAAGTAAAAGGGTTGAACATTCCCCGCCGTGAATTCCGTGGCCTGCTGGTTGGGGATTACGGCAAGCCGAATGAGCCAGGCGGTGAGCCATGGTTCGGTGAGGGCCGGTTCGTCCAACACCTGACACCCGGCCTATTCGATTCGATCGGATTCTGCGGGCGAAGCGTCTCCCGAACGAGTAGTCAGCCGATCCGCACCCTGATCGGCATCACCTGCCCGGGATGCATTCGGGTCGCCAAGCGCATCGCGAAGCGCATCGCGGCCGACAAGAAGACCGCCGCCGTAGCGACGGAAGGTTAGGCTCAAGCCATGGCTGACAACTCCGCTCTCGACGACGCCGAGTACCCGCCCTACCCGTACACCGCTGAAGAGTGCCGGGAGAGCTTCGTCGTCAGGGCTCGCACCCCGGAAGAGATGGCTTTCAGCCTCCACCAGGACCTGTATTCGGAGCTTGCCGAGATCTGGCGGCCGGCCAACCCCGCCACGCACGCTGAGGCTGCCGCCAACATACTGCGCGTCCTGGCGGAACAGGTGGAGAGGATCACGGCTGAGTACCTCGGTGAGGACGCCCCCGGCGCCAAGCGCATTCTTGAAGCCGCACGCGCCGCTGACGAAGCCGTCAAGCGCGGGCAAGCCAGCGGGAAGACCTAGAACCGCTTCCGCACACATGAGGTCCATGTCATCAGTCATCAAAAAGGTCCTCGGCTACGGCCTCACCGACGTCCAGCCACACGACCCGCGCATCAACTGGGAATCACCGCTGCTCGACTTCACCGCGGCGCCCGCGTTCACGGACTTCGCCAACCATCTCGATGCCGTCAAGGGCCGGGAGTTCAGCTGGCTCGATCCCGCCGACACTGTCCGCCGGATCGGGCAGGCGCACCCGAGCCGGGGCCTTGACGACTGCGTTGTCTACAACGCCGAGACCGGTTCGGAAGAGGTGCTGGTCCTCATCTCGCGTCCCAGGCGAATGACTGGCTGCGCTCCGACGACACCTTCGACTACATCGGGGCCCACTTCGGCGACGAACCGGATCTCGCCCCGATGGTCCGGGAGCTCTGCATGGGCATTGACCCGTTCGACGGCCTCCCGATGCGGTTCCGGCGCCTGCTGCAGGACGGTGCCACACCCGAGCAGCTCCTGGCCGCGGCCCGCAAGATTTCCCCCGTGCCCGACTTCGACGAATACGAGATCCTGACCTCGCTGGTCCTCGGCAACCCCATGGAGAAGCCGGCAGTCGAATCCGAGCCACTGTTCCGTGACGCCGGTGCGGCCGCCGACCGGTTGGTCCGCCTGGTCCCTGCCGAGATCCGTGAACTGGCGTCCTTCGGCAATCTGTTCACCGACCCGGGAACCTGGAAGACCCCCGTACCGGTGCACTACACCTACTGGTCATAGATGTCGTGAGGGAGGCAGGAGCGACCGCACACATGAAGTCATGAGCGCTCCATGAGAGACCATGTGCGCCGTCAAGTGTACCGGGCTTGGTATGGGACCGGCCCCGTGGATCCAGTTTTGCCCGGTCTGCGTTGAGCCGGAGGTCAATCGTGGCAAGGGCTATCTTCAGCAGTAGCGCCGCGGGGCCGTCATCGATCTGGAGTTCCTTGAACCGGCGCAGGCGCGGCACCAAATCCGGCAGTGCCGCAGCAAGCAGACGCGAGCCGCAGGACCTTGCGCGCATGATCGCGGTGCCAGTCCGTCGTCGCGCACAGCTCGTCCAGAATCGTCTTCTTCGCCGCCCGGCCCGACCGGGCGTACCGGGTGGCGATCGCCTTCGTGACAGCCTTGCGTTCGCCCATCGAAAGCTCCATGGCTCACAATGCCGAACCGGCAGGCACCGGCCCGGCGGACACACCGCTACGCGATTCTCAGATGATTCTTGGAATACGGATACGCGGGCATCTTTGAGACGCAGTGTCTTCACATTCGCAACACCCAGCCGTACTATCTAGTCCTCATCAAGGAGGGGAAATGGACGAGAAAGAGCTAAGGAATGCAGCCAAAGTCCGCAGGATTTCTGGACCGGGTGTTGAGGGAATGGAGGATGATCCCGTCATCTACCATTTCGACGTAATGCATGAAAATATAAGCGATTTCATACTCGACCCCGCTAGTTTTTTAAGTCTTCTCGGGATTGCACCTGAAGGGCCCAACCCGGTCCATGTGACTTTCAGCCCCGGCAAGCAAGGCGAAGGCTCCGGCTTGGAAAACCTGAAGAGAAACCCCGGACCCAAGTGGTGCTGTACGAGCCACGGCGATGGCGGTGTCAGTTGTCATAGGAACTAACACCACCAAACTTCAGCGTCGAGTAGACGTCCGGCTCCAGATAGATGTAGCGGGCGATGGGCACGATGGCGCGTACGCGCTTCTCGGCAGCGTCGATGGCCTCAGTGATCTCTTCACAGCTGGCAGTCTTCGAGACGGCGATCTTGGCGGCGACGAGCAGCTCTTCGGGCGCCAGGTGCATGGTTTTGAGGTGGATGACTTTCTCCACGCCGGGGCCGACCAGGGCGGCGGCAATCGCGTCGACGTCGGTCGGGTCGGCTGCCTCGCCGATCAGCATGGACTTTGTTTCCACGACCAGGACAACGGAGACGGCGACCAGCAACAGGCCGATCAGGGCGGTGCCGGCGGCATCCCACATCCCGTTGCCGGTGAGGACGGTCATACCGACGCCGAACAGTGCGAAGACCAGGCCGGTCAGGGCCGCGGAGTCTTCCAGCAGGACCACGGGCAGTTCCGGTGCCTTGGCCGGTGCGGATGAACTGCGCCCAGGTGTTCTTGCCACGAGTGGTGTTCGATTCGCGGATCGCAGTGGAGAACGAATAGCCTTCCAAGCCGATGGATCCGACCAGGACGGCGATCGGGACCCAGGCCCAGGCCATGTCGAGGGCGTGCGGGTGCTGGAACTTCTCGATCGCCTCGTTGAGGGCGAACAGACCGCCGAGAGTGAAAACGATGATAGCGACGACGAAGGCGTAAATGTAGCGTTCGCGACCGTAACCGAACGGATGCTCGGTCGTGGCCTTCCGCCGGGCCTTGTGGCCACCGAACATGAGCAGCATCTGGTTCACCGAGTCGGCGGCCGAGTGGATCGCTTCGGCAAGCATGGACGCGGACCCGGTCAGGGCGAACGCGACAACCTTCATGGCTGCGATGGACAAGTTGGCGCCGAGCGCAGCGACGATCGCTTTGCTTCCGGCATGGGCTGACATGGTAGAACTCCTTGGATTGATGGCTTTCCCTAGTCATGTGTCCGGGCGAGGCGCCCCCGCTCACCACCGGGAACGGCTCACCGGCTGGTACCTTCCACGCATGCGCATCTACATCAAGCACCATCATTCCCACTACCTTCTCGACAACATCGAGGGGTTCTCACATATCCTCAGTGGCAACAATTCATGGGTGTCCCTCACCCCGATCGGCAAAATGTCAATAGGCGGTCAACTCGTCGACAATGTTGACGAGGCAACTGCATCACGGGCAATCAATGAGTTGCTCCGACTCACTGACCCAGCAGGAGACGGCGTTGCGGTGATCGAGTGGGATGGCGACCATTTCACCCGAAGAATCCTCTGATCGGCGGGAAGGACTGTCGGTGGGTCCGCACACATTGTGGGCATGGAAACCATGAGCGATTTCACCGTCACGAGCACCATTACGTTCCGTCCGCACCGGATTCCGCCGCGCTGCCGGAAGCCCCGTCCGGTGCAGGAGACGTTCACGCACGAGTTCCCCGTCCCGTGCGTCAGCTCTGCTGATGCCCCTATGGTTGCGCTGGTGCCGGATGACCGCGGCTACTACGGCACGATGACCCGCGATGAGGCCCCGCTGCGTGCTCATGCCGGAAAGCTTTACGTCGCTGAGATGCGTGGCCGGCTGCCGGTCATGGCCGGTTCCGGCGCATTCCCGTCAACAGACAGCCATGAGTCCTGGAGCGCCTGGGAGTATGAGGCGATCGAGGAGGCAGGCAAGCGGTTCAAAGACATCTTGATCGTTGACGGCGAAGTTTGGAAGGCGACACCGGAGCCCGCCTACGCGATCGTCACGATGGGTCTGGGCGGAAATCACGGTGGTACCTACCTGGAAATCGACTACGCCGGACGCTATTCCAGGCGGTACACGCTCACCGATTACGACGCCGCTGTCGAAGCTGCCGTCTCGTTCGCCATCAAGCGCGGGGACACCAATACGATCGGGGTCATCCGGAAGACTCCGAAGGCGACCATCCTGGACCCGTCGGTGTTCAAGATTCCTTCGGAGACGGATGCCCTCGCCGCGGCACGCGCGGAAATCAGGACCTTGGCGGCCCAGGCACGGGACATCCTCTACGGCACCTTGACCCGGGCCAGCCTGACCGAAGCCAGAGACCTGGCCGAGAAGGCCGCCAGCGTCTTCTGGCAGCACGACCTCGAAGAGTTCGACGCCGAGTAGCGATACCCTTCTAGTGCCCGATCTGCCTGCGCGGATCGGGCACTTTCGCGTGGCTCGCCGCACACATAAAGGTGTAGGAAGTTCACGACAACCAGAGGAAGAACATGAGTCTTTCACCCCAGAACCGCCAGCCGGTCGGAATCCCCGTCGGCGGCCAGTTCGCAGCCACCAACCACGCCGAGCCGGGCATCGGTCTCGGCACCTTCGCCAGCGCCGAGGAGTATGAGGCGGCGGTCGCCAGCGCACTGTCCGCAGCCCGCGCCTACGAGACGACCGACATCGAAGAAATGACGGACGCCGACTTCGACCGGCTGCTGGCCAAGATCGCTTCCCATGAGGAAGCCAATGGGATCGAACCCGCCCACGACCTGCACGACTCGGTCGGCCACGGCGGTGCCGCCGGCGGAGACGTCGAGCACGCCACCATGATGAAGTCCCTGGACAAGCCAGGCGAAGACGCCGTCATCGAGTTCGCGGCCAAGCACCCGCAGGCCGTCATCGAGCCCAAGATCGACGGCCTGGCGATCAGCGTCCGCTACGAGGACGGCAAGATGGTCCGCGCCGCCAGGCGAGGCGACGGCTACACCGGCGAGGATGTGACCGACCGCGTCCGCGGCGTCGACGGCCTGCCCGAAATGGCAGGCGACGGTGACTACGAAGTCCGTGGCGAGCTGTACCTGAACGACGAAAACAAGGAGAAGGCCAACGCGGTCCGCACCGCGGCCGGCAAGGCACCGTTCGCGAACGCCCGCAACGGTGTCGCCGGGATGCTGAACAAGCAGGACGGCTCCTACGCCGGTCTGTTTTCCTTCGCTGCGTACTCCACGACGATCGACGAGAAGGCAGATCATCTGGACAACATGGAGCGCCTCCAGGGTATGGGCTTTACGACGGCCCGGTCCCTGCTCCCCCAGTCCGTTCTGGACGCCGAAGACCCGATGGCCGCCATCGCCGCCCTGGGCGCAGAGCGCAAGGGCCTCGGTTTCCTGATGGACGGTGCCGTTCTGAAGGTCAACACCGCCGCGGAACGTGACGAGCTGGGTGAGGGTTCCCGTGCCCCGAAGTGGGCCGTGGCGTACAAGTACCCAGCGGTGGAAGAACCGACCGTGATCGAAGACATCGAGTACAACATCGGCAAGACGGGCCGCCTGTCCATCCGTGCCCGGCTGACCCCGGTCGAGGTGGACGGCTCCGTCGTCGAATACGCCTCGCTTCACAATGTCGGCGATCTGCTGCGGAAAGACATCCGACTCGGGGACACAGTCCAAACTTTTAAGGCGAACGACATCATTCCCCAAGTTCACCTGCCCCGTGCCGATCTCCGCGATGAGAGCTCTCAGCCGTGGCAGCCACCGTCGGTCTGCCCGCAGTGCTCGGAGCCGTTCGACAAGTCCACGGAGCTGTGGCGCTGCCACACGCCAGAGTGCAGCGTGAGCGGTCGCATCGCGTACGCCGCGTCCCGTGACGCCGGCTTCGACATCGAGGGCCTCGGCGGTTCTATCGGCGATGCGCTCATCGAGGCTGACCTGGTCAAGGACGTCGGCGACCTGTTCTCCCTGACCGAGGACCAGCTCGCGGACCTGGACCTGGGCGAGACCTCCACCGGCGGCACCCGCACCCTGGGCCAGAAGAACGCTGCCAAGATCATGGCCGAGATCGAGAAGGCCAAGGCCCAGCCGCTGAACCGGGTCATCACATCCCTGTCCATGCGGTTCACCGGCCGCACCTTCGGCCGCCGCCTGGCCGCCCAGTTCGAGACGATGGAAGCCCTCCAGGCTGCCACGGTGTCCCAGCTCGCCAACGTCGAAGGGATCGGTGAGAAGAAGGCCTTCGTCATCCACGAGCAGCTGAAGAAGAACGAGCCGGTCATCGCCAAGTTGCGGGCCTCCGGCGTGAACATGGGCACCCCGAAGCCGACGCCGGCCGCGGGCGCCAAGGCCCCGAAGTTGGCCAGGCCGGACGGAAAGCCGCTTTCGGTGGTCATCACCGGTAGCGTCAAGGGCGAACCGACCCTCGCGTCGCTGTCCCGGAGCGGTGTCCAGGAGCTCATCGAGGCCAACGGCGGCAAGGCTGATTTTGTCAATCTGACTTGAGCCCACTTTGGTCGGGAATCGCAGTTTGATTGGGGCCCGCCTTGGTCCTGGTGCGGAGGCGATGGCAGCCTGGTTTGAGTGTGGTCAGGCGGCGCTGCTGGGTTGGTGGTTTCTTGTGTGGGCGAGGCGGTAGGAGTCGGTGCCGGTTTCGATGATGGTGCCTTTGAAGGTGAGCCGGTCCACGATCGCTGCGCAGAGGCGTGGATCAGTGAAGGTCTTGGTCCACCCGGAGAAGGATTCGTTGGTTGCGATGGCCACGGATGCTTTTTCTTCCCTTTCGGTGAGGACTTGGAAGAGGAGTTCGGCGCCTCGTTTGTCCAGTTCCATGTAGCCGAGCTCGTCGATGCAAAGTAAGTCCACGCGCCCGTAGCGGGCGATGGTTTTGGCGAGCATTTTCTCGTCTTCTGCTTCGACGAGTTCGTTCACGAGCCGGGTGGCGAGGATGTATCTGACCCGGAAGCCTTTCTCTGCGGCCGCCGTGCCGAGTCCGATGAGCAGATGTGATTTCCCGGTCCCGGAATCCCCGATCAGACACAGGGGCTGGCCTTTGCGGATCCAGTCCCCGGTGGCCAGGGTATTGATCGTTGCCTGGTTGATGTTCGGGTTCGCTTCGTAGTCGAAGTCCCCGAGCCATTTGTCCCGTGGGAAGTTCGCTGATTTCACCCTCCGGAGGGAGGAACGCCGGTCCCGGTCATCACACTCTGCCAGCAGAATCTCGGCGAGGAATCCCTGGTAGGAGAGCTGTTCCTTTCCTGCCACTGCCAGGGCCTCATCCAGGACTGCGCGGATCGTGGGCAGGCGCAGCCGGCGGCAGGCCTGGTCAACGGCCGCGACCGCGGCTTGTTCAGTCAGGCCCCGACGGCGCCGGAGGGTCTGGGAAACAACAACGGGTGCGGTGGGACTCATGAAATCTGCTCCTTGGACGGCGGGATGGATGAGGGCTGGGCGCGGAATTTGAGTAAGTCGTCATAGCCGGCCACTGAGGGCAGCGGGCGTTTGTCCGGTGGGAGACCTGCGATGACCGCTGCAGGATCCGCCAGCCGGCGCTGGGTGAGACTGACAACACGGTGCTCGAGAACATCGGCATTTGCGCCGGGATGGCAATCGGGCCGGACCCACCCTGTGTTGCTTTCGGAGGCCACACGCCTGGCTTCGACCGCGACGACGTCTGCGCTGACCGCACCGACACGAAGCGCCGCGGTGATCCCGTCGATGACGTCACGCGCGTCCATGCTCCGGTGGAGCAGGAGAACATCGATAAGTTCCCGGGTGGCCTCAGCATCACCATCGGTCTTCCTGGCCGCAGCCCAGAAAGCGTCGTGGGCGGGGGTGAATGCCCCCGATTCGCGGGCCTGCGCCAGGGCTGTGGACCCGGGCAAAGCGCCGGGCTTAATCCTGAGTACTTCAAGATAGTGGTCCAGCTGCACGCATTGCCCGCCGCGGGCCACGGTCCTTGGATGTTTGGCGATCAGGGTTCTGCCATCGAAGATCCTCACCTCGGTAGCGCGCAGGGACACTCTGACCTTTCGGTTGATGAACCGCACCGGAACGGAATACTTCGCCGAGCGGACCGTCACCAGGGATGAACGGTCCACCCTTGGTGTCAGGATCAGCCCAGGGTCGAAGTCCTCGAGGGGCAACGGTGCCAGCAGGGGCTGCTCAACGGCGAAGTCCTGCCCGACCGTGCGGAGCCGCTGGGAAATCCGGCGGCGGTCCTCAGCCTCGTCCCAGACCCGGATCTGGTCATTGAGCTCTACCAAGCTATCCACGGCCGGGACAGGGGTCAGGAAGTTCCGGCGAAACCGTCCCACTTCTCCTTCGACCCCGCCCTTCTCATGGGCCCCTTCGATGCCCGGGATGCAAAAGAATGAGTCGAAGCCATAGTGGGATTTGAACAACACCCATCGTTCGTTCTCCACGCGTTGCCGGCCGCCACCGTAGATGACCTTCGTGACCGCGGACGTGAGGTTGTCGTACCGGATGTGCTTCGTGGGGACCCCGCCCAAAGCATTGAAGGCTTCGATATGGCCTTCCAGGAATGCCTCCTGCGCGCATGTAGGGTACACGCGGTGGACAGCCTTGCCCGAGTGGGAGAGCCGGTAAGCGAACATGTAACAACGGGTGCGGACGCCGGCGAGGTCCACATACACATCACCGAAATCAACCTCGGCCTCCGCGCCAGGGGCATGTTCCTGAGGCACAAAGACTTCCACGGGGGCCCGCCCGGCCTCGATGGCAATCTGGGCCCTGCGGGCCTTCACATACTGGCGCACCGTCGAATACGAAATCACCGCCTGATGCTCATCGACCAAACGGTCAAAGATCCTTTGTGCGGTATGGCGCTGCTTCCTCGGAGCATCAAGATCAGCCGTAAGTATCTGATCGATCACAGCCCTGATCCGATCCAGTTTCGGTGCCGTGCGGGCAGGAATCCTGCGGGTGGGCGGCTCAGCAGCTGCGAGGGCTTGCCGGACAGTCCTTCGGGAAACATGATGCTCCCTGGCCAGCGCGCGGATCGAGAATCCCTTGACGCGCGCGTCCCGCCGGATCCTTGCAAAAAGCTCCACCCTCAACCCCATCACTGCCTTCCACCATCGGAAAAACAACCCTGATGAAATCAACGGTGGGGTGGGCTCAGTTCAAACTGCGATTCCTCGACCGGCGAGCCGCGAGTGGGCTCGATTCAAACTGCAGAAGTGGTCTCCATTCAAGCTGCCATAATCACAAGGCATCCGGCTCGGTCTCCAAGACCACGGACCTGCTGGTTTGCGGCGAGGAAGGCTCGGCGAAGTGGAACCGCGCCAAGGAACTCGGCATCAAGATCGTCACCCCAGAGGAGTTCGCCCGGATGCTGAAGGACGGCGAAGGCTAGTCCCAGTTGTCCAGGTCCTCGAATTCTCAAAATGCCTAGAGACCAAGGAAGCCCACAAAGAAGTGTTTGTGGGCTTCCTTGGTTTCAGCTACCTACGCCACTCAGACTCAGCTGCCCGGGGTGCCGGCACACGCAGTGCGTCAATCTTCACGAGGGCACGATACACAGCGACAAGCAACTGAATGAAACCCAGGAGCACTAGTCCACCTGCGCAGAAGACCAGGATCAGAAATAGCTGGGGGTCGGAGTTGCGAGCGACTAACTGTGCCGCCATGAACGAGAAAACCCCAGACAGGACTGCACCTCCCACGATAAAAATGATGCCGGAAAGAAATACGCCAGCCGACTTGCTGAACTCCAATGCGCCCCCTACGATGCGTTGTGACGTGCACAGCCTAGCGGGCTAGTTGATTAGACAGCGGACATGACGCGGGTGGACTGGAACCCGGGCCCTCGGGACCGATGTCTCTCCCATCTGCGGTCTCACCACCGCGAGTAGCCACTTTCGGGCATCTCCTCTGTCACAATCAGGACATGACGCCCGCTGCAGCCAAAGAATCACCGATACTTCGCTTCGAGGCAGACTGTTGCGCGAACTGCTTCGAGCCCCTCCCGAACGATGAAAAGCACAAACCGGCCCTGTTCTGCTCGGAGCTGTGCAACAGCGTCGCCAAGGACATCAGGTATTGGCGCAAAGCCCTCCGGGACGGGCGCCTGCAGAACGACCCGGATGTCAGGCTGGCACTGCACACTAGGATCGCTCACCTCCTCGCCGGAGGCTACAACGCCGTGGCCCGGACAATCCCGGCTGACGTTCGGACACTGGTTATCAGCCGCGACAAGGTCTGCGTCCAGTGCGGCGGACCCGGCGAAGAGATTGACCACATTGAGGGCGACTCAAGCGACCCCGGCAATCTGCAGCTGCTGTGCGCCGACTGCCACCACGCCAAGACAGCCCGCCATTTCGTCCCGGCCACAGAGGAGCAGAGCGCTTTCGTTGACGGACTGGAGCAGGAGCGGGTCATGCCGGACGAACCGGCGCAGCTGTGCGACGATGACGAGTTCTGGCAGCAGGTGGAGCGCATCCTCCGGCCTGAGCGCATCAACCGCATCCGTCACGCTGCAGCCGGCTACGCTATGGACTCATCGGCGGAGATAATCGCGCAGATCCGCGACGGAAAGGGCAGTCGCCCAGGCATCGACGATTCCTTAGACGACGACCACTCCGCCCGGGGTCTAGACGATGATTCCGGATACGGGGAAGACAGCTACTTCGCCCGGGCAATGGCCAGGGACGACTAAAGAATCGGATCGTCCAGACACCGCACAGGGCGGAGAGGCGGCCGACTGGATCCGCACACATGAAACTCATGGATACCCAGGAACTGTCCGCCTTCGACATCAACCACCACCGCTACGTCGCCCGGCAGATCGAGACCGGCCGCGCTACCAGCCAGACGGTGGAGTCATCCCACGAGATGCTGCTCGCCGAGGTGGAGCGGCTGACGTACTTGGTTTCGCCGGCCAAGCTGAAGCAGCCGGCCCACGGCGTGCCTGTCGAAGCGTCCACCTTTGGCCCGATCATCGCCGTCCTTGCCAAGCAGCCTCGGAACGCCTCCGTCGTCGTCGAATACCTCGGCCGGAAGTCACGCCCTGGAAGCATGGGCTCCTACCGCGGCTACCACGACGAGCTGCGGATCGAACCGAACGGCCGCGAACCCAGGACGGTCGCCGACCTCCTCAAGGACCTGCGCCGCTTCCGCAGGAACGGCATCACCGGCTACAAGGGCGGCGACTACCCAGTCACCGACAACACCGGTGTCTGGGTGGCCGAGTATGGCGAGAACAGCCATCAGCACGTCTCGGGCGTCCGGGTCGACGGGGGTGTCGTCGTCATTATGACCGAGGAGCGGGACTGGTAGAGCGCTTCTCGCATTGCAGGCCCTCGGGTTGTGTAGGCTCCTGCTTGAGGCGTTCAACCAGAGGAGTCCAGTGAGCAACGATGAATGGGTAAACAAAGACGTTCGTGTGCCGGATGGGTCCTATCTGGCGTCGTCCCATGAGACTCCCGGCGCGGAACGCGCGCTCCTGTTTGACCGTGAATCCGGTAATAACTTGGGTCCGGCCGAGGTGAGGGATCCGGAGTCCCAGTCAGATTCCGACAAGGCAATCCGCGATGCCATACTCATCGCTGTGGGCGCCGCGGTGACCTTTGTTGCCGTCAAGGCTCCGGAGATGAAGCGCGGCCTCGACGAGAAGGTACTGCCGGCCATAAAGGCGAAATGGACTGCGTTTAGATCACGCAAGTCCGACAGCCCGGCGACCAAAACCGACGATGAGCCGTCGAATACTGTAACCCGACCTCACCTGGCCGTGGTCAAAGACGAGGACGCTGCCGCCTGATACCACACCCGGCCGGCGACAGCCCCGGGCCATGCTTCCGCAGCCGTGATGGTCCTGGAGTGCGCCGCTGAGGTGGCCGGACCCGTTGAGCCCGCCTACAAGCCTGACACGAGGCGACTCAAGGTCACCATCCAGGAAGTGTCCACTGCCGGGTTCGACAACGCCTACAACGACCACGTCGACTACGTCACCGGCTGGAACGGCAAAACCGGCCGCCGCGGCAGCGCCTACACTCCGCCGCGCAACGATCCGGACGACACTACGCTGACCGCAACGCTTCGCGGACTGATCGGACACAACGTTACGCTCCGGGTCACCAAGGACCAGTTCTTCCACTTGCCCACAATCGTTCGGGTCAAGGATTCGGGCAAAGCACCCTGACCCCTGCATCTGGCGGGGAGCCCCTCCTCGGGTTCCGCACACATGGTCGGTAACGAACTCGTTCCCTGAGAGGACACACCTTGACCATCTACGCTGACTCCGCTGTCCACGGCAACACCTTCGGCAAGTCCGAATGAAAGCGACTCTGAGAAAGATCAGCACAAGCCGCTCGCTGCAGCGCCGCTGGCTGCTCACCGACGCCGAGCCGGTCCACTCGTACCTCCACCGTGACCTGACCTTCGTCCCGGCCGATCTGCGTATCTGGTGGCAGACGGCAGCCGGGCAACCAGTGGAAGACCACACACTCTCGATCTATGCCTGGCCCGCGGAGCGTGAGCTCAGCGTCTCGGCCCACTGGACCAATGGCTACAACCACAGCCCCCTACCGACGTGGATCCAGGAGCTCTCCGACGTCGTCCACGACGACCTGATCGAGAACACCACCAGCCCCAATACTGGTACCGAAGACACCTGGGCTTACAGTGTCGATCGCAGGTGGACCCTGGAGCATGCGACACCGGTCCGGTCCCTCCGCTACCCGAACGAGCCTTTCGTGCCGGCGGAATTGAGTATCTGGCATAGCTGCAACGCCGTCGACTCAAGCCACGACCGGCACCGGATCAACGCCTACCCGGGCGACCCGGACCAAAGACTGCGAATGAGTGCGGACTGGGGCGGAGGCGTCGATTGGGAGGGCAAGCCCCGCTATAACGAAGACTTGCCCCAGTGGATCCGGGATATGGCTAATGAGCAGTACGAGGAACTCGTCGCCTTCGCCACGCAAGGCGAGTCAGACCGCAGAACTCGATGACTCCCACACCTTTCCTGCAAACAGCTCCGCTGGAAACCCTGAGAAAGGCCACCCTGTGATCCCTCTTAGAGCACGTCTCCACTACTCCCTGGGCGGCTTCCTTTGCCGTCTGAGGGGCGAGCACAGATTGAGGTTGGTTGTGCATTGCACACTGATCCCCGGCGTCGGCGAACGAGCGGAGAGACGCCCTTTCTGTTCTGTGTGCTGGCAGCTTCCGGGTGACTGAACCGTAGAGCCGTAGAGCCAGGACAGGACAGACCGCTCCTCGTGTCTGGGCATGGCCTTGACGGCGCACCTGCCCGAGTCCTGAGCGCGGTATCACTCGTAGGTGCGGCGGGCGCGAATCACCCGCGGGCAGGGCGATTCGAAGGTCCGCACACATGGTGAAACACACACCATCACCCGACGGAGGAACCATGCGAACCGCCATGCCTGACATCTTCAACCCGTACAACACCATCACCACGCCGCGGGACGCCCGCGAGCTCGCGGCCATGTTGCTGCACCCGGAACGGGAGCGTCCGGCCGTGGTGGTGTCGACGACCAAAAACGGTCCGGTCATCAACCCGAAGGCCCTGGCTGACCGTCTCGGCAACGACGTCGACGTGTACCTGATCAACTCCGCCAGCCTCGCCTACGACTTCTCCGATGCCATGCCCCTGGAGACGTCCGTCTACGGCGGCGCGGCGCGCTGCTACCCGCCCGGCACCGCCTGGGTGAAGAACCCTTTCAAGTCGATGCTGCGCCTGGCCTACACCGAGGAAGAAGGCCAGGCAGCCATCGTCAGGATCGTCGACGACGTCGCTGCCATGGAATCCCTCGTACCGCTCAAGGTGACATCCACCAGCCCTCGGAAGCAGCCCAGCACCGCAACAGTGGACGGAATCGTTTCTGTCATCCTGGAACCCGACGGCGTGCTCATCAAGCTCGAGGACGGCATCGCCCGGATCGACACCTCGGTGCTGGCGCCGGGGATCAGCCCCGACCGGCTCTTCAGCCCGTCCCAGAAAGTTACCGGCACCGTCCGTGACGGCCTCTTCACTATCACCGAAGGACTGAACACGCCCGCCGACGCCGCCGACCATGCTGCCCGCGGCACCATCCAGCCGGCTCTGGTGCTCTCGTCCAAAACGATCGCCCTGTTCCCCGGACTGACGGTCCGCCATGCCAGCGAAGCGAAGCCAGGAACGGTTATCGCTGTCCGTGTTGAGATCCCGGGCCGCGCGGACGGTAAGGCCTGGAAACTGATCACCGTCACGGATCCGGATGAGGTCACAGACGCCCTGCCGTTCCTGGCCGGCGGCGAGCCCTGGATCCGCTGGGACACCGATGCCTCCACCGTAGAAGTCGCTCCCACTGTCAACGAAGCACCGGCAGAGCCCGATGACGTGGCACCGGCCCCGGCGGCAACCCATCAGGAAGCACCTGTCACCGACTTCACGGGCGGGGATGCCTTCGCTGCTCTGGACGCAGTTCGTGCACGCCTCGAACACCTGTCCGCTGAGAACGAGCGCTTGAGCAGCGACCTTGAAGACCTGCTCGTGGAGTCCGTCGACGAGGAGGCAGCCATCCCGGTCCCCTCCCCTGCCCTTGGCGGTGCAGAAGTAGGGCGCCTCCGCGCCCAGGTGGCTCTGATGACACGGGAACGGGTCGACATGCTGAAGGACCACCGCCGCGCGATGGCAGACGCCGACGACCTGGCGGCTGAAAACGCCCGCATGGCCCACACCATCGAACGACTCCGCGATGACGTCCGCAAGGAACGCGCCCGCGCCGACCGTGCGCGCCAGATGAGCCGCGACATCGACGACGTCGCCGACACCGCCCCTTTGTTCAACGACCCGGCCGAACAGTTCCGCCACGAGGTTTACTTGGAATGGGCCACCCGGATCCCGGCCGGAGCCAAAGCGGAGACTCCACTTGCTGAATACGGCTTTGCCGATGGGTTTCTGACGGCCGCCGAGGAGATCCAGGGTGTTGACCGGTCCAAGATCGTTGCGGTCGCCATGGAGGTACTGACCGGGCTGGCCGATTCGCTGCCCGGACGGGACATGCACCGGTTGCGCGGCGGCCTGCCGGGCACATCCTCCTGCGTTGAAGACCCTGAACTGGGCACCGCCTGGCGGGTGGCGCTGCAGGTGAAGACCGCCTCGGCCCGGCGCATGCACTTCTGGCGCGGTACAGACGGGAAGATCGTCTTCGCCACCGTCGGTCTGCACGACGACATGAGCATCTGAACGTGGTGAGAGCAGGCCCGGTTTCCGCACACATGAGGTGCATGAGAACTCTTGACCGTAAATACCTGGCCGCAAACCCCGCAGGAGATGAAAAGGCTGCTATCAGCCTCAGTGTCCCCGTCCCGACCAGTGTTGAGGTGCCCGCCAATCCGGACGGCACCCGTCCGCGCATCACCCTGAAGGCCACCGGCGACACCTATGCGCTGGTTCTCGCCGCGCTCCAGCACCTTCACGAGGACGACGGCGACGAACTCTTCGAAGCCCTCGTCTTCGACGTCGTCACGGAAGAGGAAATGGAGGCTTTCACCTCCATGGAGGAAGCCGCTCCCCTGCTGGCCGAACGGGTCCACGAAGTCTCCGCACCGTTTCGAACATTCACCTGGAACGCCGCGCTGATCATCGAAGGGGCAGCCGGCGAGGAGCAGGAGTCCTCGGTCGACTTCGAACTGATCACCCCGTCCCTTGGCGTGGGCATCCCGGCCATCACGGCGATGACCAAGCCGCAGACACTCACCAACGTTGCCATCACCTTCAGTCCGGTTATCGACGAAGACGAGGACTACGCCGGCAACGAGGTCCTGGTCGTCTCCTAGCGCGTCCACGGAAGCCCGTCCGCCCTCCTATGGGCGACGGGTTTTCAGGCGTGCCCGAAACGGTGAGAGCCCTCCGGACCGCCGTACACATGAGGTGCATGGCAAACACAAACGCTCCCAAAGACCTCCGCAACCTAGTCAAGCTCGCCGAATCCCAGGGATGGGAGTTCGGCCGCACCAACAGCGGACACGTGAAGTTCTGCAGTCCGTACCCCGCCCAGCCGACCGTCTTCTACTCCGGAACCCCCGGTGACCACCGCGCCCAGAAAAACCTCGTCGCCAAACTCCGCCGCTCCGGACTCGAAATCCCCCGCCAGTTCGCCTCCTAAGCGCTCCGGCGCGGTGAGGAGCGCCGGCTGCGCCGCACACATGAGTGGACATGAAGACCATCCGTGCTCTCTCACTCGCAGCCGTCGCCCTGACCGCATTGCTCATGGCCGGCTGCCACAGCGGAGAACGCCCCACTGCCCCCACCCCGGCACCATCGTCGTCCACCTCATCCAGTGATGACACCACCGGCGAGCTCGTCCCCAAGATCGGGCTGAACGGGAAGCTCGGTGTCGGCATCGACATGGGCGGCGGACTGACCATGTCGCCCTCCGGAAACCTCGGCATCGGACTCGGACTCTAGGAACCCATGACAACCATCAGCGTCCACGACGCCATTGCCTACCTGCTGGCCAGGAAAGGCAGTCACGCGAGCACCTCCTCGCTCCACAGGATGGCCTACTTCGCCCAGGGCTGGCACTTGGCCTGGACAGGCGGCCCCTTGTTCGAGGAGGAGATCCGCACCCGGAAGACCGGCCCGTTCATCTCGGCGATGTTCCCGCACCAGACAGACGGGTACACGGAGACGTCCTGGTCGGCCGGGAACGCAGACGCGGTAAGCGCTGTCCAGGCAGAGGTACTGGAAGCAGTCTTCCGCCACTATTCACACCTGAGCGGCATCACCCTGACCGAGTGGGCCAACGCCGAGGCGCCATGCCTGCTGGCAATGCAGCGAGCCACTGAAGAGGACCCCAATCCGGTCATCGACCTGGGCGAGATGAAAGCCTTCTTCAAGGCCCTCGATGATGCGCCCGCGGACAGGACCGCCTACGCCAACCGGTTCATCAACCAGTACACCGACGAGGCACTGAAGGTCCGGCCATGAGCGAGGTAGAGGAGTTCCACGTCTTTGGAACCTCCGACGAGCACCGCCAATTAGTCGAGCAACTCGCCCGGAGTGCGAGGCCAGTGGAGCCGAGGAGACCGGTTGTGCAGGACATCAGCGACATCAGCCAGGTGCGCGAGTACCACGTCGGCGCAGATGCCATCGGCCACGTCCTGATCGGGCCGCGCTACGCCACCGTGTCGCTGCCGGACGACGACTACGCCGGCTGGCACTGGAAATGCAGCTGCGGTGCAGAAGCCAGCGCCTGGATCCAGAACTGGCCCCAGTCCGAAGACGAGACCAAGGAAGAGTGGCAGTTGCACTTCGCTTGACCCTACTTTGCAGTCACGCCATCAATAACAGGGCTGGCGGCAGGACCATCAGGATTGCGCCGTGAGTTGATCACATTCCACAAGAAGCTTTCGCGTCGGATGGCAGCCCCAGCTTGATTCGAATCGCCGCGGCTTGTGCTCCTCCCTGGGCGTTGGGCTGCTTGTGCCATGCGTCGATCAGATTGGCCAGGGTGGTCTGCTGCGCGAGGGTCTCATTATCGGACACGTCGGCGTACAGGGCGTTCACGAACGAATCAACGTCAGGTTTTACCGTCTGCGGCCAAGCAAGCGGAGGAGCAGTGAGGGCCTTGGCAGCAGCGGCAAGGCCGTCTCGATACGCGGCTGTCGCGCTGTGTGCCGTGTCGAAGTCTATGGGTTTTGTTGCGAATGCCGCCTCGAGCGGTATAAGAAGCTTGTTCGCGGGGCAAATGGTATCGAGGAAGTATTTTCCCGCTGCCTGATCAGTGAGCACCGTAGGCGTAGGGGTGGGAGTGGGAGTTGGTGTGGGCGAAGCCGAAGATGGCGTCGATATTGGAGTTGTCGCAGACTGAGGCTGCGGAGACCCGCAGCCTGCCAATGCAACTGCACATGCCAATGAGACGACGAGACCAAACTTCTTCATGAGGTTCCCCCAAGATACGGCTGATTAGACGTGCACAACAATATCTTGGCTCAGCCCGGCTAACACGGCGCTCGGCAGCGGATCCTTGAGTGGACGGTTAGCTAATTCCCCACATCCGCACACATGTGGGGCATGGAAACACTCGAAGCCGTCCGCGCGCTCGTCACTGTCGAAACCGTCACCTCTCTCACCTCCATTGAAAACGCCGACTTCATTGCCATTGCAAAGGTCCGCGGCTGGAACCTGGTCGTGAAGAAAGACGAGGTCGAGGTCGGCGACAAGGTCGTCTACTTTGAAATCGACAGCCACTTGCCCCTGGCCGACCCGCGCTTCGCGTTCCTGGAACCCCGCGGCGCCAAGACCTTCAACGGTGTCCACGGCCATGTCCTCAAGTCCGCCAAGATGCGCGGCGTCTACTCGCAAGGTCTGGCCATCCCGGCTACCCTGTTCCCGGAACTGGAAACCCTGGCCGACGGCGAAGAACTCGCCGCCGTCTTGGGCGTCACCAAGTACGAGGAACCGATCCCCGACGAAATGGCTGGCAAGGCCACAGGAGCTTTCCCGACCCGTTTCGCCCCCAAGACCGGTGCCGAGCGTGTCCAGAACCTGACCGACGTCTTCGCCGATCTCCGTGCCGACTACGACTGGATCGCCACTGAAAAAATTGACGGAGAATCCACAACTTTTATTAATCACGACGGCACCTTGCGGGTCGCCGGCCGCGGCTGGGAATACGCTGCTCCGGCCAGCCCGGCTGAGGCCACGACCCCGTGGAAGATCGCCGCCGAGTACGACATCCTCAAGCGCCTGCCGCAGGGCTACACGGTCCAGGGCGAGTTGTACGGCGCCGGGGTTCTGGCCAAAAACACACTCAAGGAGCCGGGCAAGAAGTTCCTCGCCTTCAACGTGCTCCGCGACGGGGTGTTCGTGCCCCGCTCCGAATGGCCAACCGCGATCGAAGAGATCGGCACCCCGATCCTGGAACTTGAACTGCCCGCCACTGTCGAGGAAGCCCTCGCCCAGGTCGAAGGCATGAAGTCGGTGTTGAACCCGGCCGTCATGGCCGAAGGCATCGTCTGGCACAACACCGCCGGCGCCCGTATCCCCGAACTCCAGGGACGCACCGGCATGAAAGCCATCAACAACCGCTGGCTCGTCAAGCACTCCTAAGCCCCTTCACGACCAGACCAAGGAGCATTGAATATGGGATACCTGACTGACTACTACGCCGCCAAGGACGCCGAACGCGAAGACGGCTCCACCGACTGGTCCAAGGTACCGGTCCGTAACGGGGGAACCCTCAATACCGGCCACCCGGAGGACCAGGATGACTGAGCCCGACGAAGTGATCGACGACGACGGCTACCCCACTGACGAAGCACTCGACCACCTCCGCACCTTCACCGGCACGACGGAGGAGTTCGTCACCTACGTGCGGTCCCTCATGTACAACGGGCTCTCCGTCCTGGAGGACTTCACCAACGACTTCGGCCGGCCCGAGAAGCGACTGACCCTGATCACCGCCGGATGGTCCGGCTGCGAATCGGTCGTCGGCACGCTCTGCGAAACGATGTTCCACCTCATGTTCTGGGAATCCTCGTTCCGCGGCGGAAAGCACACCTTCACCTTCAGCCCCGCGCAATGGGAGATGAGCCTGTCCTGGGGCATCCCGGCCGCCGGGTCAGCAGAACAATCCGCCACGAACTGAAAGGCACCCCGTGTCCCAGCACAAGGTCACCACCGAAACGTCCGGGGACTCCACCCAGATCACGGTCGACGACGTCCTCTGGATGAGCATTGTTGACGGGCTGATCACCATCCGGCTGGCCAACGACGGCGTCTACGCGGAGCGCGACGAGTCGGTCAACGGCATGACCATCGCGCCCTATCACCCGAGGCTCGCCTATGTCGCCCCGGAAGCACGAGAGGCCGTCCGGGCGGAGGTCGGCCTCTAACCGGGCCGGGGAGCTGTTCCGGGGCCTCCGCACACATAACCTCCGAATAGACCCCGCCCGAAAGGCACCGCTATGGCGCACACGCCGCTCTCCGTCGAAACCGTTGACGGCTCCACCCAGGTCACTGTCCACGGACTCCTGCAGATGACACTCCTCGCCGACGGCACTGTCCAGATCGACCTTGACGGCAAGCGGATCGAGGTGGTCCGGAACATGTCGATAAACCAACTGATCATCCGGCACGAACGCAACGACGCCGACGGCACGCACGCTATGACCCCGGTCACGAGCGTTGGCTAAACATTCGACAGCCCGTATCGACTACGAAGTAGATCGAGCAGAGTCCAAACAGAAAGAGGTACCCTTGCCCGAGAGAATCATCACCCCCGGCGGCTACATCTGCGATGTACCGGACGTGACCGGCCACCCTGACGTGGTCATCGCTCTGCCGTACTCCGAGGCGTACGACGCCATCCTGGACGGCATCACGAGCACTGCCTCGATCGAACCGATCACTGAGCCCACATTCAAGCTGCTTGCCCAGGACCTGCTCGACCTGCTTATCGATGCGTCGAACGGAACCGACGAGGATGAGAACTTCCTCGACTAGCCATCGTCACGAAGGACTGGCTCGTTCTCCGGGCCGGTCTTTGGTCTGACCGGGAGAACAGCGGCCGGTGAGGGCACAAGCCTCCTCCGCACACATTGGGGAAATGGAAGCTATTACTCTGGTCATTGCCACCGCCCTTGTCACGACACTGGTCACCAAGTACCTCGCTAGCAGGAAGCAGGCTGCTGGTGACCGAACACCCTTGGTTCAGCTCATTGCCGCCAGCACACTGTTGCTTGGTTTGTTCGGATTCGCTGCGGTCATCTTCACGGTCAGCAACCAAGTAGTGCCTGATACAACAGTACGACTCTCCGTGGGCGGGTTCTTCATCGCTTTTTTTGCCATCGGCTACATGGTCCTCGCTGTCTCGATGTACCTGGCGAGTGGGACGACCGTGGATCACGGCGCCTGCTCGACAGAAGTTGTAGGCCATGAAGATCATGACGACAGTTTCCCGGACGTTGCTCGACATGCGTGACCCGCTGGCGCCGCGCCACTACGTCCTTGCCCAGAACATCAAGGCCGGCCAGAAATTCGTCTACGGCCGCGGCGGCAAGCACTGGACCGCGACAGCCGACGCCGACTCCACGAACATGCGCCGCCACCTCACCACCGGGGAGCTGCTCGTCACCGTCCCGGTGTCGTTCCGCGGCACACCCCAGGGCATGGCCATGAGCCTGCCGCTGGACAAGATCATGCGTCTCATCAGCGATGGAGAGAGCAAGTGACCGCACGCGAGAAACTCCGTGACGCCGCGCTAGGTCGGAGAGACGAGACCCCGTGGCCAAACACCACATGAACCGCGATGATCCCGCCACCTCCTCGCACGAGGCACGGCTGAGGCACGAGAAGCGCGTCATCGCAGCCCGGGCAAGACTGGAAGCGATCAACGCCAAGGTGAAAAGGAACCACGCCCGCGGGTTGCACAACGCGCTGCAGCGGGCAGCCGCCCGGTTTCTCCCACCGGGAGCGGAGTTGGGAGAACCGAGGATCCTCGACCTCGCACGCTGGCCCTACACCGGCGACGGTAGGCTCATCCACATCGTTCCGCCGGAGCTTCGGGACGCGGTGTTGGCCGAGGACGTTCTCTGCCTGTGGTGCCGGGAGGCACCCTCGACGACCATCGATCATGTCCGTCCGATCAGCAGGGGCGGCACAAGCCACCCGCTTAACCTGGTTGGCGCCTGCGATCCCTGCAACTCCGCAAAGGCCGACTTCCTGCCGAGTGAACTTGGCTGGGTACTGGGCCTGCCGCAACGGGCATTCGAACTCGGCAAGACGAGCTGACCGCCGGCGGTTTGTCCCGGGAATGACAAAGGCGGCGGCTCCCCGCTTTCACAGGAAGCCACCGCCAATGCTTTACTCGCAGCTCTCAGAACTGCCGGGTTGGTTTGAGCTTAATGCCCCGTCCGGGCTGGCGCAACGTGAGAGACAGCGGTGAAAGCACCGACGGACGCCGCACACATGAGTGCTATGACCACCGAGACAGCCACCGCCAAGCCGATGTTCGACCACTTCGTTCCCGAGCAAGAACCACCGGTCGGGACCGTCGCGTCCTTCCACTACAGCTTCGCGTCCGGGGGCGGGTCCTCCACCGGATTCATGATGCGCGGCGCTGGCGGCTGGTCGGACAGCGTCAACCCGCAGCGGCACAACACCCGGAGCTGGGAGGTCCTGACTGACTTGTCCGTCCGAAACAGCGACATCCAGAAACGGAACCCCGGGAGCACAGCGGTGCTCACGTCCGTTCAGGTCCGTATCCATGCCGCTCCACCGGCAGATGGCCCCGGTGCCCGCCTGGCCCAACTCGAAGAAGCGATCATCACCGCCGCCGAACGTCTCGGCATCCGGACCGAAGGCGCCTCGCACGCCGAGCTGGTCTCAGCCCTCGAAAACCTCGTCGTCATCGCTAGGAGCGCATGATGCTGCAGGCGGGAGCTGTCGTGGCCATCGACGAAAAAGGTGACAAGTACCAGGCGGTTTGTGACCTCGGCTGCCTGCACACCGTCACACCGGTGACCCGATTTCCCATCACCATCGTCGAAGAGAAAAAGGTCCGCGACCTGTTCTCCGAAGGATGGGGCAACACCGGGCCGAAGCCTCCGAGCCTCCAGGCGTTTCGCGCGTTTGACACTGAAGGCACCGAATGGCTCCGCGACTGGGACGGCTGGGTCAACGAAGTCCCCGGCCCCTGGAAGACCGCCGGCGGCCGCCGCGCCCAGACCGCGTCCACCGCGGTCGACCCCGCGGTCCAGTACGCCGGCCGGGCGTCGGATGCCTACAAGTTCATCGACATGACCACTTCACTGGAGGCATGATGCACACCAACACGACTGGCGGACCCTACGACCGCGCGCAACCCCGGAAGGCGCCGGCAGGGACCTCTGGTCCAGGCTGCACCACCGGCAAGGACATCATCGCCAAGATCCTGACCAACCACTGGGCACAACCCTCCGTCCTTGATGGGCGTCCGGTCATCATCGACTGCATGGGCGAGGGTTGCGGCTTCCAGTCCAGCCACGCGAATCTGGTCGGAGACGACGCGATCTGGTCCGAGCACGCCTATCACGTCGCCGACCTGATGGAACAGTCCGGTATCGCCGAAACCGCCGGCGTCGCCAAGGCCGAGCGGCTGCGCCTGGCCGACAAGCTCGAGGAAGAAGCCGCCATCCGGACCTCCATGAACTGGCTCCGCTGGAGTGACGAGACGAACCTCGGCTGGACCCAGGCTGCCAACCACCTCCGCCACCCCACTGCAACAGACTAGCCCAGGAGAAACCATGGAAATGACCGCCCAGGCCGAGCCCGCATTCAAGCCGTTCGACGCCGTCCTCTATGACCGGGAGGAGTCCACCGGCCTCTACTTCCTGCCGGGCACACTGGCCGAGAAGCCGAGAGACAACTGGGGCCACCTGGTCGTCGGCCATGCTGTCCCGAGGACCCTGACGGAGGCCGAACTCGCGGCAATGTATTGGCACGCCCGCCACGCGCAGATGGTCGGCGGCGGGATCCATAACGACGCCGACGGCCGGATCGTCGACGAGGCCGCAGTACTCGAACGCTTTGCCACCCTGCCGGCAGTCCGCTAGGCGGTGAGCCGGGCCGCCACCTCCGCACACATGGTGGGCATGGCATCTTCCACCACCCTGCACCAGGCCCTCCAGGCAGCGATCAACGCACCCGGCGCCGTCACCAAGTCGCAGCTGGCGGCACTGCTGGTGAAGCACCCCGCGCCGGAGCTGCCGGACGAGAACGACCTGGTGATCCGGGACGGCATCCTGCACGTGGACGTCAAGGAATGCAACTGCGTCGCCTCCTCGTGGAACGCCCCCGAGGGTTGCATCCACGAACACCACTGCGGGCTGCATCCTGTTATCGACATCAGTACAGCGCTTGAACGCGGCGGATACCGTGCCTGAGCTGGCTGCACTCTCGGCCGCCTGGGTGCGCGGCGCCGAGCTGATCGCTGACATTTTCGGCGATGTGGACGCCTCCGATTGCCCCTACGATGACCCTGAACTTGCCACCGCTTGGAGGGATGGCACCGAAGCCCTGCGCGACTGGGACGGCCAAGCCGACCTGACCGCCAACCCCTACAACGACTGAGGACCCCATGACGATCACTCCGAACTCCGACAACATTCTGTGGATCGACTACGAGGCCACCGGCCTGATGAGCGATCCGTTTACTGTTCCGCTGGAAGGCGCCGCCATCATCACCGACGGCCAGCTGAACGAACTCGCCGTCCTCGAAGGCATCACCGTCCACGCCACCGAGGACGAGCTCTCCTACATGGGGGACTACGTGCGCAACATGCACACCGAGACCGGGCTGCTGGACAAGGTCCGGGCCTCCACAACCACACGGGCCCAGTTCGATGCCGCCCTGGCAGGCTTCGCAGCCCCATACTTCCCCATCAAGGGTGAAGAACTCGCTGACGGCACCACATACCGGGGCATGGTGATCGGCGGGAACTCCGTGAAGTACGACTTCGATGTGACAGAGAAGTTTTTCCCGCAGACACGCAAGAACATGGACTACCGCGTCATCGACATCTCCGGCCTGGGCGAACTCTTCCGCCGCTGGGCGTACGACTACTGGAGGGCCATGCCGCCCAAGCTCAGCGACCACACCGCGCTGACCGACATCCGCGCCGGCGTCAACGAACTGCGCTACTACCGGGCCGGAATGCACCTTCTCGCACCTCAGTAAGACCCGCCGCCGGCTCGCCCCGGCGGCACCACGGCCGATAGCTCAACCAGGCGAGGGCGAAACAGGGACCAGGGCCGGATTCTAGACACTCACGGCACCGCCAACATGTTAGCTCCAGAGCACCGCGAACGGTCGCGGAAGATCCGGGTTCAAATCCCGCAAGCCGACAATCGAAGGGCCGTCCCGGTGAGCCGGGGCGGCCCTTCCGCACACATCAGGTCCATGACCACTCAACTCACGCTCCAGGGATTCCTGGACGCCCTCGCCGCGGTCCCCCAGGACGCCGTCGTAAAGATGTCCGGTTTTGGGTCTGCCAGCACCCCGGGAGTCTTGTTCCGGCACCGCCCGTTCGTGGACGGGCTGTCGATCACCCCCACAATCGCCCGCGGCGCCCTGGACCTCACGGTCGCCGAACTCATCGACTTCCTGAAGGAGACCGGGCCGAACACGACGTGGCGCAGTCACGGCCGTAACGGGTTCGTCGACCTTCACCCGGCCGGGCCGGAGACCCCGATGTGGGTCGGCACTCCTCACGAGGTGAGCTTCCACGCAGTCACAGGCATCGAGATAGTGAAGGGCTTCGTGGTCATCCGGACCACCGATCTGGCCCCCGTCCAGGGGCCGTCGCTGCAGCGCATCCCGGAGGTTGAGGCAGTCAACCGGATGCGTGTTGAGCACCTGCAGCGCACGGGCCAGGACACTGCCTTCGCCCCGCATGTGGAGCGTTACCTGCTGAACATGCTTCCCGCCGAGCGTTCCCGCACTCTGATCGACCTCGCCGACGCGCGGCAGGACCTGACATCGTTCGAGGCCAGTCTGCAGGCGAAGAAGGACAAGGTCGCCAAGCTGGAGCGTGACGCGGTCCGGAACGACTACCTCCTCGGCATCCGTGATGATCTGCCAGGCACCGAGTCCCCGGGGCACGGCTCGGGAAGCTGACCCGGTGATTACGTTTCGGTAGTCAAGGTCCGGTGATTACGAAAAGCTCATCACGAGGTGCGGCACCTGACTGGTGACTGCGGCACCCGGGTCCGCACACATGGGGCGCATGAATATTCAGATTCGCAGCATCCCCAACGACGACGTCATCGCCCTCTCCAAGCAGCTGGACGGCCTGCACATCCAGACGGGCTCCGTTGACCATAACGGCCGGCTCGTGTCCGGCACCTTCCAATCCGCGAAGGTCCTGCCCGACGGGCGTATCGGCATCAAGCTGACCCGCTACATGAACGGAAAACACGTCCTGGACAGTGTCGCTGTACAAGCCGGCACAGATCCCCTGGGCCGCCCTTGGAGAACCGCCGTCCATGTCCGCGAAGGCAGCCAGTTGTTCGATACTCTCGACGCCGCCTGATCATGGACGTCGCGAAATTCATCCTCAGCGTGTCCGACCGGTTCTGCGTCATAGGATGCTGGCAGAGTTGACGAGCAAATCCGCCCGGTGACTGCCTTCCGATCTGCCGTACACATGAGAGCCATGAACTTCCGCAAACATCTCACCCTGCCCGCCGCATTCCTCTTCGCGACCTTGGCCCTGACCGGTTGCCAGCAAGGCACCCACAGCGCCGCCGAGGCGGTAACGAAGGCCGTCTCACCTGCTGTCTCACCGGTTGCCCCAGCGGCTGCTTCCCAGGCGGCATCATCCGTTCCGGCGGCCGCTCCCGCTGGCACGTCGGCAGCGGCAACGGATGTGAAGTCCGTTCACTCCCCGGGACTCGTTGCGATCGACGAGCAACTCGCCGCCGGACAGTGCTCGGCGAAGACCGTTGACGCTGCCACCGGCGAGTACCTGCCGGACCCGACGTGCACTCCAGGCAGCACCGATCCGGCTATTACCGAGGACAACATCGACTCGACCATCTGCAAGTCCGGCTATACGGCCACGGTCCGTCCGCCGGCCTCTGACACCGACAAGGTCAAAGCCGAGAGCCTGCGCGAGTATGGGCTGAGTCCGGCAAAAACGACCGAGTATGACCACCTGATTTCCTTGGAACTTGCCGGATCAAATTCGGTGTCGAACCTGTGGCCTGAGCCTAACAAGGCTGGAGCTACCGGCACCACGAACCCCAAAGATGCCGTGGAGAATACGCTGCACAAGGCGGTCTGCTCGCATCAGGTTACTCTTGTCGCTGCGCAGAAGGCAATCGCCCACAACTGGATCACCGCAGTGAAGGACCTGGGTTTGTAGTACCGAACTTTTCTCCCATCGGCGTATCGGCAGGCCGTCCAGACGACCGCCCGGACGTGACCTTAGAATCAGGGCATGACGACCACGACTGACCCGGCCGAGGCCCGCGACTACCTTTCCGATCATCTGAACCTGGAAGCGGAGGAGCATCCTGCTGATGAGGACTGGTACTACGCGCTCGAGGATCATCTCCTTGCCCTGGAGCCGAGCCACCCGATCTGCACCCGGCTCGCCGTAGCTCTGGAACCGTTCCTGAATGACGATGAGCGCATCGACTGCACCATGTACCCGCAAGGGAAGGCAGTCAACTTCCTGGACGAACAGAGCCCAAGAGGATCATTCTCTACCTACCTTGAGGGGTTGACGAGCGCCATCGAAGCCGATCACGAGCGGTGGGTATGTTGCCGACGCCGGAGCCGCGGCCTCATGGACCCTGGAATCGGGTCCGCCCGAGGTCTGACCGCGAGTCAACTCAGGAGGCTTTGACCAACGGCAGTTCATCCCATTCGGTGGTGTACCGCGGCGACATGGCTTTGCGCTTCATGCCCCAGTCGGGGGCTTCGGCCATTCCGGCCCGTCCGAGGCCGATGGATGAGACCCCGAAGCGGTCCATGACGTCGCCGAGCAGGGCCCCGATGTGTTTCTCTTCGTGGGCTGTAGCAAAAACCGGCAGCTGGGGCGCGGCGCCGGCCGGCGACAGATCGGTCAGCATCACCCCGGCCCTGGCATAGGGGATGCCGTCAACAATCGAGTGCTCGAGAGCGCCCACGGCGGCTTTCGTCAGGAGAACCGGGTCCGCCGTCGGTGCTGCCAGGTTCACGGTCGCGGACGGGAAGGATGAGAACTTCTCGTTGAAGTAGGACGTGCCGGCGAAGCAGGACATGATCTTCGCTTGTTGGTGGTCTTTGGCGAGCCGGATCGCGGCCTGTTGTGCGTAGATGGCCATGACTTCGTGCATACGGGATGCCGTTGTCACCGGGGTGGAGAACGACCTCGAGAAAATCAACTGCTGCTTGGTTGCGATCTCTGTCTCCAAAGGGATGCACGGGATGCCGTTGAGCTCCATGATGGTTCGCTGCATCAGGACACTGAATTTCTTCCGCATTGCCACCGGATCGGCGGCTTTCAGGTCAGCGATCGTGAAGATGCCCATCGCGTTCAGCTTCTTGCCCAGGCGCCCGGCGATTCCCCAGATCCCTGTCACCGGGACACGGGACATAATGGTCTCGGCATGGTCCGGCGGGAGGGTGTCCCAGCTGCAGACCCCTTCGAGGGCTGGGTTCTGTTTGGCCACCCGGTTCACGAATTTGGCCAGGGTCTTGGTCGGCGCTATCCCCACACAGACCGGCAAGCCGATGTTCTTTGCCACCGCTGCTTTGATCTCCCGCCCGACCTTCAACAGGTCCTCCGGGGTGCCGCGGAGCGAGACGAAGGCTTCATCAATGCTGTAAACCTCGATGAGGTACGAGAAGCGGCCAAGCAGCTCCATGACCCTGGAAGACAGGTCTCCGTAGAGCTCATAGTTTGAACTTCGGTGGATCAGGCCGGTGCGTTTGGCGTCCGCTGCGAGCTTGAACCAGGGGTCGCCGTTATCGATGCCGAGGGCTTTCGCCTCGTTGGAGCGGGCGACCACGCAGCCGTCGTTGTTTGATAGGACGACAACCGGCTTGCCTTCCAGACTGGGATCAAAAACCCGTTCACAGCTGACATAGAAACTGTTCACGTCCACCAGGGCGACCCGGTCGACTTTGCCTCCTGGATGCCCTTGCATTCGAGGTGTCACTGCCGGCGGTAAACGTGGTGCAGGCAAAGCGTAACGACACCCCAGACCGAGAGTTCGCTCAGCTCCGAGATGACGATGTCGGGGTATCCTGCATTTTCGGCAGCGAGCCGGACCCTGCCGTGATCGAGTCGAAGTCGTTTGATAGTCATGTCACCATCGATGACGGCCACAACGATGTCGCCGTCCACGGGCGTGAGGGAACGGTCAACGAGAACCTCGTCGCCATCCGAGATGCCGGCGCCTTCCATCGAATGCCCGGCAACCCGGACCAGGAAGGTGCATGTAATGTCCTTGATCAGGTGCTTGTTGAGGTCGACGCGACCGGTGAAATAGTCCTGGGCTGGCGACGGGAAGCCGGCTGCAACGGACACCGGGGCAACCGCGACACCTGTGAAACCGGTGAGATCGGCTTCGAGCGCGCCGATCTCCGCTACTTCGCCCATGCCAGAGCCTCCCACCATTGAAACTTATGTTCGAGTGCCTCGATAGACCATCGAACACATATTTGATTATAGGCGCGGCAGTCCGACAAAGATCCTTCGAGGGGTAACGACCGGTTCGGTCGAGGGTATGCTTCAGGGCACACCGAACGGCTCCAACCTGCGGAGGGCCCATGAACTACCAGCAATACTTCGTGGTTGTCGCCCTGGTGATCCCGATCTTCTTTTTCGCTCACCTTCTCGAGTTCAGGCAGTATTCGCAGCGTACCGACGCCAAGACGTGGGTCCTCCTTGTGTACGGTGTCGGAATGCTCGGCGCGACCGTTCTGGGAGAACTGATGGCGCTGCTCTATGTTTGGAACACCGGCCTTCCGGGGTACTCGGCCGAGAACTTGCCTCACGGCGATGAGTCCCTGGCCATCGTGAAAAATGTGCTGATCGGCGTAATAATCGCGTTGCTTCTCGCCTCTCTAGTACCGGCCATTTTGGGCGCTGCATCTCCAAAGTCAATTCCGACTAAGGAAGCCTTGGTGCCATCTCACTTGGAATGCGACTCGTCATCAGGTGGCAGGACGACGTTGATCGTGGCGGCAACCGTAGCTGCCACCGCTGCGCTGCTACTGCTGGGGCGAAAACGCCTCCGGTGAGCTGAACACCCCCACCCGCACACATTGCGGAGATGAAGAACATCCCATCTCGAATCGCAGCCGTCCTCCTTCTGGCCGGCGGCACCGCCCTCCTGACCGGATGCCAGGCAGGGACTCCTGTTCTTGATCGGACCCTGGATGTCACCTCGCTTCCGACCCCTGCTAGTCCCGTGCCGGCAACCAGCCCCGCTAAGCCTGCTGATCAGACAATGGGACTCGACCTTCATTTCGGCGGCACTTCGTTCGGGCTCAACTGCGCCACTGACTCTGTCAGCACCGGGACGAACGGAACAACTGCCGTGGAGTGCAGTTGGAAGACCAGCGACCGGTGACATCCTCCCCTTGAAAGATGGGCCCATCACCGTACCGGCGCGGCAGCCGCACACTTACCTGGCATGACTGCAACATTGATCGCGCCCGTCGGCGCACCGGACCAGCTCGAAGACGCCTGGCAGCGACAGGCGGTTCTCGCGGACCATCTGGACACTGCCCCCGCAACCGCCCTGGATGAGACCCAGAAGGCCCTCATCGTCGCCAAATGGTCCCAGGACCGCGCCGCAACCCTGGATCTCATCAACAAGGCCCGGGGAGCCGCCGAAACGATCCCCCGCCTCGAACACAAGCTCGCCCAGCTGGACTATCTGACCGGCCGAACCTCTATCCTCCCCGCCCGCCACTGACCCACTCACATCACGCTGCAGCAGCCCCGTCGGGCATTGTCCGGCGGGGCTGTTGCGTTCAGGGTGAGGATTTACCGGTTGTCCGCACACATGAGGCCCATGTTCCTCACGTATCTTCTTCAGGTCTACGGCTACTGGCTGTTCGCCAGCACCATGTTCATCTGGCTGGGCTCCGCCCTGTACCGGACCATCCGGAACACCCTCAACGCCGGCTTTGAAGACGCCGTTGAAGTAGCCGCGCCTCCACGCCCCCGGACCGTCCGTGTCCCGGCCCGCCCAACCCGTAAACCCGGCATCCACCAGCAGCAGCTCACTACCGCAGCCTAGACGGTGAGCGGGGACGGATTCTCCGCACACATGGTGTCCATGACAACCACACTGACCCGTCCCCGTCCCTCCGCACTGCCCCTCACCGTTGCAACCACCCAGGTTTGGGGCGCGATGCTCTCCTCCTATTCCGAAGACACCGGCGGCATCTCCGTCTGGTCCACCGAAGATGGCGCGCTCCGCTACGCAGAACGTGTCCTGGCCGCCCAGCCCGGCCTCGAATTCGAACTGATGACCTGCACCGGCAACGGCCAGTGGGTCTCTGTCGCCGATGGGGCCGGAATCCGCGAGGTCATCGCCCGCCGGTGGTCCGCCTGAAGCGCCATCGGCCCCGCACACGACGGATCGCATTTCATTGACCCGCACGGCTCGTAGCGGCCACGGCATTTCTGTACCGAGATCTACAGAGGTCTAGTAAAAGGCT
This sequence comes from Arthrobacter methylotrophus, assembly GCF_039539965.1. Lineage (NCBI taxonomy): Bacteria > Bacillati > Actinomycetota > Actinomycetes > Micrococcales > Micrococcaceae > Arthrobacter > Arthrobacter methylotrophus. The sequence continues at coordinate 1,642,559 of NZ_BAABED010000001.1, read as the reverse complement.
AGATATTGAGCGGCGTCGCTCAAGAGAAAGGAGAGGTGCGGCCCAACCGGATCGCGCCTCTCCGTTCAATCTGCCTGGCTCAGTGCTTCTTGAAGGCGTCCTTCACCTTCTCGCCGGCCTGTTTCAGGTCCGCTTTGACTTGATGCCCTTTGCCTTCGGCCTTCAGCCGGTCGTTGTCGGTGGCATCTCCGACTGCTTCTTTGCCCTTGCCGTGGAGCTTCTCGGCAGCGTTGTGGATCTTGTCACCCAAACCCATTGTGGTCCTCCTTGATTGAACGCCCCCGCGTCGTGGATTCCGTGGAGGCCGACAATTAATTGTAGGTACAGGTCCGTCAAAAATCGTGGCGATGCCGGTGCTCTGTCTATCCGACGTACAGGGCCCCGGTTGGCGGCTCACCGCCTGCTTCCATCAGGCGGTGAGCCGGACTCCTATCTCCGCACACATGTGACCCATGACGCGGCCACTCCACGTCTCCCGGCCCGCGGGTCATCTACCGCCTCGGGCCACTCCTGACCCTGAAAGCAGAAACCCAATGATGAAGCGCTCTTTCACCATTCTTTCCATCGTGTTTTCCGCAGCTGCCGGACTTACCGCCTGCGGCAGCCACCCGGGAGCATCCGTGGACAAAAGCCAGCCGTCCAGCAAGCAGCTCGAGGTCTACCAGACGAATGTGCAAGGCGATCCGCTCGTGTGTGTACGGGACAACGGCTACGACAGCATTTCCTGTAACTGGGAGGCATGGAACAAGGTCCGGCCCGCTAAATGAGCGGCACCGACCGGGACCGGAGGGGTCGCCCTCATTCGGACAAACGCTGCCCCGAGTCCGCCAACGGGGGCTGTGTGTACTGCAACACCGGCGACCAGAAACCCTCCCTTCGCCGCCGCGCCCGCCGCGCGGGCAAGCGCTCCGTCCGACAGGAGGACCGCGCATGAGCTATGAGAAGCTCACCGTCGTCACCAGCGCCCGCTGGGTTGCCGATGACCTGCGCGCCGCCGGCACCATCGACGTCGAACACTCCCTCGGCCTGGATGCACCTAGGCTCGACGGTTCAACCGCGCTCTGGTGCTCCGGTCCGTGGGCAATCCGGCTTCTCAAGACCGGCATCAGGCACCCTTTCCTGTCCACTGGCCCGGAGTGGCTGACGACCGTGCCGGCTGAATTTCTGCGCCGCGATGTATGGGCCGGAACGATCGAAGAGATGCCATACAAGGGCTTCAAGCCGAAGTTCTACAAACTTGCCGAGCATAAGCATTCTGCGGTCCCGGCGGGTCTTCACATCGGTCGCGGGAAGTTCCAGCGTTCCCTCTTTGAAGCGTTCGACTACACCGACGGTGTCTTGGGCCTTCACTATCTCGGCTCGGAGCCGATGGAGTACGTACGCGAGTACCGCTGCTTCATCGCTCACGGCAAGGTGACCGCTGCCTCCTTCTACATGGCCACGCTGCCAGGTGTCGGCGACAGCATCGTCACCATCACCTGGGATGCCTACGAGGCAGGCCGCGCCCCGGACGCTTCCAAGGCCGCAGCGTTCGCCCAGACCGTCGTTGATGCCATGGGTGCCAACCAGCCCCCGGGCTACACCCTTGACGTCGGCACGGACGCGGACGGGGACTTCTCGGTCATCGAAGCCAACGCCGCCTGGTCATCCAACATCTACCACGCACCATCTGAGGGGGTCATTGAATCCGTCCTCGCCTCCCAGGAACCTGGCCACAACCGGTGGGCGTGGACACCTGACGAGCTGTTCCTGACCCGGGCCCGGCCACTGCCCACCGGCGTCCGAACAAACACGGCGCCCGTCGTGAAGATCGTCGACGTCAAGACCGGCCCTGCCGACGAGTCCCTGCGCATTCACGACGAACTCGACAACTAGCCATTGCGCGCCGTCCGTCCCGACATCCGGGGCGGGCGGCGTTCTGCTGCCCGGGGAGCGGCCGCCGAGCCTCCGCACACATGATCGGCATGGCAAACCTTCACGCTGACCTGACCAAGCTTCTCGCCCGCCACCGGGCGTCCCGGAACCAGGACTTCACCGGCCTCCTCACCGACATCCAGATGGCCGTGGATGACGCTGGGACCCCCGAGTACCAGTACCGCAACCACCCGAGTTGGGACACGACCTGGATGGACCTGGACGAGTCGCAGATCGGTGTCGTCCTCAAGCAGGGCCACAGCGTTGAGCGCCGGCTCATCCTCGGTGGCTGGGAAGCCGTGACGGAGGTGCCCCGTGTTTCCGATTGATATTGATGCTCCCCGCCCTGACGTCCCGCACTCGGAACGGATCTTCGCGGCGTCCAATGAGCTCCACGACGCCTACGCCCGCGATGAGAACTGGACCCGACGCGTGCCGCTGCATGAGGCCTATGTCCTGTTCTTCCTGGAGATGACAAACGACGCCATCGGCGACCTCATCGACCGCTGGAAGACCAACGGCATGGTCGGTGGATTCCCCGACGCCCTGGCCGTACACGACGAGCTGAAACGGATCATCTGCCTGGAAGACAAGCAGGCAGCCGAAGCGGCCCGGGTGCAGGAGGCAACCCTATGACGAAGACCCCGGGAACTGACCCACTGGGCTCCCTGCACCATGCAATGACCCTGAGTTCAATGGACTGGGCCCAGTCACGGGACACTGCCTGGATCTACGGCATCGCCGTAGGTTGGGACGGGCCTGCCATGAAAGAGCTTGCCGGACGGCACGGGTGGTCGGATCAGCAGGTCGCCAAGCTGAGGAAGCTGCGCCGCTATTACCGCGCCGCCGAGCTCACCGAGGAGCGGAGGACCTCATGACAACAGGTCGAGTAGGGGCAGAGATGACAGCCGCCGAATATCTGGCTTTCGTCAGGCAAGAGAAGGATCCGTTCAAGCTCCGTGTTTTCTGCCGCTGGCAGGCGATTCGATTGTGGGACGACGAGAACCCTGAGATCCGCGAAGAGGCCAAGCAGTTTGCAGCCACCGCGAAGACACTCGTCGGCGTCTGCCAATTGCGTGTCGATCTGGAATGGAATGCCCTGTTGAGAGCTCAGTCATCCTGGAAGCGCAGGAAATTCGTGCTCGGACGCGAAGCTTGGTGGCAGGCCCGCCTGGCTGAGCTGGAAGCGTCTGCCGAAGCCGAGCTTGCCGAAATGGCTGCTGACTGGGTCAAATGAGCGGCGGTACATGGGGAGGACGGCTGCGCCCTCCGCACACATAACGCCCATGACCATTACTGCTACTGATGCCCGAGGGGCCACCATCCATGTCGGCGACATCGTCACTTACGTGACCGGCGGACGCTACCCTGCGATCATGACCGCCGAGGTCGTGGACATCAAGGTAAAAGTGAAGCTGGGCAACATGGACCAGCTGAACCGCTCCGGTTCATGGCGACGGTACGCCAACCCGAACCGCGATGACAACCGGACTTCCTGGGTCGATGGGCACCGCGCCATCGTCGTCGATTCCCTGCCCTTCGTCGAAGGACGGCAGAACACGCGGGAGCCGGAGAATGCCTAGCATCCCCAGAACCATCCGAGCCGGTGAACTCGGATCCGAGCACCGCGGACTGCACTTCAGGTCGCTGACCTACCGGGACGGCAACAAGACCTCCCGCGAAGGCCGCCACGTGCACAACTATCAGGCGGAGACTATCTACCACTTGAAGAACGGTGCCATCCTGATCAACGGCTCCCACCCATACCTCCGCCCGGACTCGGTGCTGACCGTCTGGGATCCGATCGCCGGGGCCCCGGAACTGGTCGATGACGGGATCATGTCCACGCCGGAAGCCCTCGATGCCCTGCCTGTGCTGGCCATCATCATCGACAACGATCCGCACGGCAAACCGCATGCATACCAGAAGCGGACCGCGGTCATCGGCGGTATGCGGCTCGCCCGTTGGTTCTGCACCACGGACGCCGACTGGCCCGAATCCTCCGAACGGCTTCTGCGCGAAAGCGCTACCTACTCCGTCTTGTGGCTCCCGAAAGGAACGCCATGACCTTCACCTGGCTTGAGGACCTCGAAGCCTAGCCTATTACAGATTCGTAGCGATTCCGATATGATTTAGATATGCCTTTGAGTATTCCGGAACTGGCGAAGCGCCTGAATATCAACGAGAGCCGGGCGAGGCTTCTCGTCCAGTCCGGACGCATTCGCGGCCAGCGGGTCGGCGGTCGGTGGGTCGTAGACGAACTCGATGCTGCGCAATACCGACCTGGCGGTCCAGCCGGACGGCCACTGTCCGAGCGAAGTGCCTGGCAACTTCTCCTGTACGCGCCCAATCAGGCCATTAGCGGAATGGACCCCGTCGATCTTTCACCAGTCGAGAAACATCGCCTGATCCAGCGGTGGCACCGGCTTTTGGAAGCACCCGACCCTCTACGGCTTGCCTCATCCCTGCTGGCCAACCGTGCCGAAAAGGTGGAGCTCTCCTCCAGCCCGGCCGATCTTCCGGAATTGCGGGAGGATCCACGCGTGCGGCCTTCAGGTGTTTCCCACCCGGAGTCCGGGCTGCTGTCCAGCTCGGAACTCGAGGCTTACGTGAACCGCAAAGACTTCGATGCGCTGATCAAGGATTGGTTCCTTGTGGCGGCCCGGGCAGGCCAACGCCCGAATGTTGTCCTCCACGTCGCGGACAATGTTCCCGATGAGCTTCCTCCACTGCTGATTGCTGCGGATCTGGCCGAGCGCCCCGGCGTTCGTGAACAAGATGCAGCGCGCGAAATCCTGAGGAGCCACCTCCATGCCAGTTGATCTCCCGGTCATGCTCGCCGAACAGCAGGAGGCCTGGCAGGCGGTCTTCGAAATCCACCGCGCCATGCCGCACGGCTGGGTGCTAGTCGGTGGGCAGGCCGTCTACCTTCATGCGATCGAGCGCGGGGCTCCCTTCGTCCGGCCAACCAAAGACGCCGATATGGCTCTGGACATCCGCGCCTACCCGACGATGCTCCGTGACTTCACTGCCCTCCTGGTGAAGCTCAACTTCGAGTCCGCGGGCGAATCCCTTGAAGGACACCAGCACCGATGGCTGCGCGGAGATGCAATGGTGGACGTCCTAATACCCCGGCACCTTGGCGAACGCGCGGACAGCCGCCGAGGCGTGACCGGCGGAACCACAATCGCTGCCCCGGCCAGCCAGCAGGCTCTGGACCGGGCTGAAACCGTCGACGTCGTCGCAGGATCAGCATCGGGCAGCGTCAACCGTCCGTCGCTGCTCGGCTGTTTGATCGGCAAGGCCTCCGCCCTGACGATTACGGATGACCCGGGCCGGGAGCGGCACATCACCGACTTCCTCACGCTTGCCGCCGTCGTCGGCGCCACCGATCTTCGTGGGGTCACCTACAAGCCGGCCGAGCGGGATCACCTCGCCAACATGCTGGGCCACCTGGCCATCAATCCTGAGCACATGGCACTGGTTCCTGAAGGAGCACCCGGAGTTGAGCGACTCCGCATGTCGCTGAGCTGACCCTGTCGTCGTCGCGAACAACACAGCCCGTCTCCCCAAGGCCGCGGGGAGATCCCAGAAGATGTCCGTACACATGGTGTGCATGACTTCCCTCGACACGATCCTCGGCACCGCCGGGATCGACCCCACCGACCTGGGCGCCACGGTCGATGAGCACCGCCTCATGTCCATGAACAAGGACCTCGTGCTTGCCGACCATTTCCCTGTTGAAGACCTCGCCGCCGGCGTTGAGCAACTCGGTGACCGGCTCCACCGCATCCTCAAACTGACCGAAGGCTTCCTCGGACGGGACGACGACGCCGGGGAACTGGCCCGCGCCATCACCTCCGCCGCGCTCACCGACGTTGCCGGCGTCAAAGATTCGCTCCGCCGCTACCTTGGCCTGGCGGCCACGAACGCCGACGGCTCGGCCCCGCTCTTCAGCGACGTTCCCCTCTACGGCTACCCGGACCTGCGGTGCGTCACCCACGGCATCCTGGACCATCAGCGCCGGACCTTCGTCCGCAACAACTACCTCGTCAGCGTCTCCACCGGCACGGTCACCCGCGTCCCGGACACCATGAACGTCTTCGAAACCGCCGCCCTCATCGGAAACCAGGAAACACACCGTGGCTGAATCAATCACTGAGCCCTCCGTAGCCGGAATGCTGCCCGGCACGACCATCGAGACGCTCGAGGAACTTGCCGCGCTTCCCAAACACTCGGTCGTGTTGGTCCGCTCCGAAACGCAGCCGTACTTCCGCACCGCCTGGACCCTGTCCATCATCTACGGCGTGCGGACCTGGCATTCCTCATCATGGCGGGCCGATCCCAGCGACAAGGAACTCTTCGACGGGGCCAAGGAGCCGATCATCCTGCTCTATAAACCGCTGGAGCAGTTCGGAATCGGGTCCCTGTACGAGAAAGGCTGGCTGGACAGCCACAAACCGGTCACCGTCCATGACAGCCTCCCGGCAGCCCTCCAAGCACTCACCACAGCGCTGGACTCTGACCCGGACGCGGTCCTCACCCACCGGCTCCACCCCGGACCCTGGCAGCTGCACGAAGCCTGATCCCTTGCCGGAAACCACGCCGCGGTGTGAGGATCATGCAATGGAAACCCGCCCGGTTCTCACCACAGACTTCCGGCTGACCCCCGAGGCAGACGGCCCTCAGGACATCGTGACCCTGCGCTCCACCGCGGCCGGCGGACGGTTCGAGTCGACCGCGGTACGCACTTGGGTCACGGACCTTGCCGGGAGCGGGCTCGAAGCTGACATCACGGACCCGGTCCTCATCCTCGCCGAACGCGAAGCCGGAAACCTGGCAGCTTTCCACCGGCGTGCCATCGACGAGCTCGCCTCCCGCAGATCAGTGGACTACGAGGTCGCTGACCTTTTCGTCGCCGGCCCCGAAGCCTGACCAGCCAACACACCGGACCTGATGACGTGATTGCCCGGCGCCGCACACATAGCGGTCACAGGACAACTACGCAGTCAGGAGCCGGACAGTGACCGTCATCATCGATTTCCCCCGCCAGGCCAAGCCGCAGGCCGTCGCGGTTCATGTCATCTCCGATGCGGTTCTGCAGGAGCTGCTGCGCAAAGCTGTCGTAGCCTACCGCGCCGGCGAAGCACGGGTCGCCGGCTCCCTCGGGCACCGCCACCACCTCGCAGTCTCCCTGGCCTTGCTGGACGCCATCCAGATCGTGATGGACGCCTGCGGGCTGGCCCAGGAGCTGGAGCGTTGCATGGGAACCGGGATCACGGACATCAGAACGTTGACTAGGATCGTTCGCGATTTCGACGGGCCACGGTCCGCCTGACCATCCTCAACAGAAATCCCCGCACCGGTTCATCCGGCACCGGGGATTTCTGCGTGGAGAGCTCCCGCAGCCTCCGCACACATGAACTTCATGCCCTCCTTGATTTTGCCCGAACAGAGAACGCGGCACCGCAACTCCGTCCAATGGGCCGACGCCGCACCGGCCCGCGACCGGATCGAGCTGCTGCTCCGTGCCGGATTGACCATGGAATCCATTGCCGAGATGTGCGCTGTGCACCATTCGCAGCTGTATGTTCTCCGCAACGGACGCCGGGGCAAGCCGATGACCAAAGTCCGTGCCAGCACCCTGAACGCCCTGCTGGCCATCAAATCCAAAGACATCGCCGCCCATGAGCTGCCTCCTGCGTCCAAGGTCGCAGGAGATGGCGCACGCACCCAGCTGCAGTCCTTGTACTGTCTCGGATGGTCGATCGATGCCCTCCATCAGGAGAGCGGCCTGGCCAAGAGCGCGTTGCGCGGGCTCCGCGACGGGGACCGGACCACCGAGGCTTTCCGGCTCAAAGTCGACGCTCTTTATGGCCGGCTCCGCGGTCGGTGCGCCCCACGGGTCACCGAACTCGACCAGATCCGGTACGACAACGCCCTTGCCAGGGCTGCCACCCACGGCTGGGACCAATACGACGCCGAGGACACGGCATGACCCGGCCGCGCAAGGTGAAGGTGCTGCCTGTTTGCGAATGTCCCCTAGCATCCCATGAACACGGCACCCGGGACATGTACGGGTATCACCGATGCCGGTGTATCCCTTGCTCGGACGCGAACCGGGACTACAACCGAAGATCATCGGCACTGAAACCCAAGCGTGAAATGGCAGACGCGGCCCTGGCCCGCACCCGCATCGACGCCCTCCGTGACGCCGGCATGACGACGGCGGAGATCGCGCACCTGTGCGGGGTCCACCCTAATGTCATTGACTTTGCCCGGCTTGGGCGCAACGGCAGGAAACCTGCAACCGTGAAGGCCAGCACCTTGCAGGCCCTCAATGCGATCTCCTATCGCGACATCGCCGGGCTCGAAAGGCGGCCCGGCAGGAAAGTCGACGGGGATGTTCCCCGACGCCAGATCCAGTCGCTGTACAGCCTTGGCTGGACCGGAAAGGCCATCGCCGAACAGGCCGGCACCCTCGCCACCAACATCAGCTGGCTTTTGGCCGGTCACGGGACGACCGAGGAAATCCGGGCCGGAGTTGCCCGGGCGTACGAGACGATGAGGACGACCACGCCGTCGGAGGCCACCGGCCCGGACAGGTCCCAGGCCGCCCGTGCCCGGAACCGGGCTGTCGCGAACGGATGGACGATCGACACGGCAGAAGACCACGAATACGCCATCGCCGCCTGAGCGGGGACGGCTGGCCCGCCCTCCGTACACATGTCCCGCATGACACGATCAACAGCCATCGCACAGACCCCCGCTTCGACATGCGACAAGGTCCGCGATCCGCTCAAAGACACCGAGTTCGCAGGGAAGACGCTGTGGACCTGCGAGAAGCCGGCCGGACACGACAACCGTGGCGCACACCTGATGACCGACGGTCAGGGACGCAAGACGCACTGGCGCGGGTCCGACAATTGAGCGTGACCATATGCCGCAGCTGACACCTTTGGACCTTGACTGCCTGGAGTATCAGACCGGGTTCCTCAGCGGCCTGGTGATTGCGTCCTGGGGCCGGCCGGAACAAATGCACGTCTATGCCCGTCGATGCGCGAACGTCATGGCACCGTTGGGTCGTATCCGCGAACACGAGTACTACTCCCTCATTGCCGATACCGCTGCCCGCAGCATCGGGAAGGCCGCCCAGAAAGCCTGGGAGCTGAGGCGTCTTCGCCACCGGCTCCTCGCCAGCCGCGGCGCACGCGCACAGTGGACCAGCGCGTACACCGATTCGCTGCTAATTGAGGACGAGGACAGGATCCGCACTCTCCGGGACGAGACCACCGACTACCGGGCCCGCGTCCGTGTCTATTTCGACAACGGCGGAGCCCGCGCGGTGAGTTGAAACGGTTCCTCCGCACACATGGTCCCCATGGAAAACATTGACCCGCGCATTGACGCGATCTACGAAGCCGACCCCCTGCTGAAGCTGGTTGGCCCCGGCACCATCACAGACGTCCTCAACGCCGCAGCCAAGGCAGGACTCAGCATCCATGAAGTCAACACGGGAACCCTCGCCGGTGCCGAAGCGATCATGGATGTCCATCCCACCTACAACCGCCCCGTCCTTGTCTCCCGCGACCTCGTCAGCTTTGCGGCCGTCGCCGGCGAGTGGCAGACAGCCTCCGCAGAGGTGCTGGAAGACGCCCGTGCCTGAGACTGCAACTCTCCCATCGCTCCGGAACCCCCGCATCGACTCAGCGGCGGGCTCTGATTACATCAGCGTCGATTGAGTCCTGTGATGCCGCACACATAGGAGTCACTAGAAGGTATCGGCGAAGAAGGCGTACACCATGAGCATCGAAATCACAGACCTCACCGCCCTGGTTGGGGACACGGCCGGGTTCGAGCTGACAGCTCCTGCGGAAGCAGTCACCGCTGCGATCCGCCAAGTAGAAGCCGAACACCCCGGATACAGCCACTCCTACTCCACCGAAATCCGCTGCAACGCCTGGGGCTGCGGCCGGTTCATGGAGATCAAGGTCGGGAAAGGTCACAACAACGCCGCCGCCGAAGCCTTCGCCGTCCACCGGGCAGAGCGCGTCGATGCCCTCCTCGCCGAGTGGTTTCCCGCCCCGGAGGACGAGGACCTTGGCAACTGACCCACGTCCCGCCGGTGATGGGAGTCGACGGGTCCGCACACATTGGATCCACGAGCACCATCCATCAACAGAAGGACAACCATGAGCGTTTCACTCCTCGAGGTCGCCGTTGCAGCACCTCTGCAGCTTTCCGCACTTTCCCTTATCCCCGTGGCAGGCATGGTGAGCGAGGCACCTGAACGAACAGCCGAACTGCTGCAGCTCCCCGTGGCGGGCATGATCGTCGGTGCCATCATCATTGCCGTCTACGGCGCCGTCAACTACGGCATTTCCCGTGCCGCCGCCAATCGTTCTGCCGCCGAGGTGCTTCACCCGTGAAAATTCAGGCCGTCGTACTTAGGTCGATATTCCTCACTGCTTCGGCGCTGAGCTTGACCGCCGGTATTGCCAGCTTGTGCGGTTTCACCCTGGCCTACGGCCCGGTGATGATCTTCTGTTCGATCGGTCTCATGGTCGTCGGTCTCATCCTGGCCGCGGTGTTCAAGTTCTGGAACAACAGGCCAAGGCCCGCCATTGACAACTGAACGGGACATGCTGAACCTGCTGTTGGACCGGTACACGGCCATCCGCAGGGGCACCATCGCCGACCGTTGGGTCAGGGCCGAGCACGTCAAATCGTCCTTGGGTTATGCCGACGGGGACCGGATCGCTGACTTCGTCGCCGGTGACAAATACGGCGGCGGCCATGCGGGCGAGAAGCTGGCCCTGCACGGCCACGAGGTGAAGGTCTCCCGGTCCGACTGGCTCACGGAACTCCGGGACCCGAACAAGGCAGAAGCTATCAAAAAGTACATGCACCACTGGTGGCTGGTCGTCCCCGATGCGTCCATCGTCAAGCCCGGCGAACTGCCCGAAGGGTGGGGTCTGCTGGCGCCCGATGCCACCGGGAAGCTCCGGGCCAAGAAGTCAGCGCCCCGGCTGAGTCCGGAAGAACCTCCTCTGGCGTTCATCATCTCGTTGATGTCCGCCGCGGCCAGGACCGCACACCGTGAACCGCTGCACCGGGATGCGCCGGTGACCTTCGGCCGACGGTACGCCCCGCATTGTGGCGTTTGTATGACCGCGTCGCCTTGCTCCATCCACCAACCCCGCGCGGCAGCCGACCTGGCCAGCAGCGCCGCCTGAAGGAAGACTCCGTGACCAGAAAACCGACCGATCCGCGAAATCTGTCCCAGCGGGAACTCGACGAGCTGCTTGACCGGCTTGTTGAGGATGGTGAGGACGAGAAGGACACTTCACTTTGGCGCGCTGCCCACGCAGAGTGGGAACGCCGAGAGGACGTATAGAAGAAACGCCTGCAAGTTACTGCGGTGCGTGCACCTCTTTCCCACTCCACCAGCCCAGTGAAGGTACCGAGGCGCGGTTCCTTTAGTCGCAGCAGCTTGCGCTCTGTGAACCCCGTGAAAGGGCCCGGCCATCGATGGTGGGCGGTCCTTCCCGTGACCGGTGAGAGATGGCTTGGCTGCCTCACACATCGACGTCAGCGGCGCCTTGCCGCCGCGACTTTCCAGAAGGCTGACCATGGCATCTAAAGACCCTGAACCGGAGTCCTACTTCGGCATCCGCATTGAACCCGGCGAGAACCTCGCGGGCACCGTCAAGCAGGCGTCACGCCGTGCCCGGATCTACAGGCTGGCAGACGATGGCGCGTCGGACCTGGCCCACCGCAAGCGGTCTCTCAAGGAATCGATTGCCAACCGGAAGCTCCTCATCGCGTGCATTGAGAAGCGCCAAGCGGGCGAGACCGGACAGCTGCCCCGATCCCAAGAGGAGGCTGACAGGTTCATCGCTGCGCACCGCGAAGCGATCAGGGACCTCAAAGAACGGCTGGCCGGCGCCGCTCCAGCGAACCCCGCCATCGCCCCTATGACCCGCAGGGTCGCCCGCGAGGACCGCCGTCGGGAAAGGAAGGCAAAGCGTGGGTGAAACGGATTGGTAGAAAGAGCCATTCAAGTGCCGTTAAGGGCGGACTAGCGACACACGCGCCCGATCTCCCACCATTGTCGGGCCGCGGTGCCACTATCGGCTTATGAGCACTCCAACGGTGGAAGCGGCCATCAACGACCTGATGGACCGGGCGTGGAACGCAGTTTTCAAACTGCTCTGCGACCGCGGCCTCATCGGCAACGACCTGGACGTCGAAGAGTACACCGGGCTGGCGTCCTGGACGGAAGGCCTCACACGCTACACGGTCGTTCACTCGACCACGGTGGCCGTCCTCTTCCGGGACACCGACCCCGTGGATGCCATCCCGTTCCACCGGGACCTTCTCGGCTCCGATGACCCGAAGGCGTTCTTCAACCTCCACTAGCGAACCCGCGCCCGAGTCTCATCGGGTAGGCGAACTGTGCGCTCCGCACACATGCCTGCCATGCAGCTTTTCCCAGGAATTTTTCGTCACCGTTTGCCCCATCATCCTTTCCGCTCCATGATCCTCGTTGCCGCCACGGATGCCCTCCAGCAGGCAAAGGGGTGAGCGTCTACATCGACGACGCTTTCATTCCGGCGACCGTCGGCCGGCTCACCAGTCGGTGGTCCCACATGTTCGCGGACAGCACGGAAGAGCTCGTTGCCTTTGCGATGTCCCTGGGACTGAGGGCGTCCTGGATTCAATACCCGGGAACACCGAAGGAGCACTTCGACGTGACCGAACCGAAGCGGCGCCTTGCCGTCGCCAAAGGCGCGGTCGAAATCACCTACCGGGAGGCGGCACTGCGCCGCAAACGCCTCGAAGAGGAACTCCGGGCAGCAGCCGAGTAGGTTTTCGGCTGCTGCCTCACACATACGGCCCATGGGACTGAGTCAGCAGTTGCTCCAGTCCCGGGTTCAGGGGCTGGCTCCGGGCTAGTCATCCCTCGACGAGCCCCCTCACCCACCACGGGCGCTGATCTGCGTCCGTCTGCACGATCAGAAAGAGAACCATTTTGAAGAACGCACCACTCGTCGTGGTCCTGGTCATCGCGATCGTGGCCTTTGTCGGCCTCATCACTTACCTGCTGATCAAACGTAGCCAGCAAAACAGTCAGACACCGCAGCAAGGCCCCGTGCGCACTACGCCACAACAAGGTCCTCAGCAGCAATACCCTGTTCGCCCGGCGGCTCCCGCTCCGGTGTACGTCGACAACCGACCCCTCGTGGTGGATCGACGCCCCGTGTACGTCGAGCCACTCGCGTACCGGAGCCCCAGCCTCATGGACGTCATCATCGCCGAGGAAGTCGTCGAAGAAATCCGGGAGGAACACCGCGAGGAGCGCTTCGAGGAGTACCAGGAAGAGCGCTACGAAAGCCGCGAGGAACCCCGGTACGAGCCGAGCTATGAGGCTCCGTCAGACAACGGTGGTTGGGGTGGCAATGACTCCAGCTGGGGCGGGAACGACTCCAGCGGAAGCGACTCCGGCTGGGGCGGTGACAGCGGAGGGGACGGCAGCTTCTAGCCTTGGCAAAACTCCATCAGCGGTCCTGTGTCCACGCGGCACAGGACCGCACCCGTTTCTGGGTGAGCTCGTATATTGTCGGGTTGAAGCCGAGCGGCATTCGCCGGCAAGAATGGGGAAGAATGACCGAGAACGCAGCCTGGGCTGATTTTGCTGCGCGTCTCGACGATGCTCAGGCACGTCGGGACGCCGAACTGCTCGGCCTTGATAGAAGCTATTCATCAGCCCTGGCAACAGGTGCTTCCATAGACACCCTCGCAAGCCGGCATTCACGTTATTTGGATCATCGCAGAAGCGCCCAGGCACGCCATACCGAGGTCATCGCCGGCATCAAGCGAGACTACATTGCGGCTGTCGGCCCCGACGCGCGACCGCTTCCGGAACCGGCCCCGTCACGGCCCCCATATCCTGCACCGCAACCCGGGACGCCAAAGACAACAACCACACCAAATGCGGGTGCTCTCCGAAGAGGCCAGCAACCAGTGCGGCTGCCGACCGGCTGGGGGTTGGAACGAAAGCAAAGGTCGCTCTGGGGAATCGCCGCCAAGGTCATCGGCGGCACGGCCGTTGCCACACTCGTGGTCGTAGCCGCCCTGTCTTGGATGAGTTCGTCCGCGTCAAAGGCCACATCCGCTGCCTCCTCCCCGGCGTCGTCAGGCCAGCGCCTTAGTTCGTCACGAACTGTCGTCTACGAGGTTGAGGGTACGGCCAAGGTTGTTGACATCACTATGTCGACCGCCTCGGGCATCTCTCAACAATCAAATCTCAAGGTTCCAATAACCGCTAAAGACAGTGGCGAACGAGGGCTTACCGTGACTGTGAATCCCGGTGCGTACGTCTCCATTCTTGCCCAGAACCAAGGATCATCCGGTACGGTGACCTGCAGGATCACCGTGGACGGCACTGTTGTTTCGACAGTCACCTCATCCGGAGCCTACACAATTGCTAGCTGCTCGGGAACCGCATATTGACCTGATAGACAGGTCATTCCTTGGAGGTCACCGAGTCTCAAATTGGAGATCACGGGCGAGTCGCAGGCGCACCCGTCGCCCCCGGTTACGATTCATCAAGAACCATCATCACCGCATCTATTCCTGGGGGATCCCATGGCCGTCCGACGGCTCAGCATCGTGCTTCTTTTCGCTGTGGCAGCTTTGACGGCATGCTCCGGCTCGCCGTCGGCATCCAATACGGGAAGCGTCGGTGCTACCCGCGATAAGTTCGATATTTTCTGCCGCGACACGAAGCAGGTCTCCACTTACTATGCTTCGTTGCCCGAGGCGTGGACGGCCGCCAAAAAGACCCCCTTCGCGAGCTGTTACACGAAGGAAAGGTCCGGCGAAAATACCGTCCAACTCACTGATGACGACAAGAAGGCCCTAGCTGTGGTCCCAGCCGGTGATGTCAATGCCTATAAGCCGGCCTACGGGGACCTTGTCGCAATCTGCGCCGAATGGAACGACAGCATGACGGCCGGGGACAATCGCACGTTCACCCAGCATGACTTCCTCCGCGCAGCACTACTTGTTTGCCCGGACTCGCCATACACAGCAAGCATGCAGGCATACCTTTCCGCCCCTGTAGTGACCCGTACACCGGTGGCGACAGCCACGCCGAAACCGACGCCCACGGTCACACCAACGCCAACGCCAACACCTACGCCCACTCCCTCGCCCACGACCACCGTCACATACCGCATCGAAACCGATGGAACGATCGGTGTCATCACTTACGGCAACTTCGTTAGTGGCCAGATGGGAACAGAGCAGGCGGCTGACGAGGTGCCAGGCCCAGTCGAGAAGACTTACACCTTCCCGGGCCACATCTTCGACTCCCGCAGCTTCACCTCACTGGACGTCACGGCCCAGGCGGGAGCGGCCAGCCACTCGATCACCTGCCAGATTCTGCTGGACGGACGAGAAGTGTCGAAACATACTTCGACAGGGGCGTTCGCTGTGGTGGACTGCAGCTACGCCCATTAGGTGGTGAGGATAACAAATGTCCGATCTGCCGCCCGGGCTTCGTCCGCCGGCTCTGGCAATGGCGAAGGCCGTGAACCGGATCCCGCCCCCGGATACGTTGCCTGGCGGCTGCCTCTATGAGCCCAAGTGGGATGCCGAATTGCCATCGCCATCGAAGACAAGGGCGCCACGCTCTGGTCCCGGCAAGGCAAAGACCTCACCAAGTACTTCCCCGAGCTAGCATCAGCCGCCATCGAACAGATCCCGGCCGGTTGTGTCGTCGATGGCGAAGCGCTCATCTGGTCAAACGACCGCCTCGACTTCAACTCACTCCAGCAGCGGATGATCACCGGCAAAGCCGCCCTGCCCGGGTTCGTGAAGGAACGGCCTGCCTCGTTCGCGGCGTTCGATGTTCTCGCGGTCGCCGGGCACGACACCCGGAACATCATGCTGCGGGACCGTCGCACACTCCTTGAGGAACTGGCCTCCGGCTGGTCCCCGCCGTTGAACCTCTCCCCCACCACCGCTGATTTCGAGCTGGCCACGCAGTGGTTCGAAGAGATGCCGGCCACCGGCATCGAAGGGCTTGTCTGCAATTCCCTGTTGAATTAGCGTGTTGATGCGGTTCAAGAGGGGTGTGAGTGGTGCTAGGATGGCGTATTTTTTGGGTGCCGGCGGGGCGGTCTGTCGAGTCGAAGCGATTGCCGGTCTTGGGCGGTTGGGATGGCCTGGCGGAGGACGAGGAGCGGGCCGGTGTGCGTCCTGGGACGCCGATCCTGCTGTCGCCGGACTGCCAGGACAACACGGGTGGCGGTGGAGACGGCAACTACAGCCCAAGGACCGCGCTGAAATTCCTCGCCTCAAAAGGATTCCGGGAGACGTACCGTGAGAACAACATCCTGCTGCTCCAGAAAAGCCAGTACGCCCAAGACAGTGAAAGCCTGGCTACGGCGGCGAAGAATTAAAAGACCGAAAACCTGGTTCAAGCCCCCGATCGCCGCGTGCTGTCGAGTCGGCGTGACACTCTTCGCAGGCTTCTTGGGCTACTACCTCGGATCCAGATTCTGACACTCTGACCCCCAGGATAAAGATCCCTGCCGACATGCCGCCCACCGATAGGTGGCTGTCTTTCTCACTGTTATCGCACGGCGTAGCCCGTAAGGCGATCCCACCCCCTGGGCTGCGCCATGCCAAATATCATTGCCTCTCAGCATTCCCATTTCTTCCGACTTGGGTCGACACGCTGTACTTGACAGGGAACGTCAAAGGCGCCGGACAACAATACGAAGGCGGCGTCCGGCAATGGCTGAAGGTCAAACACAGAGATGACATTCACGTAGTCTGTGCCGCCGTCATAGGTCGCCGGGACCGGCCATCCGCCGTCGTCGCCGGGCTGCCCATGCATGACCGGCTCTGGATTGTCGGGCGCACCTCGCCCTTGAGTGCCGCCGCCTCCAGAGCCCTTGCCGCCCACCTGCACATTCCCCGCCCGGACCACCCCTGGCCCGAGCAGATCAGCCCCGGCATGCTGGACAGGTTCACCAAGGACAAAGAACCTGTGCACCTGACCCGGGTCGAGCCCATCGTGGTGGAAGTCAGCGCCGACGTCGCCTGGTCGGGCCGGTCCTTCCGTCACCCGCTGCGCTACCTGCGCGCCCGCCCTGAACTGAACCCGGACGAGGTGCAACTCCCGGAGCACCTGCGCGGGTAGGGGCGGGGAGAGCGCCGCACACATGAGTCCTATGACTGATACACCTGTTGCCGCCAAATTCACGATCAGCAAGGTCTGCGCCTCCAATGGCCACCGCACTGTCGTCATGCCCGGCTTCTCAAGCTACGAGGCGCTGCCGATGACCCTCGTTACCGTCACGCTCCACCCCGGCGAGCTGTTCATGGCCACCGGCAGCAACGGAAAGGTCAGGTACACGGCCGATCTTGAGGAAGCCTGGTGGTTCGCCCACTACAACGGCTCTGACGGTGTGCCGGACGCCATCCAGGTCCTCAGCCCCTGCATCTCCGACAACGGCATCAGCACCCTGAACATCCTCAGTGTGTACGAGCGGGCCGTTGCGGAAGCCGCGTGAGCACCACTGCCGCACTGGAGGCCATAGCATCCCAGCCTGGGCAGCCTGGACACGTCAGGATCCCTGCGGAGTGTGCCGATACTGCGCTCCCGCACCTTCCGACGTCACACACTTCCACCGCTGGGCCCCACCCAGTGCGAGGGGCCTGTCCTTGCCCGCGATCCAAAAACATGACGCCCTTTGCCGGTCCGCCTCACCGCCAGCTCGGAGGTTCGATCAAATGACTGCCGTGGGCACTTCTGATAGCGGTCGTACTGAGATCGGAGCAGAACATCTGCGCCTGGCGCGAAGGCACATTGGCCTCACCCAGGCAGGACTCGCTGACCGGCTCGGCGTATCGCCGCGGACCATCGTCAACTGGGAGGCGACAGGTGTCCCGGCCCGCCGCGTTCCCCATGTCGAGCGGCGTATCGGCGCGGCAATCCGGGAAGCTCGCGAGTGTGAACGGTCAGTTCAGGGAGGACCACCGTGCGAGATTACTGAGGATCATCCGTGCCCATGCTCTTCAGCCATTTTCCGACAATGATCTGCTGAGCGAACTCCAGCGACGCGCGATGCGCCGCGTAGACACTCTGCTCGCCTGACAGGTTTCGCGGTCAGCAACCGCCTGTCAGCTTGGCCCCATCGGCGATGCTGTGTGCCTGCTGCGCCAGTTGCGCTGCACTGGTCGGGGCCGAGTTCGCTGTCGCCGCACCTTCGTCGAGGGCAGCCTGGCCGTCGGAAATGGCCGATGCGATGGCGGCGTCATTTGGCACGGTTTCCTGTCCGCCCGGGCTATGACCCGGGTCAGAGGCCTCCGCCTTGGTCAGTGCGTCTTTGGTCGCAGCGATGGCTGCGAGATCCTTTGCCAGCGCGTCACGGTCCGAGGAAAGTGCCGGGAGGGCTCTGGTGATAGTGCCTGCGTCCAGATCGACGGTCCCTGCATCAAGCCCGGCCTCACCGGCATCGAGACAGGTGGTGCCGTACTCCCCCGCCGGCGTCCCAACCTCCTTTTTGACCTTGTCAGCCTGCGTCTGGACGGCACTGACGTCCTTTTGCATTGAGGTCAGGTCCGAAGCGATGGACGTGTCGTCGCCGCGCACCGTCTTCGCATCGCCGGTCGCACTGTAAACCGCCGACGACAGCCGGGCGGCCGCTTCATCGACGGCATTGTCGGCTTTAGATTGAGCCGCTACCTGGGCGGCTTGGGCGGCGGCTGCACTCGCTGCATCCATTGAAGCCTTGACCTGGTTGGCGTGGTTCGTGGAGGCCCGACCCTGCAAAGTGGTGACTGCCTGGTTGTAGTCCGTTGCCGCGGCCGGCTTCATCGTCAGCGCACGCAAGGTCCCGTCCTTCAGGGGCAGTGAGAGCACAAGGTTGTCGCCCTGGACTTGGGCGGCAATGTTTGATGACGAGCCGAACAGCCCCGTGAAAGACAGCGTTGCGCTGTCACCGTCAATCGTGCCGGTGAAAGCCCCGTTGGATGTGGTCACTGTTTCTGCAGCGCTGTTGGCCATTGCAACCATTGCCAGCGAGCCTTTGACGGTTGAGGAGGTGCGGGTCCACTGGAGGAACATCGCCGTCACGGAATCCGTGTACTCCCAGCCTCCCTCGGGGTTCTTGTTCTGGTCCTGCACGGTGGTTGCCGACGTTGAACCAGCCATGGTCGGAACGAGCGCAGCCACTGCAATCAGGACGACTCCAAGGGCAGCGATGAGGACCATCCCGGCCTTGGTGAGGGCTGTGGGTCGACGAAGCACACGGCCCGGAGGCGGCAGGAGTACTCCTTGCGGTTCCAAGGCAGTGAAGGCGGCGACCGCTTCCTGTTCGCCCTCGGGTGTTGACGGGAAATCTGCGATGCGTCGGCGCCAAAACCAAGTCTGTTTCCAGATCCGGATCCTGCCGGTATCGCTGCCCATGATGTGGTGTGCCCCTTCATAGGCAATCACCACGTCGTCACGTGTCCCCACGACACCACCCGTTCCAAGGTCAAGGAGGCCACTGCCTCTGCGAACAGCCTATTGAAGACTGGTCGACGCCTGATGTTATCGCGCCGGATCGGCGCCGGACAGATATGCGGTCTTGTGACGAAAATGCTCAGCGGGCAATGAAACAGGAGCCGCCGTACACATGAGACCCATGACCGAGACTGCTACGGCCAAGGCCGCTTTTGCCCCCGCCTGGCCCTACCTCTACAAGGCTCCCGCTGGCAACAGAATCACCGCTCCCTACGGCCAGTCCAGCGCCTTCAACCGTGACCTCACCGTCGACGAGCTCAAGCCGCTGACTGACAGCTTTCCGGTACCTGGACGCAAGCTCCGCCTTATCGGCGGGTACACCTTTCTCGGGTCCTACCTCGCCGGCGTTGCGCTCTGGTTCGCAACCACGGTCATGGAGGACTCCCACGCTCTGCCGAATGACTTCGCGAAGCAACTGCACGCCGGCGTCGAAGTTTTCGGAGCGCTGGTCCTCATTGGTGCAGCCCTCGGCATCGCCGGCATCGTGACTGACCTCATCGCCTGGAAGAAGTGGGGCAAAGTCCTGGAGGGCGCATGGGGCCGCTACGAGGGGCGGATCGTCCGCACCCGCTCACTCCCGAAGGGGCGTCGGGAACAGGTCAACCTCCTCGGCCAGCGACTCGACGGTGTACTGGAGCAGCTGGACGGAAACGATCCCATGGCATGTCAGTTGGACGCCGACGCCCGTTCCGCGATCGGCCAATACATCGACCGCCCGGCCCTGAGCAAAGACGCACGGCGCGTCGCCCGGTCCGCCGTCGCCGACGCCCGGGTCCAGCAAGTCCGCGACGAGTACGAGGCAGCCGTGGCAGCCGAGAATGTCACCCTGCAGATTGCAGAGAAAGCTGTCGAGGCCATTCAGGACTACGCCGCGGAAGTCAACGCGGCCGTCGCCGAACAGGAGATCATCGAGCTCGCCGTCGCTCTCAGCGCCGGCCGATAGGAAGCGCCATGCAAGACCCGAATAGTTTCGAGGCATACGATCCGGGCGGCATCTCCGCCTACTCAACTCCTGTGGACCGAGGATTGGCCAGAATAGAGTCCAGGGACATGGTTGAGATAACCGCAAAGACGTCATCGGTCTCAGACCTGATCGAGTTCCACTCCGAATACGGGGAGAACATCGAGTTCGACGGCGCCGACCACAACACGTACTCACAGGAGACTTGTCAGTGCGGGATGCCGCTGGGCGCGCACCTGTCCCTGGACGCCCACCGTGCCCGCGAGGTCGAGGCGTTCATTGCCACACAGTTGGCAAAATCGTTCCTGACCGTCCGCAACCAGCTCCAGCAAGTCGCGGCCGAGCTCACCGTTCACGACGCCCCGCTGCACATCCAGGCGGACCTGGATCAGATCATCGTCGAAAACAGTCTCCGCGTTGGCCTGAAAGACCCCGAGGTCGAGAACAAAGCCAAAGCGCTCCGCGTGGCCATCATCGAGCTGGGCCTGCCCCACGGTGTCGACTTCCACAACCAGGACGGCAGCGCCACGTTTATCTGGCAGCAGTTCCATCATCGGGTGACCGTGTACGTCACCCACTGCGAACCTTACGAGGTCGAGGATGTTCCGAACGGACCAGTCACGCCGTTCCGGAGCGATGACCCACAAGCGGTAGCCCAGAAAATTATGGTGCTACTGGCAGCCCGGTGATGAGGGTTTGTCGTGCTGCCTCACACATGAGGTGCATGAACCCTACCAAGAGCACTGAGCGCAGCCCTTACTGCCCCGAGGCACGCCAGTATGCGACCGACCTGCTCGGCCACCTCGGTAAGTCCGGCGGCACAATCCCCGGTAGCTTCACAGCCAAGGTCTTCGAGCTGTGGGCTGTCGCCGACATGACCAACAAGTTCATCATCGCCTCAAGCTGGCCGTTCATCGCGGTCGCCCTTCACGCTAACGACTATGGCGGCGAAGCGGCTGTCCGCTCCGTCGCCGGAATCTAGGGAAAATGACGACCCGTCCCGTTATCACCGCGCTCACCCCGCTCGAGGAACGCGCCATCCTCCGTTTCGAATTCGACCAGGTCTTCCACCAGCGGTGCCAGGCAAAAGCCCACCAGCTGACTACGACGCAGCCGGACGATCCCATCGCCAAGCGGCTCCAAGACGCCATGCGTGAGCTCCAGACTGCTGACGAGCAAATCCACGACGAGGAAGCCATCGTTCGCGCCGCCAACTTCCTCGGCCTCGATCTGATGGGGATTCCCTACGTCATGGCGAGTGTTCCGGAGAAGGAAGGCCTGAAAGCTGCTGTCCGCCGCATCTTGGCCCTCGTGGAGAACCCGCTGTGAGCGACGAACACGGCCCAGTCGATACCTATCCGATAGCGGTCTGGAACCCGGGAGTCGACAGCCCGGACGCCCATCTCATCGTCGGCGAATTCGCCGCCGTAACCCAAGGAGGCTAGGTAATGGTTTACGCAGACATTTACGGCCCCGAGCCCGTCGAGGCCACTCACTGGCTCTGGGCACCGGGTGACCATTGGCACGCCATGCCGGAGACAGACATGGAGGAATGGGCCGCATCGAAGCAGATCACCGCCACACGCTGGATGAAACGACCCATCAGCAATATCCCCCTAACCGGGTGGATCCACTACCGCGCTGAAGACAACACCCCGGATGCACGAAGGCTCTCCTACACGCCCGCCAAGCAGCACGTCATCGACCTGCGGCAGGTCCTCAACTTTGACGACGAGGCCACAGCTGCCGTCCTGGAAGAGTTCGTCCTGGTCCCCCGGTCATTCCTGCCGATCGCCGAGCTCTCCGGTGACGACGGCGCAGTCCAGGCCGGGTCCGCGATCTACCCCGTCACCATGGACACCGACCTGCTGCGCATGATGGCTGGCGCCCAGCTGGCTGTCGCCGACTTCATCGACGGACTCGGTGAAGAGAAGCCATGACCGCCGTCCTGGACTTCATCGACGCGGCCGCCGTGGTCCTCGCCGGCCATGCCACCTACACGTGGAACAAGAATGTAACCCGCATCCGGTGCAACGGCACGGAATGCGGCACGGTCCTCGAAGCGCCCGGCGGTGAAGACGACGCCATTCTGGCCTTCGCCCGGCATCAGGCCGAGCAGCTTCCCGAACCTGTCCACTATCCGACGCCGACCGCCGCCGCCGCCGCCGTCGTCGCGACGACGGATGCCCCTGACCCCGTCGAGGCACCCCCGAGCCCCGAGGCTTCGGCCAGGCCGACGCCACTCCACGACGACGGCGACGGCGACGACCTCACTACCGCAGACATCCAACCAGCAGGAGAACCCATGGATACCGTCGAGACACCAACTGCCCCGAAGGTCCGCCGCGATACAAAGGCCCTCGCCGCCACGATCGCCGAGATCAACAAGGGCGACCGGGTCACGGCCTTCTTCAAGCACCCGCGTTACGGTGAGTTCGGCGTCGAAGGCACCGTCATCAAGGGCGGAGCCGGTCAGGACCGCAACCAGCTCATGGTCGGTGGCTGGTACATCAACATCGGTGAACGCGCCGCCAAGCACCTGCAGGAGCTCGTTATCGTCGCCACCGCCGGCAACCACGAGTTCGACATCCCGAAGCCCTCGGAATCAACCGAACACGTCGGCATCGGAGGCTGACGTGGGCAAGCGCCGCTACGATGCGCAGCGGATTCAGTCCAATGAGCTGCGTCGGCTCAAACAAGCCCGTCGGCTGCCGTGGGTAACCGGGCCGTACTACGAAGACGAGCTGTCGGCCATGTTGGACATCCCAATGGGTGACCCCGTCAGTATCGAGGCTCGGAAGATCGTCATGGAACGGGCGACAAGAAGGACACTGCGTGAACGGCGATCCAGATGACTCCGACCACCCAGACCGGTATTCCGATCATCGAGTGCGGGGAATGCGATAGGACCCACCCCGTAACGAGGCGTCACTGCAATGCGTGCGGGTCGGCCACGGTGTTTCTTCGCGCCGACCAGACTTGCATCAGATGCGACAAACCTGCCGGCCCGTCCGGTGAGGAGCGTCGCCCGCTCCGTACACATGGGGTCTATGACTTGGACTGAGGAATACACACCCCGGATGCGCGCACTGGACCGCATTGCCCGATCGATCGCCGAGCACCAGCCCGTCCGCCGTGAGGACGGCCCGTTCTCGACCTGCAAGAACCCAGCCTGCAAAGGCCCGATCTTCGTAAACATCCGCGCCCGGTACGAACACCAGGCAGTCGCGATGGTCAACGATCTCCAACGCGAGTTGGACTTCACCCTCGAGTACGCACGCGAGGATGCCGAGGCGGAAGGCCGTGTTCTGACCGCCGCTGAGGAGGCGGAGATCCGCTGCGACTTCCTTGTTTTCGCCTCGGCCCCCGAGCCTGCCTCTGCTGCCGCCCTGGCAGCCCAGGAACGCAACGCGAAGGCCGACGCGCTGATCGCTGCGGCTGAGGATGCTCAGTCCCGCGGCGACATCGGCAAGGAGGGTGGCGTGGAAGCTGCCGACTTCCTGGCCGAGCGTGCCAAACGCATCCTCGATGACGAAATGTTCGAGTTCCCGCACAACCAGGACACGGCTCCGGACGCCGATCCGCGCCTGGCGCCCGCGGTGAACGCGTTCCGTCGCGAAATGACCCGCCACGGTGCCCTCAGCTCCATCCGCCCGGTCCGTGATGCCATGATCGCCGCCTTCGCTGCAGCCGATGAAGCTGCCGTTGGAGGTATCAAGTGACGGCCGACGATACAGCCGGGCTGGCCGCGGTCCTGGTCCTACACACCCCGGTCCGCCGGTACCAGGCGGCCAGCCGACGGCGGAAGACCTGGTCAAACTCAATGAGTTCCGGGAGATACTCAAGCTGCCCACCCGGCAGGAGATTCGCCTGGCCCTCGTCAAGCAGGAGCCGGCGAGTACGGACCCCGCCGATCGTATTTGCGAAGCGTTGAAGCTTTGCGCCGAGACGGGCAATCCGTGCCCGCACTGCCGCACGCTCGACATCTACGCCCGTCGTACATCAAGGGACCGCGGCGGACAAGCCGCTCAGAGAGACGGTACGGGTCTGGGCATCGCGCCGGTGAGTCACCACCAGTGGTCCGGGGGTGCCCTGGAGCATCGGATAGCCATAGACAGGCACCGCATCACGGCTCACAATGATCGAAAGTCGATTCGGAGGCCCAATGGTCAGATACGCAGCCCTGATCCCTGCCACGATCGCCGTGCTCGCGGCCATGTCCGCGTGCTCGGCTCCATCGGGTCCGGTCCAGGGGCCCCAGCCCTCCACGGCTATCACCGGATCCGTTGCGCCGCCCAGTCCCGTACCGACGGTAGCGACCACGACTCCGGCCCAGGCGCCGACGCAGCCCGGGTCGTTGCTACGACCGGAAGGGACTCCAAAAGCTGACGCCTGCACCGCAGGGGAAGCCTTCATGTCCCGACTTCCGGGGGCACCTCCCTTGCAGACTAGCGGCGACGATAATGGTGCGCTCATCTGCATCTACTTGAAGCCAGAGGGCGGCCCAGGGGCTAGTGTGTATGGCAAGTACTCGACGGACGACACCACGTCATATGCCGCCACCTGTTCAATGATGGAACAAAACAGCAATCGAATTTCTGTTCCCTGGGCGGACTCGCGAGGTTGGACCGTGATGAGTGTTCCGCCTGCAAGTGGGGTTTCAATAGATATGGCCCTCTGCACACCACGTGGTTTCTACAGCGTTATTTTCGAGAACATGCAAGTCTCCCAGGACGACGCCCTCGGCCTTCTGAAGGCCATCCTCTTCTGAGGTGCAGATGAGGAAACCTGGAATTTGACTGTGCGCCCGGAGCGACCATCGCAGCTTTTGGCAGTATGGTGCCTGGGCCGAGCTGAAGCTGTAGAAACCCGAAGACCGAGACAGGTCGCATAGTGCCGAGGAGGTTCTAGCCGCCCTAGGCTAACCGCCGGTCAGTCCCCGATGTCGTGGATCCGGGTGACGACAACCATGACTGCCGCGTTCGTAGGAAACGTTCCCGCTCAATCTTTGACTTTAAGGTTCGTACAGCAAAAGGCGACCCAGGTCCTATTGCCAAGCGACCAGACGGGAGTCCGGGCCTTGGAGGTCGGCCACCTTCCTTGGCTCCTGCTGGCTGGTGGAACTGGTGACGTAAAGAGTGCTTCCGCTGAGGAAGGCAATCTCCTTGCCGTCGGGACTGGCCATCACGTGATCGACACGGTTCTCACTGGGAGGCAGGAGCGCCGTTTGGCTGAGCCCTGAGTGGTCTGGAGTCAGCGCCGTTATGTAGATGTTGTTCCTATCCGCCAAAGTCCCCCCACCCGTGCAAATAAATCTCAGGTTGTCGATAAAGACCACTGGTTCACAACCAGGTGCTTTGACACTTGAGTCTGGCTGAACAGGCTGACGCGTTGCGTCTGGCTGGTGCGCCTGAGGCGCGGAAACTATCGACCACCCCTGCGCGGCGTCGTTAAGCAACATCCACTGGCCATCCAGTGTGGTAATAGACGAGGGGTCAGTGTAAAGGGGTCTCCCTGCGTTATCGAACTCGAAGTCTAATGTGGATGAAGTGCCACCGACTGGGTCGGTCTCCTGCTTCACACTGCTGGGCCCGAGCCGCGGGTCTACTGAGTCCAGGTGCTGAGTCGTCTCGTCGTAAAACCAAAGCCGTCCGTCGACAGGGTTGAATTCAGGATGGGTTTGGCTAGGTGTTTTGGCCGCATAATTTGAACCTTTCGCCGGTGATAGATCAACGAACGCCTGGCCCTGCGGTATGTACCCGATATGGGTTATTTGTTCCGACGTTTGTGAGTCCGCGAGCATGCTCAAGTCGGGACTGAAGAGATTTCGGCGGATCCGCTCTAGCACCAAAGACACCGTATTGGGCGTGCACGCCTCAATCGAGAACCCTGGCGTGCCTGTGAAGATGCGCACGGGGGCCAATTCAGTCCCTGTGGAAGGGTCGAGGAAGTGAAGTTGCACCTGCGATGCCAGACATTCTTCGACGACTATGCCGTGCAGGACAGATGGTTGGGAAGGCAGCGCCGAGGTTGACATGGCAGTCGGAGTAGGTACCGATCCGGTGGCAGTCGGCGTAAGGGAAATCGAAACCGGTCCCGGCGTGTTGGCAGGGGAGCTGCTGCAGCCCGTGAGGGCTGCCTGGAGGGCAAGCAGCACAATGACTATATTTCCGCTTCTTGTGTGCCTCCCAGCCGCTGAGACCCGGACAGGCGCTGGACTTTGGTGCCTCCGTCCAGACTCGCGAGTATTCTGCAGATTTCCGAATTTTGCAGATGCGGGGCGCATCAGGCCGCTCCTGTCTGGTCTCACTTCTATTTCAGCCTGGTGGGGAATGAATGGGTGCATGCCTTCGGTTTGGCCTGGCCCCGATGTTTTCGCTTTTCTCTTGCACTGCGCGCTTAGGTGCTGTTCTGCGATTATTCACCCTCCGCTGGTCTAACGCCAGAAGCGGACACACAGAACCGGGGATTCGCATTTGCTTGATGGAAGGATTCCACCCATGTTGTCGTCGCCTCCGACAAGCAAGCGATGGTGGTTGACGTTGCTGCGCTGCCGGAACCTACATGCCAGCCCGTCATACCCACTACGAACAAGACCATTCAGGATGATACTGGTCCTTGGGAAGATGGCGGCACGATTACTTTCGATACCGACAACGCCGAGGGCGGTAAAAGCAGCTACGCCATACCCGTCGACACACCGCTGAGCGAACCCAGGGTTATCCCCGGTCGCTTTTCAACGCCGGGGATGATCTACCGGCCCGGCAACTTCTGATTGCAGGCGCGTGAAGGTGGCGCCAGCAAGCAGTGGCGTTACGCAAGCGCTTCCGATTCCGGATGGGGGGACGAAGCTATCGCGTTTCCCTGCCTGTCGTGTTCCGGTGAGGGCACCGGCCGGGTCCGCACACATGGCTCCCATGACCATCCGCACTGAATCGATGCCCTGCTCGAAGAATTCAAACATTCCGCCGACCGCAGCGCCCGCTGGATATGGCCGTGGAGAAGCTCCAGGAAATCTTGGGCAATACCGCACCCCGCGTTCTGACAACGGTGGAGGATCTGGACTCGAGGAAGCCGCCAAGGCGCGGTGCCTGATCCCAACGACGGCCCGGACATCGCCGGTCCACGCCGGGCTAGGACCATAAGTTCGTCGGCCGGCAAGACGCTCAAGGAGACCGAACGCGGGGTGGGGCCCGGCGGTGGTGAGATGCCTTGCCGGTTCCGTACACATGAGGCGCATGAACACTAAGCCCACCGCCGCTGAACGCGCCGCCGAGAGGTTCCACGCCGACACCGCCGACCACGTCATGGAGGTCGCCCTCGATCAGGGCTTCTACCGCCATCTGCGGTTCGGCACCGGTTTCAACTGGTTCGAAATCATCACCACCCCGGGGCAGCTGACGTTCCGCGGCGATATGGGCACCTACGTGTTCGCCCGCACCGATGACATGTTCACGTTCTTCGAAAACAGCAGCGGCCGGATCAACCCCTCGTACTGGGCCGAGAAAGTCCAGGCCCAGGACATCCACAGCCCGGTCCGCGAGTATTCGAAAGATCTCTTCGTCGAGCACGTTTTGGAGGAGTTCTGGAACCGACGGGACGACCTGGAGGACGCCGCGGT
Organism: Arthrobacter methylotrophus; assembly: GCF_039539965.1. Taxonomy (NCBI): domain Bacteria; kingdom Bacillati; phylum Actinomycetota; class Actinomycetes; order Micrococcales; family Micrococcaceae; genus Arthrobacter; species Arthrobacter methylotrophus. The sequence continues at coordinate 1,614,476 of NZ_BAABED010000001.1, read as the reverse complement.
CGTCTGGCGCGAAATCCGCGAAGAGCTCCTCCATGAGTACGGCCCGGCCGGTGACGAGTCCCTGGCGATCACCGCGGCGATGGAATTCCGCCATGGAGGGTTTGAGTTCTACGACGTCACCGACTGGCGGCTGAAGACCTACAGCTTCCACTTCCTGTACGCCCTGCACGCGATTGTGGACGGCATCCGTCAGTACCGCCAGCACCAGAAGTCCCTCCAGTCCGCGGCGGTGGCGGCATGACCCTCCGCTCAGAGATCAAAGCCCTGCTCGTCGTATTCGCCCACAGCGCCTCGTCCGCCGCGAAAGGACGGCATCATCCAGCCCCCAGTAGCTAGCGCTGGTGAGGTCCCGTGGGTCGTCCGTACACATGACGCTCATGACCGAGTTCATCACCTACCGCGAGACCGTCGAATACACGATCGCACTGCCCCGCGATGAGCACGAGGCCGACAAGATGTACGGCGAAGGTAACCGCCTGAATGAGACCGTGATCTCCAAGGAGGAGATCGGCCGCCGCCGCGAGCCCGACTACTCCTGGGATTGCGACCTGAACGCCGAGTTGTACTTCCTCCTCAAAGACGGAGTCCGGATCTTCGAATCCCGTAGCCACGACGCTGTCGTGAAGCACGCCGCCTCTTTCGGAGACGATGTTTCCCGGGTCTTCCTGTTCGGCGATCTTGACAACCCGGACAAGTCCTGGCGGATCAAGGCGGAAAACATGGCCACTGCTGAGGCCCGGAAAGCAGCGGACGCATGAACCTCACGGCCGACGCGCTCGACGCCGCGAAGGAAGCGATGCGGGAAGTCACCCCGCCTCCCGGAGTGAGCAAGGCTGACTGGCTTGCCGAGCACGGTAGCTGGGCGCTGTTTGCCGGGGCCATCGCCGCAGCCGCCCCGCACATCGCGGCCCAGGCACTCTCCTACGCCGCCACCGACCTGCAGGACGCGATCGACATCATCCGAGTCAGATCCGCGCCGCCAACCCGTGAAAGAGGAAACCATGGCATACACCCCGATGCCCGCCCATCTCGACCAGCAGCTGCAGAACGTCGTGCGGGAAATCAGCAGCGCTCAGGCCGACGCCGGCAACACCGTCTTCGTCATCCGCGAAGCCCTCGCGCAGGCGTACGCCGCCGGGCACAAGGACGCCCACAACCAGGCCATGAGCCACCAGTGGTTGACCGAGGATCTGAAGAAGACTTTCGACGCCCGCAAAGCCACGCTGAGCGAAGCGCTGGCCCCCAAGGCTACACCGAAGGAGGCCACCGATGCCTGAGCACGTCACCGTCCGCGAAACCATCGAATACACCGTTGTCCTTGAAGGATGGGAGAAGGGCGACTTCAGCCATCTGAGCCACCTCGACGCAGACAACACCAAGACGGTCGTCCGGGAAATCATCGGCCACCGGCATGAGCCCGACTACATGATCGGGCTCGACGACGACCGGCAAGTCCACATCCTGTACGCCGACGGGACCGAGGTGTTCGCCCACCGCAGCCATGACGCCGTCATCGCCCACTTCCGCGAGATCACCGGCTACACCGGACACCTGGAACTTTTCGACGACCTCGAAGATACAGACAAGTCCTGGAACGTGATGTGAGCGCCATGACTGAACAGGTAACCACCTTGGCAGACCGCGGCGCCCCCGGCTCGGATCCTCGACCTGACTGGAGCGAATGGGCGTTGAGCATCGCGGCGGCGGTTGCTGCCCGCGCCGACTGCTCCCGTGCGCAGGTCGGGGCCGTCATCATGACTGCTGACATGCGCATCGTAGCCACCGGCTATAACGGGGCTCCGTCAGGAATGGCCGGCTGCCTTACCAGCGGCGCCTGTCCGCGGGCCACTGTCGGCAAAGATTACGGCAGCTCCTACGACACCGGTCCGGGTGCCTGCATCAGCATCCACGCCGAGGCCAACGCCATCATCCGCGCCAGTTGGGCGGACATGGATGGCTCCACACTCTCCACCACGAAGAAACCGTGCGACGGGTGCTGGAAGCTCATCCGGGCGACTCCGCTGGCCAGGGTCGAATGGCCCGGCGGAGGTCACACCCTGAAGTAGCGTCGACTCGACAGATCGGCCCCTCCGGAGCGATGACTGTGAAGACCCCGATCCCGGAGTCCGCACACATGACCGGCATGGAAACCTTCTACGGTCACGTCAACACCCTTGAGATGTTCTTCTCCTACGGCCCTGACCGCGAGCTCAAGTTCGCGCCGTTCAACAACGCCTACGGCGCCGTCCACCCCGATGCCGGACCAGGCACCGGCATCAACGATGTCGAACTCGTCCTCAACGACGGCGAGTACTTCCAGGTCTCCGGCTTCTATCGCGCCAGCGACGGCGGGAACTTCCTCAACTACCGTGACGCCTACCGGAAAGCCATCGGCGGCGGGGAGCAAGGCAGTCTCGCCGACATCGTCATCGTCGCCCCGGCCGATCCCAGGATCGTGACGGCCCTGGCCGCCGACGGAACGGAGGTCGTCACGGGCCACAACACGCAATGGCGGACCATCTCCCTGCCCCGCCGGGTCCGGTTCCTGAACCGTCCCGCCACCGACCCGAATATCTCCGAGTAGAAGGAACTTCCGTGAACATCGTCGATAGGTCGTTTGGCCGGCACCACTTGGACTGGCGGCTCACTATGACCGCGCACTTGCTCGTGCCGGTTGACCGGCGCCCCGGCCGGCCCAGCGTCCTGCAGGCTGTCCTGATCCACACCCCGCTCGCCAAGGACTCCGTCGCCCGGGTCAGCGTCCTCGCCGACGACTTCACCTGGGCGGTGCTGCTGGATCTCCCCGCCGCGGAGTGGTCCGTCGGAGTCGACGCCCCCATGGAGGAGACGATGAGCGAGGCTCTGGAAGATGTCGCGAACGACCTGCTGCGCCGCGCCGCAACGATCCTCGGCGCGGTCAGCTGATGATCACCTGAAGCGCTCCGGGGCTCATGGCAGCCGTCCAGTGAGACGCAGCGCAATGCAGGGTCAAGATGCACGCGGCACATAAGATCGGCTCAAAGAGATCATCAAATTCTGGGGGACAGTTGAAGCTCTTGTCGATCGCCATACCGGTGGCTGCCTTGTTGGGTCTGACGGGTTGCACACCAACCATGACCACAGCCCAGGCATGCTCTGAATATAACGTGGCGGTGCAATTACTGATCGACTCTTCCAATGATCCGGATCTGCACCACAAGTACGAGGACCAGCTGAAGGGCGTCGTCGACAAAGCACCCGATTCGGTGAAGGCCGATATGAATAGCATCTACCTCCTCTTTTCGAAGAGCCCGGATGCGAAAGATAATCCAGAAGCGGCCAAGCGCATCCAGGTGGCCTGTCAGGCAGCGAAATAAACTCACCGCGTACCGGGCCTCCACTCATGTCGGTCAACGCGTAAAGGGGTGAGCGCTGTGGTTCTCGCCGCACACATCAGGGGCAAGGACGCACATATACAGCGCCCTTCCACCCCTGATCCGGAGACCCGACATGCCACCTCGCCTGCGACCCGTCAACGCCGAAACCATCTCCCGCCGCCTCGAGCTGCGCCCGGACACCGTCGCCCTGGGCGCGGCCAAGGTCAGCTACGACCGGCTGGGTCAGGACGCCGAAACGGACGGTCACACCGGGCTGGCAACCGAAGTTTTCGAGCTGGCCACCGACCTGCAGGACCTCATCGACACCCCTGAACCCCGCGGCCTTGTCGCGTCCGCCCGGATGATCCAGGACATGGACGGGCTCGTCCTGCGGGCAAGCGACCTGCGTGCCAACGTCGCCGGCGCCTACGACCGGTTCGACTCGCACACCGCCTGGGCCACCGAGGCGATGGAGATCCTTATCGCCACCGTTGTGAAACTGGAAGCTGCTGATTTGGAGCTCCGCACCGGGACCCGCGCCGCGTAAGCGGCCGCGGGCAGGGCTTCCGTCGGTGCCGCACACATGGCAGGCAACGAAGACACCCTCCGGCCCGAAGGATCCGCCATGTTTGAACGCTTCACTGACTCAGCCCGCCGCACCGTCGTCCTCGCCCAGGAAGAGGCACGGATGCTCAATCACGACTTTGTCGGCACCGAGCACCTGCTGCTCGCCCTCACCGGCGACAAGGGACCGGCCGGCCAGGCCCTCACGGGACACGACGTCACACGCGATGCAGCCCGCGGACACATCGTCGAACTCATCGGCGAAGGGTTCGCCCCTGTCCCCGGACACATCCCGTTCCTGCCCGCGTCCCGGCTCGTCCTGCAGAACGCTCTTCGCAGCGCCCTGGGCTACGGAGTGAACTACATCAACCCCGGGCACATCCTCCACGCCCTGCTCGCGGGCGACACGTCCACAGTGCCGGTCGCCCACGAGTCCATCACCGCCTGCGGTGCGACCCTGGAAGCGATCAACCAGAGCCTCACCGAGCTGATGACCGCACCGGACGCGCCGGAGGCCGGACCTGAGCCGCGCTTCGTGCTCTCCGCCTGACCCGGAAAGGAAAACGGCATGGCTGACCTTCCCAAAACCATCAAGCGCTGGTGCTGCTCCGCGTACAAATCCTGTGGGAACACCACCCTGTATCTGGTGGAGTTCGACGGCCCAGCCGGCTACCCCAAGCTCTACGACTACGTGCGCGGCAACGACGAAAGCTACACCGGCGGCTGGCACACCGAGCAAGCCATCCGCGACTGGCTCGAACACACAGAAGACCAGATTCAGGAGGAAGCAGATGTTTGAACGCTTCACCGAGGCCGCCCGCAACATTGTCGTCCTCGCCCAGCGCGAGTCGCGTGCGCTCAACCACAACTACATCGGCTCCGAGCACCTGCTCCAGGCGCTGATTCTTGACCGCGGCGTCGTCGGCAAGGCCCTCGCTGAGCTGGGGGTCACCTATGAGGCGGCCACCGACAGGATCGTCGAGATCATCGGCCGCGGCCAGGTCACACCCTCCGGGCACAGTCCGTTCACGCCCCGCGCCAAAGAAGTCCTGCAGTCCGCACTGCGCGTCTCGTTGGAAGCCGGCCATGATTACATTGGCCCTGAGCACCTCGTCCTGGCGCTCATCGCGGAGGAGAAAAGCGTCGGTTCCCGCGCCTTGGCTGCGCTCGGCGTCGAACCCTCTGACGTCCGCCGGCGCGTCGGCGCCCACTTCGCCAGGACTTACACGGGCGGGACAATCTTCCACGGCTTCACCGCCGTCTCAAAAGACGGACAGTACGACGCGAACCCGCTCCGGGAAACCGCGGAGGAAGCCGTCGCCGACGCGACCACCGCCTTCCACCAGGAAGTTCACGAGATCCGCTTCGGACTCGAACGCGGCGAATACTTCATCGCCGTCAACGGCGGCAGGCTTCCCGTGACCGAGGCCGGCCGACACCTGGACTACAACCGTGCGCGGAATGCAGCGGCCGCCGCCGGCGCCAACGTCTGCATCGTCGCCCCGCTGGTCAAAGCCGTCACCGCCGAGACCGCAGAGGGCATCGAGGTGACCCTCGCAGAGACCATCGTCTGGGAACCCGTCTCGCTTGAATCCCGCATCACCGTCTTGGACTAGCACGACTCACAGATCCGACGCCCTTGCCGTTGTGGTGAGGGCGTCGCTGTGTTCCGCACACATTGGGAACATGAGTCACACACCTGATCCCCGCGCCAACGGCATCTCCACCAACGACTACTGCGCCCTGCTCCCGAAGCAGCGCTACTCGCACGAAGCCCGCGGCCTCATGCTGCTGCTGCCCTCCAGCGGCCTCGTCGTTGTTCCATTCGAGGAACGCAAAGGCGGCGGCTGGACCGTCGCCGTTGTCGAAGGCTTCGGGTCCTACCCGGTCGGCGGACACCACCTGGTCATCGGCGACGCGGAAGCGGAAACCGCCATCGAACTCTCCTTGGGCGAACCTGTACCGGTCCGATCCGTCCAGGACAGCGACGAAGCCGACACCCTCCCGGACGGCACCGTCATCCTCACCCGCGCCGGGTACTCGCTCCGCAAAGACACCGACGAAGCCGGCACCATCTGGACCCGGTTCCTGGAAGCCCCGGTCCGCACCGCCGACCTCGGTGACGACCTGTTCCCCGCGAAGGTCCGCAGTGCCGTACCCGTAAAGGAGTCCACCAGTGTTTGAGAAATTCGACGGCGCCGCACGTGCTGCCATCATGATGTCCAAGGACATCGCCGACTACCGCGGCCTGGACCACATCAGCACAGGCCACTTGCTCCTCGCAGTCGCCGGCCACCCAGCTCCGAAACCGCACTGGAAGAACTGGCAAGGCATCTCCCCGAAGGCAGCTGCGGTGATCGCCGCCCTGGGCACCACCCCGGAGGTCATCATCGACCAGACCATGCCCGAGCTGGAGCGTGGCTCCGGCACGAACCCCGGCCACGTACCATTCACCCCGGACTTGAAGCTGGTCCTCGAGTACGCACTGCGGGCCTCCATGATGCTCGGCGACAACCACATCGGCCCCGAGCACCTGCTCGCCGGACTGACCCGCGCCGAAGACTCCACTGCAGGGAGAGTCCTGGCGCGGCTCGGCATCACCGACGCAAAGGTCCACGCCGCCATCCGCGAATCCACCCCGGTGCCGTCCCCGACCGCCGCACGCACCTGCGATGTGTACTTGCCGGTCGGCAAGTCCGTCTTCAAGAACGGTGGCAAGATCTACCCGGACCTTGCCACCGCACAGACCGCCCATCCGAATCAGGACATCGCCCCGTTCCCGTTGCAACTCAGCGACGGGGAGTTCTTCGACGTCGGCATCCCACTTCCAGGAAACCGCTTCGATTCATGGTCCCGGTTCACCTCCTACGCTGATGCCTTCGCCGCTGCCGAGGACTTCACGCGCGTCCAGGGTGTGAGCGTGAAGATCCGCATTCTCGTCCCGCACGTGCAGGAGCTGTACGGCAAAGACTCCAGCGGCAGGGACCGCATCCTGGGCCGCGCCGTCGAGTACACCGGCGTCAGCATCATGTCCCGCGTTGTAACCCCGACCCTTCACCTTGCCGAAAGCAGCTCAAGGACATGACGACAATCGACTCCGCACCCGGCCTGCCGTGGAGCCCGCCATTCTCTTTCCCGGAAGGCATGCAATGACAAACATCGGCTCATCCGTGATCGCCCTCCCCATCACCGCCGGCATGCTGTTGGTGCTGCTGGCGTGGACCACATTGATTGCCAGACGCAACAAGGACACGGCAAGTAACCCCGGCAGTCGAGGCGACGCCGAGTGCCCCCTCGAAGGAGACACCGCCGACGAACGGGAAACCGCCGAGCATCCCTGAGTAAGGATAGGTCGCCGAAAGCCCGTACCTCCCGACGGAAGACACCGAGCCGGTACTCTGGTGGCCAAAGCCGGCGCTGTACGGTGACCGATGAAAGGATCCTGATGTCTTCTACGCTTCCGACCTTCGATGAAATGCGCTCTAACGCGTTCGCCATGCTCGGCGACGTCGAGGATGAACTCCGTTCCGACTGGCGCGACGGCGCCGGTCCGAATCGCGAGCAGGCCGAAGCTCTGCGCCAGGCCCGTCAGGCGATAGCCCAAGCCAAAGAAGCCCTGGACCGCGCCGGCCGCTGACCTGCCTGGCATCCGCCATGAAGTCTCCGACCGGAAGGCACCGGGGACGGAAGCATCTCGGTCCGCACACATGAGTGGCATGACCATCACCCTCGCCATCAACTTTCTCGTCGGGATTCTCCTTGGAGTCGCCTCCTATCGCTTGATCAGGTTCGTGATTCTCGCGCGCACGTCCGCGACCCGGCGTGAAGCCCTTGCCGATCCATGTCCCGACACCTCCAGCCCCGCGGAGGACGCCCCCCGCGTCTGAGCGTTCCGCCAGGCCCAACTCGCACTCGTCCCTACTTCTAAACAAAGCCCCGGTCACGCCCATGGCCGGGGCTCTGCTGTTTTCTTTCCGACGGCGTTACTCTGACGCCATGAAGACGAGGGGACTTCGAGGACTAATGCTGGCGATGCTTCCGGCGCTGGTGGTGGCTCTTTCTGCGTCCGGCTGCACCCCGGCGGTCTGCCCCGCCGTCGGCTTCGTCAACCTGGGCCCGGTCGAGCTTGACCTCTCCGGGCTCCCAGCCGGCACGAGCGTGTCCGCCTGCTTCGGAGTCAACGACCGCTGCGATCAGGTGAAGGTCGTCCGAGACAGCAACGGACGGTGGATGGTTCCGCAGGCGACGCCGTTCGTCCAGCCCGAGAACGCTGCCGTGCCGCTCTTCCGGATCCGGGTTGTCGCCGCCAAGCCCGACCGATCCATCTCGGATCATCTGTACGGCATCGAGCACACCCCGCCGCGCGGAGGCTGCGACAACAGCTATGACCTCGTCCCGGTGAAGGTCCTTTGACCAAATCCGCACCGCCCCAGCCGCCCAGGCGATAGCCCTCTCGGCTTCCCTGCCCGCGTCGCCGTCAGGTGGTGCGGTGTGATGGGCCGGCGATAGCCGTGGACCCGGTGTGAAAAGTTTTGGTGGCAGCGGCTGGACAGGCATATTAAGAGGACTCGGGGCTGCGCCCCTCGCCCTTGGCGTGATCCGGTTCGTTCATCGTCCAGTCCATCGTTGTGTTCTCCGCGTTGTGTTTCTTCTTTGTGTTCTTCTGGGCCTGGCGGCCCGAGCCCCCGGCCTGGCGGCCGTGAGCTCCGCGGCACGTTTTTCGCCGCGGCTGATCTTTTCGTCTCTTACTGTTGTTCGTGCTTCGCTTCGCTCCGCGCCCGTGCTGCGCACGGCCCGTGTTGTCCACCTCGTCTCCCGACTCGTTGTTCTTTCTGGGGTTCTGCCGCTGCGCGGCGGGGCCTTGTCCATTCCCCGCTCCCCGGGGCCTTCGTTGTCGCTGCGCTCCGCCGCGTCCCCGTTTCGCTGCGCCGGACTGGTTCCTGCGTCACCTGTTCCTCGTTCCGTTGCACTTCATGGTTTTCTCAGGGCTCCGCCCTGGGCCGGGTGGTCCCTCCTTGGTTTGTTGGTTCACCGTGGTGGCGCCTGCGGCGGGCGGTCAGGTGCCCGGATTGTTTGGCGTGCTGGTTCACGGATTGTTGTTCGTTGTCAGTGGCTGCGCCACTTCCCCTGCTCCTGCGGCGCAGATGCTTCGCCGGCGTCGGTCCTGTCGGTATGGTGTCGTGATGTTTCCCGAGGGGCTTCGCCCCTTGCTTTTCGATTCGTCTTCCAGCGCGGTCAACGATGTGTTTCACGGGGGCTTCGCCCCGGGACGGTGGTCCATCCGTGGTGTCTTGTTCCGGCGGTGATGGCGCCTGCGGCGGACGGTGAACGGATGGGTTTCCGTCGTGCTTCTCGCTGAGAATCTCAGGGCTGCGCCCCGTCATGTGGACGAATTGTTCACGGCATGATGCACGTCGTGGACATCAGCGCCCCGCGCCAGCGGCTGTCACGGCGAAGAAGCGGACCGGCGTTACAAATCGTCCAGCGGATCAACCATTGCGAAGCAATATGTCCACCGCTACGGTGCACCAACATGGACAACGTGACGGTCCGATTCCCCGCGCCGCAGGCATCACCCACCGTCAGCCAACACCGGAACCCAGCCACCCACACCACCGGGGCGCAGCCCCCACCACGCCAACAACTTCCACCCACCCTCTATGTGTGCCAGACACCCACCCGCCGGCCGCAGGCCAAACCCCGCCACAAACATTCGGCTTCCAACAAACCAAAGCCACCAGGCACCCGCTGCCCGCCGCAGGCGTGTTAAAGGCCCGCCGCAGGCGACACACTGGCGAGGACACGACGACACGGGAGGCCCCAAAAGTTTTTGGGGAAAATTCGGAAAAGGCCTGTCACTTCCGAGAAGCAGCCGCACACAGAAGAAGTACAAGCAGCAAAGCCACGAGGCCGCCTCGAAGATACCAAAACGCTTGCGCATGACGGTCAGACATGTTCGCAGCCGACCACAAGTTTTATAGGCCAGAAGCGGGCGCGCGGTTCCTCCCGCCCCGCGGGGCGATTCGGGGATTTCTACAGCGAGTCAAAGTCGGTGAAAAGCCCTAAATCCGCCTATTCGGGTCTGTAGGGCCGTCGCCCATGAAACTACGCATGTTCCAGGGTATGGAGCAACGCATTTTCCGGCTGGCACGAGCCGGCGGCATCGACACAAACCCCACAACCTTCACACAGCGGGCCGGAACCTTCGCGTCCGCCGCGACCAACAACGGCCAGGCGACCCTCCTGACCCGCCGCGAGAAGACCGGGCTGAACGGTTACCTGATCCTGCCGGCCGCCGCGCTCGGAACGAACGCCCCGCTGCACCTGGCCCACACCGTCGGTGCACGCGCCGAGGAAGCGCAGATGCCCGAGGATCTAGGCGACACCCCGGCCATCGGGACGCTAAACTACAAGCCCTCCCCCGCGCTGCGAGAGACCCAGGCCGGCATTGACCCGACCGAACTTCCGCGGCTACTGGCCAACGCGATGCCGGAAGGTTCCTGGGTGTCCGTCACGATGCGCAAGCCCTCCAACAAGGAGCGGAAGCACTACACGCCGTGGCTGGGAAACCGTCTCGGCACCGCGGTTCCGACGCACCACTCGACCTCCCCGACCGCGGTCGCTGTCTCCATCACCGCGGGCGGTTCCTCCAAGGAGGAAGTGACGTCCCTGCTCTCCCAGGTCACCGCCGGCCTGCCCGGTTTTGACCTGGACTCGGGTGTGCGGTTCGCCCCGAAACATCACGGTCTCCTGCTCGGTCTTCCGGCCGGCCTGCTGCTCGCAGCGGCGACCATGTTCGGCCTGCCGATGATCCCCGCCGCTTACGCCCAGTACATTCCGGCTATGGCGGCCCCGCTTCTGTTCGTGCTCTCCGGCGTCGCCGCCGTCCTCGGCCTGGCCTCCCTGACCGGGCGCATCCCCTCCCCCGAAACGAAGCTCCGCAACCGCCTGGCCGCCCCGGTGTTTGCCCTGCCGGCGGCCCGCCGCGGGAAACCCCGGCCGCCGAGGAAAGAGCAGACCATCCGCGGCAGCCGGACAATTAACGGCGAGAAGGTTCCGTTCGAAAAGTTCGTGCCGGCCTCTGATGGTGACTACCCCCTGGCGCCGGATACCTTCCTGGTCGGACCCAATGTGGTCGTCGGCATGGTCTCCCCGCACGCTGGCGCCGTCTCCGGTGTTGCCGCGACCCGGGCCCGCGCCACGCCTCCGGTGATGCTGCAGGAGATCGGCCCGCTGCTGGGCAGCAACGACGACGGATCACCCCACCTGTCCGCGGCCGCCATGCTCTTCGGAGTGGCAGTGGTCGGAAAACCCGGCAGCGGAAAAAGCCAACTGGTCCGGTCCCTGTTCGGCTGGCACTGCCTCGAAAGGGTCAACCCGGCCGGCAAGCCCGGCTACCCCGGCACGGACAACACGCTCATCGCGTTCGAGTCCAAGGGCGACGGCGTCGCCAAGTACATCCAATGGGCGCACGCCCTGGGCGACAAGGTTCTCGCCATCGACGTCGCCGATGCCCGCACCCCGGCGATCGATCTGTTCGGCATCCCGGGTGACAACGCGGCCAAGGCCGTCTTCTTCACCAACGCGCTCAAGTACACCTTCGGCGCCGAGGCGATCGGCGTCCGGTCCTTCCCGACAATCGTCTCGGTCCTTACCGCAGCCCTGTCCGTGGACGCCCGCGTCCTGGATTCCATCGAAGACCGCGATGACCGGATCCTCAAGCACGGCATGTCCCCGCTCTACTACGCGTACCAGCTGCTCGCCGGCACCTCCGACAAAATCGCTGTACAGCTCGCCAACGGGATCAAGGCGCTCGGCATCAAACTGCGCGAACGCGGCGAGCCCGACGAGGTTCTGGAGCACGCGTACATCGCCATCTCCTCCCTCTTCGAGGACAGGTCCGAATCCGCACGCCGGCCGTTCCTGGAACCGCCCCGGAACAAGTTCGAACAGCTGCTCATCCTGGAAGACTGGTGGTCCCCGTCGCGCAGGAAGGTCAGCTGGGCTGACATTCTGGAAGGCCACCGCTCCGTCGTCATCAACACCGGGTCCTCCCCCTCGGGCATCCTCCTTGATGACGAACAGAACCAGCAGATCTCCTCGCTGCTGATGTACTCGCTGCAGAACGCGCTCAAGCGCACCTGCTCCGGCTGGCTGGAGGACCGCCGCTCCGTGTCGATCTTCGCCGACGAGCTCTCCCTCCTCGCCGGCACCTCCCCGGAGATCATCGCGTGGATCCGCGACCAGGGCCGGTCCTACGGCATCCGGGCCATCCTCGCCACGCAGCGGCCCGAGCAGCTCACGCCTTCCTTGCGCAACAACATCCTCACCTACTCGACGCTGATCTCTTTCGCCCAGACGGACCCGCTGACCGCATCCGAGGTCGCCGCGAACGTCGGCTCCAGTGCCGAGTGGACCGCCGAAGACATCCAACACCTCGAGCCATACCACGTTGTGGTCCGCTCCGAAGTGGACCAGCGCCGGCAGTCCGCGTTCATCGTCAAGCTGCCCAACTTCGAAGCCGACATGTCCTCCTACGCCACCGCGCAGGGATACACCCACGAACCCGCAGGAGCATACCCGTGGTAGCCGTTGCCCCCGACCGCCGCATCGTTGAAGACGGCATCCACGCCGAGATGATGCCCTCGGCCAACCCGGACGATGACCTGGCGATGCACAGCCGCCGGGACCCGTACTGGGACCGGTTGTGGGCCCCGGGTTCGCAGGCGAACTGGATGACCGGCGCCATCGCCCGTTACGAAAAGGCAGAAGGCATCAACTCCGGCAACGCCAAGCTCAACCTTGACCCCGGCGAGGCCATGCGGATCCTGACCGCCAACCGCGGACGCACCGACCGGCTCGCCGCGTGGGGGGTGCTCGATTCCTGGAGGACCGTCTCCTCTGAGCAGCTGGCCGCGTTCACCGGGTGCCGGTACTTCCTGGACCCGAACTACTCGAGCCTCGCTGCGTCCTTCGCCCTGGACATCATCGACATCGGCACCTACCCGAACAAGAGTCGGCCCACCCCTGGTATGAACCGCAACGTTGTTCTCCGGACCTCCAACTCGGATTCGTTCACCAAAGCCATCGAGCCGACACTAACCAACCCGGAATGGCTGACCGTTACCGCAGGACATCCATGGTCCACCGGCGGCCAGTACGACCGGCACAACGTCCTCTCCACCGAGCTCGCGCTGCGCGCCGCGGAGTACCTGCCCGTCGGTGCCGTCTTGGGCGAGAAGCTGTCCTCCCTCGACCTGCTCGCCGGCGCCGGACTCGGCAAGAAGCTGGCCAGCGCCGACAGCCGGCGGGCCGATGGGACCATCATCCGCACCGACGGGATGCGCATCGTGTTCGAGCTGACGGCGACCGCATCGGCGGCGTTCGAGAACAAGGTCCGGCGCTGGGCGCAGATCATTTCCGAGCGCCCGCTGGAGACCTCGGGACTGACCGTGGTGTTCATCGCCGCCCCGCACCCGGACCGACCCCGGCACACGAGCACAGACCCGCGGCACGAGATCTACCGCAAGATGGCCCAGGTCCTGCGCGAGTTCCCCGGCCGCGGCCAGGACTCCCCTGCCGCCCGGATCGGTGTCGCCCATTGGGAGGAATGGTTCCCGGACCGGCACCTGATGAGCGAATCCTTCCTCAACCTCGAAGCAGACTTCGCCATCAACGACGCCACCGGACCGGACCGTTGGGCAACCCGTGGACTCCTCACCGACTACGCCTTCACGCCGTGGCACACCTTCGACGCCACCGCGGTCCTGGAGAACTCCAAGCTGCTCGCCGCCACCCCGCACTGGATGCGGAAAGGTGACCACACGTCGATGATCGGCTCCCCGATGGACCGGGCCGGCGTCGAGGTCCCGCACCCGGCCCCGGCCAAACCGCACCTGACCAAGGGCCGGCCACTCGGCGGCGCGGTCGGCAACGGCGGCGACGCGAAACTTCCGGCCAGACTGCGCATCGAATGGTGATCCAGGTGCGGACTAGCGTCGGTCACCAGGGTCAGGGACAGGCGCCACCACCACCGGCACCTGCTGAGTCGTGGCATCTGGGTCGCTGAGCGCATCCGGATCATGGCCAGGCCATGAGTGAAGTGTGCTCGTCCCGTCGCGGTAGTGCACTTCACCTTCGAACCTGTGACCACTGGTCGCAAATTCGATTCCGAAGATGTAGTAATCAGCCCCGTCCTCACCACCAGCCCACTCTTTTGTGATGGTGTAGTCCTCCACAGGATCCGCGCCCCATCCTTCACACCACCGATTCAAGGCCGCAGGAACAGAGCACAGCGCCTCGTTGCGGTAGACCTTTGCCAACAGTCCCATACTGTCCTCCTTTTTAGCCTTCTCAAGGTGTACGCGAGGGGTCACGTCAGGTCAATGATCAGACACCCGTGGCCTCATTGCCTACGCATGTTTCAGGGTATGAGCGAAAAGAATCTGAAAGAACGCGTCCTGGATCAGAGTGCCAAGGACAAGAAAGACATCGAGGACTGGATGTTCGGGTCCGGGGCCAAGGTCCTCGGCACCATCGTGGTCCTTCTCGGCATCTGGACCGTCGTCCGTTTCTTCTGGTCCTGATGAGCAACGGCATCTACGGCCGAGCCGCCACCGGCCTGCAGGACACGTCCTGGGCGGTGAACGAGAACGTCGCGAGGATCGGCGCCAAGGGCGAGCAGAAGACTGAGGGGTTGCTGAACGGCTTCGCGAAAAAGGCTGCCGTCCTGCACGACCTGCGGATCCCGCTCCCCGGCTTCAAAGCCAACATCGACCACGCCGTCGTGTCGGGCAAGTCGGTGCTGCTGATCGATTCGAAGATGTGGAAGCCGGGCTTCTACTGGTCGATGCTCGGCTACCGCCGCGGCTGGGAAAAGACACCGCACATTGGTAAGTCCCAGGAGTACGTCTCCAACGCGATGAACGCATTCCTGCAAGGCACCGGCGCGAAGGTCCTCACCCCGCGCCTGGTCGTCTGGTCCTCCCGCGACGGGCAGCCACTCAGCACTTGGATGCTCAACGTCCCGGGCGCCGAAGTGGTCAACGGGCTGCGCATCGTTCCGTTCATGAGGTCCTTCGTCCGCGGCGGCTCCGCCGACCCGGCCATCGTCCGCCGGCTCCAGGAGCTGCTCGTGAAGGCGCCGCGTGCAACACGGCAGCCCGCGGCCGATCGGCTCAGTGTTCCGCCCCGGCCGGCACGGCTCGACGTGTACGCCGACGCTGACCCGTTCGTCTGACAGCCGCCGTACCCGTCGGCGCATAGAGAACCCAGAAAAGCTTTCCCCTAGAAAGGCCACCATGGCGGCACCACGCAGGAACCAGGCACCAGGCAAGCCGATCACCGGACTCGTGATGGTCGGCGCGGCCGCCGCGGCAGGCTACCTCATCTACCAGGGCTACCCCGGCATCGCCGCCATCTGGGCCGGTCTGCTCGTCTCGGCGTGGACGTACCCGCCTGCGATGTTCACCGGCAAGAAGGACGCCCGCGGCTACCCGTCCCCGGCAAGCCCAGGTGAGCAGGCCGCCATGAACAAGTACCGGCTCTGGGAAGACCTGAAATTCAAACTGGTTCTGCCCAACCTGGACTGGCTCCCCGGACTCAAGCCGCGCCTGTCCTTCCTGGCTGCCGTGTGGGCCGGTGCCGCCGCGTACCTGATCCCCGTCACCGACATCAAGTACACCGCCGGGTACGGTCCATGGATCGATGCGGCCGCAGCTTTCATCGCGGTCGCGCAGTACGCCGCCTCCCGTCGCCGCACCCAGGTCGCCGACGATGAGAACCCCGGGGCGCGCGTCGACTCGCTCATCGCCTTGGTCAAGAAGAACCGGCCCAAGGTCATCGGACTGACCATCGGCGGGATCGTCGTCGGAGGCGTTGTCGGCACCATCGCAACTGTCCTGCTGCCGATCGCCACCACAGCCGCCAAGGTCCCGGCCATCCCGGAACCCGCGATCTGGGCGCTGGTCCTCACCGGCGGCCCCCTCGCCCTGCTCTCCAAAGCGTGGATCGCCGAGGCGCTCGAGCACTGGCGCGTCGTGGTTGCTGCGCGCGAGGAATGGAAGGGCCGCTGGGAGATGCTCAAGCAGGACCCGGCCCCGCGGCTTATCGACCGGCAGGAAGTCGGTTCCGCCATCATCGACACTTTCGACGCCCCGTCCGGCACCGGCGCAGCCCCGTACTTCGTCATGGCCGAGAAGATCAACCCGACCCTGGGCACCGGCGCGAAGTTCGCCGTCCTGGACGTCCCCAACCTGGACTCCAATAACTCCCCGGTCCCCGGTACCAAGCACCCGCTGCGGTTCGAGATCGTCCGCTGGCCCTCCGACCAGATGCCGGACATCACCGACCCGGAAACCCCGAAAGAGGTCGTCTACCAGCTGGCCCGCTGCGCGATCGCCTGGGCCGCCGACGGCGTCTACTCCCGCCCCGTCATCGACGAGGTGCACCTGCTCACCGCCCCGCCCGCGCCGGCAGAGGAACCTGAAGACGGTGAGGAAGCACAGCCCGCGCCTGCCGCAGGGGGCGCCGCCTGGGCCATCACCTGGTACCTGCCCGACGGGCCGCCCGCCTCCTACATCCGCGCCAACGGCCGCAACGAAATGGCCGAAGTGCTCAACGCCCTGGTCCTCGTTGACCACCGCGCACAGAACGGTGTCGGCTGCGCCTACGCCGGTGCGTTGCTCGATGCCAACACCAACTGGGATCCGTCCTGCGGGCTGACGACGAAGGACATGAAGAAGCTCGCCGACGAAGACGCCTGGAACAACCGCTGGGCTGAAGCCGCCCCGAAGCACAAGGCCAACCCGCCGATCATGGAAGCCTCCACTGCGGCGACCGCCCGGTTGAAGAACGGGGTCACCGTCCACAACCTGGCCTTCATTACCCGTCAGGGCATGACGCCGCATGACTTCTTCGTCTTTGAAGACAAGCTGAACTCCACCCTGAACGCCGCACCGTTCGTCTCCATGACTGGCTTCCAGGGAACCGGCAAGCGTCCGGGCGAACGGCACCCGCAGGCGTTCTGCGTCCGGTGGTCCTCCGAGGCTGTACCGGCCAAGCCGGATGACCTGGCGCCGGTCCCCCGCTCAGATGCACCCAAGTGGGTACTTGCCGGCCTCGTCAATCAGGCGTTCAAGGCCGCGCGTCTGGCCGATCGACCCGAGATCGCTGCCGTCACCTGCCTGACCAAGCCGGAATCACGCCAGCACATCTGGAAGATCGAACTGCGCCTGTACGGCGGCGTCACCCTCGCCCAGGTCCGGACCGCCGCTCAGACCATTCGCCAGCACTGGGCATCCGAGTGGCTGCGTGTCGCCGCCGCCCAAGACGGCTGCACCATCGTTGTTGGTGCCCGTCCCTCCAAAGTCCAGCTCGCCAGTCCTCGACACGAGCAGTATCTGGCGTCCTTGGATTGGGAGCAGGCATTCCTGGACTCCGGCGTTTCCGGCACCGGCGGCCTCCTCCCAACCTTGACCAGCGTCGGTTCCTTGCCCAACAACGAAAAGGTCACCGTCACCGACTTCAACCTGCCGGCCGGGCTCGACTACACGATGGTCCGCGCTGTCACCGAAAAGCTCAAGTCCGCAACCGACAACATCTTCATCGACGTCCAACGGACGGCATCGGCCAGCAGCATCCGCATTCTCAGCTGCCCGGAAAACCCGATGCCGGACCGGGTCTCATTCGACTTTGACGCGGTCGACAACTCCGGACACTACATCCCCTTCGCCACCGGCATTGAGGGTGAACCGATCATGTTCGACCCGATCACCTCGCCTCACGCCCTTCTGGCCGGCGTGACCCGCTCCGGCAAGTCCGTGCTCGCCCAGGGGTTCGTCTACGGCATGCTGGTCAAGGGTGCTCTGGTGTTCATCATCGACCCGATGAAAGCGGCAGCGGACTTCAAATTCGCCAAGGACTACGCGGCAGGTTTCGCCGTGGATCTGTACGAGGCGGCTGCGACACTGAAAGCGGTCTACGCCATCGTGGTCGAGCGCCGCAAGATCAACTCCGCCATGGGAGTCGGTTCCTACCACGAGCTCGCCGACCCGCCTCCGCCGCTGGTCGTGCTCATCGACGAATTCACCTCGCTGATGCAGAAGGAAATTGTTCCTCCAGCCTCGGATGATCCTGAGGAAGAAGTCCTCCGCGAAGAGATCATCGCCATCAACCGTGCCAAGCAGGAGATCGGCACGTTCACCGGGAAGCTGGCACGCGAGGCTGCCTCCGCCGGCGTTAACCTGCTGCTCGGAACGCAGAAACTGTCCGCGAAGATGCTGGATACACTGCCTGGCGGTGGTGACCTCAAAGACCTGACCCTGGACACACGGCTGCCCGTCCCTGTCTCGGAGAAGTTTCCTACGGGATGGGCCCGCAATGACGAGCTCGAACTCGGCGATGATGTCTACACACCGAACGGAACCACCACGCCGATCATCAAGTTCTCCGACGTGTTCACCGACAACAAGGTCTACGCCGTCACCTTCGACGACGGCCAGGTCATCAAAGCCGGCGCCGGCCACCTGTGGCAGGCCTCGGATTGCAGGTCCCGCAAGAACAATTCGCGAACGGACTACCCCCGCGGTGTCAGAGCGGAAGATGTCATGTGGATGCGCAAGGCTGTCGAATCCATGCCGTCTGACCTCTACGTCACCGCTGCCGACCTGGCTCGGCTGACCGGCTACGAAACGACAGCACGGATCCACCATCTGGCGACCGAATTCGGCTTGGGCAGGTTCACCCGCCACTCTTCGACCGGCACACTTATGACCTACGACAGGGACCTCCGCCGCGGCGGGGCAGGTCGGCTCTACTCTCTGGATTCCGCCATCGAGGTCCTCGCTACCCACCGGGGTTCAAGCAGTCTTACGAAATTCGCCGGACAGTGGCTGTCATCACGGGACATCGCCGAGGCGATGGACGGGCGCACTGTGAACCGGATGCGTGCCGGCAACATCGGGACAGCACTGCGCGTGGGCGAATGCCCCTGGAAGCCAATTGAGCACCCTGCATTTCTCTACAACGCGCGCGACTTCATGGCCGCCCTTGGCGAGCACCGCACAGACATCCTCGGCCGGGACCCCCGCACCGGAGACATCCAAGAATTGGAGCGGATCGTCACCACGGAGGAGATGGCAGCGTCCGTCACCGACAGTCGTGGCGGTCTCAATTGGGCCATCCGCGTCGCCGATCCTATCGACGGACCGGACGCTGACCTTCCAGTTGACCCGTATGTGCTGGGAGCATGGCTGGGCGACGGCTGCAAAGGTTCTGGCAACGTAGTGTCATCGGCGGCCACTTCCTGCACCGACAAGAATGGACTCAGCGACCAGCAGCACATGCTGGAGCAGCTGGAAGCTGCCGGCTACGAACCCCGGGTGCTTGCGTGCAGTGACATTCTCATCGGCACCCGTGGGCTGAAGGTCAAGCTGCGCGAAGCCGGTGTCCTCCACGACAAGCACATCCCCGCTATGTACCTTCGGGCATCAAAGAGCCAGCGCCTCGCGCTCCTGCAGGGCCTGATGGATACGGACGGGTCGCTGATGGCCTCCGGACAGTGCACCCTGCCGCAAAACAGCCGGCGCATGGCCGAGGGAATCCTGGAGCTCACGCGTTCACTCGGAATCAAGGCGCGCTGGACGGAATGGGCGTCCGGCTACGTGCCGGAGGGCTCAACAGAAAAGAATATGACCGGCACCACCCACAACGTCTCTTTCCGCACCGCGCTGCCGGTGTTCCGGCTCCCCCGCAAACAGGCCAAGCAAGCCGCTCCGATCGCCGACGGTTCAACTACCCGCCGCCTGATCGTTTCCATTGAACAAATCGAGACGGAGCCGACTCGCTGCATTGGTGTCGCCGATGAGGGTCACCTGTTCCTCGCCGAGGGATTCATCCCGACCCACAACACGAACCTGGCCCGAACGCTGCTTGGCCAGGCCTCGAGCGGAGACCGGATGTCGGCCCTGCGTGACTTCGACGCCGCACCATCCGTTGGCAACCCCATCCCCAAGGGCCGTGGCTTGTGGGAGCCACTGGATCACAGCGCAGTCGTCATCCAGACGTGGTTCGCCACCCAGGACCAGATGACGGCCGCCCTCGCGGAACGCATCCCGGTGATCGCTGACGAAAGCAAGCCCGACATTTCCCAGTACCTTCGCCGGCCCCAGGCTGAGGAGGCGTCATCGGCAGCGACCCCGGCACCCGCCACACGCCAGATGACCCCGGCCGCCGTCGTGGACCTGGGCGAGATCGAACTGGACCTCGATGACCTGGACTGGTCCGACATGGACCTGGACAGCGACGAAGGCGCCACGGACGTTCCCGTCGTGGCTACTGCACCGGAAGAGACAGCCACCGAGGTCTCCGGCGCAGACTTGGACTGGCCCGACGACGAGGCGGAATCCGAAGTGGACACCGAAGCGGCGATGCTCCTGGACGTCGACGGCGCCATGGCTCCGTTCACCTTCCGCGACGGACTGGATCACATCGCGGCGCCAGGGCACGGAACCATCATGTTCGACCCGACCATCCTCAAGCGCATGGCGGCCGTCCCCGTCACCCAGGCGTGGCTGACCTCCTGGGAGGATGACGCACCGGACAACTTCGGGCACCTTTTCCCGCGGGCCACCGAGGTTCTCGTAGCCGACACCGAGAACACAGGCTGGTGGAAGATCGACGCGGCCCTGGACTGGATCAAGGAGAACCCGCAGATCCGCCGGCTGGTGTGGATCGACGACGAGCTCGCCTCCGAAGACCTCATCCTCGGCCTGACCTACCGGGACATCGCCGAGGACGCGTTCGAGGCGGCCGGCGTCGACGCGCTGCTGGTGGTCCCCAACGCGGATCAGGGCGTCACCGACGCCGAGCTGGATGAGGTCGAGGCGTTCTTCGGCGCGGCAACCGCTGAAGTCTCCGCCCCGGCGACCCCGGCCGCACCTGCCGAGGAACCGGTCGAGGAACTGGAGCCTGAACCCGTGATCGCTGCGGTACCGGAAGCGCTGGACTGGGCCGCCATGGAAGCCGACGTCGCCGCGCCGGCACAAGCCCCGCAGACCGACATCGAGGATCCGTTCGCGGTTCCGGCGCTGGCCGCCGAGGCCCCGGACCTGCACGAGGATCCCTTCGCGGAGCCCGTCCCGCGGAAGCGGTTCGTTCCAGACGACGACGACCCGTTCGCCTAGTCCACCTCCACATCGGTTCGAAATACCAACCGTGTCGGTCAACTTCGAGCTGCCTCGCATCATCGTCGAGCCGGGGCTCAATTGCGGCAGAAGAGTCCCTTCATCTGCACCTTTTTGGCATCGGGCCTGATGTTTGGCACTTCGATGGTCATATCCTGCCCCACACGGAGTGTCTGGTACTCCGTCCCGTCCGCGGTTCCGGCAACGGACCCCGAAACCAGGAGGTTCAGAGTTGCGGTCACGCCGGCCTGGCACACCGGCCCGGCTGATTCAACGTGGACCTGGGTGCATGTTCCAACCGAAGTTGCAGTGCATGCGTAGGCCCCGTCGACCCATTTCCAGTACAGCCCGGACCCGCTGTCCTGGATCCACCCGGCCTTTGTGAGGCTCCCTGCGAGCTGAGAGTCCTCTCCGGCGTGGGTGTTCGTCGTGGCCATTCCGATCCCAATAATCAACAGCACTGCCCCAACAACAAGCACTGTAGATACCCACGCCTCAACCTTGCGTTTGAGGGCGGGACCCGGTGCTGACGGAACGGGGCCCGGGGTCCGGCTCGACGGTTGACGCGGTCCTGCCTCGGCAGGGCCGGCGGACCGAGAAGGCTGCGGATTGGGACCGGGCTCGCGTGCCGGGGCTGCCGTAGCCGCGGTCAGGACATCACGGATCCGGGCGATGACGCTCGACTTGAAATCGTCGCGTCTCCCAAGGATCAGTCGGGAATGCCTGATCGCAGAATGCCATTCGTCGGATTCCTCGGGAAACCTCTGTACCCAGATGCCGGTCTGGGCAACGAGCCGAGAGAAGACTCGTTCCTTTGCCATGTCGATGGCTTTATCCAGGTGCTCCCTTGATTCGGCAAAGACATCGACGGGGCGCCTGTGTCTTTCGGACGCCGCCTTGCAGATATTCCAGGCCAGGGCATCAGCCGCACCTTTGACGAAGTGGTCGATGCGTGCCGGAGTAGCGGACGCCGGTGAACCAAAATCGATGTCGGTATCGAGCGAGAGCGGGGAGATGAGCAGTTCAGGCTCGACGATGAAACGCCACCCAGGCGGCGGGGCTGGTTCCGAGGGAGCTTCCGGATCCCACGCCGGATGGGTCCAGTACGACGGCATCTCCGGCCAACCGGGCGGGGGGTTGTACGCCGTCCGGCGCCTGGGCGGCGGGGGCTTAGGTGTTCCCGGCAGGTAGACCTCGGCCGGGTCGATGGGCTCGTGCCAGGTCCCGTATCCAAAGATCTTCTCCCACAGCAAAACTCTCTGGCGATACGCCTCGGTGCCCATCGGGTAGGCTCCGAGTTGCCGTAGCGTTTTGTCGACCTCCCAGGTGACGTCATGGCCGCCGACGTTGGAGGGCGGGACTATCGAATCGCGTTTGTCGGGTGCGATATAGGCCGCCTGGCCAATGCAGAAGGCCTCCCACGGAGTGAAGCCTGCAGGCAAGAGCCTGTTGAACATGCCGCCGACGGCCCGATCCATGATGCCCATGGTCTGAATCATCGCCCGAGCGATGCCCTGTTTCAAAGACCCACTACGCTGTACAGCAACTGTGTCGTTGGCTGCGGCGTTCACTTGCCACAGAAGCGATCTGTCAGGTTTTCGATTCTTGACGCTATTGCTTTGACGAACCCGAGTGACCAGCTGAGTCCCGATCGTGCCTGGCTGGTCTCAGGCTGGGCCGTGAGCTTCGCGACACAGTCGAACCCCACAAAGCTACGGAGCAAGGGCCGCCGCAACAGAATCCGCCAGGACAAGTACTTGGTACCCTCAACACGAGCGCATCCACGCGCTGCTGAAGGGAGTGTCGTTTTGGCCGTGTCAAAGCCAGCTGGCTGGTATCCCGTGCCCGGACACGAACATCTTGCCAATCTCTTGCAATGGTGGGATGGGGACCGCTGGGCGGTCGGCCTCGGCCACGTCATTAATGACTCTGAAATGGAAGAGCGGAAAGCCGAACTCACCAGGCTGCAGGACGAGATTGATGCTGCCGAGGAGGAATTGAAGAATCTGCGGGAAGCTGAAGAGGCGGCGTCGACGCAGAATCTTCCCGTGGCCCTCGGCCTTGTCGACTACCGGACCATCGCGGACCATTCCGAATCGGTCATGAATGAAATCAAGGGGCTCCGGTCCCAGGCGAAAGCGATGCTCCGCAACAAGACTGCGGCGTCATCTCGGGGGCTCTGGATGACATCGACGGACGGGTCAATTGTCGAGATGCCGAAGAAGTTTGGCGTAAGCATCGCACCTCTCCTCCTCCAGATCTTCAACCTTCAGGTCGAGATTGAAGCGACAAGGAAGACCGGCTACTTTCTCGACGGTGTCCGGCGACTGAGTAAAACCTGGAACAAG
Source organism: Arthrobacter methylotrophus (assembly GCF_039539965.1). Lineage (NCBI taxonomy): Bacteria > Bacillati > Actinomycetota > Actinomycetes > Micrococcales > Micrococcaceae > Arthrobacter > Arthrobacter methylotrophus. The sequence continues at coordinate 1,591,025 of NZ_BAABED010000001.1, read as the reverse complement.
CTCGCCTACATCGGATTCGAATTCGGGACCACCCTTGACGCCAACTACTACTCGTTACGCGCGGAGGAGCTTCGCCTTTTGGAGGTTCATCGCAGCAGCGTCCTCAGGGAGAAGGAAGAGGAACGGGAGCGGAGAGCACAGCTACGCGAAGAAGCTCAGGCTCAAGCTGAACTCGAGGCAGAACGGGCGAAACTTCAAAAGGAACTAGACCACTATTACAACGTGATGGTGGCACTTGAAGCACAAGGCGACGCCGATGGAATCGCTCGTGTGGAAGAACAGATCCTGGTTCTCGAAGCCGAGCTAAAGGAGATCGATTTCCGTGCCGCCAACATCAGAGCCGGCTACGTCTACGTGATCTCGAACCTTGGTGCGTTCGGACCCGACGTCGTAAAAATCGGACTAACCCGACGACTGGAGCCCCTCGACCGAATAAGAGAGTTGAGCAGCGCCTCCGTTCCCTACAGGTACGACGTCCACGCGCTCTTTTTCTCCAGAGACGCTGTCAGTATCGAGACGATGCTCCACGGACACTTCGACGATCGGCGCGTGAACCGCGTGAACCGCCGCAAGGAATTCTTCCGCGTCAGCCCGGAGGAGGTACTGGACGTCCTGCGAAAACACGATGTCGAGCTTGTCGACTGGTTCGATGAGGCGGAGGCCCTGGAATACCGACTGGGACTCACGATCGACGAGGCAGCCACTGCAAACCTCCAAGCACACGCCGGCCGCTTCTATCAGCGCAAACCGTAGGCCGCGGGGGCCAAAAGCAGTGCTACGCTCACGACGGCCCGCCACTAGAAGTGCACTAATGCTTCGATAAGCAAATATTAGCGTATTGACACTATTACTTTGACAAGAAAGTATTAGTGCATGTCTGCGACTACCACGATGACCACCCGCGAGGCTTCGGAACGCCTCGGCATCACCCAGCAATCGGTGCGCCAGCTCATCAACAACGGCCAACTAAGCGTCGAGGGTACAGCCGGCAGAACCAAGCTTGTGACCCGGTCATCCGTGGAGCGTCTCGCGGCAGCCGGAACACGACGGGGCCGCCCCTGGACCGCCAAAGTCGCCTGGGCTGCGCTGGCGCTGCTCTCCGGCCGGAACCCGACATGGATCTCCGCATCGGAGAAATCCCGACTGAAGACCAGACTCCGCACCCTGGACGCTGCAGCCGTCGCCGTCCTAGCCAGGAACAAAGACAAGACCCTCCGCTACCGGGCCACCCCGGACGGGCTGACCGCGCTCAACGACCACCTGATCGCCAGCGGCGCGTCCGCAATGCGTGACGAAGCCACCGCAGACACCTTCGGCATGTCCGGCGGCGGCGGGATCGCCGAAGGCTACGTCATGGCCGGCGACGCTCAGGCCCTCGCCGAAGCGTTCGGCCTGGTCGAAGACCCCGAGGGCAACGCCATCATCCACGAAGTCGAGATAGCCGAGCCCTTCGTCGAGGGTCGGGCGCCGGTCGCGGCGATCGCCGTGGACTTGATGAGCTCCCTGGCCACCCGGGAACGCAGCGCCGGGCAGCGCGTCATCAGCGAGCTCCTCCTTGTCTGAGCCGGGCACGGCTTCTGTGGTCGACACGCGCGAAGTCTGGGAGGTTCCGGTTCCGCCGGGCGGCTGGGGCTCCCCGTGGCCGCAACGACCTGCGGCGGACGGCGGCAGCCGCACACAGACAGGACATGACGACATCCCAGGCCCGCGTTGCCCGCGGTATCCCCGCCGGCGGCCAGTTCGCTGCCGACATCCACGCTGAACCGTCCATCAACATCGCCGCCGGAGGCTCCCTTGCCGAGAACCTCTCCAGGTCCTTGCCCGCGCTTCCGGACCTGACACCGGACCAGGTGTCGCGGCTGCGCAGCAAGAAGACCCCGCTCCGGAACGCCATGGCCAGCCGGGGTGTCACCGACATGCCGTCCATGCAGGAGACGGACGAGCGGATCCGCTCCATCCAGGGCCGCCTCAACGGGCGCGCCTGATACCCCGACAATCCCCACGGGCCCCCGTCTCGGCGGGGACCCTTTGTCGTCTGGCCGCACACATGAGGAAGAGAAAGCGATTCTTCCGACCGTGAAAGGACTGCCCGCCGCCATGATGGGAGCCCACCACGCAGCCTGCGGCGCCGCCGCCTGGGTTGCACTGACCACCAACATCCACACCGACATCTCGGCCCTCGCCGAAAAAGTCGCCTTCCTCCCGCACACTCTGGACCTTGGGTTCGGGCTGCTGAACGTCAGTCCGGTCGGCATCGTCACCGGCGCCCTCGTCACCGCGGGCGCCGCGATGCTCCCGGACGCGGACCACCACAACGCCACCATCGCCCATTCCCTGCCGCCGCTCTCCAACGCAATGTGCGCCGGAATCGGCAAGGTCTCCGGCGGTCACCGGCACGGCACACACTCCGTGGTAGGTATCGCCGCGTTCGTGTTCGTTGCCTGGCTCGCCGGGCTTTGGACCTACAGTCTTCAAGGGTTCGGCACCATATACCCGGGCGCAGGGATCCTCTCGGTCCTGCTGGTCGCCTTCGCCGCGAAGGCGTTGAAGATCATCCCGGACCGGATGCGTAAATCACCGTGGGCCGTCGGGCTCACTATCGGGGCGTTCATCACCTTCTTCGCCCCGCAGGAACAGGGTTGGTTCCCGATCGCCATGGGCATCGGCGTGATCGTCCACATCCTCGGGGACATGATGACCACCGAGGGCTGCAACCTGGCCTGGCCGTTCGCCATCAAGCCGCCCAAGGTGATTGCCAACCTGCCCATCCTCAAGCAGTGCTGGCACTCCAACGGCTACATGACTATCCCGGTCCTCGGACACGCCGGGTCCATCCGCGAATGGCTGCTGCTGGTCCCGATCGTCGCGTATGCGATCTTCGGTGTCGGCTCCACCCTGGTCGGCATGGGTCAGTCAGGGCTGCACGAAATTGTCCAGGCTGCCGCTCTCGGCCGCTAGGAGTTCCTGATCTCGCGGTCGGTGGACCCGGTGTAAAGCCGGGCGATGCCGTTCAGGGCCGCCAGCGCATCCTCGACGGATTCCACAAGCATCTCCCCCGCGACAAGCTCCGGCACGTCGCCCCCGGTCAGGCCCGTCCGCTCCAGCATGGCCGACATCTCCATCTCCCGCGCGACAACAACGTCGGTCGCAAGGTCTGCGATGTCGTGGAGGTGGTCAATCGCGTGCCGGATATGGAGGCGGCTGTCCTGTGGGAAGCCGGCGAGAAGCTCCGGGTGAAGAGGGTCCCCGCCATGCGCGGGAGACTCCGCCAGGTCGGTGGCGAGCCAGTGCACCGGCTCATCCTCCGGGTGTTCCGGTGCCTTCCAGAACACCTGGAGCCGGACCGGCTTGTTGGTGACCGGGTCAAGGGTTTGGGCGCGCACATTGAGACCGGGTCCTTGGGGGCTCTCGTCCACCACCACCCCGACCAGCAGCCCGAGTCGGCACTGCCGGGTAAACTCCTGAAGCTGTTCATGCCAGGCCGCACCCACATCGGGAAGGGGGCCTTCCACGTCCATGCCGTCGTCCACGGGAGCCTGGGCGGCGGCTGACATGAGCAAGCGGATGGTGTCCCGGTCCCCGGCCGTGGCTTCGCCGAAGACCGCCTCGGCTGCGCGGTGGATTCCCAGAAGCTCATCGCAGGCTGCCGCTAGCAGGTCGTTGACCTCGCCGTCCTCGTCCGGCCATTGCACGGCCGGGTCGTCAGTTCCTGCGCGGGGCAGGCGCTGGGTCCGGCCGCCGAGCTCCAGATATGTCACCTCACTGCCTCGATCGTGCCCGGACCACACCGACATGGATACCGGCACGTCCCCGATCAGAAGAGTGGCGCTGGTGGCGAGGTCGTCCGTGTTCGGTGGGAGCGAGGTGAAGTCGATGAACTCGAAGACGCTTTCCGCACACATCTCCTGCAGGCGTTCAATTGTGGAGAACTCCTCGTCCTCTTCATAACTGCCGCCGCTGTCGGCCCGTGCAGCGGACATACCAACGTCCACGGCGTCGTTGAGCTGCCGGAAGCTTCTGCTCCGCGCCAGGCCGACCAGGCCCGCGTGGGCTTTGCTTGCGAGCATCATGAGCCTGTGCAGGACCGGAACCGCGACAGATACCTTGTCTTCCAGGTCTTCTGGATAGTCCAGACCTTCCCCGGGAGCATCCACGTTCAAAGGGACCGGATCTGCGCCCCCGTTCTGAATCCACCAACCATGCTCGCTGCCGTCCTTGCCGGTGCCGTCACGGTAACCCTCCCACAGGGTCAGATTCACTTCCGGGTTGCCGAATCCAGGGATCACGCCATTGACCGAGAGTACCTTGGTGTGCCGTCCATGAAGGGGCTCGAAGATGACCTCGTCGCAGACGTATGCGAGGTCGCCGGCGAGGTGCCTGATGTCCTGGTACAGAGGATCATCCCAGGCGGGCGGTTGCTTCGTGTTGACCATGGGATCCCCTTCAGTACGACCGACACGGACAAGACTATCGACTGCCGCTGCAGATAGGGAGGAGACCGGCAGGGGCGGCCCTGTGATGCGGCGTGCGTTGGTTGAGTTGGCATCCGCGGGCTTGGTGCTCGCCCTGACGGCTTGCTCCGGCGTTGGTGGCCATGCATCGGACCTGCTGCTGGGGGCGGCTAGTCCTTCATCGCCAGGTGTACCCATAGCGGTAAGCACGACGCCTGCATCCTCTTCTTCACCGATAGTTGTATCGGGGCCAGAGTGGTCCGACTCGGGGGCTCGAAGGCACGATCCCGGCGCCCGGATCTTGTCACATGCGTTGGACAAGCGGTCGAAGAGCCGCCGGGGCCAAAATCGAGAATCCCGGCCGACAGCCCCGGAAGACACCGCTAGGGGCAACAAGCAACGGAACCAGACAACAAAAGAACCCGGCGCGCCCCCTTCACAACAAAAAGGAGGCAGATTCCGGCGGGTAACCTGGCGCTTGTACCGTCACAGACGGCGCCACGTCGTATACAGGAGGAGGCGGCAGGCGGTCGGTGTTCTCTTTCCCCGCGTAAAACGTCTCCGTAGTCCTCAACGGCGAGCCCACGCCTGGCACCGGCTGATCCACCGGGTAGCCGCCCGGTCGTGGGGTGAAATTATGGATAACGGCCGACGATTTGACCGGCCAACCTCCACGAGCGTCAGTGATCGTGATCGTCACATCCACCGGCCTCCCCAAAGGCACCCGCCGCGGATTCAAGGCTACATTCAATCTAGGGGGTGGGAATAGGTCGTCTTCCTGAAGACATCTTGACTTGCTGTCGAGCCAGTACGAGCCAACCTGCCAGGGACCAAACCCTAGGGGCGGCCCTCCACAAGAGTCACACACGTCACCGATCTCAGCGCCTTTCCCATCGGTTGTGTACCACGCGTTTAGGCTCCTGTCCGTGCAGGCCTCCGCCAGTTCGTGAGAAATGACATTGGGTGATGCCGGATAGCACATGACACCAAAGAACAAGTTATTCTTCTGCGGCCACCACTGGTTGTAATAACCATACGAGTGATACCCGCAGAACCCGCCGGGCTTTCCACCAAGCGTGAGATTCACGTCTGCCGAGGGATAGATGAAGTAGAGGTGCGAATAATCGTCGGGGCCAGGGACCTCCGGTGCAATACCTGCATCGAGCCACTGAACCAGCAGTGCACCCATGTCATCTTCAGAGTACGTCTTCGCACCAGGCTGACGATCGATCCACGTTGAACCCAGAGAAACGCCCCTCTGAACGCCGTATTCGTTCAGATGATCCATGTATGACGAATTGACAACGATGGTGGTGAAGTTGTCGAGGTCTCTCGCTGCGGTCGTAATTCCTGTGTTGGGATGTCCGTAATCGCGTCCCCAGAAAATGTTGAACACCCGGACATGGGCGATAACTTCGCCAGTATGCGCGGAAAAGCCCGTAGTTGGCCAACCGGGCAGCGGATCGATATATCCATCCGCGGACACATTGTCTGGTGGATGGATATTCGGCAGATGCCATTGGCCAGCCAATCTCTTCAGGTCATTGGGTGTTGAACGGTCTTGCTGGGATTCGCGTGAGTCGTCGTGAGCCTTGTCCATGACCCGTTCCAAATACTTGACACAAGGGGGGTGAGGAATCTCGACATGCGTTGTCGAAATGTTCGCGCGTCGGGTGGGTTCCGCTCAACACGTGACGTACCGGAAAAGTATCAAACAATGTAGGTCATGGTCCTCGGATCTGCCATCGAATTCAAGAGGCTGCGGTCAGTACATGGGCGGCCCTGTGTGCCCATCTAGGGCTTGAGAATGGGCTCAGTTGACCTCAGAGCGGCCGATCTCGACTCCGCGGAAGGTGACGGTGCCCTTGTCGTTGAGCTGATCGTCCCAGAGAATTGCGACCTGAGCGCGGACCTTCTTCATTGATGATCTACAGAGGGACCGGCCGTCGACGTCCACCCACGCTGCCGCACACATATCGGGCATGGAGAACATCACAGCTCGGGTCCCTGCAGGCGTCGTCACCGGGGGGCAGTTCGCTCCCGTTCCGCACACCGAACCCACCCTCACCCTCGTCCCGGCCCCGGTCGACGGCCCTGACTTCGACTACGATTTCGAAGCCGACCGCGGACCGGGTCTCCGCAAAGAACTTCAGGCACTGCCCCGGATCCCGGCGAAGTCGGCCATCAACGCCGGGAAGGTCGCGGACCTGATCCGGGACTCCTACTCGGTGTATTGGACCGGGGAGGACGGCGCACCGCAGACCCGGGCCGAGGCCGTGAAGAACCTCGAGGACGCCCTGCGCCACCTGCCCCGGGACAAGCGCGAGCACCACATCGAACTCATCCGCTTCGCCGTTCATGAGGAAATGAAGCATTGGGAGGACCGCGGACATGTCCTGAACCCGGAGCACAAGTACGAGCTGCTGATCGAGGAATCCGACTACACCGACGAAGATGACCTGCTCGAGAACGGCCAGGAGGAGAACCGGGAACGCTGGGAGCTGCTGGCCAACACGGCCGCCTTCTACGCCGTGGCCGCCGACAACTCCAGCTCCGTCCAGCAGGGCGCCGTCGCATGACCCGTCGTTAGCCGAACCCCAAGGGGCCGTCCCGTCACGGGGCGGTCCTTTCCTTTGTGCCGGGGAGCGTCTACGCATGTTCCCCACACATGAGACACATGAGAGAAAATCCTGACAAGCCCATCGCCCTCATCGACATGGACGGAAACTGGCTGCAGTGGGGTGTCCGGCTCAACGAGATCCTGCTGCGCCTGGACCCGTCCTTCCCGATCGTCGCCGATGACCGGCGCACCGGATGGGATGACCTGGCCGGCCCCGGAGCCGACCCGGCGGTGCTGAGGGAGGCAATGAACCACCCGGATCTGTACAACGGCCTGGAGCCGGTCCCGCACTCGGTCGACGCCATCCTGGAGATGGCCGACGAGGGCTGGGACGTGTTCCACTGCTCGACCCCGACGTGGTCCAATCCGGGGTGCGTGCCGGGGAAGCTGGACGCCATCGACCAGCATTTCGGGCCGAAATGGGTTGACAAGCTCATCCTTACCCATGACAAAACCGTGGTCCTCGGGGACGTCCTGATCGACGACAAAGGGATCATCACCGGCGCCGTCGTGCCGACCTGGAAGCACCTGATCCACGACCAGTCCCACAACCGGTCCGTCACCGGAAAACCCCGGATGACCGACTGGCGGGAATGGCGCGGGCACGTGTACCCGCTTCTTGGAGCCGTCAGCGTCTAAGACACTGCAGGGGCCGCATCGCTTCCGATGCGGCCCTTTTCGCGTTTCCGGGATGAAAGCAGCCTCCGGCGATGCCCGGATTTCACAGATATGTGCCTCCGGATTCGTCAAGGGAAGCCTGGTTGATATGTCCGAACGATGATTTTGAGAAGACCCCTGAAACACGAAATGGCCCCCATTTGGGAGCCATGTGATAACCCTCGTCTCTAGTGACCGGATTCGTTCCTCAGGTTATCACATGAGGAGAAATCAACGGTCTCTCACAATTACCCCGACTCCACCGTAATGACCCCCTCAAACACCGGTCAACCTATCCCTGGTAGTACGGGTTTATGCCCCTGCATCCCAGTGTTGGCGGGATTTTCGTGTCGGAACAGGCCCTCACTCGACCAACTCGGCGGTACGTATAGGGCGTCTATAGAGAGGAAAAGTATTCTCTTACTAAAGGGAGGGAGTCTCTAAGGGGTCTCTAGGGAAGAGAATAGGGGCCCCTATATATATATCTCTATTTAAGGTCGTTTAAGTAGAGTAGTAGTAGTAGGGGGCCCTATATTCCCCGCCATTCCGGGGATTTTCCCACTCCGCCGGGCGGTGGGTTCCGGGCCGATTGGTGGGATCCGGCGGTAGGGCGGCCAATTCCCCTCCAAACCTTTGCCCGGGGCCACTTCAGCCCCTTTTGGCGACGGCCGCACACATAGCTGGCATGACGACATCTCAGAACCGGCAGCCCAAGGGCATCACCGCCGGGGGGCAGTTCGCCCCCGACACCCACGCAGAAGCCACTCTCCTGCTTGACCCGGTCCAACGCCCCATAACCCTCTCCCCCGGCGACGGCGACACCTTCCCGGAACTCGCCGACGGGGAAGTCATCGAGGCCCTGACCGTGTCCCGCTCCGATGACGGCTCCGGCTACTGGGTCTCCCCTGCCAAGACCGTGAACATCAAAGACCTCATCACAGACACGGACCCGCGCCTGCACGGGGACGCACTGGACGCGTGGCTGGAACACAACAGCCCCGTCATCGAAGACTTCCTCGCCGAACGCTACGACGCCGACGTCCGCTCCGACGACGGCTGGGACGAGGTCGGCATCGAATGCACCGCCCAGCTCCCTGACGGATCCCTCACCGAAGACCAGGTCGTGGACGCTTCCTGGAACGGAACCAAGGTCGTTCAACTGCACAACGAATCCGACCACGGCTCCTTCGGCTCCGAAAACCTGGGCCGGCTCATCATCGAACGCGTCGAGGGCGCCACCGTCCTGACCGACCCGTACGCGGCCCGCGCAGCCGGCCTGCGCCTGGGCACAGACGAGGTGGCCCGCATGGTCGATGACCGGCACGGCAAGCGTCCCGTCAGCGACATGGCAGCCGTGGCGATCGCCAAGGAGATCAACGCAATACGCACCACCCGCGGCGTCCTCGCCTACCCGGCCATCGGCCGGCTCACCACCCGCGGCTACGTCGACAACGCCGCAGTGGATCTCGAACTCGGCCGCGCGACGACGGCGAACCAGCAGTCCTTCTATCCGGACCGGCAGCTCGCCCGTCGGATCGAAGCGATGCGGACCTGGATGCGGGACGGCGGCGACAACGCATGAGCATCACCCGCCATCCCCGCGGCACCCGGGCCGGAGGCCGGTTCGCCCCCGAAGTCCGGCCCGAACCGTCCCTGACCCTCACCCCCGGCATCGCCTCTGCCGAGGTTTACCGCCGGTACACCGAGAATGAAATGGACAAGACCGAACAGCGGAACCTTTCCCGCCGCCTGGTCCGGGGAGCTTACGACTCCAAGCTCCTGCACAGGATGGCCGGCACCCGGAACATCAGCGACGTCGGCGACGTTCTGGCATCCGCGCAGGATGACGAGAAGTTGGATGCGGCTATCCATGCGGTCGTCACCCACGAGCAGCGCAACCCCGGCGTCGTGGCTTCGGAGACCATCGCATTCCAGTTGTGCCGGAGCCTGCTCAACGCGCACCGGAACGCATAGCGCACTCTCATGCTTCTCACTGCCGAAGATCTTGAACAGCGTTCGCACTAGATGCAAGGCTGTCCGCACAGTACCCGACGGGAAGGCATGACAATGGTTTGGGGCAAAACCGAGGAACAGAAGCGGGCTGAAGCCGCGAGTCGCGCCCAGGAGGAGTTCGCGGCGACTCCCTTGGGCCAGGCGACCGCTGCTTTTGAGAACAACGACAGGTTCTTCCAGATCGAACTCAAACTCAGCGAACTGGTTCGCAAAGCGGTCCCGTCGCGTCGGGGAAGCGAAATCCGACGTTCTGAACCCCCAGCCGATCTTCTCGGAAAGATTGAATTGATCGGCTGGAAGTTGGAGCATGCGGGCTACGTTTTCGTCGAGACCGGTTCCACAATCAACACCATGGGCACCATCAACAACACCACCACCAAGGGCGAGGTGATCGGGGTCTACCTCTTTCGCCGTGCCGCTGACTAAACTGCCCGCAGGTTCTCGAGCTGAGCGTCCTCGAAAGGAGCCGCACACAAACAGTTCATGAGCATTGATAGGGCCCCGAAGGGCACCCACGCCGGAGGTCAGTTCGTCTCCTCTCCGCGATCCGAGCCGACCATTTCGCTCAACCACGACCACTCCAGCCCAAGCATCGACAGCCGAGCTGAAGCGCCGGATCCGACCGAGGAACGCCAGCTGGGTTTCTGGTACGAGCACATCTTCGACCACACGAACAACTCCCTGGTCGACTACGACAGCCTCACCTCTGCTGAGCGGGCCAGGATGCGGAAAATGGCCAAGGAGGAAGGCCGCCCGGATCCACGACCGCGCAGGGGACTCTGGAGCAGAGCTGAAAAGCTCGGAGATGACATCAGTGAGACCGTCGACGCGATCAGCGAAACGGCAAGCCATATGGTCGACGTGCACCGCGGCGATGCTCCGGCGCCCGAAACCGAAGGCACCTACGTCAGCTGGGACCAGATGATCCCGAAATTCCTCCGCCGTAACCGCCGTTAGAGAAATCGCACCAGAGCCCCGCCGACCTACCAGACGGCGGGCTCTGTCGTACCCCGGACCTGCCCGTACACAAAGCGTGCATGACCTTCACGGCGACAAAACATCCGCGGGGCGCCGGCGGCCTGTTCATCCCGACCACCCATGCTGACCCCGGGACCACCCTGGCCTCCCCTGAATCCCCGGACGCCATCCAGGCCCGCCGGCTGGACGCCGCCCGGTACGTTCTCGCCGAGTTCCCCGATCTGGAAATCATCGACCACTCCCCTGCCCGGCAGGGAACCGTCACTCTCCAGGAGCTGGGGGACCCGCGCCTGGCCCTGGGCAACTGCTGGGCCGCCACGAACGAAGTCATCGAAGAGGTCGGTGCTTCCGAGTTCGGGGCCGACTGGCTGGATGAGATCACGATCCGCCGGAACCGCCTGGGCGGACAGCACATCGCCATCCTGGCAGGCGACCGGGACGGGGACTATGTCATCGACTACACCGCACGGCAGTTCCACCCCGAACTGCCGTTCCCGTACGTCGCCGGTGTCGACGAGTGGCACGCTGCCGTGGAGCGCGCTTCCGGTACCCGCTGGGTCATGGACGACTGACCCGGTGTCGTCTGGCACTGTTGCCGCACACATAGCCGGCATGACCACTGCTCTGCTGCCCGCCCCGTTCCGCCGCCTCGACGGGGAACCCGTCTACGAACGCGGCCGAATCACCGTCACGGTCGACCAGGTCGTGCTGCCGGACGGGAGCCGCGGTGAATACGCGCTCGTGGACATGGGCGTCAAGTTCGGTGTCACCGTCATCCCCATCGCCTTCCGGGACGGTTTTCCCTGGATCGGCCTGATCCGCCAGCACCGCTACCCGGTGAAAGACTGGGTCCTCGAGCTTCCAGGCGGCGGCGCCAGCGCCATCGAAACCACCGAGGCTCTGCGGGAACTCACCGAGGAAACCGCCATCATCGCGGACAGCATCGAGCTGCTCGCCACGTTCTACGAGAACCCCGGCCTGTCACCGATCACCGGATCGGCCTGGCTCGCCCGCGTCCCCGCCGCCGCCATGGACCTTGCCCACATCGAAGGCGAATCCGGCTGCATCACCGAGTGGTACACCGTCGAGGAGGTCCGACGGATGATGGTCGAGGGACGGATCTCCGCCGGCGTCACTCTGGCGGCCCTGGGTATCGGCTTCGCCTCCGGGAAGCTCTGCTAGCAGTCCGGGACCGGCCTGTTGCGCAATCCGGCATCGGGCCGCACACATCAAAGGCATGACTGATAACGCGTCCCGCCAGCCCAAAGGCATCCCCGTCGGCGGCCAGTTCGCCGCCACCACCCACTCCGAACCGGATCTCGCCGTCGGCCTGCCGGAGAAGGACATCTTCTTCGACGCCGACAACACCGAATGGGACTGGGCCAACCCGGAGGCGACCATCCTCGAGGCCGGATCCGTGAACGAAGTCGGAATCTGGATCGACACCAGCAAAGCCGCCGAGGGTGTCTACGACTACGACATCATCGACTACCGGACCAACAAGAAGGTCGGGCACGGCAGCGCCGGCACCCTGCACGACGCCAAGGAAGCGGCGAAAGACGACCGCTACAAGATGGCCAAGTACGCGTCTCGGTTCAGCATCCATGAAGGCTCCCGGACGCCGTGGGGCACCGCGGACGGGGTCACCCACCTCGCCCCAGGTATCGCGAACGTCTTCACCCCCGGCCATGGCGGCGTGAAGCTCTCCCCGGAGCGGAACAAGGAAGTCGATCCCGTCTGGAGAAACTCAAACTCGTTCTACGAGGAGGACTGCGAATGGAGTATCGCCGCGATCACGCACCGCGAGGCCTACTCCGAGGAACACCAGAAGTACGCCCACGAGTGCGCCCGCCGCTGGTTCCCGGACGAGTACGAAAAGGCCGTCGGCAAGGACCCGGCCCGGTACGGCGTCACGGACTACAAGCCGATCGCCCCGGGTGAATCCAGCGTTCGGGACGAGAAGGTCTTCTTCGCCGAAAACCACGACAAGGTACAGCGCATCTGGTCCGCCTCCTACTCCAAAGACCACGAGGGCATGACCGAGGTGATCGTCTCCGACGTCACCTCCACCGGCACCCGCACCGGCGAACCGAGAACCATCCTGGTTCCCAGCAGCGAGTACGACCGTATCCGCAACTTCCACACCATCCCCAAGGACGCTGACTACCAGGTCAAGCCCGGCACCGACAGGACCAAGCCATGAGCACCGAACGCCAGCCCGCTGGAATCCCCGTCGGCGGCCAATTCGCCCCGACTACCCATTCCGAACCACAAGTTGCTCTCGCTAAACCGGTAACCCCGTTCCACGATGCCGACGGCACCGACTGGGAATTTGGCGGGGACGAATACACCGACGTGTACACCAGCCACGTCGGCGGCATCGCCGCCGGCGTCACCACCGACGTCCGTGAAGAAGGCGCCCGGGTAAAGGTCATCGACCACCGAGGCACCCGGCCGCTGGTCATCAGTGACCAGACCCACCACGATTCCCTGGACGAGGCCAAAGCCCACGCCAAGGCGGTCAGGGAACGAGCTTCCCGGTACGAGCACAACCACATCTCCGAAGGTTCTCTTTCACCGTGGGGCAAGCTGCAGGGCCACACCCCGATCGCCGTCGGCATTGACGCTGTCTGGACTGCCGGGCACGGCGGCTTCAAGCTGTCCCCCGAGCGTGCCGAAGAGATCGACCCGGCGTGGCGTGAACCGGCCGGCTGGTACGGGCAGGACTGCGCCTGGGCCAAGGCGTTCATCACGCACCACCAGGAATTTTTGCCCTTCGATGTCGAGCACGCGCACAAGGAGGCCCGCAAATACTACCCGAAGGAGTACGCCGAGATTGTCGGCAAGAACCCGGCCAAGTACGGGCTGACCGCTCTCGACTGAGTGCCGAGGGGTGTCCTGCCCAGTGCTGGGCGGTCCTATTTGCGCCTGGTCCGGCTTTCGGAGCTCCCGGCGTCTAGCTGGCGTTGTGCGCGCTTGAACAGTTCAATGTGGGTGAGGCCCAGTGCGCGGGCGATCTCCACCACTACCGGAAGGGGGATGTCGCGGGTGCCGGCCAGATAGCGGTGCAATGAGCTGGTGGGGACGCCGGAAGCCGCCACCAGGTCGGGTTGCTTCCAGCCCAGAACGTCCATCTGCGCCTTGATCTCAGCGATCGTGGCCGCCTGTCCATCGTTCCCGAAATTTCCCACAGGTGAAGACTATGCCTCATCGGTGTTTTGACACGCAGCCGCACACAGACAAGTCATGAGCACAGACACCCCTGCACGCCAACCCAAGGGCGTTCCCGCCGGCGGCCAGTTCGCCGCCACAACCCACGCCGAGCCCGAGCTCAGCCTCACCGCACCGAAGGTCACCTCCAAGGGCCGGACCACCTCTGTCACCCTCCCTGACGGTAGGGTTGCCACCCGCACCTCCAAAACCAAGGAGTACAGCCACGTGGTTGTCCTCTCCCCTGAAGTTCCTGAATTGGTCATCAAAGACCGTGAGGCTTCGATTATCCGCGCCCAGGCAAGCATCGCCGCCCGGGAAGAAGCCTTGAAGGACCCGAAGTTCGCCAAGAAGCAGCGCTTCCGCGACGACCGCGACCCGGACGTCGACTACAAGGGCGAGCCCACCTACAACGGTTTCGAGTACTACCTCATGCCGGCCGGAGGCGGCAGGGAGCCGCTCGAGACCATGTGGGGCAACTCCAAAGGTGACACCAAGGGCTGCTACGACCCTGAAACCTTCGAGTACGACGTCAAAAAGGTTGGTCGGGTTGTTCCCGAACTGAAACTGCACACCCTGGAGCACATCAGACAGGCCCGTAAGAACATCGCCAGCTACGAAGCCGACATCGAGTCGGTAAAAAACGGCACCTACAACCTCGGAAACTACCGTGTCTCGGACTGGGCCAGCCGTCCCGACCTGGCCGAGAAGGCTTCGCGGCAGTACGCCGGCTGGACCCGCCGCGCCACCGTCACACCCATCGACCAATAACACAGACGGTCCGCAGGCCCCGGCATCTCGCCGGGGCCTGCCACGTTTCCGGGCAGCCGCACACAAACAGAGCATGAGCACAGATACCACTGCACGTCAGCCGAAAGGCATCCCCGTCGGCGGGCAGTTCGCCGCCACCACCCACTCGGATGCTGTTGAACCGCTGCAGCACCCGGTCATCGAGAACATGAACTTCGACTACAACGACGAATCGTTTGAGATCGAATGCGACGGAGACGGCCGATACACGATTTACTCCGACGACAGCATAGGCGTCGAAATAGCCTCCTTCAGCTTCGACGGGAACCCCGCTGACGGTGCCGGCCTCGAAGCAGCTGCGACCAAAGCACTAACCGAGCAGCAAACCAGGATCGGCGCAGTCTCCACTCCTGGAACCCGCGTGATCTGGACGGACCCGGACGGCGGCCAGAAATACCATGGCAAGGTAGTGAGCGCCAAGGGGGAGGTCATCACTGTCGCGCTTCTCCACAGCAACGAAGAGAAGGTGTTCGTCGACGAACTCGTCATCGACGAGGCCGCCACCAAGCTGCACCGGGAAGCCATCTCCCCGACCGACACCCCGGTCATCTGGACAGACCCGACCACTGGCGAGAAGGTTCACGGCCGCTCGCTCGGCACCATCGGCGGGGACAACTTCGCGTTCCAGATCCCTGGAAAGAGGGGCTTCGGCGTCGCCAAGGCCCACGAGCTCGAACTGGCACCCAAGGCCGCGCCGGTTCCCCCGGTGAAGCTCGTCGAAACGCAGCGGAGGATCCGCGGTCACAACTTCTTCGCCCCGAAGGCCATCATGTCCAAGGTCCCGGCTTTAGGTGCCACCGAGAACGTCCCGCTGGAGGAGAAGAAATTCCATCTGCACTACTTCGCCGGCGGCGCCGCCAACTGGTACATCGCCGAAGTTGACCCGGCCACCGGGCGCGCGTTCGGCCTCATGGACCCCTCCGGCCGCGGCCGCGGCTCCTGGGGCTACGTTGACCTGCGGGAACTCGAAGCGGTCAACCTGGGCGGTTTCCGTGTCGTCGAACGCGACTGCTACTTCTCTCAGGGCAACCTCACCCACGTCACCCGCAACAACTGATCCGATCAAACGCAGCCCCGGATCCGTCCGGGGCTGCGACATTTCCCGGCCGGCCGCACACATCCTTGGCATGACCACAAACACCGCGCGCCAACCTAAGGGCGTCCCCGTCGGCGGCCAATTCGCCGCGACCACCCACGATGAGCCCTCGCTCACGCTGACCGCTCCGGTCAGTTCCCTGCCCGAACTTGCACTCTACGGTGAGATCCCCGCACCGCTGGAAGACCAGACCCTGGAGACCGGCGAACCGGCGGCAGCTACGTTCGAGGACTCCTACAAGGCGTTCTTCCACCTTCTCGATGAACACGAAGCGGTCCACGGGCCGTACACGGTCCAGCCGCCCCTCTCGGAAGGGGAGATCCTGGACCTCGCCGGGATAGGAGGCGTGAACCTGGGCCGTCACCGCGGCACCTACCTGGAACGCGACGAGAACACCGGGGAGCCGGTCATCGTGGTCCACACCCGCAACGGTGGCGGCAACCGGGAATGTTGGCAGGACGACTGCGACGGCACCTGCACCGGCTGCATCCAGACTGACGTCATCCCGGCCCTGCCGACCTACCTCCGCGACGAGGACGATGAAGGCGACTTCACCTACGCCAACAATTACTTCCGGCCCATGGACCCGGCCGCGGGTCTCGCCGCTCTCGAAGCCCAGGAGAAGCGCGAAACGCTGCACCGGCTCCGGTATCTCCGCGGGGCGATCGCCTCCGGCAAGCAACCGCCGTGGGCTGTCCTTTCACCCGTCCGTGGACAGGATGAGCGGCAGAAGGTCTACGCCGAACTGCTCGAAAAACGACGCGAGGCCACCCAGAATGCCCAGGGCAGACGCACCTCGGAAGCGGTGTTCGCTGCCTTGGAGAACGAAACCGCCATGCCGGACACCAAGATCTGGCGGGTTCCCAACGAGTACTACAGCTACAACACAGCACTGAAGTACCGTGACCTTCACGACCGTGAAGCCCGCGCGGCGCGGCAGGCTGCAGACACACTGGCTGCCGAGATGAAGCAGCCGCTCCCGCCGGCGATCGCCGCCTTGGTGGAAAGGGAGTTCGAGAAGCTAGACAACGACGCCACCAAGCACGAACAGCAGGCAGCCGAGAATCGGGCGAAGATTGAATTCACCGGCGGTGTCATGCGGACGTGGGCCTGGACGCTCAAGGAGCGCGCCGACAAGGCCGACGTCTCGGCCGACGCGGCGGAAGCGAAATTGAAAGACTTCGACTGGGCTGCCAGCTTCCCGGGGGACGCAACAGATTGCCCGCCGCGCCCGGCACAGGCTTGACCACCCAACTGCCCGGCCGGTCCCCCAAGAACCCCGGCCGGGCAGTGGACATTGCCGCCTAGGCGACGGTGCGGGTACGTTTCAAACGACGTCGCGTCTTCCCACGACCGGGACAGGACGGTTCTACTGTGTTGGTGGCGCGGGGCTCCGACTGAGAGCAATTTGGGCACAGGATGAGGTCTGTCAGTTCCCATCCTGACCTGCCGGCCAGACTTATGCTCGCAGCCATGGGGAGCTCAGTGCTGAACGTAGTGCCGGACGGGCAGTTCTGCGGGTTTCCGTCGCATGAAATTTGCACTTTCCAAGATGTCTGGACCCCCAACTGTTTCCCTTCTCTGGCTCTCACGACGCATTGACACCGTCCGCCCGGGCCGTCCCGGACCAAAGAATTGGACACGTCCAATTCCTCTGCCCCTGAAGACTAGACGGAAGTTTTGGACATGTCCAACCTGATAGGCTCTTCTCTGAATCTGTATGGGGGAACAGTGCCACGGCGAAAACCGGGCAAGAATGGAGTACTCATGTCTGCAGCAGCATCATCCGACAAACTTTCACCGGGAGCTGCACTGTCCAGGAAGCTGAATCTGCTCATGGACACAGCGGAAGCCGAAGGACGTAAGGTCACCTACAGCGACCTCAGCGAAGCAATGGAACAATCCGGAACACCGCTTTCGCGTGCCCGCTGGCATTACATGCGCGCCGGCACCGGCCCGGTCGTCAAGAAGGTGGAGCTGCTCCAGAACCTGGCCGGGTTCTTTGGTGTGAATGAGGATTACCTCCTTGAGGAGGGTGGAGATCTCCCGGCCCGGGTTGAAGCTCAGATGGAGCTCTTGACCACTATGCGCGCCAATAAGGTGAGGGTTTTCGCTGCACGCCAGCTCGATGGGCTCTCTCCCGAGACGCTGCTTCAAATCCGGGATCTCATCGACCAGCGACTCGGTGAAGCAGACCCGAAACCTGACCACCGCGAAGCCGGCACCACCTCGTAACCTCCTGCTGGTATCCTCGGTCACTGGTGGACGGGGGTCTGCCTCTAATTGGATACAGCCTCAAGGACCGGTCTCGTCATGGATTACACTGCTGCCCGCGCGCGGGCACAGGCTGCCGAAGAAAGCCTCAACCTCGTAGAACCGGTGACGCTGACGTCAACCCTTCGACATATCGAAAAGCTCCGGGGTCGGAAGGTCGTCATTCAGCCCATGGATGGGCCCGAGGATCAAGTCTGCGGCCTCTGGTTCGGGCTGGATGACATGGACCTGATCCTTCATGCCCGGGCCGCATCGGAGATGCATCGCCAGCAGATCGTGCTTCACGAATTCGCCCACATGATCCTGCGGCACACGCAGGAAGAGCTTTCCCCGGAGGACGCCAGGAAGTTCTTCCCGGACCTTGATCCGGACCGTGTGGTCTTGGCCTTGAAGAGAACTGATTTCTTCGACGAGTTCGAAGTGACGGCCGAGCTTCTCGCTGACCGATTGGCGGCGAGGATCCGTCGTTCCCGGCAGGCCGACCGCCAACCGTCCAATTTCGGTGCGGTTTTCGGATGATCCAGATCGTCATGGCCGGAGCTTTGCTGCTTCTGGCCGTCGCTCGTGTGCCTGCAATGACCAGGAACGGCAAGGACACGGTCTTTTACGCAGCCGTCTTTGAAGCAGGCGCCATGGTCCTTATCGACCCGGATGTCTACAGCACCACCGACTCCCTCCTGGGCGGGGTCAACCTGGTCAAGCTGATCAACAGCATCCTGATGGTCCTGGGTCTATGGTTTCTGCGCGCGGCTGTCCTGAACGCCATCTCGCCGGACTACGGCAAGCGAAACGTCTGGGTACGCCGGCTGCCGCTCCTGGCCACCGTGGCCCTGCAGTTTCTGTTCTTCTTCCTGACGGGCTTGCTGCCATCCACGGCAACCTGGGGCCAATACCACTACCTTCTGACGGCCGCCTTTTTCTCCCTCATGGTCATTGCCTTCGTGGGATGGTCCTGCGGGGAGATCGCCTGGGCGTGCATCCGCTTCATCCCGAGGATGCGCAAGGCCTTCAAGGTCGGGTTCTCCATGGTGGGATTGGGATGCCTCATCAGCGTTTACACGGCCGTCAGCATGGCCGATGAAGTCTTGCGTTCTTCCGATCTCTTCCCTGTTCTCGGGTCCCGGTCGTTTAAGTCGCAGCCCTTTGCCGTGTACGAGCTTTTCGCGATTGTCCTGGTCGGCGTCGGGTTGACCATCCCTGCCGTCGCCGGGCGTGCAGCACGTAAGAAACACAAGGCTCGAATTCAGGAGATGATCGAAAGCGTTGAGCCCATCCGGAATAGGGTCCTGAAAGGTGCCCGGATGGACCGGCTTCTGGAGACCGATGCCAACGCCAGTGAGCAGGACCGTCTGCACCGGATGATCGTGGAAATCTGGGACGCCGAGCTGGCCGCCGGAACGGGCGCTACCGTTTTGACCGAGCGGGAGAGGAGCTATCTGCTCTCCCTGGAAACCGACCTCGATCTGGAACGAAGTTCATGAAGCTGAGCATGCCCACCCACCCGACACGTCAGTCCGTGCCCGAAGGGGATGACCTTTTCGGCATCTACCGGAACATGGTCTTGTACGACTTCCAGAAGGAATTCCACTCCGGGTTCTTCGTCTCGTACTACCGGAACTTCACCATCCCTTCGACGGCCAAAGTCCTGGCCGAGCGCGGCGAGATGCAGCACCGGCCCATGAAGCGGTCCTACGACACCGCCATCGTCATCCACGAAATCATCACTGGCGGCTTCGACAGTGAACGCGGCCAAGCCATGATCGAGCTCTTGCGCCGGGTCCACAAGGGCGTTCCGGGCACCAGCGAAGATTTCATGTACGTCCTCATGACCCTCCTGGTGTTGCCGCTGCGCTGGATCGAGAAGCATGGGTGGCGCAAGCTCACCTCGTTGGAGGAGCAGGCTGCGGTGGCGTTCTACGCCGAGCTCGGCCGCAGGATGGGCCTGGCGGACGCCGCGCCGGAGACCTTGGAGGAGGCGGGTCGTTTCCTTGACGAGTACGAGGACCGCAAACTTGCCCCGAGCCCGGAGGGCGCCATGCTGCTGGATTCCACGGTCGAGGCCATCAAAATCCGGCTTCCCAAGCCTTTGCAGCCGATGACTCTCAGGGTGCTGGCGCTCATGATGGACAAGCCGCAGGTCACGACTGCACTGGGTCTCAAGCGTTCACCAAGGTGGTTGCAGGTGATCTTCAACGCCGTCGTCCGGTGCCGGGCGATCCGGGCACGGATGCAGCCTCTGCCGACCAACCCTGCTTTTGTTCCAGGAAAGATCGCAGTGTCGGTCTACCCGGGCGGATACACGCTGGATCAGATCGGCCCCAAAGCAAGCTGATCTGTGTGCGGCCGCACGGATTCCGCTGCGGCCGCACACAGGTAGAGCATGACCGATAACATCGCGCGCCAACCCAAAGGCATTCCTGTGGGCGGCCAGTTCGCCGCAACCACCCATTCTGAACCAGACGCCCGCCTGGCAGTAGCCGGGGAACACCAGGCCATCCTGGCCGAGATGGGTGCCGCAGCCAGGGCGGGCATGGCCCATTCCTCAGCCGGCTACGTCGCCACCCTGATGAAGAACAGTCCCGAAGCGGTCTACGAAGAGAACGCCGCCACGCTGGCCGCCGCCAACGGGTGCACGGTCGAGGACATCCGCGGCATCGACGCAGTCTTCAACCACAGCGAACGGCCACTGCGCGTCACCGGAACCGGGGACGGACTCCCCGATGAGCTCGCCGCGGCAGGCCTCACCGGGGAACTCACCCCCTACGCCGGCTCGAACCCGGACATCGCCGACGGCGCCTGGACATACAAATCCGACACCGGCCGGGAACTGGTGCTCAGCCGCACCGAAGACGGCAGCTTCTTCGTCTGGAACGAGGACCGCGACGAGGACTACTCCTTCCACCTGGAAACCAGCCCCGACTACGCCACTCCTGCAGCGTGCTTCGAATCCGTCCAGGACGCGCTGTGGACCGTGGCGGTCGTCGACGCGAACTACAACATGCCCGGCGGCCTGCGCTCCGGAGACTTCTACGAACTCCGTGAACTCACCCTGGACCAGGACGTCAACGGCGACCCTTTCGGCGAAATCATGACCAGCAACGATGACGGCATGTGGACCCGGCTCCGGCACGACTTCAAGACCGGCACCACCACCGTGGACCGGGACAACGAACGCCTCGACGGTATGGCGGCCGACTGGGAAATGGCCGCCGTCTTCGAAGGCCTGCACAGCGAACCGGCCAACGGCGATTTCCACGCCCACGCCAGGAATGTCTTCGGCGCCCTGCTCGCCGAGGCCAGCAAGGATCCGGACGCACGACCCTGGGCTGCGAAACTTGCAGAGAAAAAGACGAGCCGATGAACGATGCACGCCAGCCCAGGGGCACCCCTGCAGGCGGTCAGTTCTCCCCGACGGCGCACCGGGAACCGGACGTAGCGCTGACCCGGCCTATCACTACCCAGGAGGCAGAGGACTTCTTCCGGGACGCGGAAGCTTTTGATGCCGTGGTCGAAGGCGACAGTACCCCCGAAGAAACACGCACCTACGCCCGGGCCGCAATGGGCGAACGGGTAGGAACAGTATCTGACGAACACCTCGACCAGGCCATCGCCGCGGTAGCAAAAAGCCATACACGACGCCATTTCGAACCGGAAGACATCGGACAGCAGCTGGCGACACAAATCCGGCTCGACCAGGCAGTCCGCGAGTTCAATACCCGGTCGCAGATGGATCCGGCCGAAGCCTACGACCGCATCTACAAGCAGCGAAACAGGCCCGAGCAGAAGTACGACTTCGCCCGGCGCGCACTCAACCACGGGCTCATGAGCGGGTCCTTCGACACATTCAGTGAACACGATCGTGGGACTATCGTCGGCTGCGCCTGGAATCAGGAAACGACGAACAGTGCGGTCGACGCACTCGAACCCAGCAAGCGATCATTCCCGCCCGAGGAGTTCGCCATCAAACTCGCCAGACGACTGATCGCAGATGACAAAGCACACCAAGGAACCAGACCATGAACACACCCGCACGCCAGCCCCAGGGCATTCCGACCGGCGGCCAGTTCGCCCCCGACGCCCGAGCCGAGCCGTCGATCAACCTCTCCCCCGCCGGGGACAAGATCCATACCGCCGAGCTCCGCAAGACGATCGAGCTGCGCAACGCGGACTTCGACCAGTTGCCGGAGTGGCCGGCAACTCTGCCGCAGCCGGAAGTATCCTTCGACTTCAGCGACGGCAAATGCGAAACGAACATCACCGTCGACGACAAGATGATGACGTTCTGGGACTCCGACAGCGACGGAACGATCAACGACACCGACAACGGCAACAACCCGTGGGAAGACTTCGACGAGGAAGACCAGGAGATGGCCCTCGAATGGGGCAAGCGCGTCCACCAACGCATCGACTCCTCCACGTACGGGATCATGATCGAGGCCAGCTGCACCCCCGAAGTCAACAGCATCATCCTCGCCCACTCCCTCGGCAAAGACCCCTCCCCGGCGCCGGACCTGACCCACTGCAGTGTCCGGGACGCCTATCTGACCAAGGCCGAGGCCCGCCTGGCCGCCGCCCGCGACGAGATCCAGAACATCTACATGATCGGGGCCGCGCAGGAACTGCGAGAAGATTTCCCGGTCATCGACTCGTTCAACCTGGTCGTCGGCGACAAGCACATGGTGATCTCCGAGGCGTGGGACGCCGACGGCAACCCCGTCAGCGACGAAACCCTCGGAGCGGCTACCCAGGCGGTGTTCCGGTACCGGGAGGAAGACGATTTCAACACCTTCACGGACCAAAAGACCATCACCGTCGAGGACGCGATCAACTTCCGGCCCGCCGGCTGATCACTCAGAGGGTCTCGCTTCGGCGGGGTCCTCTGTTGCGTCCGGCCGCCGCCGCACACAACCCCGGTATGACCATCTCCGCAGTCCGCCAGCCCCAGGGCATTCCCGCCGGCGGCCAGTTCGCCCCCACCAGCCACACCGAACCCCGGTTCACCCTGGAACCGCACTCCACCGCAGATCTCGCAGCTCGGGCCGCGGCCGCCACGCCGGCCCTGATGCGCCAGCGCGCCGTCCTGGAAGAACAACTCATCCTCGTGGGAAACAGGCAGCGGGCGCTCTCATGCGCCGCCGCAGCACACCACGTCCTGCAGCAGCACTCTGATGCAGCCACCCTGGTCTTCACCGTGAAGGATGACCGCCTCACCATGCTCGCCAGCGTCCTGGACAGCTCAGGCCGGTTCCTGCCTGCGCACCGCACCGGTGACTGGGCGGACACCGTCATGGCCGAGGTCCGGCAGGAACGCGCCGTAGACCTCACGGGCTTGGAGGGAGTCGAGGCGGCCGGAGCATTTCTTCGGGTCGATGTCGCAGCCGTCGTTACTGCCGCGCAGCCGTACACAACCCCGGTATGAGCACAAACATAGCCCGACAGCCCAGGGGTGTCCCTGCCGGCGGCCAGTTCGCCACCACCGCCCACGCCGAACCGTCTCTCAGCCTTGCGCCCGTGGCACCTGAAGTCACACCTACCAGGCCGTGTCGAGCATACGAACTGACTGAGAACAGTGATGGCACGTTCACCTACGACGAGGCCGGCGGCCGGATTGTGCTCGAACACAAGGAGCCCGTGACCCGCACGGAGATCCGCCGCGCGCTCCGCTGCCCGCGCAGCCAGGGCCGGGTCGTGGACCTCGGCCGGGTCCCCGGCCGCCGCAACTCCCCCAGGGATGACATCTATGAGGTCGCAGGCCCGGAATCCGGCGCCCCGCTGGTCATCCGGGTCCAGGACGGCTTCCACGCCCTGCACGTCACCTCCGGGAACGTCCACATCGAGGTCCTCGGCGGCTTCAAAGGCATATCCGGCCGCACGGTCATCGAAGACGGCGCCCGCGCCGGCGTAGTCGTGGACGGCGACAACAGGTACACCGTAGAGACCCGCAGTTCCGCGAACGCCCGGGTGGCACTCTCCAAGGAATCCAACGTCGATGTCCGGGTGACCGGCACGGGCGCCGTGCACGTCATAGGCGGCGGCCGCGATTGCGAAATCAACGCCAAGGACGGAGCTGTCGTTCACCAGGACGGACCCGAAGAGGACTGGCTGCCCGTCACCCGCCCCGCCATCTGGTGGTAGCCGCACACAGGTAAGACATGACCGAAAACATCTCGCGGCAGCCCGCCGGCATCCCCGCCGGCGGGCAGTTCGCAGCTTCCGCCCATTCCGAGCCGGGGATCTCCCTCGGTGAACCCCGCCGCTACGACCCTGAGAAGGTCGTGACAGGCATCCTCAACGACCTGCGCGACATCCCGGAGAGGTGGACCGGCGAGCTTTACTACGGCACCCACAAAGCCATCCGCGCCGGCGAGACGACTTTCGAGAAGTTCCTAGACGGGCTCATAGCCAAAAACCACAGCGGCCGGTGCGCGTTCCACGAACAAAGTTCTGACCACTCCCCCGAGCGTTACTGCCACGACTGCCATGTTGCCTTCATGGTGGAGGCCCGCACCAACCCCAAGCCGTTGCCTTCCCCGCGCGGTGTCGTCCCTGGACCGCCGCAGCAACACCATTTGATCCGGCAAGAGCTCAGGTCGGACTACGACGGGGACACCAGGGTCGAACAGACCACGAGCAGGATGACTGGTGACGAGAAGTTCGAGGCAGCCATCCGGCGCATGTTCAAAGCCCCGGCCGACGCTCCGGTCGAGATCATTCAGGAAGATTACGAGTCCGGCACCGACTGGACCCGGGAATTGTCCACAGAGATCACCGTCAAATGTGACGGCCGCGAAGCCGTCTACGAGTATATGGGCTCTCTGATGAAGGCCCTCGACGGTGCAGAACAAAACCCCCAGGCCATGGCCTTGCGCTTCATGCGCGCCACGGCAGGAGAACGTCCACTGCTGAACGGGATCGCCGCCGTCTACCTGCACAACTGCGAATACGGCGCACCGAAGCCGGTCTTTGGGAAGATCCGCAACGTCTTCTCCGGCCGCGATGCCTCCATGGACTTCCTGCACATCGACGGCCGCCAGGAATATCTCCGGTTCAACCGGGTCGTCGCCATCCTCGAAACCGACCAATCCAGCGAATACATCGAGAAGGAATCTGAATGAGCACAGCACGCCAACCCCAGGGCGTCCCCGAAGGGGGCCAGTTCGCCGCAACGTCGCACTCCGAGCCAAGCATCACCTTGGAAGCCACCACTGATCGCACACCACAGGACCTACAACCCGGCGACCTTTTCGCGTACAGCCACCACGACACGGTCTACAACGTGGAGGTCCTGAAAGCTCCGGAACCACACACTGATGTCACGGGGCTTCCTGTACTGAAAATTTGGTGCAGGACCGGAGATCGCGACGGATGGATGATTCTTGGCCCGAAGGCGCTGACCCCTGCTGTCGAGACTTCCCAGCTGGGCGAGACAGAAGGCCAGCGATGAGCAACCGCCAACCCAAGGGCATCCCAGCAGGCGGCCAGTTCGCCGCCACCACCCACACCGAGCCCGGCGTCAACCTCCGCGCCAAAGCGTCAACAGAACTGAACCTGCCGGAGGACACTTTCCTGGGCCGGCACGCCAGGTGCCCGGAACCCCGCCCTGATGACTGGGTGTTCGGTGAAGATGCATCCATCGACGCGGCCGTCGGCACCGTCATGGACGGCCCCCTTTCCCGCGGCGTCGTCAACGCCCAGCGCCGCAACGCGTTCCACGCCTGGCACGACTGGGCGATGACCCGGGCGCTCGAGACCAAGGACCCCGCCTACGACGACTTCGTCATGGGCCTGCGCACCGGGGCCGCCGCGCTGTACGAGCGCAGCATGGACCACTACGACCCGTCCCTGGACCGGTTCAAGCCCGGCGGCACCCCGGTCTACGTCACCGACCACGCCCTGCAGATCTCCGGCACCAAGCGTGCGTCATTCGAGGACCGGGAACACTGGCGCAAGTTACTCAAGCTCACCCCGTCCGAGGCCTGGCATCGCGGCCACCTCGGAGCCGGGCTGGTGCTCTCCGGGTCTGACGGCTACTGGGGGATGCGGGAAGACCCGGACGCCACCGTCCTGGGCCCAACCGGGGATGTGGCAGAGGGATGACCCGCGGGATCATCGACGACACCAGGATCTCCTGATCCTTCAGCACAGAAGGACCCCGGCTATTATCGCCGTGGTCCTTCTGTGCGTTACCGCCTTGGGTTAGAGCCGGCCGAGCAATTCGACCCGTTTCTTTTCGAACTCCTCATCACTGACCAGCCCTTTCTCCTTGAGCCGGGACAGCTCTTCGATCTGGGTTGCGGCGGACGGAGGTGCCGGCGCCGCGGCAACCACCGTCGGACGATTGTTGCCGATGGACCGGACGATGATGCCCGCCAGGACCAGGATGATGCCCAGGACGATCAGGATCCAAGTCGGCACGGTCTGCGCGGCGATGGACTCCTTGCAGTCCGCAACTGCCCCGCCGGGCGAGCCACCCAGCGTGTCGTAGATTGCCGCGACGTTGCTCGTGGGACTGAAGACGCTGCCGCACATGTCGCCGGCTTTCACGGACCCGGTGATGATCCCGATGACAGCGGTGAGGAGGCCGAGTACGACGAGCCAGACCCAGCCGCGGCCCCAGGCATGGCGTTTCGGTTGTTTGATTTCAGACAAGATGTCCCCCAAGGGGTTGCGCAGATGATGACGAGGGGAATCATATCTGCGCCGTGGCCCTGACAGCCGCACGCCGACGGTATGCCTTCAAAGCGGGTAGCGGCCGAGTGGACCTCCGACACGGTGACAAGGAGACCAGGGAATACAACGGTCGCGGGCTAACACATCAGAAACCCGCACAAGTCCGCCACCGCCGCACACATCAAGAGCATGACTACAACCACAGCACGCCAGCCCAAGGGCATCTCCTCCGGCGGCCAGTTCGCCGCCACCGCACACTCCGAGCCCGGCATTGTCCTCACCGGCAGCCGTGCAGAATTCGTCAACGAACAGCACCTCTACGAACGCGAACTGGAAGCCCTGGCCGGCCCCGACGCTGTGATCGAAGAAAAGTACCCGAGGACCGGGTCCGAGGCGCGCCGCCTACTAAAGAACACCCGAGGCGAGGCAGACGGCAAGATCCGTATGGTGCGCCTGGAAGCGTACTGCTCCCCGGACACGGAGCCCGGAGAGCACATCGAAATCGTGGGCCCCAAGGACGGCCGGCCCATCATCGTCGACGTCTGCTCCGGCATTCCCAACCTCAAGGTGGTCTCCGGCACGGCGATCATCCGGGCCCGCTCGAACTGGGGCAACTCTATGGACATCGGCACGGGCGCCGAAGCGGTCATCGTCAGCTCAGCAGGCTACAAGATCACTACGCGGTGCGATAAAGGTGGAAAGGTCACCTTCGTGTGCCCGACCGAGAAGAACCGGTTCCGGCCCTTCGGCTACGGCGAGATCCTCCTCTCCACCGGCACGGACACCGACCGCATCCCGTACGGGCGGCCGGTCTACGAGCCCTTCTAACCACGGGACGAACTGGCCGCACACAGAGAAGGTATGACCGATACCATTGCACGCCAACCGCAGGGCATCCCTGCCGGCGGCCAGTTCGCACCCACCTTCCATTCCGAGCCAGCTATCGGGCTGCCAGGCAACACGTCCCCTGCCGTCCCGGTGGAATTCAAGGGCAGCATCGACCTGAAGGAATCAGAGTTCGGCCGCCTGCCGGAACTGCCGGCCAGCGTCGGCACTCCGGAGGTCACGTTCGGCTTCGACATCGACGGCAACCTCGAAACCCGCGTCACCGTCGATGGCAGCACGATGGCGTTCTTGAACGACCCCATGGCCGACGAGATCACCAACACCATCGAGTCCGGCCACAGCGGCGAAGATGAGATCGCACCCTGGTCGACCATCGCCAGTTACGACGACTTCGAGAAGACCCGCACCTGGGCCGAATCAGTGCACGAACGCATCGACGGCGCCACGTTCGGTGTGCTCGCCGACGCCACCGCGTCCACTGAAACCAACAAGGCGATCATCGCTTTCGCCACCGGGCACGGCGCACCGGCAGCGAAGCTGACCCCGCAGCAGGAATCCGCCAAGCGGGCGGCCGCGGTCATGGCGGTCTGCGAAGAAGGACAGGGCGCAGACATCACGATGCGCGACCTGTTCACCGACCTGCGCCACTACGCCGACGCGCACAGCATCGACATCTACCAGGCCATGGACGCCTCTCTCAAGGTCTACCAACACGAGAAGACGGACCAGGCGTTCAAGGAAGGTTACTGATGGACGCTGCACGCCAGCCGGCCGGCATCCCTACCGGCGGCCAGTTCGCCGCGACAGCCCACGCCGAACCGGACGTAACCCTTGAGACTGCGGCGGCAGTCCGGCAGCCGTACCACCCGGACCGGCACGCTCTGCTGCTGAGCCAGGCGGACCGGCGCCTGCACGCTGTCGACAAGATGCTCAAGGAACAGGACCGGCTGAGCATGGAGGCGGTCAAGTCAGGCATCCTCCGGGACTACCCGACCGCCACCGAAATGCGCGTCAAGCAGCACTTCGGCGACCGCGGCAGCCAGTTCAGGTCCACCCTGGAGGGGATCCGCGACAAGGACGGCAACAACCCGGCCGAGGGTATCTCCAACTGGGACTACAAGGCCGCCCCGGACGGCGGCCGGTCCATCAGCAATTCGTTCAACGAGATCCGCAACAGGTTCTTCGACTACGAGAACGACCTCACCTACGACACGGAGACCGGCGAGATCATCGTCCCGCTGGACCGCGACTACGCCGAGGGCATCGACCTCATCTAGTAGCGGACGCGGCCGCCGCCGACCAGCGGCGGCCGCACGCCTCCTCTTCACCGACCATCAACCTGAAGGCCCGAAATGAGCACAACCACCATGCCTGCCCGCCACGCCGCCAACGACCTCATCGACCCGGTCCTCGGAAAGAAGGTCTGGCCCCATGCGGGCACCGGCCGGTATTACGTCCCCCAGAGCGTCACCGCCTACCTTATGGGACGGATCCTCGACATCATCCTCGTGGCAGCTGCAGCCTTCGGGCTGACGAAGGCCACGGATACACTCCTGCTGTCCACGACGATCATGTCCCCGGAATGGGCGCCCATCGCCGTCTTCGGCGTCTTCCTGTTCGCCACCGTGTTCCTCTATGGCGGAGCCGCCGGCACGATCGGCACCATCGGGGAAGCCGTGGCCCGGATGCGTATCGTCACCATCGACGACGGAGCCTATGCCGGGTTCCTGGCCGCCGGCCTGCGCGCGGTTGGCTGGTTCCTCTACGTCCTGTTCACCCTGATGCTCAACGGTGACGGAAACGCCGAGACCAGGTTTGTTGCCGTCCGCACCAGCGCCGGCGTTTTCCCCAGCGAACCACCGGCCACCCTGTGCCGAAAAGGGCCGCAGCCGCACACAAACCAGGCATGAGCCCAAACAACACCCGCCAACCGGCGGGCATCCCTGCCGGCGGCCAGTTCGCCGCCACTGCCCACGCTGAGCCATCCATGACCCTAACCCCGCCGCCGTCGGCGGCCCGGCCCGATCAGGACTGGCACGACGCCGCGGCCTCCCTGGAAGAAGGAGGCAGGACACCGGCCGAAGCCCGCACCGCTATGGCCCTGGTCCTGAGCAACCAGCTGGCCACGTCCTATCTGGAGAACGGCAAAGCGGCCCTGGCCCAGGGCTACGAGACCCACGCCGCCATGCTCGTGATCGCACACAGCTCGCTGCAGCACCTCCCGCTGCGGATCCACGAAGCCGGCGGTGACCAGGCCGCGGCCCGCCAGGCGGTGACGGATGCCAGGAGCCGCCTTCGCCGCGCCGGATCAATGCTGGACATGATGCACCCCTCCGGCCGGGAGCCCGTCTTCCGGAGCGCCGACGAGGTGCTGGCCCGGTTCGAAGTCTTCCTCTCCCCCGGCTCCCCCGAAGGACACTGACCATGACCGAGACGACCGCCCGGCAGCCCGCGGGCATCCCCACCGGCGGCCAGTTCGCCGCTACCACCCATGCCGAGCCCGCCGTGAGCCTGACATCGACGGCTATCACCCCGGCCGAGCAGCGGCAGCTGCTGGACGCACTCTTCGAGAAGCGCCAGGAAATCTACCGGCTGCAGGAGCAGATGGACCTGATGAATGTCGACGCTGCCATCGGCTCCGTCCGCCGGCACTTCCCGGACGCCGCCAAGCTGCACGTGACCCGTTCCCGGCACGGCTGGACCGGAGAGCCCTTGGACGAGTTCTCCCCGGTGAGCATCCGGGACAAGGACGGCCACGACATCACCCCCAAAGACAAGCACTGGTTCTACCGCCGGGACAAGGACGATGACCAGATTGATCCCGGCGTGTCCGTCCACCTGTCCCGGCTCGGCACCGGCTTCTTCGGCTACGAGCACGAAGGGATTGGCTACGACCCCGAAACCAGCACCTACGTCATCGACATGGACCACCAGTTCTCCGCCTGACCACCACCACAGAAAGCAGAACCATGAACACCGCACGCCAGCCCCAGGGCATCCCCGCCGGCGGCCAGTTCGCCGCGACCACCCACGCGGAACCCCAGATCACCCTGCCGCCGGGCTCCGCCACCGCGGAAGAATTCGTGGCAGAACGGGACGCCATCCGGGAACGCCGCGACCAGGCCCAGGAAAACGCCGCAGCCCTCGACCGCCTCGCCCAGCGCGTCGCAGTCCGGGGCGTGGCCTCCTCGCTTCTGTCCAAGTACCCGGAGGCAGCCACCCTCCGGATCATAGAGAACGAAGATGGCGAGAACCAGTACGACGTCGTCTCCATCACCGCAACCGACGGGCGGGTGCTCGCGCACGTGGACGATGGCGATGAGTGGGCCTACGAAGAGATGACGCCTAATGGCCCCTACGTCCAGGAATTCGTCTACGACCTGGACCGGCACTATGACAGCTGGACCCACGACGGTGTCGGTGTCGTCACCGGCGGCAAGCGGACCTCCAAGATCGTCGACATCGACCTGCAGGCGGCCCTGAACGCCCCGCTCCCCGAGGACCCGGAGGCCTGACGGCGTTGACAGAGCGCCGGGGCACCCTCTTGCCCCGGCGCTTTCGCATGTCCGCCGCACACATCCTGGGCATGACCACAGACACAGCAGCTCGCCAGCCCAAGGGCATCCCCGCGGGCGGCCAGTTCGCCGCCACCGCCCACACCGAACCGGCCATCGGACTCGTCTCCTCAGAGCCTCAATCAGCCTCGGAGCACTTTGGCGTGTATTTCGCCCACCAGGAACTCCTGCGCCGGCACCGTGAACAAGCCGAAGTCCTGGACCACATGCACCAGATCCAGTCCCTGCGCTGTCTGTCATCGGCGATCCTGGCCAAATACCCGGACGCAGCAGTGCTGAGGATCCGGGAAAGCGAGGACGGCGAAAACCAGTTCGACCTGATCTCCCTTGCCGATGCCGACGGTGCCCTGCTGGAGCTCTCCCTGGACGATGACAGCTGGACGATGGAGGAGCCCTACCTCACCGGGCCGGATCTGCGGGAACTCGCCTGGGCGTTGAACCCGAAGGACGACTCCTGGGCCGAGGGTGTTGCGGAATTCCACGGCGGACGGAAATACACCCGGATGGCAGACATCAACCTCAAGGCCGCAACCCAGGCGCCCCTGCCTGACGTGAGTCCGCAAAACGACCCGCTCACCCGTGCGTTCGCGGCCCAGGAGCAAAAGGATCTCATCGAGTCGGCAAACTTCGGAATCATCACGATCCAGGATTGCCTGGACGAGGAGCACTACGACTCCGACAAGAAAGAGGATCTGGAAGAACTCAGGGACAGGGTCAACACCCTGCTGACGAACAAAAACCGCTAGAACACGAAGACCCCGCATCGATCAACGGTGCGGGGTCTTCGCATGCCCTGGTCAGCCCAATGGGTACTCCCGGACGGTCAAGGTGTCCAGGTCCAAGGCAACTACATTCCCTTCGAACAGGTCCCGATGCAGGACATGAACCCGTGTGTCCATGTTCGGCATCAGGCCGGTGCGGCGCTGATGCCAGTGCCCGGAGAAGACAAGCTTCGGTTCGGTGTTCCGGACCGCGTCACGGACCAGGAGCCGGTTCGCATACGCCTCGCGTTCGATGAACTCAGGCAGTTCTCCGAAAATCTGCGGAACGACGTCGATCCCTGCAGGGACCTCATGGGTAATGAGGACATCCAACGATCCGTGTCCGAGCCGGAGCACATCCGCTTCGCTGGTCTCCTCCCCGATCCACCATGACGAATTCAGCTTCCGGGTTCGCCGGTCAACCGAATAGGCCCCGCCCAGTGCCCCGAACCGGACCCCGCCCAATTGCCACCGGTGACCCCGCGGCGCGTACAACAACCGGTCGGTGATGACGCCGAATCCCTCTTCGTTGACCGGCAACGCGCGCAGTTTCGGGTGCACGTCGTGGTTTCCGTCGATGAAGATAAGCGTCAGGCCATGCTCTTCGAGCCTGCGGGCGAGGGCTTTCGTGAACTTGTCCTTGTCGTTCGCTGCCGGCCACAGCACTGCCAGGTCACCGACATGGATGACCGTCCTGTGTCCGCTGCGGGCTGCCTTGCGCAGCACCATTACCATCCAGGAGGTGCGGCCGTGCCAGTCCCCCGCGATGAGGATTTCCGGATTCCCTCCGGTTTCTGGTTGCGCGATATTCGTCGTCATCAACTCCATGTGTACGGCATGCGGGTATTTAGTGCACGGCCCTGACGCCTATGCGGGGCGCCTCACGCAGAACCTCCACAGGCCCGGGTGCCCCGCGGCACCACCTGAGGAGAACAGTTCCGCAGCAACGACAAGCTCCGCTTCGCCCTCCCTGAACAGGTCCAGAGAAGTGGTGATCGTGGCACGGTTGGCGGAAATATGCCCAGCCGCACACGTACCAGGCATGACGACAATTACGGCCCGCCAGCCCAAAGGCATTCCTGTAGGCGGTCAGTTCGCCGCCACCGCCCATGCCGAACCGGCAGCCGTCCTGACGACACAGCCCTCGTTCCAAGCACACTCCCATGCAGAACTCCTCAGCGACCGGCTGAACCCCTTGGTCGAAGCACGGGTCGCCCGGTCTGCGATCTACGACGCCCTAGTCCGTGGCGAATTCGGCGACGCAGGTGCCCAGGTCCGCGCTCTCCGCAACGATGACCGCCTCGTCCGCCTCGCGGTCGACCGCTACGTGGTGTCCGAGCACCAGGAACCCGGCTCCGCGGACCCTGAAGTGACAGGGCACCGCCTGGGCCGTCTCCTCATGGATCTGCAGGACGAAGACATTGAGGAAGCCGTCTACGCTCTCAAGGACGGCCGCGAATGACCGCCACAGCGCGCCAGCCCAAAGGAGTTCCGGTCGGCGGTCAGTTCGCCGCGACCACCCACGCCGCCCCTTCCATCCAGCTACAGATGCTGAAGCAGGCGGAAGAGACCTTCGCCTTCACCCCGGGTACCCGCGTCATGGCCGGCAACGAGTTCGGCACCATCGCGGAGCCCGGCAAAGACAAGAACGGCAACGTCACGGTCACCCTGGACGGCGGCGGCTCCCTGTACATGAAAGCCAGCAGGCTCGTACCCTGGGAGGCACATCTGGACACCGTCATGCCGGCTGTGGACTACGACCCCGACCCGGAGACGGACATGATCGACCAGACCCAGGCAGACCGGACTCTGCGAGGCAGCTTCGTCCGGATGCGCAACGCGCTCGAATCGGCAGGACGTACCGGCGACACCTACTATCACGGCATTGCCTTCGGTGAGGCCGAGGTCGCAGCCTCTCTGCGGGACGCGGACTCCGACCCGGAAATGATCGGGAATGTCCGCAACGAGCTGCTTAAGCTCGGCCTGCCAATCGGCGCCGACCATGAGGCGCTCTCCCCCGCTGCGATCAAGCAGCTGACCGCTGCTCCATTGACTGCGCTGCGGGCCCGCCGCTTGACCGGTTACTTCACGGTCCGGGCCGCCGAAATGCAGAAGCACAACGGATCCATTCCCCAGCGTGACTGGGGTACGGCCGAGTGGACGAAGCAGGGTGCCCTGCTCGCCTACTCCTTAGCTGCTGTCCGCTTCGCCGGCGGTCTTCCCCACAGCGAGGACAGCTACCCCGAGAAGCGTTTCACCCGGCTCCTGGCCGAAGGCGAAACGAACATCAACACGATCATCGGCGAGACGTTCGACGAGGGTGTCTGGTAGATCATCGCAGAGGCGCTGTGTGCCCACAGGAGGCCCTGGGAATTTCCTAGGGCCTTCTTTTGTCGGTCCTGGCCACAGGCGCCTCTCAGGCTCCTACAGCAAGCTTTCACCGCGAGTGCTGCAGAACCGCCTGTGCGTATCTGCAGAAGGGGCGGCTCACCTAATGCCGGACCGCACCACTGCAAGGATCGTTGCGGCCGCGGTAATCGTCGCAGCCAATTCGGTGGCTGACGTCGATACCAATCGAAAAACCCAATTTCGATTGACCGCTGCAGTCCGATGACCAGATGCGAAAAGCACAGGGTTCACTGCAGGGCCACGAAACGGTTCCGTCAGCACTTGGCCCGAGCTTTCACCCTTACTTGGATTCCTCACCCGCTGCCGACTCAATCCAAATAACGAGCACGCTACACGACGAACCGCTAGGCGAGGGCAACTGGAAAGGATCACCATCGCTAACGAGACCTGGACCACGCCAGGTTGGCAATGGCAGACACGCATCGGCCCCGATTAGAGCCTTCTGCCTCACGTGTGTTTTCGACCTTTTTGCAGAGGCACCTGGCTCCTGAGGGCTTCGAGGCGCCATTGGATGCGGTTTATGCAAGCCTCTTTTGACTCAACAGTTCGGCCAGTTCGGATGCCTTCTGCGCTGAAGTGGTCTTGCGCACGAGAGTAGCTGGCCTTTTCTCGCTGAGTTCGAGGATCTGCTCGTAATGGTGTTCCGTGAAGCGCACGGTGCGCTTATTCAGCCGCAGATGCGGCCACGTGTTCGTGTAGTACATCTCACGCACCATACGCAAGGAAACACCAAGTCGCTCCGCGAGCTGTTCTGGTGACATCAGTTCATTTCTGTGTTCCGTGGCCGTCATCGGGATGCCCCTCATCGTGTGATTCTAGGAATAAATCGCTCTTACCGATACCCCTATGCATCAACTTTGCCGACGGGTGTAAGTACGCGTTACAAGGAGTAGCTACACGGCCGGACATGTGAGATCTGGAGCACTCCCTCATCCATGCAATCCTGTGTGGATGGCGTGGTTGGCGTGGTTGGAACACGGGGGCCGGCACGTTGTTCATTGGAACAAGGAGTATCAAAAAGCCCGGAATCTAGGCATTGTTGTACCTGTCGACACGCCGCGAAGGGGGTTCAAGTCCCCCTCCGCGCACAATTGCAAGGCCCGAAATCAGAAGATTTCGGGCCTTCTTTGTTTAATATGAATTTGCGTTTCAACAATTCTGCCGCGTTCATCACATTTATTAAATTGCATTACCGGCAATTTCCCCACGAAGGCGAGCCGGGCTTCGTGGGGGACGACGGCGGCGGCCACCCACACGGGGTGGCCGCCGCCGTCGTCGTAGCTGTTCCTGTGAGCTGGAACCGCAGTCCCGGCGCCCTACAACGTCGCCACGGATCCGCTGAAGTGCCTCCTGCCGCTCCTCGGATTCCAGGCGACATAGTCAGAACGCTGCCAGGCACCCGACGAGGACTGCGCCGTGCTGATTTCCAGGGCCACCCGCGCCGGGAGGAACACCGGCGCTTCGAAGGTCACGTCCCAGCCGAACGCCTCGGACTTCACCGAGCCGACGTCAGCCAAAGCCCGGGAAGCAAGGTACATGCCGTGCGCAATCGACCGCGGCAAGCCCAGCGCCTTGGCAGAGAGAACGCTCAGGTGGATCGGATTGAAGTCTCCGGAGACGGCGGCATAAAGGCGCCCCGTATCGACGCCGAGCTGCCAGACGGCCGTGGGCAGCGGTGCCGTGAACTCCGTTGGCACGCCGGCCGTAGCCGCCTTATCGACCCCCGGCAAGAACACTCCTTTAGCCAAGTAGTTGGAGACGCCTCGCCAGAGCAGTTTCCCGTCGCCGCTTGACCGGACTTCGGCGACAACGTCCAGCTGGGTGCCCGCCCTGTGGCCGCGCATGTCCTCAGCCCAGCACTGGATGTCGAGCGCCTCGCTGAACTGCACCGGCCGAAACTGCTCTACGCGATTCTTCAAGTGGATCATCCCGAGCAGCGGAAGCGGGAAGTCATCCCGGTTCAGCACGCTCATGGCGACCGGGAAGGCGAGCGCGTGGATGAAGCCCGCCGGCAGCACGTCACTCGCTGTCTCACCGATCAAGTGTTGGTAGGCAGTGAGGTTTTCGACGTCCGCCCGGATCCCGCGGACCTCGTGGCTCCCTTGGGGCAGCATATTGGCAGCATGGGACCCGAGCACCCTTCTCCGTGCCGCCATGGCCGCCGCATTCACGTACAGTTTCGGCAGGGACGGCAGCTCGCCCAGGATGAGCGGTGGTTCCGGACTCATGCACCCACCAGGCTCTGTCCGCAGACCCTGAGGACTTCACCCGAGATTCCCGCGGCAGCATCCGATGCCAGGAACGCAATGGCTTCCGCGACATCCCCAGGCCGGCCGCCTTGTTGGAGCGAATTCAGCCTGCGCGCCACCTCACGGGTAGCGAAGGGCATCCGTGAGGTCATGTCGGTTTCGATGAAACCGGGCGCGACCGCGTTGATCGATCCCCCGCGTTCTGCCAGCAAAGGCGCCGTTGCCCTGACCATGCCGATGACTCCGCCTTTGGAAGCGGCGTAATTGCTCTGCCCCCGATTTCCGGCAATGCCGCTCGTGGAAGCCACCGAAACGATCCGCGGGGACTTGCCAAACAGATCCGCGCCCAGAAGTGTTTCGTTGATTCGCAACTGCGAGGCGATGTTTACGCCTATGACGGCGTTCCACCGGCCCTCGTCCATGTTGGCCAGCAGCTTGTCCCGGGTGATGCCGGCATTGTGGATGACAATATCGAGGCCCCCATGGCGTTCCATGGCGTGGTCGATGATGCGCTTCCCGGCGTTCTCGGCCGTGATGTCCAGCTGCAGGGCGGTGCCATGGACCTCGTTGGCGACGGAAGCCAGTTGGTCTCCCGCGGCGGGAATGTCCACCACCACAAGCGTGGCGCCGTCCCTATGCAAAGTCCTGGCTATCGCCGCCCCGATGCCACGGGCAGCCCCGGTGACTACAGCAACTTTCCCTGCCAAAGGTTTGTCGGCGTCGGCGGGAAGCTGACCCGCATTGTTCGTGACGGTCAAAAACTGTCCATCGACAAAGGCTGACCGCCCGGACAGGAAGAAGCGCAACGCGCCGAGTGTGCTGGGGCTGGTGGTCTGCACGCCGTCCGCAAGGAGGATGCCGTTCGCCGTGGCACCCGTCCTCAGTTCCCTTGCCACCGAACGCAGCAGTCCGTCGACGCCCTGACGGGCCGCGGCAACGGCCGGGCTGCCCGCCGACGCGGAGGTACGGGAAATCGTGACGACCCTTGCGCCCGGGGCAAGGTCGCGGAGTGAGGGAGCCGCAGTCAGAACGGGTCCTGCAAGCTCATCGGGGTGCTCGACGGCGTCAAGTACCAGAATGATCGCTCCGAGCTTTTCCTTAGGCAGGGCCGCACGCCGAACGTCGAGGCCCCAGCCCACGAGTGCCGCAGCCAATTCCTCTGTGCCGGCGGTGTCGCCGTTTCCGCTCCCCAGCAAGAGGATCGGCCCGGGAACCAGGGGGTCTCCCGCTTTGTACCGGCGGAGCACAGCGGGTCGGGGCAGCCCGAGTCTCTTGGCCAGGTCCTTGCCGAGCCCGTGACTAACGAACTGGGTGTACTTGTCCGTCATGCCGGCTACCGCCCTTCCGGAGCGGAGTAGGCCTCGAGGATCGCCACAACGCCTTGTCCCCCGGCTGCGCAAATGGAAATGAGTCCGCGGGCGGGGCGGCCGTCCACCGGGCCGTTCTCGTGGAGAATTTTCGCCAGGGACGCGACGATCCGTCCACCGGTGGCAGCAAAGGGATGGCCGGCGGCGAGGGATGAACCGTTGACGTTGAGCTTGGCTCGGTCGATCTTGCCGAGAGCGCCCTCCAATCCCAGACGGGTACGGCCGAATTCCTCGTCTTCCCACGCGGCGAGCGTGCTCAGAACCGTGCCGGCAAAGGCTTCGTGGATTTCGAAGAAGTCGATGTCCTCGAAGGACAGCCTGTTGCGGGCGAGGAGGCGTGGCACGGCGAAGACAGGGGCCATGAGGAGTCCGTCCTTGCCGTGGACGAAATCGACAGCGGCCGCTTCGCCGTCGACGACGACGGCCAGTTTGGGCAGGCCCCGGGCGCCGGCCCATTCCGCCGTGCCGAGGAGCACCGTGGAGGCGCCATCCGTGAGCGGAGTGGAGTTACCGGCCGTCATGGTGGCGTCCGCCCCCAGACTCTTGCCGAAGACGGGTTTGAGGGTGGCCAGCTTCTCCATGGACGTATCGGGCCGGAGGTTCGAATCGCGGCTCAGCCCGCGGTACGGAGTCACCAAGTCATCAAAGAAGCCACGTTCGTAGGCTGCGGCGAGGTTGTGGTGGCTGCTGAAGGCAAGCTCATCCTGGGCCTCTCGGCTGATTTTCCAGTGGGCCGTGGTGAGCGCCTGGTGTTCACCCATGGACAGGCCGGTCCGTGGTTCGCCGGTGTTCGGGGCATCCGGAGCGAGGTCCTTGGGACGCAGTCGCGAAAGGACTTTGAGCCGCTCAGGCAGCGATTTGGCGCGATTGAGGTCAAGCAGGATTTCTCGGAGGCCCTCGCTCACGGCAATGGGGGCATCCGATGCAGAGTCGACACCCCCAGCGATAGCCGAGTCGATCTGGCCGAGCTTGATCTTATTGGCGAGGCCTAGGACGGTCTCGAGCCCGGTGGCACATGCCTGCTGGAGATCGTAGGCGGGAGTCTCCGCGGAAAGGGCCGATCCAAGCACGGCTTCGCGGGTCAGGTTGAAGTCGCGGGAGTGTTTCAAGACAGCACCGGCTGCCACTTCACCGATCCGCTCCTCCTGGAGCCCGAAACGTGCGATCAGCCCGTCCAGCGCCGCCGTCAGCATGTCCTGGTTGGACGACTTGGTGTAGGCGCCGCCGGTGCGGGCGAAGGGGATCCGGTTGCCGCCAATCACCACGGCTTTGCGGAATGCACCCTGTCCGTCGGGGGTTTCCTGTGGTGCGTTCGCGGAATGTGCTGCTTCAGGCATGCGTTTCTCCTTTTGATCACATCTGGTTACTGATACCCAGCGTACCTGATACGCTGGGTATCGTGAACATCCCGAGCCTATCGCTTTCCGCCGACCACGACGCCGGGACGCCGCCCCCCGCAGGCGGCGAGGCTCCCGCCGTCGACGGCCGTGCCGCCCGCTGGCAGAGCCACCGCGAAGAACGCCGCCGCGAGCTCATCAAAGCCGCCCGCAAGGCTGTCCACACATTGGGCAGCGACGCCTCGATGGAAGACATCGCCGCCGCCGCTAGCACCTCCAAGTCTGTGTACTACCGGTATTTCGGGGACAAAGCAGGCCTGCAACAGGCCATGGGTGAAGTAGTGCTCGGACAAATGCAACGGCGGATGAAGGAAGCAGCCGAAAGCGCGCAGACTCCGCGTGAGGGATTGTTCGCCATGGTCTCGGCTTACCTCCAAATGGCCGAATCCAGCCCCAACGTCTACGCGTTCATCACCCGGCTCTCCCCGGGAGAACCTTCGGCGCAGGACGCCATCGCCGCATCCGGCGCTTTGGGCCACTTCTTCGAATCAATCAGCGCCATGATCGCCCAACCCATGCGGGAACACCTCGGGGCTGAAAAAGAAGCCCTGATCGATTACTGGCCCGCTGCCGCTATCGGGCTCGTCCGCAATGCCGGCGAAAAATGGCTCTCCAGCCCTCCCTCCCCCGCGAGACCCGAACAGCAAACCATGGCGGCCCGGATCACGGACTGGCTGTGTGTGGGAATCGCCCCGGAACTCAAGACCAACTCCCGCTGAATATCAGCAATGACACATCAGTTGTTCGGAACCAAAGAAGGAATCACCATGACTGAAGTAGTGGACCGCGCCTCCTCCAGCCGGGAAGCTGCCGCAACGGCCGCCGCGCCCGTTGTTGACGTAACGGCACTTGGCGAATTGCTGCTGGGCAAGTGGGCCCACATCAGGCGCACCGCGCGCGACCTCGCCGGCCGCCCCGAGGTACACAAGATCGAAGGCCTGACGCATAGCGAACATCGCAAGCGTGTGTTCGGGCAGCTCAAGTACCTCGTCGAAAACAACGCTGTGCACCGGGCTTTCCCCGCAAGCCTAGGGGGCTCGGATGACCACGGCGGCAACATCGCAGGCTTCGAGGAACTCGTCACCGCCGATCCTTCACTCCAAATCAAAGCCGGCGTCCAGTGGGGGCTCTTCGGTTCGGCCGTCATGCACCTCGGCACGGAAGAACACCAGGACCGGTGGCTGCCCGGAATCATGAACCTCGAGATCCCCGGTTGCTTTGCCATGACCGAAACCGGCCATGGTTCCGATGTCGCCAGCATCGCCACCACGGCAAGCTATGACGAGGCCACCCAGGAGTTCGTCATCAACACGCCGTTCCGTGCCGCATGGAAGGACTACATCGGCAACGCAGCTGTGGATGGCCTCGCCGCCGTCGTGTTCGCCCAATTGGTGACCCGCAACGTCAACCACGGCGTGCACGCGTTCTATGTCCAGCTGAGAGACCCGGACACGAAAGAGTTCATGCCCGGCATCGGCGGCGAGGACGACGGCCTCAAAGGTGGCCTCAACGGCATCGACAATGGCCGCCTGCACTTCAGCGATGTCCGGGTACCACGCACACACCTGCTCAACCGCTACGGCAATGTCTCCCCCGAAGGCGAGTACACCTCCCCGATTGCCAGCCCGGGACGGCGCTTCTTTACGATGCTCGGCACCTTGGTGCAGGGGCGTGTCTCCCTCGACGGCGCTGCAGTGGCCGCCAGCAAGGTAGCCCTGACCACAGCCATCCGTTACGCCACCGAACGGCGGCAGTTCAACGCGGCCTCCCCCGCCGACGAAGAAGTCCTGCTGGACTACCAGCGGCATCAACGTCGGCTGTTCACCCGGCTGGCCACCACCTTTGCAACGAGCTTCGCACACGAGCAGCTGCTCGAGAAGTTCGACGACGTCTTCTCCGGCCGGCACGACACCGATGCCGACCGCCAAGACCTCGAGACCCTTGCAGCGGCCCTCAAGCCCATGAGCACCTGGCATGCCCTCGACACGCTCCAGGAGTGCCGCGAGGCATGTGGCGGCGCAGGGTTCCTCAGTGAAAACCGCTTTGCCTCGCTGCGCGCGGACCTGGATGTATACGCCACCTTCGAGGGCGACAACACAGTGCTTCTCCAGCTCGTCGCAAAACGGCTGCTGGCAGATTATGCCAAGGAGTTCCGCAACGTGGACTTTGGCGTGTTGGCCCGCTTCGTGGTTGCCCAAGCGACTGATGTGGCCTTCCACCGCACCGGGCTAAGGCAAGTGGCGCAGTTCGTGGCAGACACAGGATCCGTCCAGAAGGCAGCGCTGGCCCTACGCGATGAAGAAGGCCAACGCACGCTGCTGACCGATCGGGTCCAATCCATGGTCGCGGAGATCGGTTCGGCACTCAAGGGCGCGAACAAGCTTCCCCAGCACCAGGCCGCGGCATTGTTCAACCAACATCAGGACGAGCTGATAGATGCCGCCCAGGCACACGCCGAACTCCTGCAATGGGAAGCGTTCACCGAAGCCCTCGGCAAGGTCACGGATCCGGGCACCCGTCAGGTCCTGACATGGCTTCGCGATCTCTTTGGCCTCTCGCTCATCGAAAAGCACCTGTCCTGGTACCTCATGAACGGTCGCCTCTCCATGCAACGCGGGCGCACCGTGGGTGCCTACATCAACAGGCTGCTCCTCAAGATCCGTCCTCACGCACTCGACCTGGTCGATTCCTTCGGCTACGGCCCTGAACACCTGCGGGCGGCCATTGCGTTCGGAGCCGAGAAAGAGCGCCAGGACGAAGCCCGCAGCTATTTCCAGGCACAGCGGGCGAGCGGCAAGGCGCCCTCGGATGAGAAGACCTTGCTCGCTTCGAAGGGGAAGAAGTATTCGCCGTCGTCGTTTCGCCCCAAGTGACTCGCAGTTGTTGTCGTTCTCGGGGCTCAGAACGACAACAAATGCGAGCTAGTTGGGCTCGTGGGTTAGACGCTAGGGGGCGAGGACCGAGCGGTAGACCTCAAGGGTCGTTTCCGTGATCGATTCCCAGGAGAAGTGCTGCTCCGCCCGAACCCGGCCCGCAGCGCCCATGACCTTGGCCCGCGCGGGATCGGACACAACCTCGTTGAGTGCGGCAGCAAAGTGTGCGACGAACTTCTCGGGATCCAACGGCGTTCCAGTACCATCCGTGACCTGCTCCAGCTCCACGAGCAAGCCTGTTTCACCGGGCTGGACCACTTCGGGGATACCTCCCGTGGCACTCGCCACCACGGCTGCACCACACGCCATGGCCTCGAGGTTGACGATGCCGAGGGGCTCGTAGATCGACGGGCAAGCGAAGGCGGTCGCATGGCTGAGGACCTGGATGAGCTCGTGGCGGGGAAGCATGCGCTCGATTAGCAGCACACCCTCGCGCTTGCCCTGAAGTTCCTCGATCAGCCGGGCTGTCTCCGCGGCGAGTTCCGGGGTATCCGCTGCCCCGAGGCAGAGGACAAGCTGAACGTCTTCCGGCAAGCTTGCGGCCGCTTTCAGAAGATAGGGCACGCCCTTCTGTCGCGTATTGCGCCCCACGAACACCACGCTGGGCTTGTCCGGGTCCATACCCAGGGCGCGAATTGCGTCCTCGCCGTTGTCCGGCTGCCACATGTCGACGTCGATGCCGTTGTGGACCACACGGACCTTGGCCGGGTCCACGTTCGGATAGCTGCGCAGGATGTCCTGCCGCATGCCCTCCGAGACGGCGATGATGGCTGCCGCTGCCTCGTACGCAGTCTTTTCAACCCACGAAGACAGAGCGTAGCCACCGCCCAACTGCTCCGCTTTCCACGGCCTCAGTGGCTCCAGGCTATGGGCGCTGAGGACATGGGGGATGCCATGCAGCAGCGACGCCAGGTGGCCCGCCATGTTGGCATACCAAGTATGGGAGTGGACCAAGTCCGCTCCGGCGATGTCCGGCACGATACGCAAATCCACCCCGAGCGTTTGAAGGGCGGCATTGGCCTCGCTCAGATCTTCCGGTGTGGAATACGACGTCACCGTTGCTCCATGGAATTCCGCATCACGGGGCGCCCCAAAGGCGCGCACCTGCAGATCCACGTGCTTCGCCAAGACGCGGCTGAGCTCGGCAACATGCACACCGGCCCCGCCATAGATTTCGGGTGGAAACTCTTTAGTCACAATGTCTACGCGCACGCTACCTAACGTAGTCCTTCCCGAGTATGTGTTCTAGTGTGAAAGGGTCCGGCAACCCGGGCTTTTTACGGGGGCTACAAAGACGTACAGGGAGAGCAAACACCATGGCGTTGAAGAAAGTATTGTCAATTGTGTTGGCTGGCGGCGAGGGAAACCGCCTCATGCCATTGACGGCAGACAGGGCGAAACCTGCGGTGCCATTTGCGGGAGGCTATCGACTGATCGATTTCGCTCTCTCTAATCTGGTCAATTCCGGGTACCTGCAGATCGTCGTATTGACCCAGTACAAGTCGCACAGTCTTGACCGCCACATTTCCGAGACCTGGCGAATGTCCACCCAGCTGGGCAGATACGTCGCTTCCGTTCCCGCGCAGCAGCGCGTTGGCAAGAGCTGGTTCCTAGGTAGCGCTAACGCAATCTATCAGTCCCTGAACCTGATTCACGACGCCGATCCCGACATCGTGGTGGTAGTCGGAGCCGACCACGTCTACCGCATGGACTTCCAGCAGATGGTCCAGCAGCACGTAGCCAGCGGGGCCAAGGCCACGGTCGCAGCAGTCCGCCAGCCCCTCAACATGGCCAACCAGTTCGGTGTGATCGAGGTAGACAAGAACGATCCCCAGAAGATCTCGGCATTCGTAGAAAAGCCCGCTGAAACGGAAGGCCTTGCAGCCGACCCCACCCAGTTCCTTGCCTCCATGGGCAACTACGTTTTTGATGCCGACGCCCTGGTGGAAGCCCTTCGCATCGATGCGGAGCGTCTGGATACCAAACACGACATGGGCGGAGACATCATCCCCTACTTCGTGTCCCAAGGAGAGGCCGGCGTCTACGACTTCACCCTCAACGACATTCCCGGATCCACCGAACGGGACCGCACCTACTGGCGCGATGTAGGTACCATCGATTCGTTCTATGACGCACACATGGACTTGATTTCGCCCGTCCCCGTCTTCAACCTGTACAACTCGGAATGGCCCATCTACACACGGCAGAGCATTTCACCGCCCGCCAAATTCGTCCGCGGCGACAACAACACGGTCGGCACGGCCTTGGATTCCATCGTGGCCAGCGGCTCGGTGATCTCCGGAGGAATCGTTGAAGGGTCCGTCCTCTCCAACGACGTCTACGTGGGAACGGCCAGCAGGATCCAGGACTCGGTGCTGATGGACAAGGTACGCGTCGGTGGCGGCGCCGTGGTAAAGCGCGCCATCATCGACAAGAACGTGAAGATCCCAGCCGGGGCAACCATCGGTTTGGACGCTGATCTCGACCGTGCACGCGGCTTCAAGGTCACCGAATCCGGAATCACGGTACTCGCCAAGGACCAGGTGGTACCGGAGCCGGACGCTTCAGAGCTTGCCTTGGCGGCCGAATACCGGCGCTCCGTACCGGAAGCAATCAAAGCTGCCACGGAGAAATTCCCCGACATCCGGGATTCCGCA
Source organism: Arthrobacter methylotrophus (assembly GCF_039539965.1). Lineage (NCBI taxonomy): Bacteria > Bacillati > Actinomycetota > Actinomycetes > Micrococcales > Micrococcaceae > Arthrobacter > Arthrobacter methylotrophus. Next base: position 1,546,052 of record NZ_BAABED010000001.1, on the reverse strand, counting down.
GAGCAGGTCACCAAGATCCAGGCTTCCTCGGTTGAGGTCTAGCGAGGAACCCGGGAGTTAGAACAGCCCCCGGCCTTCTCGGCGACAGCAGGCGTCCAGCCTCCGTCGCCGAGGAGGCTTTGTTCTGCCCGACACTGTAAAATTGAGCCAATGAGCCCCGCCGATTTGACGCCTGAAGAGATCCAGGCCTGCCTCAAGGTCTTGAACACGATCCACGCCTACGACGAGGAGCACCCTGACTACGTCGCCGTCCGCCGTGCCACGGGAAAGATGTTCAAGGCTGTCAAGCGCCATCGCCGGGTCACCAAACGGGACGAGATCGCCGAAGCGGACCGCGCTGTCCTCTCGCTGACCGCCACCGCGGCGCCAGACAGGATCGACGACGAGACCCGCGGCAACAAGCTAGCTACGTCGGCCACAGGCGAGATCGCCGGCCACCTCATCCGCTCCAGGCCCTGCTACATCTGCAAGCAGCATTACACGCAGGTAGACGCCTTCTACCATCAGTTGTGTCCGGAATGCGCGGCGTTCAGCCATAGTAAGCGTGATGCCCGCACGGACCTCAGCGGACGACGCGCCCTGCTCACGGGCGGACGAGCCAAGATCGGCATGTACATCGCCCTCCGACTTCTCCGCGACGGCGCACACACCACTATCACAACGCGTTTCCCCAAGGACGCCGCACGCCGCTTTGCCGCCATGGAGGACAGCGCGGACTGGCTGCACCGGCTCAGGATTGTGGGCATCGACCTCCGCGACCCGTCACAGGTCATGGCCCTTACCGACGCCCTCAACGAAGCCGGCCCCGTCGACATCATCATCAACAACGCCGCGCAAACGGTCCGGCGCTCCGGGAATGCGTACAAGCCCCTCGTCGATGCCGAGGACGAACCGCTTCCGGAGGCACTGCAGGCATCCAATGGCGGCCCGGAGCTGGTCACGTTCGGCCACGCGCACGACAAACATCCCCTCGCGATCACCCAGAGCGTCACCGAACATCCTGTGCTCGCCGGGGACGCGATTACCTCACTCGCGTTGTCCACCGGGTCGGCGTCATTGGATCGAATCGCCATGGGGACCGCGATCGACGCCGGTGGCTTGGTTCCTGACCTCGCGACCATCAACAGCTGGACGCAAGTAGTAGACGAGGTCGATCCCTTGGAATTGCTTGAGGTTCAACTCTGCAATGTCACGGCACCTTTCCTCTTGGTCAGCCGTCTCCGCGGGGCGATGAAGCGCTCCACGGCGCATCGGAAGTACATCGTGAACGTCTCGGCCATGGAAGGGCAGTTCTCCCGCGCTTACAAGGGCCCCGGGCACCCGCATACCAACATGGCGAAGGCTGCGTTGAACATGATGACGCGAACCAGCGCGCAAGAGATGCTGGACACTGACCGGATCCTGATGACCGCCGTCGACACCGGCTGGATCACCGACGAACGCCCGCATTACACCAAAGTCCGGCTCATGGAGGAAGGCTTCCACGCACCGCTCGACTTGGTGGATGGCGCGGCCCGCGTCTACGACCCCATAGTAATGGGCGAAAACGGTGAAGATCAGTACGGTGTCTTCCTGAAGGACTACAAGCCCTCCCCCTGGTAATCCAGGTGGAGGGCCCCGGGCCCGTTAGGTCAGTCGGGTGATCTCGACCGTCACCGAAAGGCCCGAGCCGCCGCCTCCGGACAGGATGCCCTTCAAGGGAGGAACATCCCGGTAGTCCCGACCGCGGGCCACGGTGACGTGGAGATCGCCCGCGGGCTTGTGGTTGGTGGGGTCCCAGCTACGCCATTCTCCGTCCCACCATTCCAGCCAAGCATGGGACTGGCCAGCGACCGTCTCGCCGATCTCCGCCGCCGGACGCGGATGGATATAACCGGACACGTACCGTGCAGGAATGCCGCAGCTGCGAAGCGAGCCGATGGCCAGATGCGCCAGGTCCTGGCAGACTCCTTGACGCTGGTTCCAAGCCTCCTCGGCGTTGGTGGTCACGCCCGTGGTGCCCTTCACGTAACTCATTTCGCCGTGCATCCATTCGAAGATCGCCATGGCTGTCTCATGCGGGTTCTTGCCGACGACGACTGTGGGAATGATGCCAAGGACTTCCTCGCCGGGCCCGCTGAGCTGCGATTGCGGCAGCCAGTCACTGAACTGGTCCCGGATCTCGTCCGAAGCCAGCACATCCCAGCTAACGATCTCTTCGTCCAAGGCCACCCGTTCCACCCGGTGGACCTCGACGGTGGTGGTGGCCACGACTTCGAGGCGCTCGTGCGGCATCTGCATGTCGAAGCCGGTCACCCGGGTGCCCCAATAGTCGCGGTAGGTGCTCACTGCAGCTTGCGACGGCGTAATCTTCAAGGAGGATTCAAGCACCACTTGCTGCGGATCAGTCAAAGGCGTCATGCGTGCCTCGTTGTACGACAAGGTCACTCGGCGGTTGTATTTGTAGGCCGTCTTGTGGACGATGCTCAGCCGGGTCATGAAACTTCTCCCACCCAGGCCAGTTCATCCGCCTGATTGAAGTACTTACGTGAAATCGCGTCGGAGGCCTGAGTGACCGCTTTCTGCACCCGGTCCATATGCTCGGGCAGCTCGGACATGAGGTCGTCCGTGCGGTGGAACTCAAGGAAAGTGCGGGCCTGGCCGACGATCCGACGGGCGTCATTAATGAAGCCCACCCGCTGGGCGGAGGGATCCAGCTTGGCGAGGCACTCATCGGCGTCGCGCAAGGCAAAAACGATGGAGCGTGGGAACAAGCGGTCCAGCAAAAGGAATTCGGCGGCGTGTTGGTCTCCGAAGGCCGCCCGGCGGGTCCGCAGGAAGGACTCGTAAGCGCCAGCACAGCGCAGCATGTTCACCCAGGACATCCCGGCGGACAGGACATCCCGGGTGGACAGCATGCGCGCAGTCATGTCGGCGCGTTCGAGCGAGCGGCCGAGGACCAGGAAGAGCCAGCTTTCGTCGTGGCTCACCGTGGTGTCCGCGAGGCCCCTGACCATGGCGGTGCGTTCCAGCACCCAGTTGCAGAAACGGTACGTTCCCACCACATCCTTACGGTGCTGGTTCAGCCCGTAGTACGTGGTGTTGAGGCTTTCCCACAGCGAAGAGGACACCGTCTCGCGTGCCCGACGCGCATTCTCCCGCGCAGCGCTCAGCGAACCGGCAATGGACGTTGCACTCGTCTTGTCGTAAGCGAGAGCATGGAGCAGCTCGGGCAGGCCGAATTCTTCGCTCTGGGGACGGGCGCCCATGACGGCGAGGAGTTCCCTGGCCACACTCCGCTGCTCCTCGAGCGGAAGGTGGTTCAGGCGTTCGAGATGGACGTCCAGGATCCTGGCCGTCCCGTCGGCCCGCTCAACATAGCGGCCGATCCAGAAAAGGGATTCAGCAATACGGCTCAGCATGGGGCTGTGCCTCCTTCGGGTCCTGCGTTGCGACGATGAATGTAACCTGATCCTGCTCCGGCAGCATGGCGTGACGGATCACTGCTGTTGGTCCGATTGCCGGTCCCGCCAGTTGCTTTCGACTGGCCAGACCGAGACCTGTTCGCGGACCGTGATGGAGGATCGCGGCATCTCCGCGGCGGGCACTTGCGGGGAATCCGAAAGCACCCAGGTGTCTTTGGAGCCACCGCCCTGGGATGAATTCACGATCAGCGAGCCTTCCTTCAGGGCCACACGGGTCAGGCCACCGGGCAGCACCCAGACGTCGTCGCCGTCGTTGACCGCAAATGGACGCAAGTCCACATGCCGGGGACCGAACCGGTCCCCGGCATGCGTAGGCACGGTGGAGAGCTGCAACACCGGTTGGGCGATCCATCCCCGGGGATCCGCCAACACCCGCTTCCGCAAAGCATCCAGCTCCTCGCGTGAAGCATCGGGACCGATCACCAGGCCCTTGCCGCCGGAACCATCCACCGGCTTGACCACGAGTTCCTCAAGGCGGTCCAGGACTTGCTCGCGGGCTTCTTTCTCTTCCAGCCGGAACGTCTCCACATTGGCGATGACCGGCTCTTCATGCAGGTAATAGCGAATCAGATCGGGAACATAGGAATAGACCAGCTTGTCATCGGCCACCCCGTTGCCGACCGCGTTCGCGATCGTCACCCCGCCGGCCCGGGCTGCGTTCACCAGTCCCGGACATCCGAGCATGGAATCCGAGCGGAACTGCAACGGATCCAGAAATTCGTCGTCAATGCGCTTGTAAATCACATCCACGCGCTGTTCACCGGCCGTGGTCCGCATGTACACCCGGTTTCCACGGCAGATAAGGTCCCTGCCTTCCACCAGTTCCACGCCCATCAAACCCGCCAGCAGCGTGTGTTCGAAGTACGCACTGTTGAAGACCCCGGGCGTCAACACCACGACTGTCGGGTCATCGACCCCTGACGGCGCCGTCTTCCGGAGGGCCGACAGCAAGCGGCGCGGGTATTCCTCCACGGGCCGGATGGGTTGCTGCCCGAATGCCTCCGGCAGACCCTTCGCCATCGCCCGCCGGTTCTCCAGCACATACGACACTCCCGAAGGGACCCTCACGTTGTCCTCCAGCACCCGGAACGTGCCTGCCGCATCACGGACCACGTCGATGCCGGACACGTGCACGCGCACGCCACCGGCCGGCTCGAATCCATGGACCGCCCGGTGGAAGTGCGCACTTGTGGTCACCAAGGCACGGGGCACCACACCGTCCGCGACCACCGCCATCCGCCCGTAGACATCGTCCAGGAATGCTTCAAGCGCGCGCACACGCTGCGCTACCCCACGCTCCAGAACATCCCACTCATCAGCCGGAATCACCCGCGGCACGATATCCAAAGGGAAGGGTCGCTCCTCCCCCGCATAATCGAAGGTCACGCCGCGGTCCAGGAAGGTCCGCGCCATCGACTCGGCCCGAGCACTCACATCGGCAAGCGAAAGCTCACGAAGCGCGCCGTCTACCTGGCCGTAGGATTTTCGGGCAATCGCGCCCGGGGTGAACATTTCGTCGTAGGCGCCGGAACGGGCGGCGGCCTCGGAGTAATCCCGGAATAGCTCTGACATGGGATTCAGACAATCACCTTTTCGATTACGAACGCATTTCGCGTCCTGCATTTTGCGACTCCAGGTTCGATCCCGGTTCGCGTTTCACCTCGTGCATGCTTCAAGGTTGACGAATGCACCCCAAGCGTTTTCCGGCACCCGTCTCCCGAGTGGGAGCAGGGATTGTCATGTCAGTGGCAGCCACCGGGCTTGCCTTCATTGTCCACACCCTGGTTTCCCCCATCCCTGCCATGACGGCGGCTGTAGCGCTGGGTTTGCTAGCTGCAAATATACCGGGCACGGCGGCATGGGCCGCCGGGCGCGCCCGCCCGGGCCTGGACTTCGCCGGCAAGCACCACATGCGGGCAGGGATCGTCCTGTTGGGCTTGAAGGTCAGTGTTGTGGACGTCCTTGACCTTGGCTGGTTCGCGCTCGCGCTGATTGCCGCCGTCGTACTCCTCAGTTTCGCCGGCACGTATGGGCTCGCCCGCTTGGTAAAGCTTCCGCGCGATGGTGCCTTGCTGATCGCCACCGGCTTTTCCATCTGCGGAGCATCAGCGATTGGAGCCATGGCTGCGGTGCGTCGCATCAAACACCAGGACACGGTTTTGCCCGTTGCCTTGGTCACCCTGTGCGGCACGCTCGCCATCGGCGTCCTGCCATTGCTCATGTACCCCTTGGGGCTGACCCCGGAACGGTTCGGCGCATGGACCGGCGCCTCAGTCCACGACGTGGGTCAAGTGGTTGCCACCGCACAGACTGCCGGTCCGGCGGCCTTGGCACTCGCCGTCGTCGTGAAACTGACGCGCGTGATCCTCTTGGCCCCCATCGTTGCCGTAGCTGGCCTCACGCAACGATGGTCGATGCGGCGGAAGTCGCGCAACGGCATCGAGGCGAACGACGACGACGGCAAGTTCCCACCGATCGTTCCCCTTTTCGTCCTTGGATTCATCGCCATGGTAGCTGCCCGTTCACTGGGTTGGCTCAGCCCGGGCGTCCTGGAGGCCGCGGGAGGAATCCAGGACATACTGCTCGCCTCCGCCTTGTTCGGGCTGGGTTCGGCGGTCCGCATCCGCACGTTGTTGCACACCGGGGGCCGCGCAGTGCTGGTTGCCCTGGGCTCCTGGCTCCTCATCGCGTTGCTGGGCCTGGGCGCCGCAGGGCTCATGATTAGATAGTGGAGTGTCGAATCACAATCTGGCGCGCGCTGAGGCCGCCACCCGTTCAGCCCTGATCAGCACCCACAGCTACGATGTCTCACTCGACGTCCGCGAAGCAGCGGACCCCGAGGTGCCCGGGTACACAAGCCGCAGCGTCATCAACTTCTCCGCCGAGCCCGGCGCGTCCACGTTCTTGGACTTCATCCACGGCGGAGTGCACAGCGTCTTCCTCAACGGGAAGGGACTTGACGTCGCTGCGGTGGTGGACGGCGACAGGATCCGCCTCGAAAACCTTCAGCCCGAAAACCAAGTCACCGTCACCGGTACGGCCCTTTACAGCCGGTCCGGGGAGGGACTGCACCGCTTCGTCGATCCGGCCGACGGACAGTGCTACCTCTACACACAATATGAACCGGCGGATGCCCGCCGCGTCTTCGCGAATTTCGAGCAACCGGACCTGAAGGCCGAATTCACCTTCCATGTCATGGCGCCATCCGGGTGGCAGGTGGCTTCGAACGGCGCCGAAGCCGCCCGAACGCAACTGACCACCGATCCTGCCACGAGCCGCTGGGACTTCGCCACCACCAAGCGGATGTCCACCTACATCACCACCGTCCTGGCCGGCCCCTATTTTCGCGCCACGGATCACTGGAGCAAGACGCTCGACGACGGGACCAGCCTCGAGGTTCCGCTGGCGCTTTTCTGCCGCGCGTCGATGCATGAGTCCTTCGACGCGGCCGAACTTTTCCGCTTGACGAAGAAGGGCTTGGACTTCTTCAACGAGCTCTTCGACTATCCCTATCCCTGGGGCAAGTACGATCAGGCGTTCGTGCCCGAATACAACCTTGGTGCCATGGAAAATCCCGGACTGGTCACTTTCACCGAGAAGTACGTCTTCACGTCCCGGGCCACGGATGCGCAATACCAGGCCCGCGCCAATACCCTCATGCACGAGATGGCCCACATGTGGTTCGGTGACCTCGTGACGATGACCTGGTGGGATGATCTCTGGCTCAAGGAATCCTTCGCCGACTACATGGGCACCCTAGGCGTGGACAAAGCCACGGACTGGGACAGCGCCTGGGTGAATTTCGCGAACAAACGCAAGTCCTGGGCCTATGTGCAGGACCAGTTGCCCACGACGCACCCCATCGTTGCGGATATCCCCGATCTGGAAGCTGCCAAGCAGAACTTCGACGGCATTACCTATGCCAAGGGCGCATCCGTCCTCAAGCAATTGGTGGCCTACGTCGGGTTCGAGGCGTTCATTGCCGGCTCGCGACGGTACTTCCGGGATCATGAATACGGCAACACCTCGCTGGCCGACCTCCTCGAAGCCTTGCGCACCGCATCGGGCCGGGACCTTGGAACGTGGGCCCGGCAGTGGCTGCAGACCTCGGGGATCTCCACCATTGCGGCGGAGATCTCCGGGAGCGGCGATGCCATGGAGTCCGTTACCCTGCGCCAGGCTTCCGTAGACCCGGCCACAGGCAGGCAGGAACACCGCCCGCATAGGCTCAGGATCGGTCTCTACAATTTTGACGACGGCGGCAGCTTGCTCCGCACCGAGAGCGTCGAGATCGACGTTGAAGGGGCCGAGACCAGAGTGGACGCACTGGCAGGTAAACCGCGCCCGGCCCTGCTCCTCGTCAACGACGACGACCTCAGCTACGCCAAGGTCCGGCTGGATGAGGGGTCCGAGGCAACGGTCCGTTCCTCCTTGGACCGCCTCAGCGACCCCATGGCCCGGGCGTTGTGCTGGACAGCCCTGTGGGATTCAGCGCGCGACGCCGTTACCCCGGCGGCGCTGTACGTCGCCGCCGTCGAACGCTTCGCCCCTGCCGAATCAGGGATCGGCGTGCTGCTGAACGTTTTGGGGAACGCAGTGACCGCCGTCGAGCGTTACATCCCGGCTCCGCAGCGTGACGAGGTCCGGGAGAGACTGATGGCGAGCAGCGCGATGCAGCTGCGCACCTCCGGGCCGGGTTCAGACCAGCAACTTGCTTGGGCGAGGACCCTCGCCGAGTTGTCGCGCCATGATAGTGCCTACGTTGAGTTCCTCCGCGGTATCCTCTCGGGAAGCATCACAGTGGATGGACTGACGGTGGACGCGGATCTTCGGTGGAGCCTGTGGCAAGCGCTGGCAGCCAATGGGGCGGCGGGGCTCGCGGAACTGGATGCCGAACTTTCCCGGGACCACACCGCTGCCGGACGCGAAGGCCATGCGCTGGCCGCTGCCGCCCGTCCCGAGGCGGCAGTCAAAGCAGCCGCATGGGATGCCGCAATCAACAACACCACGCTCTCGAACGAGATCCTGAGCGCGACGATCGCCGGCTTCTCCCTTGCCCCGTCAGGCCTGTTGGACGGTTTTACCGAGCAATATTTCGATTGTCTGGAAAGTGTCTGGCAGTCCCGGAGCATCGAGATCGCGAGCCGGATTGTGCGCGGACTGTTCCCCTCGGCCCAGGACCTCTCCGGGGGAATGGCTCCGGCGGACCATCCGGTGCTTCGGCGTACGGACGATTGGCTTGCCACTCACCCGGCCGCCCCGCGCGCGCTCCGGCGCATCATCATTGAACAGCGGAGCCATATGTTCCGCGCGTTGACGGCACAAGCCACGGGACGAGTCCTAGGGAACCCGGTGTAGCCATTCCGCGGTACCGAATTTTGACTGCACCCGCTCCCGGGCTGTTGCCAATTCGGCATCGGTGATGCGGGACTCCATGGCGCCGTACCGCTCGGTGAAAACTTCCTGCATGGCTTTGATGATCTCCGTCCGCGCGAGACCGGTTTGCCGTCGCAGTGGATCCACGCGCTTCTTGGCACTGCGGGTGCCTTTGTCGGAAAGTTTCTCCTTGCCGATGCGCAACACGTCGACCATCTTGTCGGCATCGATGTCGTAGCTCATGGTGACGTGGTGCAGCATCCCGCCATTCGCGAGTCGTTTCTGCGCGGCACCGCCGATCTTGCCCTGTTCGGTGGCGATGTCATTGAGGGGGACGTAGAACGCAGTGATGCCCAGCTGTTCCAGTGCTGCCATGACCCACACGTCCAGGAAGGCATAGGAATCGGCAAAGCTGATGCCATCGACCAGGCTCTGTGGCACATACAGCGAATAGGTGATGCAGTTGCCCGCTTCCATGAACATCGCTCCCCCGCCGCTGATGCGGCGGACCACCGTGATGCTGTGGCGCGCGACGCCGTCGGGATCCACCTCGTTGCGGAAGGACTGGAAGCTGCCGATCACCACTGAGGGCTCCTCCCAGTCCCAGAAGCGCAAGGTGGGGTTGCGGAGCCCGGCCCCGACCTGAGCTGTGAGGACCTCGTCCAACGCGACGTTGAGGTGCGTGGGAAGGACCGACGGCGGGATGACCTCCCACTGGTGGTCCGCCCACCCGCTGGCCTTGGACAGCGCCCTGCGGACAGCAACGGCGACCGCGTCGGCGGAAAAGCCGAACAGGACTGTGTCGGCAGGCAATGCCTCGGTAACGGCAGCGGAGATCTCTGCCGGCGTCGAACTTTCCGGAAGGCCCGTGAGCGCCCGGTTGATCTCCAGCAGGGCCTCGTCCGGCTCCAGGAAGAAGTCGCCGCTGAGCGAAACGTTCGCGAACCGCCCGTCCAAGACGTCGAGGTCAACAACCACAAGTTTTCCGCCGGGGACCTTGTATTCGCCATGGAGCAGGGGGCCGTCATGTTGGAATGGCATGGTGGAAGTCATGGTTTCCATCCTGCCGGAAAACGCAAAAGCCCGCAGCCGCCGAAGATACGACGGGTGCGGGCTTTCACAGAAGCTTGGAGGTGAAGTTGATTACTTCTTGCCGCCGAAGCCCTTGAAGCGAGCGTTGAAGCGCTCGACGCGGCCTGCAGAGTCCATGATGCGCTGCTTGCCCGTGTAGAACGGGTGGGACTCCGAGGAGATTTCGACGTCGATAACCGGGTAGGTGTTTCCGTCTTCCCACTCGATGGTCTTCTTGGAAGACACGGTGGACTTGGTCAGGAACTTGACGCCGGAAGCCAAGTCGTTGAAAACAACAGCTTCGTACTTCGGGTGGATATCAGACTTCATAATGGGACCTTTTGTTCACGCAGCTGGATTTTGCCAGTTGCCAGGTATGAATGGATTCGGTCCGCACACTGATAACAGATACCCAGTGCCGGGCCAACAATCAATCATAGCGGAAACTGCACCCTTGCTTGAACCAGCCTCTTCAGTTGCGCGGGCGCAGTTCCCAGAAGGCCACCGCGGACGCGGCCGCGACATTGAGCGAATCGACGCCGGCGCGCATGGGAATCTTCACTGCGAGGTCGACGACGGCGAGCGTCTCCGGGCTCATGCCCGCGCCTTCGGTGCCGAGCACGAGGGCGAGTTTGCCGGGGTTACTTGCGGCAAGGACGTCGAGGTCCACGGCGTCGTCGGTCAGCTCCATGGCGGCCACGGTGAAGCCCTGATCTTTGAGCCGTTCGAGGTCATCCGGCCAGGACTCAAGCCGAGCCCATGGAACCTGGAAAACGGTGCCCATGCTCACCCGGACGCTGCGGCGATACAGGGGATCCCCGCAGCGCGGCGAGACCAACACGGCGTCCACGCCAAGCGCAGCCGCGGAACGGAAGATGGCACCGACGTTCGTGTGGTCGACGACGTCCTCCAAGACAGCCACGCGGTGTGCCCCGGCGAGGAGCTCCTCGAGAGGCACCGGTACAGGTCGATGCATGGCGGCCATGGCACCGCGGTGTAGATGGAATCCCGTGATTTCCTCGAGCAGGGAAGCCTTGCCGATGTAGACCGGCACGTCAGGGAACTGCTGGAAGACGTCGTCGAGGTCTTCCAACCACTTCTCCGCAAGGAAGAAGGAACGGGGCTTGTGCCCGGCTGCGAGGGCCCGCCGCAGGACTCGGGACGATTCGGCAATGTACATACCTTCCTCCGGCTCGCGAAGCTTGCGAAGGTGGACATCCGTGAGTTGGGTGTAGTCGGCAACCCGCGGGTCGTCAGCGGTTTCAAGGTAGTGGAAGGTCACCGGATTCCTATTTCAGCAGGTTGGCGATCATGAAGCCGAGGGCCACGATGCCGAGGGCGAAGATCACGATGCGTAGCGCGAGGGGCTTCAGGCGCCGCCCCACTTTGGAGCCGATGAGCCCACCGATCAATGAGCTGGCCGCGATGATTGCCACGACTGGCCACTCGATCCGGCCGAAGGCGAACAAGAGGTAGGAGCACGCTGCCACGACGTTGACGGCCAACACCAGAATGTTCTTCATCGCGTTGGCGTTCTGGATGGTGCCCGTCATGAAAACACCCAGGATGCCGACCAGCAGGATGCCTTGGGCAGCGACGAAATAGCCGCCATAGACCCCGGCGAGGTACACCAGTACTACGAGCATCACGGTGTGCCGCTTGTCGTGGATGGCGTGTTCCGGGTTGCCTGCCCGGTCCTGGACCCACCGTTGCAGTTTGGGCTGGAAGAGGACCATGAGCAGCGCGAGGACAATCAGGATGGGAGCCGCGTAGTAGAAGACCTTCTCCGGCAGGTGCAGCAGCAGCCAGGCACCCGTGATGCCGCCGAGAAGGGACGCGGGCAAGAGCCGAAGCAGTTGGCGGCCCCTGCCCCGGAGCTCATGCCTGTAGCCCCAGGCTCCGGTGACGTTGCCCGCCACGAGGCCCATGGCGTTGCTGATGGTCGCAGTGACGGGTGCGTAGCCCAAAGCGATGAGGACCGGGAACGTAACCAGCGTGCCCGAGCCGACCACGCTATTGATGGTTCCGGCCCACAAGCCCGCGAAAAAGATCAGGATGCCGCTAAGGATCTCCACAGTTTCTTGGTGCCCGGGCCTAGCGGCGGGCGGTGGCCGTGTAGCGGCCGGAGTTCTCGCTCACGTCCAAGGGCAGCCCGAAGGTGTCGCTGAGGTGTTCCGCCGTCAAGACCTCTTCGATGGGTCCCGCGGCGACCACTCCGCCGTCGCGCAGCAACATGGCGTGGGTGAAGCCCGGCGGCACTTCTTCCAAGTGGTGGGTGACGAGAACCATGGCAGGTGCGTCCTCGTCGCGGGCGAGTTCGCCAAGTTTGTGGACGAGCTCCTCGCGTCCGCCCAGGTCCAGGCCCGCGGCTGGCTCGTCGAGCAGGAGCAGTTCGGGATCGGTCATGAGGGCACGGGCGATTTGTACGCGCTTGCGCTCGCCCTCGGAAAGCGATGCGAAGGAACGGTTCAGCAGCGGCCCCATGCCCCACTCGTTGAGAAGGCCGAAGGCTCGTCGCTCATCGTCGCGCTCGTACCCCTCGCGCCAGCGGCCGGTCACACCGTAGGCGGCGGTGACCACGACGTTCAGCACGTTTTCGTGTTCGGGGATCTGCGTGGCCAAGGCCGCGGAGGAGAGGCCGATGCGCGGGCGGAGCTCAAACACATCGACCCGGCCGAGCGTCTCGTCAAGGATTCCGGCTTTTCCGCTGGTGGGATGCATCCGGGCGGCAGCGATCTGGAGAAGAGTGGTCTTGCCGGCACCGTTGGGGCCGAGGATGACCCAGCGTTCGCCTTCGTTGACTTGCCAGTCGATCTTATCCAGCAGGATCTTGCTACCTCGGACAACGCTGACGGAAGCCAATTCAAGAACATCACTCATAGGAGTAGACACTAGGACAAAAAGAGGGGCGATAGATAACCGAAACTTCGCTCACACGGTTTGTGCGGCGCCTTGAATGAAACAGGAATTCGGGCGGCGCTACTACGCTGGCTAAGATTGCAGCCATGAGTTCGAACTTGACCGCGGTCAGCTATGGCGTGAATTTGTCCCCTTCGGAGCTTGACCACTTGCGCAAGGTGCTGGCCGGTTCGGGGGCTTCCTTCACGTCTGAGTCGCGTTCCGGGGACGAGCGTTTCGGGGTCTACATCCTTGGCCTGGCCGTTGACGGGACCACTGCTGCCGATTTGTCCGGCATTCGCCGCCTGGTCGCCGACGCCGCAGCTCCGGGCATGGACACTGCGATCGTCGCCGACGCCCTGCGCGACGCAACACGTAAGTTCCTGATCATGGATGTCGATTCCACCCTGATCCAGCAGGAAGTCATCGAACTGCTTGCCGCGCACGCCGGCAAGCGCGAGGAAGTAACGGCCGTCACGGAGGCAGCAATGCGTGGCGAGCTGGATTTCGCGCAGAGTCTTCACGCCCGCGTCGCGGTGCTCGCAGGACTACCGGCCGCCGTCGTCGACGCGGTGCGGGCCGAGGTGCGCCTCAGCGAAGGCGCGGCGGAACTCGTTGCCGCGTTCAAGGCTGCCGGGCATGCGGTGGCGGTGGTGTCCGGGGGCTTCAACCAGATCCTGCAGCCCATCGCGGAAAAACTCGGGCTGGATTACTGGATCGCCAATGAACTCGAGATCGTCGACGGCGTGCTGACAGGCAAGGTGCTTGGCGACGTGATCGATCGCGCCGCCAAGGAGAAGTACCTTCGCGAGTGGGCCGCTGCCGAAGGGATCGACCTGGAGCACACGATTGCCGTGGGCGACGGAGCCAATGACCTTGACATGCTCGGCGCAGCGGGCATCGGCGTCGCCTTCAACGCCAAGCCAGCCGTGAGAGCGGTGGCTGATGCCGCCATCAATATGCCGTACCTGGACGCGGTCCGCCATATCGCGGGCGTCTAGCTGGAATTCATGCACCACAGAAGCAACACAAGAGCGGCCCGGGACTGGGCGATTCAGCCAGTCCCGGGCCGCTCTTTACGCCCTAATTTATGCGCTAAAAAATTTCAGGCGCTTTTGCCGAAGTAGTCGGCGCCGCCAACGTATTCAGTGTGGCCGCTTTCGACGTCGGCAGTAACCATCTTGGCGACCTCGGCGGCGAATTCCTCGACGGAGTACAGCTTGCCGGCCTCGGCACGGCGGGCCTCGATCGCGCCAGGGTTGGAACGGTCGAGCAACGTTGCCGTCACGGTGCCCTCGATCATGTCCCCGGAAACAACCACCAGGGAGATGCCCTTCTCGGCGAGGTTCGGGAGCAGTCCACGCAGTGCGTCTTCGCCCGCGCGCTTGCTGCGGGCAACCGGCTCGTACTCGGGCATCGTGGGAACGGTCTCCACGAAGTGCGCCTGGTGGCTCGTGACGAAGACCACGCGGGAACCTTCGGGCATCAGCGGAACTGCGGCGTTGAGCATGTTGATCTGGGCATCCCGGTTCAACTTGAGGGCGTAGTCCCCCTCCATGCCGGATTCCATGCCGCCCGAAGCGTTGAGTACCAGGACGTTGAGCGAACCGAATTCCTCCATGGCGGCGCTGGCCAGCGACTGGACACCTTCCTGGGTGGTCAGGTCCGCGCCCACGGCGACAGCCCGGCCGCCAGCCGCCTGGATCTCGCCTACCACCTTGTTGGCCCGCGGGGCCTTTTGACGGTAGTTGACGACGACGGCGGCGCCCTCGCCAGCCAGGATTTTGGCTACTTCAGCGCCGATACCGCGTGAAGAACCGGTGACGATCGCCGTCTTGTTGTCCAGCAGTCCCATTCATGCTCCTTTATTCAAAACGTCCAACTTGTTCAAAACATCCAAGTTCTATTAGCCCCGAGTCAATCATGCCAGCGGGATCCCTGATGACGCCTGTGGAATCCCCACAAAGAACCCCGGGGCAGGTTTAGTAGTCCAAGCCCTGACTTGGCCGGCAAAGCGGGCCCTAGTGGCCCATGCCCAGGCCGCCGTCCACGGGGATCACGGCACCGGAGATGTACGCGGCTTCGTCACTGGCAATCCAACGGACCACGTTGGCGACCTCGGACGCTTCGGCAAAGCGCCCCGCCGGAACACTCGCCAAATAGGCTTTCTGGGTCTCTTCCGGAAGTTCTGCAGTCATGTCCGTGTTGATGAAACCCGGGGCCACGACGTTCGCTGTGATGCCTCGGCTGCCGAGTTCGCGGGTCAGGGAACGGGCGATGCCCACCATGCCCGCCTTCGACGCCGAGTAATTGATCTGTCCCGGGGCACCGTAGAGACCCGACACGGAGGAGATGAGCACAACCCGCCCCTTGCGCATGCGGATCATGCCCTTCGAAGCCCGCTTAATGACCCGGAAGGCACCCGTGAGGTTGGTGTCGATGACAGAAGTGAAGTCGTCCTCGCTCATCCGCAAAAGAAGTGTGTCCTTGGTGATCCCCGCGTTGGCAACCAAGACTTCAACGGGACCGTGGGCAGCCTCGACCTCCTTGAACGCCGCGTCAAGGGAAGCCTCGTCCGTCACATCGGCCTTGACGCCAAGAATGCCCGCGGGAAGGGCGGTTTCACTGCGGTACGTCACGGCAACTTTGTCTCCATTGGCAAGGAAGGACTCTGCGATGGCCAGGCCGATCCCGCGGTTTCCGCCCGTGATGAGGACACTGCGGGGCGTTGATACTGCTTCAGACATTTGGTCTCCGGAGTTCCGCGGCAGCGTAGCGCCGCTTGAAGGTGGCTAATTTCCTGCATCGATCTTAGCCGCCGGAAGCCTCTGGCCCCTGGCGGCGGTTTCCCGCGCAGTTTGGGCGCCCCGGTTCCATGGTGAGAGAATTGGGAGAAGCCGTTGGAGCGTGATGAATCAGCCGTGACAAAAGATAACAGTCCCCTGCAGCAGGCGCCCGGAGACCCGGACGCCGTCTCAGGTGACCCTGTGGTGCACAGCATTACCGATGCAGCTGCCGCCCATTCGGACGACATGCGTGAACGGATGATCAAGTACGCCGTGGCCATGGGTATCCGCTTGGTATGCCTCATCCTCATCTTCGTGGTTGATGGCTGGTTCAAGATCATCGCCGTCGCCGGGGCCGTATTCCTCCCCTGGATTGCCGTGGTGATTGCCAATGGCAGCGACAAAGCCGAAGTCCACAGCGATGCCCTGCTGGACTACGTTCCGGCCGTCGAACTGGAAGCGTCCCCCTCCGGGGAAGCGGAAGGCCCCACGGCCTCCGCCACGGTCTTGGAGGGCGAACTTATTGACGACGACGCGCCCCGCCAGGACGGTTCCGGCACGGAAGCTGACGATATCCAGGGGAGCGATGCGGTGAATTCTCCGCACAGCGGGGAAGAACAGGCGGCTTCATGAATATCTTCACAACGGGCGGCGCCGGCCTGGAGAACCAATACGATGCCGGTCATCGTCCGTCGCCCCCGGCGGTGTGCTCCCGCAAGGCCTGCCGCGCCGAAGCAACGTGGCAACTCTTGTGGAACAACCCCCGCATCCATACCCCCGAGCGCCGCAAGGTGTGGCTGTCCTGCCAGGAGCACCGGGAATGGCTGGAGGACTACCTCCAGACCCGCGGCCTGTGGAAAGGGACAATACCTTTCGATCCCGGCACCACCACCGACCCAGGCGAGGTCCGCTGAATGTACCGCTTTCTCTTTTCCAGCAAATGGCTGGGCTACTTCGTTCTGGCGGTGATCTTCGCTGCGGGCTGCGTTTTCCTCGGCCGCTGGCAAATGGATCGCAGGGCGGAGACGTTGGCGGAGATCAACCGGGTTGTGACGAACTATTCGGCCACTCCGATTCCCTTTTCTGCCGCCAAAGCAGAGTTCCAGTCCCTGAATCCCGAGCGGGAATGGACACAGGTGGAATTGCATGGACGCTATGACACTTCCGGCCAACGCGTCGTCCGCAACCGTCCCCTCAACGGCCAGCCTGGCTACGAAGTAGTGGTGCCGTTCCGCTTGTCGAGCGGCGAAGCCGTCGTGGTGGACCGCGGCTGGTTGCCTATCGGGAACAATACTCCCGGCCACCCAGACAGCATCCCGGCCCCCCCGGCCGGTGAGGTCACCGTCGTCGCGCGCTTGAAAGCCTCCGAACCGGACCTGGGTCGCGGCGCCGTGGATGGCCAGCTGGCCTCGATCGATCTCCCTTCCTTCGCCACGGAACTCGGATACCCCATACTGACCGGCGCCTACGGGCAACTCGCCACTGAGTCCCCCGCCGTCCAGTCGATGCCCGCACCGTTCCCCAAGCCGGCCACGGATGAGGGCACGCACTTGTCCTATTCCCTGCAGTGGTTTGCGTTCGGCGTGCTGATGTTCGTCGGTTTCGCTTATGCGGCCAGGCAACAGGCCCGCAATGCGCAGATTGATGCCGAGGATGAGGACGAAGAAATCAGTGCGTTGCCCCGCCGCACCGCACCTGCGCCTCGGAAGTCAAAGCGGCCAACAGCCGAAGAAGAGGAAGACGCGATCCTGGATGCCCAAGGCTACTAAGATGGTCCCCACCCCGGTCCTGAAGGTTAAATTGGCCCTGACGGCGGCCGGCGCCCAAGACACGGTGTGCACCTTCGACGACGAAGTCCCCACGGCAGTCGCGGCAGCTTCCTTGTTGGGATGCGACCTCGCAGCGATCGCCAACAGCCTGGTCTTCGAGCTCGACGGCGCTCCGCTGCTGATTCTCGCAAGCGGAGCGGCGAAGGTGGACACCTCCCTGGTGGCGGCTACCTTGGGGACAGCCAGGATCCGCCGGGCAAGCCCCGGTTTCGTCTTGGAACACACCGGCCAGGCGGTCGGCGGAGTGGCTCCTGTCGGCCACCCGCGACCCATCCGGACCATCCTCGACGTGACCCTGCAAGCTCACCCGATCCTTTGGGCAGGAGCTGGGGACCATACCTCCATGTTCTCCATCAGTTACAGCGAACTCCAACGGATTACGGCCGCGCAGCCACTGCGGGTCCGCTAGGCCTCTTAGGCCTGGGCCGCGTAACGACTCATGTCAAGATGCTCGCGAAAGTGTTGTGCGTGCCTCATCTATTTGTGCTCGCGTGGATGAGTCCTCCAGGGCCTGTGTTTTCGCTGCGGCGAGGGCGATCAGCTGGGTCTGGATTTTGGTGATGCCCCGGGTGAGGTCGGCCGGGTTCGTGATCTCCATTAGTTGAGCGAGTTCGGCGGCTTTGGCTGTGGTGAGGATCCCGGAATCGACGACGCGCTGGTACGGGGTCCGTGGCTTGTCGTAAATGCGGGTTTTCTTGCCGTGTTTGTTTGAGCGCCAGCCGGTTGCTTTGATGGTGGCGGTGAACAGGTTCAGCCGGACCCGGACGAGGTCGTAGAGGGCGTTGAGGAGTTTGAGCTCGGCGGTGGTGTCGTAGCGGTAGTGGAAGGCATGGCGGCGGACCACATCACCGTTTTTCTGCTCGACGTGGGCGTTGTCGTTGGACTTGTACGGCCGGGAGCGGGTGAAGTAGATGTCTTTGTCACCAGCCCAGGCGATCAGGGCGTAGTTGATGAATTCCCCGCCGTTATCGGTATCCAGACCGACCAGGGGGAAGGGCAGCCGGGCCACGACTTCGTCCAGGGCCGGGAGCACCCATTTATGCGCCCCGTTGCGGACCGCGACGTTCTCGGTCCAGCCGGTGAAGACGTCCGTGGCGGTCAGGGTCCTGGCGAATTCACCGGCCAGGGTGGGCCCGCAGTGGACGACCATGTCCGCTTCGATGAACCCCGGCGCCTGTTCGTGTTCGTCCCCTGCCTTGCGGACCGTGATGGAGTTCCGCAGCAACGGCCCGGCCTTCGTCGCGGACAACCCTTTGGGCCTGTCCGCGTCCTTCGTGGGCTTAAGCAGCCGGTCGATCGTCGCCCCGGAGACCTGCATCAGCTGCGCCGCCACTGCCGGTGTCAGTCGCTTGGCGTCCAGTTCCCCGAAGGCCTGAAGCTTGGGCAGCCAGAGGTCCATGGTCGCGGCCAGGTATTTGCCCGATGGCATCCCGGCCAGCCGCCACACACAGATCAGGACCTTGAGGGTGTCATAGCCATACGTACGTCCCCGAGGCCTGCGCGTTACCGGTTTCGCCCGGCCTTTTCGCGCACGGGCCGTGGCCAATGCGCGGCGGGCGTTTGCCCGGGACCATCCCGTAACAGCCACGAGCTCGTCGAGAACCACGCCTTTGGCTTTCTTGGACGCCTTCGCATAATCGGCTGCGTACTTCTTCGTGATTTCCCTACGCGTTGCCATCGACAGGTCCATCCCTCATCGTCACCGCCGTGCCCGTAGCGGCCCGTGATTTCGCGAGCGTTTCCCAAATGAGGCATGCACCCCGTTTCGCGAGCACTATAGGTGAGTCTCGTCGGGCCATTGATCCGGTGCGGCGTGGCGCTAGGCTGGTGCCCATGGCTGAATACACCTACGTCACGTACATCGAAGGAACTGCGGACCAGATTTGGGCGGCCCTGACAGACGCAGCCCAAAGCGCCGAGTACTGGGGCCACGCCAATGTCTCGGACTGGAAGGCAGGCTCACGCTGGGAACACCAGCGCACGGATGGCTCCGGGACCGCGGACGTAGTAGGAACCATCTTGGAGGCGACGCAGCCCCTGCGCCTTGTGAACACCTGGGAGGACCCAACGGTCCCGGAGGTAGTGAAGCCCGACGTTGTCACCTTCACCATCGAGTCACACGACAGCATTGCCAGGCTAACGGTCCATCACAGGAACATCGCCGACGAAGAACAATTGGCGATTGCAAGCCGCGGCTGGTCGGCAGTCCTGTCGAACCTGAAAAGCTACATCGAACTGGGCCGTCCCCTCGCGTCGGTTCCGTGGGAAATGCCCTGAGCCCGAAGGAACTGCCTAGGCGAGGGTAATGAGGTCCAGGTAGTCCTCGTTCCAGTGGTCCTCGACGCCATCCGGAAGCAGGACCACCCGTTCGGGGTTCAGCGCTTCCACGGCGCCCTCATCGTGGCTGACGAGGACGACGGCGCCGGAATAGTTACGCAGCGCGCCCAGGATCTCGGCGCGGCTGGCCGGGTCGAGGTTGTTGGTAGGCTCGTCCAGGAGCAGCACGTTGGCGCTTGAGGCCACGATCGTGGCGAGCGCCAGGCGCGTCTTCTCACCACCTGACAGCACACCTGCCGGCTTGTCGACGTCGTCGCCCGAGAACAGGAAAGAGCCGAGGATCCCACGGACCTCCGCGTCCTTCATGTCCGGAGCGGATGAACGCATGTTCTCCAGGACGGTACGGTCATGATCCAGGGTTTCGTGTTCCTGCGCGTAGTAGCCCACTTTGAGGCCGTGGCCGGGGAGGATTTCGCCCGTGTCCGGTTTGTCCACTCCTGCGAGCATGCGCAAGAGGGTGGTCTTTCCCGCGCCGTTGAGGCCCAGGATGACCACCTTGGAACCGCGATCGATCGCCAGGTCAACATCGGTGAAGATTTCCAATGAACCGTAGGACTTGCTCAAGCCTTCCGCAGTGAGCGGAGTCTTGCCGCAGGGAGCAGGATCCGGGAAACGCAGGGCTGCCACGCGGTCATTCTCGCGGACCGCTTCCAGACCGCCAAGCAACCGCTCGGCCCGCTTCGCCATGTTCTGCGCCGCTACGGCCTTGGTGGCCTTGGCGCGCATCTTGTTCGCTTGGTCCATGAGGACCTGCGCCTTCTTCTCGGCGTTGGCACGCTCACGCTTGCGGGCGCGCTCGTCGGTTTCACGCTGCTGCAGGTAGCGCTTCCAGCCCATGTTGTAGAAGTCGATCTGCGCCCGGTTGGCATCCAGGTGATAGACCTTGTTGACCGTGGCTTCAAGGAGTTCCACGTCGTGGCTGATCACGATCAGACCACCCTGGTGCCCCTTGAGGAAGTCGCGGAGCCAGGTGATGGAGTCCGCGTCGAGGTGGTTGGTGGGTTCGTCCAGGAGCAGTGTTTCAGCATCCGAGTAGAGGATCCGGGCCAGCTCAACGCGACGGCGCTGGCCGCCCGAAAGTGTCTTGAGGGGCTGGTTCAGGAGTCGCTCCGGAAGGGACAGATTGGAAGAAATAGCCGCGGCTTCGGCTTCGGCTGCATAACCGCCTCCTGCGAGGAATTCGCTTTCCAAGCGGTCATAGCGGTTCATGGCCTTGCGCTGCACTGTGGCGTCTTCGCTGGACATATCCGCTTGTGCCTGCTTCAGCTTGCCGACTACCACGTCCAGACCGCGGGCAGAGAGGATACGGTCGCGTGCCAGCTGTTCCATGTCCGGGGTCCGGGGATCCTGTGGCAGATAGCCAATCTCTCCGCTGCGGGCAACCTTGCCCGCAGCGGGCAAGCCCTCACCGGCCAGGACACGGGTGAGGGTCGTCTTACCCGCACCGTTCCGCCCGACCAAGCCGATCTTGTCCCCCTTGTCCACGCGGAAGCTGACCTGGTCCATGAGCAGGCGGGCGCCTGCGCGCAGTTCGAGTTCCTGGACGGTAATCAATTCGGGGGATGCCTTTCAATGGGGAACACCCGCAGCACGGAGTTCATCGGTGCAGCTGAGGCGAGGGAGGGCCGAGCGATCGGCCTTGACAATTCTACCGCCCGCCGCGTCCCGCGCTTGCCAGGACTAAGACGCCTGTACACGATTCCAGAATAGTAAGCACCCTTGCTACTAGTTCCGGCGCGTGGTTAGGTGGAATCGGGACCGCCGGAGCCCTCATGTTGCAGCTCAGGCATGAGTCCGGTTGGACGATCGCTAGGGAGAGTCTCGATGAGCAGCACAACAGGATCCGAAGGCAGGCACCTCCGGGACGACCGCGGCCAAGCCGGAATCCCGGACGCCGTCGAACCGCGGGACGAGCAGGTTGGTGAAGTGCGGCGAAATGAACCCGGCTACGTAGACGACACGAGCTATGTCGATGAGACTAGCAACTATGGCGTGGCTCCCGCCGCATACGACCCACGTGCCGCCACCCGCGAGACGGTCATTGCACGGGAAAAGGAACAGTTCGGCGGAATCAAGATCGGCTCCGCCTTCTTCGGCTGGCTGACCGCCACTGGAATGGCAGTGCTTCTCATTGCCATCCTGGCAGCGGCCGGCGTGGCGGTCGGCGTGGCGGTCGGACTCGCAAACAACACGAACGTCAACGATGCAGTGAACCAGGCGGGTTCAAAGACGGCGGGCATCGCAGGCGTGATCGCCCTCTTGGTGATCCTGTTCCTTTCCTACTACTCCGGCGGCTACGTCGCCGCTCGCATGGCGCGATTCAATGGTGTCAGGCAAGGCTTCATGGTCTGGCTCTGGGCAATTATCGCGGCCGTCCTGGTGGCCCTGCTTGGCCTGATAGCCGGACAGCGGTTCAATATCCTCGCTAACCTCAACAGCTTCCCGAGGATTCCAGTCAATGAGGGACAGTTGAGCACCACCGGCATCATCGCCGCCCTCATCGTGGCCGCAGTGACCCTGATCGCGGCCGTATTAGGCGGCCTGGCGGGCATGCATTACCACCGCAAGGTGGACCGCGCAGGTTTCACCCCAGCGGAGGAGTCCGGGGAGGACTGATCAGGACGCCGCCCACAACGGGACCGTCCTTTGTACCTTGACGCCAATGCCTCGCTCCGACACTCGTGGACACCCTACAAAATAGTGTCCTTGGCTGCTCTGTAATCTCGGTTCCAGGGGACTTACTCCGCCCCGGCATCAGACAGGACACACCATGAGCAGCATCAAAACCGCAGCTACGGGACGCACCAGTGCCCGCAGCCGCTGGACCTCTACGGACATCGGCCTCATCGCCGTCTTCGCGGCCTTGGTGGCCGCTTCAACCATGGTCCCGGGAATTCCCGTAGGAGCCCTCGGCGTCCCGATCACTCTGCAGACCCTCGCCGTCATGCTCACCGGACTTGTGCTCGGCGGCGGCCGGGCGTTTGCCGCCGTCGGGCTCTACACCCTGCTCGGTTTCGCCGGACTGCCGATCTTTAGCGGGGGCCGCAGCGGGCTCGGCATCCTGGCAACCCCATCAGCCGGCTACATCATCGCCTTCCCGCTTGCTGCCGCAGCTGCCGGGTGGTTGGCTGCCCTCGTGATCCGCAAGACGGTGAAGTACCGCGCGGTGTTCCTGTTTGCGGCGGCCATGATCAGCACCATCGTCCTCGTCCATGGCCTCGGAGTGCTTGGCTTCATGGTCAATGGAAAGTTCGACTTCGCCAAGGCATTCCTGGCCGACCTGCCCTACTACCCGGGCGACACCATCAAGAATGTCCTGGCAGCAATCATCGCTGTCTCCCTGCACCGGGCCTTCCCGGACATCCTGGTCCGCCGCGTCAAATAGACGCGGCACCACAAAGAGCGGGAACAATCCATACATGAACACCATCATTCTGAGTGACGTCTCCGTGCGGGTTGTCGTCGATGGCAGCCACACTCCCAAGACCTTGTTGCAGGACGTCTCGCTGAATCTGAGCGAGCGGCGCATCGCCGTCATTGGGGCCAACGGCTCCGGAAAATCCACCTTGCTGCGCCTGCTCAACGGCTTGGTAGCTCCCAGCGAGGGTGCCGTCACCGTCAACGGCGCGGACAGCATCGGAGACGTCCGCCGGGTCCGTAGCCAGGTGGGATTCGTCTTCACCGATCCCCTATCCCAACTGGTCATGCCTACCGGCCGGGAAGATGTTGAATTGTCCCTGCGGCGTTCCATCAGGAACTCCAAGGAGCGTGCGGCCCGCGCCGAAGCAGTCCTCGAACGGTTCGGCCTCCTGAAACTAGCCGATCAAAGCATTTACGAACTCTCCGGCGGAGAACGGCAGCTGCTCGCCCTCGCCGCGGTCCTCGCGGTGAATCCCGCAGTGTTGGTCCTCGATGAGCCTTCAACGCTGTTGGACCTGCGCAACCGGGAACTGCTCCGGCGCACGCTTGCCGGCCTGGAACAACAGATCATCATGTCCACCCACGACCTCGAGCTTGCCCTCGAAGCGGATCGCGCGTTGGTGGTGGACGAGGGACGGATAGTGTTCGACGGCAGAGCAGCCGACGCCGTCGAACACTACCGTGCACTCTGCGCCCAGGCAGTGGAGCCCGGCGAAGCTGCCCTTCAGGGAAGAGTGCAGGCGACGTGAGGAGCCGCGGGGTCCTCATCCCCCACTATGTGCGCGGCGACTCGATCGTGCACCGCACGCCCTTGTGGCTCAAGTTCCTCTTGGTTGCAGGCTGCGGCCTCGCCTCGTTCTTGATTGTCGATTGGCTCGTCTCGGCCGCGGTCCTGGCCGCGATGTGCGCGCTCTTCCTCCTGAGCGGCGCAGGCTTCAGACGGCTCGCGCATTCCGTGTGGCTGGTGACGCCCATCCTTCTGGTCATCGGCGCGTTCCAATGGTGGCAGCTGGGCGGCCCGGTCGCCGCCCGGATCGTGCTCAACGTGCTCGTCTGTGTCGTCGCTGCATCGGTGCTGACGGTCACGACTCCGGTGCAGGCGCTGCTCGACGGGGTGGTAGCCCTGTCCAAGCCGTTCAAGCGCTTCGGCGCCGATCCCGAGCGTTTCGCACTGACCATAGCCATTATGCTGCGGAGCCTTCCGTTCATCGCGGGAGCATTCTCCGATGTCCGTGACTCCGCCCGTGCCCGCGGTTTGGAACGAAATCCCCGCGCTTTGGTCTTGCCGGTCTTTATCACCACGGTTGCGTATGCGCGACAGACCGGCGACGCCTTGGCCGCGCGCGGCCTGGGAGACGCCGAAGACTAATCGCCCCGCAGCTGGACGTACCGGAACATGGCGGCCGTGCCCATCCCACCCGCGATGCTGATCATCGCCAGGGCCAAGCTCTCCCGGCCTGGCTGCCGGCCGGCAAAAGTGCGGGCTTGCGCCAGGATCCGGGTCACCAACACGGCCCCGGACGCACCATAGCCGTGCCCCAAAGCCAAGGCCCCGCCGTCGAGGTTCGCCCGTTCGGGATCGACCCCCAGAACGTCAAGGCAGGCGAGGGTCTGCGAAGCGAATGCTTCGTTGAATTCCACGAGGTCCAGTTCCCCGGGCCCCAGTCCAAGCCCGGCCAGCAGCCGCTTGGCTGCCACCGAGGCTCCGATGCCCAACAGTTCCGGGTCCACCCCTGCCGTGTCAGTGCCCAACACGAGCAGTCCGTCGGCGGCACCCAGTGCCTGCGCCCGCTCCAACGAGGTGATCACGACGGCGGAGGCCGCGTCCGCGTCGAAGCATGAGTTTCCGGCCGTCACCGTTCCGCCCGGCACGAATGCAGCGGGAAAGCGTGACATGAGCCCGGCCTTGAGCGATGCGCGGGGTCCGTCATCGGCCTCCACCACGGCACCACCGGCATCCACGGGAACAATTTCAGGGCCGAAGGCGCCGGCGACTTTGGCGGCGACGGCTCGCTGATGGCTCCGCAAGGCGAAGTCATCCTGCCGCTCGCGAGTGATGCCGAACTCCCGCGCCACATTTTCGGCCGCGACGCCCATGTCCGGGTCGCCAAACTCCGGCGGCACAAAGGTGGCGCGCGTGAAAAAGTCCGGTGCGCCGTCGGGGTCCGGGTTTCTCCGGGCACGCAAGGGCGCCGTACTGATGCTTTCCACTCCCCCGGCCAAGTAGATTCCGTTGCCGCCCGCTGCCACCAGCCGGGAAGCCAAGGCAATGGCGTCGAGACCGGAACCGCACTGCCGGTCCACGGTCAGCCCGGGAACCTCCACCGGCAGTCCCGCTTGCAATGCGGCGTACCGGGCCAGGTTGCCGCCACCACCCACGGCATTGCCGATCACGACGTCGCAGACCGCCGCGTCGGCAACACCCGTGGCTGTCAGGAGGGAGCGGAGGACGGGAGCGAGGAGTTCCTCTGCCCGCATCGACTTCAGTTGGCCGTAGGATCGGCAAATGGGTGTCCGCAGGGCAGCAATAATGACGGGCTGGCGCGAAGGAACCGGCACCATCCCCTGCCTGCCGCTGGACAACGGGCTAGACAAGCCGCTAAGCAAGGGGCCTCAGCCGCGGATCGTTGTTCTTGATCCAGTCCAGAAGGATCTGGCGGCTGACCTTTCCGCGGTCCGTCACCGGCAATTCGGAGAGCGCGAAATACTGCTGGGGCCGCTTGTCCCGCGCGAGCAAGCCGTCCAGGCCCGTCTTCACTTGGGTTGCCGTCACCGAACCGTAGGCGGGGAGGATCCCTGCCACCACTTTCTCCCCGCGTACCTCGTCTGGCATTCCAGCAGCGACAGCCGCCGAGACTCCGGGAACCGAGGCCAGGGCAAGCTCCACCTCGTGGGGATAAACGTTCTTCCCCGACGTGATGATCATGTCCGATCGCCGGCCAAGGATATGCAGGACCCCGGCGTCCACGTAGCCTTGGTCCCCCACCGTGTACCAGCCGTTGAAGCAGCGCAGCGCCTGGCCGTCATCTCCCCACAAATAGCCATTGCTGACCATGCCCGAGCGGACGGAGATGTTGCCGTGGGCCCCCTCGGCTTGCTCCGCGCCGCCGTCGTCCATGATCTTGAGTTCGACGCCGGGAAACGGCCCGCCGATCCCCGTACCGCCGGCGTCGAGCGGCTCCCCGGCAGCAAGGCGCGTCCCCGAAACGAAACTGAGTTCGGAGGCACCGTAATATTCGAAGATCGCCGCGTTGGGGGCCCAACGCCTGGCGGCCTCCAACGTGCGGGCGTCCAGTTTCGAGCCAGCGCAGATGATGCTGCGCAGCCCAGAGGCGTCCACACCCCCAGCCAAGCCGCGTTCGCTCAAGAGGCGCAGCACGGTGGGCGCCAGGACCAAGCGCGTAACGCCGTCGTGGCTGATGGCTGCATGGGCATCGCCGACATCGAAGGTCTCCAGCGTGTGAAAAGCCGCCCCGGCATACAGGCATTCCGAGAGTGCATACAGGTTCAAGCTCGCGGCGAGGGGCCCGGGGGCCAACGTTCTATCCTCCGGTGCCAGCCCGAAGAATTCGATGGAGGCATCAAACGAGAGTTGCCACGAACGCCGCGAACGGGTGAAAGCTTTGGGAACGGACGTGGTTCCGGACGTCAGGCCTATCAGGAACGCGGAGTCGGGCTGGCCGTCAAGCAGTTCACCGCCGCCGGCAAACGCCTGGGCAGCAGCCAACCCCGCACTATTGCCTCGCTGCGCTTCACCGATCCGCTGGGCAACATCGTCGAGCATGGGCTGCGGCCACAACGGGTCGAGTACGGCGCAGCACCGTTCGCCAGCTACGGCGGCCACGTAGTCCACCACGAAGTCCAGGGAATTGGGCTCGGCGAGAATCGTCGTCGCTGCCGTCTCCACGAGGCGCACGGTTGCCGCGTCCCGCAGCTCCGTCCAGCTGAGGCGTTTGCCGCCCACGACGACGGCAGTGTCGTCGGGGCGCTCGTCGGCCCAGAGTTGAAGTTTGTTCAGAAAGGGCATCATCGAATCTTAGCCGCTGACGAATCCCCGGGCCCTTCTGTGACGTCTATCGCTCCTATAGCCCCCTTTGGGGCGTCAAGACAGCGAAAGGGCCGGCGGCTGGGCCTACGCCGGCCCCCTTCCAACACACGACGACGGCCGGTCTCGTTCCGCGGGGGAGGAGACCAGCCGTCGTCGTTCTTGCTAGATATTGAAGCCGAGGGCCCGCATCTGGTCCTTGCCGTCATCGGTGATCCGCTCGGGACCCCATGGCGGCATCCACACCCAGTTGAGGCGCCAGTCGTCCACGATGCCGTCGAGCGACTGGCCGACCTGCTCTTCAAGCACATCCGTCAGCGGACATGCCGCAGTTGTCAGCGTCATATCGATGAGCAGTGCGCCGTCGTCCTCCGAGTACTTCAGACCGTACAGCAGCCCAAGGTCCACCACGTTGACACCGAGTTCCGGGTCAATGACATCCTTGAGCGCCTCCTCGACGTCCTCGAGGCTGGTGCGAGCCGCTTTGATTTCGGTCATGGCGGGAGTCCTAACTAGGCCTGTGCTGCTGCGGCAGCAGCAATGGTGGCTGCGCCGGCGCCCGTGGCGTAACGGTCGTAGCCTTCTTCTTCAAGACGGTCGGCCAATTCGGGGCCGCCCTCTTCAACAACCTGTCCGTCAACAAACACGTGAACGAAGTCCGGCTTGATGTAGCGCAGGATGCGTGTGTAGTGGGTAATGAGCAGCGTGCCCATGTTTCCCGTCGCGTGGGCGCGGTTAACGCCCTCGGAAACCACCTTGAGCGCGTCGACGTCGAGGCCGGAGTCGGTCTCGTCCAACACGGCGAACTTCGGCTTGAAAAGTTCCAGCTGGAGGATCTCCACGCGCTTCTTCTCCCCACCGGAGAAGCCTTCGTTGACGTTGCGCTGTGCGAAGTCGGCGTCGATGCGCAGCTGCTGCATGGCCGCCTTGACGTCCTTGGTCCAGGTGCGCAGGGCCGGTGCTACGCCATCGATTGCGGTCTTTGCGGTGCGCAGGAAGTTGGTCATGGTGACACCCGGAACCTCTACTGGATACTGCATGGCGAGGAAGACGCCTGCACGGGCACGCTGGTCGACGCTCATGGCCAGAACGTCTTCGCCATCGAGCGTGATGGTGCCGCTCGTGACGTTGTAGCGCGGGTGGCCGGCAATGGTGGACGCCAAAGTGGACTTACCCGAACCGTTGGGGCCCATGATCGCGTGGGTCTCGCCGGTCTTGATGGTCAGGCTGACGCCCTTCAGGATCTCTTTGGTGCCCTGCTCCGTCTCGATGCTGACGTGCAGGTCCTTGATCTCAAGAGTAGACATGCTCTTCTTTCTTTCGTAAGTCTTTAGGCACTTGGCGCTCAGTAGTTCTGTACCGAGGCGCCGTTCACAACGTTGGTCACGTCCACGTAGACGTCGTCGCCATCAAGGGTGACGGCGAAGACGGGGACGGGGTCGTAGGCAGGGAGCTGCAAGGGCTGTCCGGTGCGGAGGTCGAACTGGGAACCGTGGCCCCAGCATTCGATCGCGCAACCTTCGATTTCACCCTCGGCGAGCGAAATATCCGCATGCGAGCAGGTGTCGCCGATGGCGTGGATCTCTCCCATCGAGTCCTTGACGATGGCTATGGGGTAGTCATCGATCAGGATGCGCAGCGCCTGCTTGACCTGGATCTCGTTGGCGTTGCATACCAGTTCGCCTTGTGGCTGATCGCTCATAGTCTGTTTCCCTGCCTGGCTTCTATTAGTTGTCGCTCGCAGCGAGCTCACGTTCAACAGCTTCGGTCAGGCGCTCTTCGAGTGCCGGCACCTTGATCTGCTGGATGATCTCGTTGAGGAAGCCGCGGACCACCAAACGGCGGGCGACGTCTTCCGGGATTCCGCGCGCCATGAGGTAAAACAAGTGTTCGTCATCGAAGCGGCCGGTGGCGCTGGCGTGGCCGGCACCCTCGATCAAGCCGGTTTCAATTTCCAAGTTCGGCACGGAGTCGGCGCGTGCGCCGTCCGTGAGGACCAGGTTGCGGTTGGCCTCGTAGGTATCGGTGCCTTCAGCCTCCTTGCGGATCAGGACGTCGCCAACCCACACTGTGTGTGCATTGCGGCCCTGCAGGGCGCCCTTATAGAGCACGCGGGACTTGCAGTTGGCCACCGCGTGGTCAACGAAAAGCCGCTGCTCGAGGTGCTGGCCTGCGTCGGCGAAGTACAAGCCGAACATCTCGACGTCGGCGCCCGTCGCCGTGAAGCGGGTCGAGGGCGTCACGCGGACAACGTCGCCGCCGAGGCTGACAACAATGTGCTTGAACTTCGCGTCGCGGCCGATCTTGGCCTGCTGCGAGGAGGCATGCACGGCGTCGTCGTTCCATTCCTGGACCGAGATGACGGTGAGTTCCGCGCCGTCCTCCACGAGGATTTCAACGTTCTCGGACACGACGGCGCTGCCCTGGTGGTCGAGGACGACTACACCCTTGGAGAACCGCTCTGCCACGATCACGATGTGCTGCGCGGAGGCTTCAGTGGAGGTGCCGGTGAGCAGCACGGACACTTCGCCGTCGAGCCGCAGTTCGGCAGGCACCGTAATGACGGTCGCCTCGCTGAAGTTCTCCCAGGCGTTCGCGGACACGCGGTCCTCCGGGATGGCCGCCAGGCCGATGCGCTTGTCGTCCCGTCCCACGGTTTCGACGACGACGCCTTCAGGGGCGGTTACGGCGACGGAGGGCGCCGAACCGCTGAGGACCTCGCTGTGAAGTCCACGAAGGCGCTTGAGCGGAGTGAAGCGCCAGTCCTCTTCCAGCCCGGTGAGGGGCTTGAAGTCAGCCACCTTGTAAGAGGTCAGGCGACCTGCGCGCGAGCTGTCGGGAATGCCGACACCGCCCCCGTGGGAGTGGCTCTTGGCCGAGGCTCCGGCAAGAGGACCGGCCGACGGCGCCTGTTTGGACGCCTGCTCGGAGGTAGTCGAAGTGTTGGTTCCAGTGTTGACCGGCGAGAGGTTCTCGCCCTCTTCGGTGAAGCCATCAATAAACGGCTGTGCCGACGGCGCGCCGATGCGGGCCTTCTCAGTAGTAATTTCAGTCATTGCTAACCGACGGATCCTTCCATCTGCAGTTCAATCAGGCGGTTGAGTTCAAGGGCGTATTCCATCGGCAACTCACGGGCAATCGGCTCAATGAAGCCGCGCACGATCATGGCCATGGCCTCGTCCTCGGGCATACCGCGGGACATCAGATAGAAGAGCTGCTCCTCACTGACTCGGGAAACGGTGGCCTCGTGACCCATCACCACATCATCCTCGCGGATGTCGATGTAGGGATAGGTATCGGAGCGGGAAATGGTGTCCACCAACAAGGCGTCGCAACGCACGGTATTGGCGGAGTGCTTGGCGCCTTCGCGGACCTGAACAAGGCCTCGGTAAGCTGCACGTCCGCCACCGCGGGCCACGGACTTGGAGATGATGGAGCTCTTGGTGTTCGGCGCGATATGGACCATCTTCGAACCGGTGTCCTGGTGCTGGCCTTCGCCGGCGAAGGCGATGGAAAGTGTCTCACCCTTGGCGTGCTCGCCGACCAAGTAGACAGCCGGGTACTTCATGGTCACCTTGGAGCCGATGTTGCCATCGATCCACTCCATCGTGGCGCCCTCTTCGCAAATGGCGCGCTTGGTGACCAGGTTGTACACGTTGGTGGACCAGTTCTGGATGGTCGTGTAACGGACGCGGGCGCCCTTCTTCACGATAATTTCCACCACGGCGGAGTGCAGCGAGTCCGAAGTGTAGATCGGGGCGGTGCAGCCTTCGATGTAGTGGACGTAGGAGTCCTCGTCCGCAATGATCAGGGTGCGCTCGAACTGCCCCATGTTTTCCGTGTTGATGCGGAAGTAGGCCTGCAGCGGGATGTCCACACGGACGCCCTTGGGGACGTAAACGAAGGAACCGCCGGACCACACAGCCGTGTTCAGCGAAGCGAACTTGTTGTCGCCCACCGGGATGATGGTCCCGAAGTATTCCTGGAAGATCTCCGGGTGCTCGCGAAGTGCCGTGTCGGTGTCCAGGAAGATGACGCCCTGCTTTTCCAGGTCTTCACGGATCTGGTGGTACACCACCTCGGACTCGTACTGCGCGGCCACACCGGAAACAAGGCGGCTGCGCTCCGCTTCCGGGATGCCCAGCTTCTCATAGGTATTGCGGATGTCCTCGGGGAGGTCTTCCCACGTGGCAGCCTGCTTTTCGGTAGAGCGCACGAAGTACTTGATGTTGTCGAAGTCGATGCCGGAGAGGTCTGCACCCCAGGTGGGCATGGGCTTGCGGTCGAAGTACTTCAAACCCTTCAAGCGCAGGTCCAGCATCCATTCCGGCTCGTTCTTCTTGCCGGAAATGTCACGCACGACCTCTTCGCTGAGACCCCGGCGCGCGTTGGCGCCGACGTCGTTCTTGTCGGACCATCCGTACTCGTAGGTGCCAATACCGTGCAGCTCGGGATTCTTCTCCAGAATCTCCGAGATCACAGCACCGTCAGCTAGCGCTTTCTCTGCTGTTCCTTCAGCTAATTGACCCGTCATCACGGCCTTTCTTACTGATTGTTGGATTCGACATGGGGCGTGGCCCGCAGCTTGGGAAGCCCGAGGGCCTCCTTGGCGGCTGGCCTGCCAGTAGGAATGTGGGTGGTGCAGACATGTCCGCCCTGCGCGAGAGTGGAAAGCCTGCGGACATCGACGCCGACCAAACGGGAAAAAAGTTCGGTCTCAGTGTCGCAAAACACGGGAAATTCCGCTGCAAGTTGCTGGATGGGGCAATGGCCTTGGCACAGCTGGACGCTGGAAAGCGCGGCAGGCAAAGGCGACTTGGTCTCAATCGACGCAGCGGAGGCGACGTAGCCGTCCCTGCTCAGTGCCTTGGACAGTGCCCCAGCGCGGGCCGCGATGTCGGAACCCGCTGCATCAACTTCGGGTGCGTAGCGCTGCTCCATCTCGGCAAAGCGCTCTACCGCATAGTCCCTGACAGCTTCTTCGCCTCCAAGGTCCCGCAGCCGCCGCAGCGCCGAACTGGCAATGTTCAGGTAGTCGTCTCCGAGCTTCGACTGGCCCTGGGAGCTGAGGACATAGCGACGGGCCGGGCGGCCTGCGCCGGCGCCGGCCTTCGCGACACGCTTGACCTCGATAACCCCGGCTCGCTGAAGGTGATCCAGGTGCCGGCGAACCGCCGCGGGAGTGAAGCCCAGCATGTCGCCGAGTTCAGCCGCGCTGACAGGGCCGTGCTCCAACACCGCGTTGAGAACACGGTCTCTCGTGCGGTCTTCCGCATCAGCCACTCCCGCGGCGGTGCCGCCGGGCATGGGCATGACTGCGCCATACCGCATTGCGGGCACGGAAACAGAACTCGTCATGGAATACACAACACAATCATGTCGTAATTTAGTCCATGCATCCAGTAAGGCAAGGCTGGCCTGCAGCGCAGTGCCCACCGCATCCCTACTACTTCACGTAGAATACTCTGGTGCGATCCCCCGAATCCCCTGTCCTCAATATCGACGGACTCATCAAGGACGTCGGCCCGCTGGCTTCCCTTGACGGCAAAATGCTCCGGGTGGTCAGCGGACTGTCAATGTTTGCAGAACGCGGCCAGATCACTGCCTTGCTTGGTGCCAATGGCGCGGGCAAAACAACGACGCTCGAATGCGCGCAGGGCCTTCAAAAGCGCACCGGCGGTCGTATTGAACTCCTCGGCGACGACCCCGACACGGCCGGAGCAAACCTCCGTTCACGCGTCGGCGTAATGCTTCAGGACGGGGGCCTCCCGCCGTCGGCCCGGCCCATCCCCTTGCTTCGGCACATTGCCGGCATGTACCAGAACCCCCTTCCCTTGGAAGAGCTCGTTGAACGCCTGGGCATCGATACATTCAGCCGCACGGGGATCCGCCGCTTGTCCGGCGGGCAGAAACAACGGCTCTCGCTTGCAGCCGCCCTGATCGGCAATCCCGAAGTCCTCTTCCTGGACGAACCCAGTGCGGGGCTCGATCCCCAGTCCCGCCAAATCGTCTTCGAACTGATCGCCGAACTGCGGGATGCGGGCATGGGCATCATTCTCACCACGCACCTCATGGACGACGCCCAGCGACTCGCGGACTACGTGTACATCATCGACGCCGGCCGCAATGTCGCCCAAGGCACCGTTGCCGAGCTGCTGAGCCACGGACACGAAGACATGGCCGGGATAACGGAACGCACCCTGCTGTTTGACGCTCCCGCGGGTCTCGACATCGCGGCAGCCATCGGCAACGAACTGACCATCACGGAAAGCCGGGCAGGCAGCTACGCGGTGGTCGGCACCCTGACACCGGAACATTTGGCGAAGCTCACTGCCTGGTGGGCGGAGAAGGGCATCATGCCTGCGTCCCTTCGTCTGGAGGCACGCAGCTTGGAAGACGTCTTCTTGGACATCTCCGGAAGGGACATCCGATGACACCCGCGATAGTCACAACACCCCACGCCGGACCGGCTCCCCTGCTGCGTAGGATCCTGCTCCAAGGCCGCTACGAAACATTGACCATGATCCGGAACGGCGAACAGCTGATCCTCGCCGTCATCATGCCTTTGTTGGCCTTGGTGGGGCTCACAGTCACCCCGCTCCTGGATGGCTTGGGAGACAGCCGCGTGAACATCGCGGTACCCGGCATCCTGGCCTTGTGTGCGATGTCAACGGCATTCACCGGCCAAGGTATCGCCACTGGCTTCGACCGCCGCTACGGCGTCCTCCGTTTCCTCTCCACTACACCTTTGGGCCGGACCGGCCTCATCGCAGGCAAGATCATCGCTGTCCTGGCTGTCTTGGTCCTCCAAGTCCTGGTCATCGGGGCCGTTGCGGCATTGCTTGGCTGGCAGCCACGGCCGGAAGGCTGGCTTCCGGGCCTGGGCCTGTTGGTCCTCGGAGCCGCCGCCTTCACGGCGCTGGGCCTCTTGGTTGCCGGAACGGTACGCCCGGAGGCGACCCTCGCCATCACCAACCTGCTCTGGATTCTGCTCGGTGCCCTAGGTGGAATCGTGGTTCCCGCCGAGCGTTTGCCCGCGCTTGCTCAGAGCATCGTACATTTCCTGCCCTCGGGCGCCTTGGGCCAGTCCCTCCGGGACGCTTTTCTCCATGGCAGCGTCTCGTGGCCCTACGTCCTGGTGCTGCTGTTGTGGACGGTCATCCCCGGTGCAGCGGCCGTCCGCTGGTTCAAGTGGAATTGAGCGTCTGCCCTGGAACCGAACCGTCAACTGGAACTGAG
Organism: Arthrobacter methylotrophus; assembly: GCF_039539965.1. Lineage (NCBI taxonomy): Bacteria > Bacillati > Actinomycetota > Actinomycetes > Micrococcales > Micrococcaceae > Arthrobacter > Arthrobacter methylotrophus. The sequence goes on along the minus strand of NZ_BAABED010000001.1, from coordinate 1,511,587 downwards.
AATTCAGAATTGAGAACACTGTGAGCACGGATTCCCGCCTCCCGAAATCCATCCGGCAGATGGCCGCCAAGCTGCCTACGGAAGTCAACAGCACCGTGCGCAGGCTGGCGATGTTGTCGTTGATCGGCCAGACGATCCTTGTGGTGACCGGCGGTGCGGTCCGGTTGACATCTTCAGGGCTCGGCTGCCCGACGTGGCCACGCTGCACCAACGGTTCGCTGGTGAATACTCCGGAGATGGGCATCCACGGCTTCATCGAATTCGGTAACCGGATGCTGACCTTCGCTTTGGCGGCCGTTGCCGTCTTAACGCTGGTCTACTTATGGAACCTCCGCAAGCACCGGCGGGACCTTTTCCTTCTGGCTTTGGGCCTGCTTGCCAGCATTCCGGCGCAGGCCATCATCGGCGGCATCACCGTGTTGTCCAATCTCAACCCTTGGGTGGTCGGACTGCACTTCCTCGTCTCCATGGCGTTGATTGTCTTCTCCACACTCTTGGTCAACCGCGCTTACGGCCGGACCGGCCGCTTCATGACGCGGCCGCTGGAATCGATTCCCGGCGCGATGAGCCCCGTCATGACCGCCGTCGCGTTCTTCTCCGCGATTGCCGTGTGCCTGGGTGTTGTAGTGACGGGCGCAGGACCCCACGCCGGCGATGCCAATGCACCGCGCAATGATCTCGATTGGGACCTCGTCTCACATATCCACGCTGTGCCCGCTTACCTCATCACTGCGGGAACCCTCTTTGCTGTTTACCTCGTCCTTCGCAAGGGAATCACCGGCCCGTTCCGGACGGCAACACTCACGCTTCTCGCTGTGACGGTCCTACAGGCGGTCATTGGCTTTACCCAGTACTACAACGGCATTCCGGCGCTCTTGGTGGGCGCCCACATGTTGGGTGCCGCCCTGCTCATGAGTGCGGCCACCAACGCGGCGGATGTGGCGCGCTTCAGCCCTAAGCGCTAGGGCGCACTCCTGCGCCCAACTCCCCGGCCGCGGGTTCAGACGCTCGCGCATTTATCCTGCGTCTTCACCCGACCCTCCATCAGATATGGGTTCCCAAACCCAAACGCTCCATCACATATCACGCCCCAGCCCAAACGCCCGATCCGATCGGGCAAAAATGACAACCCTCCCTCGCGCATGTGGACGTGTCACAGATGTGAGGGAGGGTTGTCATATGGGCTCAACTACATGAGCGTGCGTCGGACGATACGCCCTTATGTCTGAAGGAGGGTTTGTGTCTTTTAGCTGTAAAAAGTGAGCGGGCGTCCTCGGGTGACGCCGAAGATCGGGGAACCGGGCACGTCAGCCGCCGAGGATCGGGGAACCGATGAACGGGTCCACTGCGAGGGCAATGAATAGCAGGGTCAGGTAGCTGATGGATCCGTGGAAGACCTTCATGGCTCCCTTGTTCGAGACATCGCCGCCCTGGGCCCTGTTGTAGAGCGCATGGGATTCATACAGGAACCAGGCACCCGCGAGGACAGCCACGATCGTATACACCCAGCCAGCACCGCCTGCCGGCACCATAAGCAACGAGCACACCACCATAGCCCAGGCGTAGAGCACCACTTGCACGGAAACCACCTTGGCACCGGCGATGGCACCCAGCATGGGGACGTTGGCGTTGCGATAGTCCTCGCCATAGCGCATCGAAAGCGGCCAATAGTGCGGAGGAGTCCAAAGGAAGATCACCATGAAGAGTACGACGGCGGGCCACTCAACCGTGTTCGTAACCGCAGCCCAGGCGATGAGCACCGGGAAGCAACCTGCGGCGCCGCCCCACACGATGTTCTGCGCCGTGCGGCGCTTAAGGATCATCGTGTAGATGACAACGTAGAAAACAATCGCACCGAGACCGAGCCACGCCGAAAGCGGGTTGGCCCCGAACCAGAGGATGGCGATGGACGCGGCCCCAAGGATCCAAGCGAAGACAAGTGCTTCGCGGGGAGTGACTTCACCCGTCACGAGGGGTCGCTTTTCGGTGCGGTGCATCAACTTGTCGATGTCGCGGTCGATGTAACAGTTGAAGACCCCGGCACTACCGGCGGCGAAGGCGCCGCCCACCAAGGTGGCCAGTATCAATCCGATGGAGGGAAAACCCCGCTGGGCAAAGATCATGGTGGGCAGGGTACTGACTAGGAGCAACTCGATCACGCGGGGTTTGGTCAGTGCCAGATACGCCTTGAACTTACGGGGAAGTCCGCTCCTCGCCACAGCCGGGGAAGGATTGAGGGGCGTATCTGTTGTGCTCACGTTGGCAGTCACTCTGTTCTTTGCTCTGGTGTTCTCACAGCAGCCGTGCCTGCACGTCAAGGCACTTCAAAGTCCGGGGCACGCGGCGAAGCGTGCATTCGTATCCGGGCTTTCTTTCCATGCTCTCGATGCGTGCCTTGAATCTGTGCACTCGATCTCTGTGCATTCAATGGCGCACTGGCCGCTGCCGGCCTCCAGATATCATACCGTGGCCCGCTCGGCGCGGCGGCACCGGCGAACTTTCCTTTGTTTCCGAAAGTTCACCGGCACTTTCGCGTCGCCGTGATTCATAAAGCGGAATTTGCGTGCATTTTTTGAGATTCCCACCATTTCGGGCCGCGAAGCGGGCTAAGCTGTCTGCAGATCAGCTCACGCAGGTTTCCGAGAAAGCGTATTCTCAGATTTGCATGTCTGGATGAAAGATCAACGATTCAATGGTGAACGGCTGGTAGACACTTCGCAGCGGGCGCCATCCTGTGCCCCGAGGCCTGCCATGTCCCACCCCCAGCCGTCAGCACAGAGAGGGGCTCGGTTCCCGTGCCACATTTGGAAGAGCAAGAACTGACTTGGACCAGCCTGGACCAACGGGCGGTAGATACCATCCGCGTTTTGGCCGCTGACGCCGTGGAGAAGGTCGGTAATGGTCATCCGGGCACGGCCATGAGCTTGGCGCCGGCCGCGTACCTTCTTTTCCAGAAGCTGATGCGCCACGACCCGAAGCACCCGGACTGGATCGGCCGTGACCGGTTCATCCTCTCCCCCGGACACACCTCGCTGACCCTGTACATCCAGTTGTTCCTTTCCGGCTACGGGTTGGAGCTGAAGGACCTCGAAGCGCTGCGTACCTGGGGCTCGCTCACCCCGGGGCACCCGGAATACAAGCACACCGCGGGTGTGGAGATCACTACGGGCCCGTTGGGTCAGGGTCTGGCGTCCTCGGTGGGCTTTGCGTATTCCCAGCGCCGGATGCGGGGTTTGTTCGACGCCGATGCTCCTGCCGGCGAGAGCCCGTTCGACCACACCATCTGGGTCATTGCTTCCGACGGCGACCTCCAGGAAGGCGTGACTTCGGAGGCTTCCTCCCTGGCCGGGCACCAGGAGCTGGGCAATCTTGTGGTGGTTTACGACGAGAACCACATTTCGATCGAGGACGACACCGACATCGCGTTCACCGAGGACGTGCTCAAGCGTTACGAGGCGTATGGCTGGCACACGCAGCGGGTGGACTGGACCCGGACGGGTGAATACGTCGAGGATGTCCAGGAGCTGTACTCGGCTTTGCTGGCCGCGAAGGCGGAGACTTCCAAGCCCTCGATCATTTCGCTGCGGACCATTATCGGTTACCCGGCGCCGAAGAAGCAGAACACGGGCAAGATCCACGGTTCGGCCCTGGGTGCCGAGGAAGTCGCGGCCCTGAAGGAGGTTCTGGGCTTTGACCCGGCCAGGTCCTTCGAGGTTGACCAGGACGTCCTGGCACACGCCCGTGCCGTCGTCGAACGCGGTGCAGCCGAGCGCAGCGAATGGCAGGCATCCTTCGAGGCATGGCAGACCGCCAACCCCGAGGGTGCTGCGCTGCTGGAGCGGATCGAGGCTAAGAAGCTTCCGGTCGAACTCGACGCCGCTCTGCCGGTGTTCGAAGCGGGCAAGGACGTCTCGACCCGGGCCGCGTCCGGGAAGGTCCTGAACGCGATCGGTCCGGTTCTTCCGGAGCTGTGGGGCGGTTCGGCGGACCTTGCCGAGTCCAACAACACCACGATCGAGGGTTCGCCGTCGTTCATTCCGGCTTCCCGTTCCACGGGAGCGTGGAAGGGCAACCCGTACGGGCGGGTGCTGCACTTCGGTATCCGCGAGCATGCTGCGGCCTCGATCGTGAACGGCATCTCCCTGCATGGCCGGACGCGGGCGTTCTCGGGTACGTTCCTGATCTTCTCCGATTACCAGAAGCCGGCGATCCGTCTCGGTGCCCTGATGGGTGTCCCGTCGATCTATGTGTGGTCCCATGATTCGATCGGTCTGGGCGAGGACGGCCCGACCCACCAGCCGGTGGAACAGCTCGCTACCCTGCGCGCTATTCCGGGCCTGGACGTGGTCCGTCCCGGTGACGCGAACGAGGTGGGCGTAGCGTGGAAGACCATGTTGGAGAACCACGAGAACCCGGCCGGTATCGTGTTGACCCGTCAGAACATCCCCACCTATGCCCGCGGCGAAGGAGCCGCGAACGGTGACACGTTCGGCTCCCCGGCCGGGGTCGCGAAGGGCGGGTACGTCCTGGCCGAGGCATCCAGGGATGGTGCCACGGTCCCGGCGCAGGTGCTGCTGATCGCCACGGGTTCGGAGGTCCAGCTCGCTGTGAAGGCCCGCGAAGCGCTTCAGGGCGAGGGTATCGCTGCCCGTGTTGTCTCCATGCCGTGCGTGGAGTGGTTCAACAAGCAGGACGCCGCGTACCGTGAGTCGGTGCTCCCGGCCGCCGTGAAGGCCCGTGTCTCGGTCGAGGCAGGCCTTGCCCTGGGCTGGAAGGAATTCGTCGGTGACGCCGGCCGTTCCGTCAGCCTGGAGCACTTCGGTGCCTCGGCGGACTACCAGCGCCTGTTCCAGGAGTTCGGCATCACGGCAGAAGCAGTCGCTGCCGCCGCGAAGGACTCCCTCGCAGGTCTCGGTCACTGAAAAAGCGCCTAAAACGACTTCTACTGCAACGAACAAATTTCCAAGGAGATTAAAGAAATGACTACGACTCCCACCCAGCAACTCTCCGCCGCCGGCGTGTCCATCTGGTTGGATGACCTTTCACGGGAACGTCTTTCCAGCGGCAGCCTGCAGAAGCTCATCGACGAGAAGAACGTTGTCGGTGTGACCACCAACCCGTCGATTTTCCACGCCGCGATCACTTCCGGCAGCGACTACGACGCCGTGATCGCCGGGCTCGCCGCGAAGGGCGCAAGCGTCGAGGAGACGATCTTCGAGATCACCACCACCGATGTTGCCGATGCCTGCGATCTGTTCGCCCCGGTCGCCGCCGCGACCAAGGGCGTGGACGGCCGGGTCTCCATCGAGGTGGATCCCCGCCTGGCGTGGGACACCGAAGGCACCATCGCCGAGGCCAAGCACCTTTACAAGAAGGTCAACAAGGACAACGTCCTGATCAAGATCCCGGCAACCCTGGAAGGCCTCCAGGCCATCACGGCTACCCTGGCCGAGGGCATCAGCGTCAACGTGACCCTGATCTTCTCCCTGGAACGCTACCGGGCCGTCATCAACGCTTTCCAGTCCGGCCTGGAGCTGGCGAAGGAAAACGGTCACGATCTCTCCCGGATCCACTCCGTGGCGTCCTTCTTCGTCTCCCGCGTGGATTCCGAGATCGACAAGCGCCTGGACGCCCTGGGCACCGAGGAAGCCAAGGCCCTCAAGGGCAAGGCAGGCGTGGCCAACGCCCGGCTCGCGTACCAGGTCTACGAAGAGCTGTTCTCCACCGAACGCTGGGCCGTCCTGGCCGAAGCCGGTGCGCTCCCGCAGCGTCCGCTGTGGGCCTCCACGGGTGTGAAGGACCCGGCCTACCCCGACACCCTGTACGTGACCGGACTGGTCGCCGCCGACGTCGTGAACACCATGCCGGAAAAGACCCTCGACGCCACGTTCGATCACGGCGTGGTCACCGGGGACACCATCACGGGCACCTACGAGGAAGCAAACAGCGTCCTGAACGCACTGGAGGGCCTGGGTATTTCCTACAACGACGTCGTCGCCCAGCTTGAGTCCGAGGGCCTGGAGAAGTTCGTGGCCAGCTGGAAGGAACTCCTGGCCGACGTCGAAGGTGCCCTTGCCTCTGCACGGAAGGCTTCCTAACCCACATGAGCACTCTCAGCTACGACGCCAGCGGTGCTGCGCAGCAGGCCATCGAGCAGCACGTCCCGGCACTTGTTGAAGACCGGATTGCCACCAGGATTTTCGCGAAGGACCACACCTTGTGGGGTCCCGATGCCGAATCCGAGTCCGCCATCCGTCTTGGATGGGTGGACGCGGCGACCGTTTCCCGGTCCTTGGTCGAAGGAATCCTGGAACTCCGGGATGCCCTCAGGGCAGAAGGTGTCTCCCGCATTGTCCTGTGTGGCATGGGCGGTTCTTCGCTTGCTCCGGAGGTCATTGCCGGCACCGCCGGCGTCGAGCTGACCGTGCTGGACAGCACCGACCCCGAACAGCTCGGTGCCGCCCTGACGGACCGCCTGGCCCAGACCGCTATCGTGGTCTCGTCCAAGTCCGGCTCTACCGTGGAAACCGACTCGCAGCGACGGGTGTTCGAGCAGGCCTTCACCTTGGCCGGCATCGATGCCAAGAGCCGCATCATCATCGTGACCGATCCGGGGTCCCCGCTGGACAAGGCCTCCCGGGAAGCCGGCTACCGGGCCGTCTTCAACGCGGACCCGAACGTCGGCGGCCGCTTCTCGGCGCTCACGGCTTTCGGGCTGGTCCCCAGCGGCCTCGCCGGAGTCGATATCCAGGCATTCCTGGACGAGGCCGAGGAAGCAGCGGAGATCCTGAACGAGGACTCCCCCGAAAACATCGGGCTCCGGCTCGGCGCTGCCCTGGGCGGCACCACCCCGCTGCGCAACAAGATCCTCATCGTCGAAGACGGCTCCGGCATTGTCGGCTTCGCGGACTGGGCCGAACAACTCATCGCCGAGTCCACCGGCAAGCTCGGCACGGGCGTGCTGCCGGTCGTTGCCGGTCCTTCCGCCCCCGAGGTCAGCAGCGGCGCGGACGACGTCCTGGTGATCCGCCTGGTCGGTGCGGACTCCGACGTCGAACTCGGTGAGAACGAAGCGGCGATCGCCGGTGGCCTGGCCACGCAGATGTTCCTCTGGGAATTCGCCACCTCGGTCGCAGGGCGCCTGCTGGGCATCAACCCCTTCGACCAGCCCGACGTCGAAGCGGCCAAGATCGCCGCGCGCGGCCTGCTGGACGCCCGTCCCGAACCCACCCCCGCCGCGTTCACCGACGGCGCGATCGAAGTACGCGGCGGTGACTGGCTCCGTGGTGCAGCCACCGCAGAGGAAGCCGTCGGAGCCCTCTTGGGAACGCTCGACGACGACAGTTACCTCAGCGTCCAGGCCTACTTCGACCGGATCGCGTACGCCGGGTTCGAGGGTGTCCGTGACGAACTCGCCCGCCTCAGCGGCCGCCCGGTCACCTTCGGCTGGGGTCCGCGCTTCCTGCACTCCACCGGACAGTTCCACAAGGGCGGCCCGGCCATCGGTTCATTCCTGCAGGTAACGGCTTCCGCGAACGGCGACATCGCCATCCCGGAACGGCCGTTCACTTTCGGTCAGCTCATCGCGGCCCAGGCCGCCGGCGATGCCCAGGTCCTGGAGAACCACGGCCGTCCGGTCCTGCGCCTGCACCTCACGGATCGCGGAGCCGGGGTCGCCCAGCTCCAGGACATCATCGCTGCGCTTGCCGGCCAGACCAGCCCGCTCGAAAGCTAAGGCACAAACCCAAACATGCCAGAAACTGAAATCGGTTACAGGTCCACCGGAAAGGCTACCCGCCGCAATCCCCTCCGGGATCCGCGTGACCGCCGTCTGAACCGCATTGCCGGGCCGTCATCGCTGGTGCTCTTCGGAGTCACCGGTGATCTTGCCCGTAAGAAACTCCTTCCCGCAGTGTACGACCTCGCCAACCGGGGGCTGTTGCCGCCGAGTTTCGCGTTGGTCGGCTTTGGCCGGCGCGACTGGAGTAGCGAGGACTTCGCCAACGAGGTCAGGGCGAACGTCAAAGCGTATTCCCGGACGCCGTTTGATGAGGTGGTGTGGGGCCAGCTTTCCGAGGGTATCCGTTTCGTGCAGGGGGAGTTCGATGACGATCAGGCGTTCAAGCGTCTGAGTGCCACTCTTGATGAACTGGATGAGACCCGGGGAACGCGGGGGAATCATGCGTTCTATCTCTCGATTCCGCCCAAGGCCTTCGAGCAGGTCTGCCGGCAGCTCTCCCGCCACGGTCTGGCCCAGGCCGGGGACGGGCAGTGGCGGCGGGTGGTGATCGAGAAGCCCTTCGGTCATGACCTGGAATCCGCCCGGCAGCTGAACGATATTGTGGAGTCCGTGTTCCCGCCGGACGCGGTGTTCCGTATCGATCATTACCTGGGCAAGGAAACGGTGCAGAACATCCTGGCACTGCGTTTCGCGAACCAGCTCTTCGAGCCTTTGTGGAACGCGAACTATGTGGACCATGTCCAGATCACGATGGCCGAGGACATCGGCACGGGGGGCCGTGCAGGGTATTACGACGGCGTCGGGGCGGCACGGGACGTGATCCAGAACCACCTGTTGCAGTTGCTCGCGTTGACGGCCATGGAAGAGCCGATTTCCTTCAACGCCGATGACCTGCGGGCCGAGAAGGAAAAGGTCCTGGCCGCGGTCAGGCTGCCCGAGGACCTGTCCACCCACTCGGCCCGGGGCCAGTTCACCGGCGGCTGGCAAGGCGGGGAACTGGTCCAGGGGTATTTGGACGAGGACGGCATCCCGGCCGATTCGAAGACCGAAACGTTCGCCGCGATCCGCCTGGATATCCATACCCGGCGCTGGGCCGGGGCACCGTTTTACCTGCGTGCCGGTAAACGCCTCGGGCGCCGGGTCACGGAGATCGCCGTGGTGTTCAAACGCGCACCGAACCTGCTCTTCCGCGGGCACGGGGAGGATGACTTCGGTCAGAACGCGGTGGTGATCCGGGTCCAGCCCGACGAGGGCGCCACGATCCGGTTCGGGTCCAAGGTCCCGGGCACGCAGATGGAAGTCCGCGACGTGACCATGGACTTCGGCTACGGGCACTCCTTCACCGAGTCCAGCCCCGAAGCGTACGAACGGCTCATCCTGGACGTGCTCCTGGGCGAACCCCCGCTGTTCCCGCGGCACGCCGAAGTCGAGGAGTCCTGGAAGATCCTTGACCCGTTCGAGGACTACTGGGCGTCCCTGGACGAACAACCCGAACCCTACGCTCCCGGCAGCTGGGGCCCGGCCTCGGCCGATGAGCTGCTTGCCCGCGACGGACGAACCTGGAGAAGGCCATGATCGTAGACCTGCCGGACACCACCACCTCCAAGATCTCCAAGAAGATCACCTCCCTGCGCGAGCAAGGAGGCGTGATCGCCCTCGGACGCGTCCTGACCCTGGTAGTGGTCACCAAATCCGGGCTGGAAGAAGAAGCCATCGAGGCAGCCAACGACGCCAGCCGCGAACACCCCTGCCGCATCATCGTCCTCGCGGACGCCGGCGCCCAGGCACCGACCCGCCTCGACGCCCAGATCCGGGTCGGCGGGGACGCCGGGGCCTCGGAAGTCATCGTGCTGCGCGGCTACGGGGAACTCGCCAAGGAAAGCGAATCCCTCGTCGCGGCCCTGCTCCTGCCCGACGCACCCATCGTGGCCTGGTGGCCGAACGGCGCCCCCGAGAACGCCTGCGAGACCTCCATCGGACGCATCGCGCACCGCCGGATCACCGACTCCGCCAACGAACCCGACCCCGCAGCAGCACTGGCCCGGATCCGGAAAACCTACCGGGCAGGAGACACCGACCTCGCCTGGACACGCCTGACCAACTGGCGCCTCCAACTCGCCGCCGCCCTGGACCAAGTGGACGAATCCCCCGTCACGGCGATCGAAGTCGAGGGCGCCTCCGATTCACCCAGCACCATCCTCCTCGCCGCCTGGCTCACGCTGTTCCTCGAGGCTCCGGTCCAAATCGTCGCCGATCCCGCCGGAACGGGGATCCGCCGCGTGCGGCTCAGCCGTGCCACCGGCGACGTCCAACTGGTCCGCCCCGGACTGACCATCGCCGAACTCACCCAACCAGGCCAGCCCGCCCAACGGATCTCCCTCCCGCGCCGCAGCCTGCGGGACTGCCTCGCCGAAGAACTACGCCGCCTCGACCCGGACGATGTCTTCGGAGAAGTGATTACTATGGGACTGCCCCGAACGAATAGCAAGGAGTGACCGATCCAGTGAGCGCTAACCCCAGAGTAAGCATCCATCCCGACTCCGCTGTCCTTATGGCCGCGATCGCCGCACGACTGATCACCAAGCTGGTGGACGTACAAGACAAGCACGGTGAAGCCACAGTGGTCCTCACCGGCGGCACCGTGGGCATCGGCACCTTGAAAGCGGTTGCCGACTCCCCTGCTGCGCCCGCGGTCGACTGGTCCCGGGTGAACTTCTGGTGGGGTGACGAGCGTTTCGTTGGCAAGGACAGTCAAGACCGCAACACAGTGCAGGCCCGAGAAGCGTTGCTTTCCAGCCTGCCTGTAGATCCCGCCCGGGTGCACGAACCCGGTTCATCGGACGAGTTCGCCACGGCAGAGGACGCCGCGGTGGACTACGCGGCCCGGCTCAAGGCCGCCGCGGAAGCAGAACACGCCGCGGATACTTCGGACAATCGTCCGGAGGAAGCCGGAGAGTTGCCCCGCTTCGATGTCCTTCTCCTAGGCATCGGTCCGGATGCGCACATTGCCTCGCTCTTCCCTGAACAGGCGGGGATCCGCGTGCAGGATCGCACCGTGGTGGGGGTCGAGAACTCCCCCAAGCCACCGCCTTCGAGGATTTCCCTGACCCTCCCCGCCATCAATTCGGCCCAGGAGATCTGGATGGTTGTGGCGGGCGAGGACAAGGCCGGGGCCGTGGGGCTGGCCCTCGCCGGGGCCAATCCGATCCAGGTTCCTGCCTCCGGCCCTAGCGGCCGATCCAGGACCCTGTGGCTCATTGATGAAAATGCGGCCTCACGGGTCCCCCAGCAGCTCATCCGTAAGGATCCTGCGGGCGCGTAGCCGCTTGAGCGCTCCGGCCAGGACCATTTCCGCGTCTTGGCTGGAGCGTCTTTCTTTAACGTAATCCAGGTGACTCTTGACGACTTCTTCGTCCGCCCGCTCCATGGTCGCCTCGCCTTGTTCGCGAACGGCAATCAGACCACATTTCGGGCAGTCCCACCGATACGGAATCTGGTCTTCCGGGAGCTTAATGAAAACGAGCCGCGTCTCGTGTCCCTTGGCGCACCAATAAGGGACACGAATACGCGGCAGGCTCTCGCCAACGAGCGGGTCGGGCTTGTTTCTTGGGGAAGAGCCAGCTGTTACGCCAGCCCGCGTGCCCCGGAAACCTGAAGTACCATGAACCATCATCGATCCCCTTGCGAGCCGGGTGCATGGCGGTGAAGGCCACGGAGCCTAGTCTAATGCGGGGATCCGGATGGCGGCAGACCTGCTTCCGGGCAGTTTTGTTTGCCCGGGAACTGGCCCGCGTGGGTCTAGGAATTACCGCCCGAAGTGAACCTCATAATGAGGCCGAGTCCGATGATCACGACGCCCCAAGTGCAGCCCAAAACGATGGTGAAGCGGTTGAGGTTTCGTTCTGCGACACCCGAAGAACTCAGTCCCGAGCTCATGCCACCGCCAAACATATCGGACAACCCGCCGCCACGCCCCTTGTGCAGGAGGATGAGCAGCGTCAGCAGAAGACTGGTGATGCCCAGCAGAATCTGCAGAATGACTTGAAGAACGTCCACGACGGCCTTTCAGAAGAACGGAAAACGGGAGCGGAACCTGAAACGGACTAAGCCGCGCTAAGGTGGCTCTCGAACCTGACAATGTTAGCAAACTCAGCAGCGTCCAGGCTCGCTCCACCCACCAGCAAGCCGTCCACATCGCCTTCGACCATGATTGCCGCCGCATTGTTGGCCTTCACCGAACCGCCATACAAGAGACGGGTCTTGGCCGCGACGGCATCGCCGAACAAGGATGCGAGCTCGGCGCGGATCGCGGCGCACATTTCCTGCGCGTCTTCGGGACCGGCGACTTCGCCTGTCCCGATAGCCCAGACAGGCTCGTAGGCTACAACCAGTTCGCCTGCCTGTTCTGCGGAGAGACCTTCGACGCCGGCGCGCAACTGGGCCAGGGTGTGCTTGACATGCGTGCCGGCCTGGCGGACTTCAAGGCCCTCGCCGACGCACAAGACCGGCGTCACCCCGTGGCGGAAGGCAGCCTTCACCTTCGCGTTGAGGATCAGGTCGTCCTCGTGGTGGATGGTGCGGCGTTCGCTGTGGCCCACCAGGACGTAGGCGCAACCGAGCTTGTTGAGGAACTGTCCGGAGATGTCTCCCGTGTAGGCTCCCGAGTCGAATTGCGAGAGATCCTGGCCGCCGTAGACCACGTCCAGCTCGTCTCCCTGCACAAGCGTCTGCACACCACGGAGGTCGGTGAACGGCGGGAAGACTGCAACCTCGACCCGGCTGTAATCGTGCTTGGCGTCGGACAAGGTCCATGCCAGCTTCTGCAACAGAGTGATGCCCTGGACGTGGTCCATGTTCATCTTCCAGTTGCCGGCAATAAAGGGCTTTCGAACAAAGTATCCATTGGCAGAAATTGTCATGTGTGCTCCATAAATGCGTTGAGATGGGGAAGCCGGCGGGGCACGCGCCTCTTTTGTGAAGGGCGACCCGCCGGCTGTGTGGCCTAGCGGTCCAGAACGCTCAGGCCGGGAAGATCCTTGCCTTCGAGGTATTCCAGGCTGGCGCCGCCGCCAGTGGAAATGTGGCCGAACTGCGAGTCCTCAAAACCGAGGGTCCGGACTGCCGCAGCAGAGTCTCCACCGCCGACGACGGTGAATGCCGAGGACTCAGTCAATGCCTGGGCGATGGCGCGGGTGCCGCCCGAGAAGGCCTCGAACTCGAAGACGCCCATGGGGCCGTTCCAGAACACGGTCTTCGCGGCCTTGATCTGCTCGGCGAAAGCTGCTGCGGATATCGGTCCGATGTCCAAGCCAATGCCTGCGGCACCGAATGAGCTGTCCTCGATCGCGTCCGCCGCAACCACTTCGTGTTCGGCGTCCGCAGCAAAGCGGCTGGCGACCACGACGTCGGTGGGAATGACGAAGGCAGTACCAGCGTCGGAAGCTCGCTTGAGGTAGTCCTGGACCACGGGAATCTGGTCTGCTTCAAGCAAGCTGCCCGCAACCTTGTGACCGGACGCGGCCAGGAAGGTGAAGAGCATACCCCCACCGACGAGGATGGTGTCTGCTTTGCCCAGGAGGTTGTCGATCACCGCGAGCTTGTCCGAAACCTTGGAGCCGCCGAGAACGACGACGTACGGTCGCTGGGTATCCGTGGTGAGCTTACGCAGTACCTCGACCTCGGTGTGCACGAGGTCTCCTTGGTAGGACGGAAGCCGGGTGGCGACGTCGTAAACGCTGGCATGCTTGCGATGCACGGCGCCGAAGGCGTCATCCACGAAGGCACCGTTCCCGCCGGTCAGGGCGACCAGCTCATCAGCGAAGGCGCCGCGCTCGGCGTCGTCCTTGCTCGTCTCGCGTGCGTCAAAACGGACGTTCTCAAGGACCAGGACGTCGCCGTCCTCGAGGGAGCCGGCGAGTTCCTTGGCGGAGTCGCCCACGGTGTCTTCCGCGAGCTTGACCTTGAACGGTGCGAGCTCCGAAAAGCGCGCCACGGCCGGCTTGAGCGAGTACTTGGGCTCGGGAGCACCCTTGGGGCGTCCGAGGTGGGCGGTGACGAGCACGCGGGCACCGGCGTCCGAGAGCTTTTCGATGACCGGGAGTGAGGCCTTGATGCGGCCGTCGTCGGTCACTGTAGAGCCGTCGAGCGGCACATTCAAGTCACTTCTGACGAGAATATACCGCCCGCGGACACCTTCAGCGATGAGTTCGTTGAGGGTGTGAGATGTCATGTGTCTACCCTAGCCCAGCCTGGATGCGACGAGCTCCGTGAGGTCAACGAGGCGGTTGGAGTAGCCCCATTCATTGTCATACCAGGAAACAACCTTGACCTGGTTGCCGATGACCTTGGTCAATCCGGAATCGAAGATCGAAGAAGCAGATTCGCCGACGATGTCCGAGGAGACGATCGGGTCTGCCGTGTAGCTGAGGATTCCCTTGAACTGCTCGGTCTCCGAGGCTGCCTTGAGGGCTGCGTTGACTTCCTCAACGGTGACTTCGCGGGAAACGGTGACAGTCAGGTCGGTGGCGGAGCCGGTGGGGACCGGAACGCGGATGGCGTAGCCGTCGAGCTTGCCTTTGAGCTCCGGAAGGACGAGCCCGATTGCCTTGGCAGCACCCGTTGAGGTGGGAACCATGTTGATGGCGGCGGCACGGGCGCGCCGAAGATCGTTGTGGGGGCCGTCCTGCAGGTTCTGGTCCGCCGTGTAGGCGTGCACCGTGGTCATGAGGCCGCGCTCGATGCCGAACGCGTCGTTGACAACCTTGGCCAGCGGGCCTAGGCAGTTGGTGGTGCAGGAAGCGTTGGAGATGATGTGGTGCGTCTCGGGGTCGTAAAGCTCGTGGTTGACACCCATGACGATAGTGATGTCTTCGTCGGAAGCCGGAGCGGAAATCAGGACCTTCTTGGCACCGGCATCGATGTGCTTCTGCGCGGCAGCGGCCTTGGTGAAGAAGCCGGTGGATTCGATGACGATGTCCACGCCGAGCTCGGCCCACGGGAGGTTTGCGGGATCGCGCTCTGCGAGGACCTTGATGATCTTGCCGTCAACAATAAGGTTGCCATCCTTGACTTCAACGGGCTGGGTCAGGCGACCGCCGACGGAGTCGTACTTCAACAGGTGGGCGAGCGCCTCGGGGCTGGTGAGGTCGTTGACCGCGACAATTTCGAGATCGGCGCCCTGGGCGAGTGCTGCCCGGAAGTAGTTGCGGCCGATGCGGCCGAAGCCGTTGATTCCAATACGGGTGGTCACTATTCAGTCTCCTTGGTGCTCTTGCAAGCACACCTAGTGAGTCGGATCTTGATTCCAACTAACAATTCCCGCACATCTTTGGGCAGAAGTGATTATCAGATCGGAGGGCGACCAGCCACATTGCTGAAGGCTAACCGCCTTCCGTGACCTATCTTACGTTTAACTACGCCTGCCCCCGCAACTGCGGGGGCAGGCAATCCGGTATTTGGGCGAAATTCACCTGAATGTGAAGTTTGTTACATCCTTGTGTATTCCGCGTCACTCACCGAAACGGCAGGTAATTCCCTACAGAACAATCAGCCCGGTGGCGTTTGCGCGGGCTGCCTCGAAGCGCTTGGCGACGTCTGCCCAGTTGACAATGTTCCAGAATGCCTTGACATAGTCAGCCTTGACGTTCACGTAGTCCAGGTAGAAAGCGTGCTCCCACATGTCCAGCATGAGCAGCGGGGTAGTGCCGACTGCGACGTTGCCCTGCTGGTCGTAGAGCTGCTCGATGAGCAGGTTTCCGCCAATGGGCTCGTAGGCGAGGAAACCCCAACCTGATCCCTGCAAGCCGAGGGCGGCTGCCGTGAACTGGGCGCGGAATGCATCGAAGGAACCGAAGGCGTCGTCGATGGCCGCAGCCAGCTCACCTTCGGGCTTGTCGCCGCCGTCCGGAGAGATGTTGTTCCAGAACACAGAGTGGTTGATGTGGCCACCGGTGTGGAACGCGAGGTCCTTGGAGAGGCGGTTGATGTTGGCGAAGTCGCCCTTGTCGCGGGCCTCGGCCAACTGAGCCAGGGCGTTGTTGGCGCCGGCTACGTAGGCAGCGTGGTGCTTGCTGTGGTGCAGCTCCATGATCTTCGCCGAAATATGCGGCTCAAGTGCTGCGTAGTCGTAGCCGAGCTCGGGCAGTACGTACTCTGTCACGAAATCCTCCAATGTAGTGGACCGGGGTCCGGTTGGTAACTCTCGTATTGTTCATCCGATCGGCGAACCGGCCGGAAATCTACACCCTGATGATTCTAGGGCGGCTGTTTTATTCGTCCATCATTTCGGGGGTCACATTTGCTTCAGTTCCCGGAATGCCCAGGTCTCCAGCCCGCTTGTCCGCCATGGCCAACAGCCGGCGAATCCGCCCCGCGATCGCATCTTTGGTCATGGGCGGATCAGCGAGCCGGCCCAGTTCATCCAAGCTGGCCTGCTTGTGCGCCACCCGGAGTTCGCCTGCGTACTTCAAGTGGTCCGGAACGTCGTCGCCCAGGATTTCCAAGGCCCGGTCCACGCGGGCCCCCGCCGCAACGGCGGCTTGGGCCGAGCGGCGCAGGTTGGCGTCATCGAAGTTCGCGAGCCGGTTGGCGGTAGCCCGGACTTCTTTGCGCATGCGGCGTTCCTCCCACACCATGAGGGCGTCATGGGCGCCCATCCGGGTGAGCAATGCGGCGATGGTGTCGCCGTCACGAATAACCACGCGATCGACGCCGCGTACTTCCCGCGCCTTGGCCTGGATGCCCAAGCGACGGGCGGCTCCCACCAGGGCAAGCGCGGATTCCGGGCCCGGGCACGTTACCTCGAGAGAAGATGAGCGGCCGGGTTCGGTGAGTGAACCGTGCGCCAGGAAAGCGCCGCGCCACACTGCCTCGGCGTCGGACGCCGAACCGTTGACGACGGCGGACGGCAGCCCGCGTACAGGCCGTCCCCGGCCGTCCAAGAGGCCCGTCTGGCGGGCCAGGGCCTCGCCGTCGCGCACGACGCGGACCACGTAGCGGCTACCGCGCCGGAGCCCCCCGCCGGAGACGACGATGATCTCGCTCTGGTGCCCGTACACTTCCGCGATCGCGGCACGCAGTCGCCGCGCCGTGGAGGCCAGGTCAACCTCTGCCTCGATCACAATGCGGCCTGAAATGATGTGCAGTCCGCCGGCAAAACGCAGCATGGCCGAGACCTCGGCCTTGCGGACGGACGACTTCTTGATGTCCAGCCGGGAAAGTTCTTCCTTGACCGATCCGGTCAGTGCCATCGCATGTTCCTAACTATTCCCGAAGATATCGTGATACGCCGACGCCAGACGCAGCGGGTCGTGGACTGGACGGCGACTCGACGCCCCTACTTTACCCAAGACCACCTCTGCACCGATCATCCCTGCAGCCCGTTCGAATTCCTTGAGGTCCGATATTGAGGAAGGATCGGCGAGCACCACGTCCACACTGAACTCCGGCGCGTAATGGCGCAGGGCATCCAGATGGTCCGCAGCCGACATCCCGGAGGTTTCCTTGGTGTCCATGGCGAGGTTCATGGTCAGGCAGCGTTTGGCAGGGGTGTCGCACAAAGCCTGGCGCATTTCGGGCAGAAGCAAATGGGGCAGCACCGAGGTGTACCAAGACCCCGGACCCAGGACGACCCAGTCTGCGAACTCGATTGCCGTGAGCGCTTCGATACATGCCCGGGCATCCTCCGGGGAGAGCCTGACGTTTTCGAGGGACCCGGCAACAGCGCACTTGGCCTGGCCCTTCACCGTCTGGAGCTCGTACCCGCCCCCGGACAACGGCACCCTGACGTCACCTTCGATGTTCAAGGGTTGGGTGGACATCGGCAGGACCTGACCGCGGGCACCCAGGAGGGCACCGGCCCATTTCAGTCCCGCCACGGCGTCCCCGAGCAGTTCCCAGAGAGTAACGATGAGCAGGTTTCCCATGGCGTGGTGGTCCAGGGAGCCTTCCCCGCCGCCCGGAGTCTTGAAGCGGTGCTGCATGACGTCCCGCCAGGTGCGCCCCCAATCGGTGTCATCACAGAGCGCGCTCAGCGCCATCCGCAGGTCGCCGGGCGGAAGGACGCCGTACTCTTCCCGGAGCCGCCCGGAGGAGCCGCCGTCGTCGGCAACGGTCACAATCGCGGTGAGCTCGGAGGTCAACAACCGCAACGCAGACAGTGATGCGGACAGCCCGTGACCGCCCCCGAGCGCAACTACCGTGGGCCCTTTGGCCGGCTGGCTGCCCGTCGTCCCCTTGGGAGGAACAAGCGGCAAGGGTCCGGTCAGAACCCCCATTACTCGCGACCCAGATCGCGGTGGCTCGTGGTGACGGTGACCCTGGGAAATTGCGCCAACCGTTTGGAAAGTTCGACGGCAACCGCGACTGAACGGTGTTTGCCCCCTGTGCAGCCGACGGCGATGGTGGCGTAATGCTTGTTTTCCGTCCGGTAGCCGTCGAGGACCGGTTCCAGGGCAAGAACGTAGCGATCAATGAAGTCCTTGACACCGTCGGCCCCCAGCACATAGTCGCTGACGTCGGCATCGAGTCCCGTGTGCGGGCGCAACTTCGGGACCCAGTGCGGGTTGGGGATGAAGCGTGCGTCCGCCACGAAGTTGGCGTCCACGGGCAGGCCGTACTTGAAGCCGAAGCTCATGACGTTCAAGCGCAAAGCCACGGGGCCGGTGTCGGTGAATAGTTCAGTGATGGCTGTCGCCAAGCCGTGGACGTTGTATGTACTGGTGTCCAGGACAACATCTGCCGATTCCCGGAGTTCCTTCAGCACGTCGCGTTCTGCCGCGATACCGTCCAGGATCCGGCCACCGCCTTGGAGCGGATGCGGGCGGCGCCCTTGCTCAAAGCGACGGACCAGGACGTTGTCGCTGGCGTCCAGGAAGAGCACGCGGAACGTGATTCCACTGGCGCTGAGCGCGCCCAGGGCCGTCCGGATATCGGTGAAGAGGCCTTTGCTGCGGACATCCACGACGACGGCAAGTTTAGGGATGGACTGGGGTGCGTGCGACACGATCTCGGCGAGCGTCCCAAGCATTTGCGGCGGCAGGTTTTCGACGACGTACCAGCCGTGGTCCTCAAGGGCGTCCGAGGCGGTACTGCGGCCCGCGCCGGACATGCCTGTGACCACCAGCAGTTCCGCTTCGACAGGCTTGACGGGGATGAGACCGTCCTGCTCCGCGTCGGATCCTGCTGTTGATTCTGACATCTAGTGTCCCCGTTCTGAAATGGTTTAAGTTGCTGCCGGTCCAGGCTGGACCGCCTTCAGGAGGGGTCCGTTTATTACCCTAGCTAAAATTCAAGGATTTCGCCGGTGGTCATGTTCACCGCCGGGGCGGCATCGCCCGAGGCACCGGCTGCCGCCAGATGATTGACGACAGCTTCCGCCAAAGCCGGACCGATCCCCTTCGCGGCGGTCAGCTCGATAGCCGTCGCAGCCTTGATCTTCCTGAGCGAACCGAATTGTGCGACGAGCGCCTTCCGTTTGGCTTCGCCAAGGCCTGGAACGCCGTCGAGCGCGGACACTGTCATGGCCTTTCCGCGCTTCTGCCGGTGGAAGGTGATGGCGAAGCGGTGGGCTTCGTCGCGGATGCGCTGCAGCAAGTAGAGTCCCTGCGAAGTGCGGGGCAGGATTACCGGGAAGTCGCTGTCCGGCAGCCACACTTCCTCAAGACGCTTAGCCAGGCCCACGACGTAGACGTCGTCGATTCCCAGTTCCGCCAGTGCCCGCGCGGCCGCGTTGACCTGGGGCTGCCCGCCGTCGACGACGACGAGATTGGGCGGGTAGGCGAACCTCGCCTTTGCACCGGTGAGGGCAGCGTCATCGGACGACGACGGCACCTTCCCGGAACCCGGATGGGGGACTTCCCCGCTCTTGGGAAGCTGGGCGGACTTGTCCTGCAAGTAGTGCCGGAAACGCCTCGTCAGGACGTCGTGCATCGCGGCCGTGTCGTCGGTGGCGGCTGCCCCGGTGATGGAGAACTTCCGGTAGTCGGACTTCTTGGGGAGGCCGTCCTCGACCACCACCATGGAGGCGACCACGTTGGTTCCCTGCACGTGGGAGATGTCGTAGCATTCGATCCGAAGCAACGGCACCGGAAGCTCAAGCGCCTCCTGCAATTCCTGGAGCGCCTGCGAGCGGACGGTAATATCCCCCGCCCTCCGGACCTTGTGGAGCTTCAGGGCCTGTTCGGCGTTTTCACGGACAGTCGACATGAGTGCGGCTTTGTCACCGCGCTGCGGCACGCGGATATCCACCTTGGCGCCCCGGAGGCCGCCGAGCCATTCAAGCAGCTCATGATGGTTGGACGGGATCTCCGGCACCAGGACTTCGCGTGGGATGCGGCCCTGGTTGTCGCTGTCCTCTCCGTAGACCTGCTGCAGGAGATGCTCGATGAGCTCCGGAGTAGTGGCGTCTTCGACCTTCTCGACCACCCAGCCCCGCTGCCCGCGAACCCGGCCACCCCGGACGTGGAAGACCTGCACCGAGGCCTCGAGGTCGTCGTCGTACAGGGCGAAGACATCTGCGTCCGTGTCCTCGGAAAGTACCACCGCGTTGCGCTCGAACACTTTGCGCAAAGCCGCGATGTCATCACGGATTCGCGCCGCCCGTTCGTAGTCGAGTTCGGCCACAGCGGCTGCCATGTCCTTTTCGAGGCGGGTGATGAAACGTTTCGCTTCGCCACCCATGAACGAGCAGAAGTCTTCGGCAATCGTCCGATGCTCCTCCGCTGTGACACGACCGACGCACGGGGCCGAGCATTTGTCGATGTAGCCAAGCAAGCATGGCCGGCCGCTGGCCTGCGCACGCTTCAGGACTCCGGGACTGCAACTACGGACCGGAAAGACCCGAAGGAGGGTGTCCATGGTTTCCCGGATGGCACCGGCCGTGTACGGGCCGAAGTAACGGGTCCCCTTGCGGCGCTCCCCACGCATCACTTGGACCCGGGGTAGCTTCTCGGCCATGCTCACGGCAAGGTACGGATACGTTTTGTCGTCCCGGAACACTACGTTGAAGCGTGGTTTGAATTCCTTGATCCACGTGTATTCGAGCTGAAGTGATTCAAGCTCGCTGCCTACTACGGTCCATTCGACACTGCTGGCGGTATGCACCATGGCATGGGTTTTCGGCAGCAGGCCCGCTGGGTTGGCGAAGTACGAGTTCAGGCGGGAACGCAGGTTCTTTGCCTTGCCCACGTAGATGACACGACCGTGCGGATCCCGGAACCGATAGACGCCGGGGGTGGTGGGGATTTCTCCCGTCTGGGGACGATAACTCGCTGGATCTGCCACAGATCCAGTCTAGTAAGGGAAACCCCTGCCCCAGCACGCACTCAGCGCACCCACCGGGCTTTGAACTACTCCGCAGACTTGCTCTGGTTGTAGCCGGTGGCACGTTCCTGGCCGCTCAACACCGCAATGGCCTCCATGATCTTGTCCGTCACTTCGCGCCGGGCAGGCAGGGAATGGTCCGGCCCCGTCTTTTCGAAGTACAGCGGAGCGCCCACCTTCATGGTGAAATGCTGAGGGCGGACGGTGTTGCGGTCCACGGGCTGCAACTTGTCCGTGCCAAGGAGTCCCACCGGTACCACAGGCGCCCCCGTGGTCAGCGCAAGCCAGCCGACGCCGGTCCGGCCGCGGTAGAGCAGGCCGTCACGCGAGCGGGTCCCCTCCGGGTAGATACCGATGCCCCTGCCGTTCTCCAGGATGTCCAGGAGGGTCTTGAGCGCCTGCACGCTGGCCGCTTGCTCTCCGCGTTCCACGGGAATGGATCCAACAGCCTGGAAGAACGCCTTCATGGCGCGGCCCTTGAAACCCTTGGTAGTGAAATACTCGGCTTTGGCGAAGAAGCCGACCGGACGGGGCATCAGGGCCTGGACAATCACACTGTCCAGAAAAGACAAATGATTCGGGGCCACAATGAAGGGCCCTTCTTTGGGTACGTTTTCCAAGCCAATGACTGTGGGCCGGCAGGTGCCGGAAATCAGTCCGCGGGTGGTCCAGCGAATGACATCAAAGGCTTCCATCGTTCTGCACCTCGCTCAGGGCCGCCGCGCGGACAGCGTCAAGTTCTTCGATCTTCTTCAGCAGCTGGGCCGCGGTGTCTACGACAGCGACGGCGCCTGCCTCTTGAAGCTCGCCATGAAGCGCAAATCCCCAACTGACGCCGATGCAGTCAATGCCATTGGCCATGGCTCCCGCGACGTCCTGGTGACGGTCCCCCACCATCACTGCGGGCTGGGAATGTAGCGCGGCCAGGGCCGTCCCAACGATTTCCACTTTGCCGGGGGCCGTGTTGGCGCCCATCGATTCATCATCCGAGGCGCCGCAGATGGAAGCAAAGAACCCCGCAATGCCATGGTGCTCCAAAACCAAGCGCGCCAGGCCTTGAGGTTTCTGCGTGGCCACTGCAACCGGTCGCCGCGACTCGGCAAAGAACTCCAAGAGCTCACGAATGCCGGGATACAGCAGGCTTTGTCCGATTCCCACGGATCGGTAGTGGCTGCGGTAGCGTCCAATGACTTCGTCGACCCTTGCCGCGGGAACCTTGGCAAGGTGCTCCAACGAATCGCTGAGCTTGGGACCAACCATGGAGTCCAGCACGTGTTGTTCCGGGATGGGGAGACCCAGTCCGTCCAGGGCCGCGGCAATGCCTTCGGTTATGCCGCCGGCGGGATCGACAAGGGTGCCGTCCAGATCGAAGATTACGGGCACCATTGTTTGAGTCACCGGGTTAGTTTCTCACGAGTTGAGGCATGCCTGAAACTCACATGCCGGCCAGGGAATACTTTGCTCGAAGCCGAAATTCTCCCCGGCCGGAGCCGCCGCTCTACCCCAGAATCTCCGCAAGGAAGGAGGCGGTATGGCTTTCCGTGGACTTGGCTACCTGTTCGGGCGTGCCTGTTGCCACGATGCGTCCACCGCCCGAACCCCCGTTGGGGCCGAGATCGACAATCCAGTCGGCGGACTTGATGACGTCAAGGTTGTGCTCAATGGTGATGACGGTATTTCCCTTGTCCACCAATCCTTGAAGCACCATAAGCAGCTTGCGGATGTCCTCGAAGTGCAGGCCGGTGGTGGGCTCATCCAAAACGTAGACGCTGCGGCCGTTCGATCGTTTCTGCAGTTCGGAGGCCAGTTTGACGCGCTGGGCTTCTCCACCGGAAAGCGTGGTGGCGGGCTGCCCGAGGCGGACGTAGCCGAGACCGACGTCGACCAGCGTGTTCAGGTGCCGGGCGATAGGCGAGAAAGCCGCGAAGAACTCCGCGCCCTCCTCGATAGGCATGTTCAGAACGTCTGCGATGGTCTTTCCCTTGTAGTGGACTTCAAGGGTTTCCCGGTTGTAGCGGGCACCATGGCACACTTCGCAAGGAACGTAAACGTCCGGCAGGAAGTTCATCTCGATCTTCAGTGTCCCGTCACCGGAACAGGCCTCGCAGCGGCCGCCCTTGACGTTGAATGAGAAGCGGCCCGGCTGGTAGCCGCGCACCTTGGCTTCGGTGGTCTCCGCGAAGAGCTTCCGGATGTTGTCGAAGACGCCCGTGTACGTTGCCGGGTTGGAACGAGGCGTCCGCCCGATCGGGCTCTGGTCCACGTGCACCACCTTGTCGAGGTGCTCCAGGCCCGCCACTGAACGATGCCGGCCAGCAACCTGCTTGGCTCCGTTGAGCTTGTTGGCAAGAACCTTGTACAGGATCTCATTGACCAAGGTTGACTTCCCTGAGCCGCTGACTCCTGTCACTGCGGTAAAGAGGCCCAACGGGAAGGTGGCGTCAACGTTGCTCAGGTTGTTTTCGCGGGCGCCGATAACCTTGAGCTCGCGCTTCTTGTCATACTTGCGCCGCTTGACCGGGATATCAATCTTGCGGCGCCCGGACAGGTAGTCACCCGTCAGCGAGTTGGTGTTTTCCAGGAGCTCCTTGTAGGAACCGGAGTGCACCACCTGGCCACCGTGTTCACCGGCGCCCGGTCCGATATCCACCACCCAGTCAGCCTCGTGAATAGTGTCCTCGTCGTGTTCGACGACGATCAGCGTGTTCCCGAGGTCGCGCAAGCGGGTGAGCGTCTCAATGAGGCGGCGATTGTCCTTCTGGTGCAGCCCAATGGACGGCTCGTCCAGCACATACAGGACACCCACCAGCCCGGAGCCGATCTGCGTGGCGAGTCGAATACGCTGGGCTTCACCGCCGGACAAGGTCCCGGACGGCCGTTCCAGATTCAGGTACTCCAGCCCGACGTCGAGGAGGAAGGTCAACCGGGCTTGGATCTCCTTGAGCACCTGGTGGGCAATCTGTGTCTCACGGTCGGTGAGCGTGAGGCTGCCGAGGAAGTCCGCACATTCACGCATGGGGAGGGCCGAAACCTCCGCGATCGACTTGCCATTGATCAGCACTGACAAGGATGCCGGGTTGAGCCGGGCGCCGTTGCACGCAGGGCAAGGAATTTGCCTCATGTACTCTTCATAGCGGTCGCGCGCCCAGTCTGAGTCAGTCTCGCCGTGTTTGCGGTGGACATACTGGATGGCGCCTTCGAAGCCGGTACTGTACTTGCGTTCCCGGCCGAACCTGTTGCGGTACTGGACGACGACCTTGTGGTCTTTGCCGTGCAGCACCGTCTGCCGCACGTCGCGGGGCAGCTTCTCCCAGGCGGTATCCATGGAAAAACCGAGCTCCAAGGCAAGGCCCTCCAGGAGCCGGTTCCAGTACTCCGTGGTGGCCGTACCCAGCGACCAAGGCGCAATGGCCCCCTCGTTCAGGGAAAGCTCGGGGTTGGGGACCACCAATTCTTCATCCACTTCGAGCTTGGTGCCGATGCCGCTGCAAGCCGCACATGCGCCGAAGGGGTTGTTGAACGAGAACGTGCGGGGCTCGATTTCGTCAATGGCCAGAGGGTGCTCATTAGGGCAAGCAAGGTTTTCCGAGAAGGCCCGGATGCGTGCGGGATCGTCGGCGTCGAGGTCCACGAACTCAACCAGCACCCGGCCTTCCGCAAGTCCGAGCCCGGTTTCGATCGAGTCGGTCAGCCGTTGGCTGATCCCTTCTTTGACCACCAAGCGGTCCACGACCACTTCAATGGAGTGCTTGAATTGCTTCCCTAGCTTGGGAGGATCACTCAGTTGGACAAGCTCTCCATCCACCCGGGCACGCGAGTATCCCTTGGCGGTGAGCTCTTTGAAGAGCTCGACGAATTCGCCCTTGCGCCCCCGCACTACCGGGGCGAGGATCTGGAAGCGGGTGCCGGACTCAAGCTCCAGCAATTGGTCGACTATTTGCTGCGGCGTCTGGCGCGTGATCGGCTCATGGCAGACCGGGCAATGCGGCCTGCCGACACGGGCCCAGAGAAGGCGCATGTAGTCATAGATCTCGGTGATGGTGCCCACGGTGGAACGCGGGTTCTTGCTGGTGGACTTCTGATCGATGGAGACTGCCGGGGACAGGCCCTCGATAAAGTCGACATCCGGCTTGTCCACCTGGCCCAGGAACTGGCGGGCATAGGCCGACAACGATTCCACGTACCGGCGCTGACCTTCGGCAAAGATCGTATCGAAGGCCAAGGACGACTTGCCCGAACCCGACAAGCCTGTGAAGACGATCATGGCATCGCGGGGAAGGTCGAGATCGACGTTGCGGAGGTTGTGTTCGCGCGCTCCTTTGACCACAAGCCGGGACAGGTCATGTCTCACGGGCGTGGCAAGCTGCTGCGCGGAAACACTTGCGAGGGATTCGACGGCGGGAACTTCAGCTACGGCTTTAGGCACCCACTAATGCTAATCGAAAACTTCTTCGAATTTCCATGTGGCTTCACGCAGCCTACCAAGGCCCATCAATCGGCGTCGTAGGCGGCCGCCAGAAGCTGCACGGCCTCGGCGAAACTGGCGCCCTGCGCCTTCGCCGCAGCAGAGTAGCTCGCCGCCACGGCTGCCAAGGCGCTCCAGCGGTCATCCCGGGCGCACACCACTGTTCCGTTGCGTCCCCGGGTGGCTACCACTCCGGCCGCTTCAAGTTCCTTATAGGCCCGGGCCACTGTGTGCGGGGCCACATCGAGCTGCCCTGCCAGGCTGCGCACGGCGGGCAACTTGGAACCGACCGGGAGGGCGCCGCCGTCGGCCAGCTCGATAATGCGGAGCCGGAGCTGTTCATAGAGGGCAACCGTGCTCGACTGATTGGGACGCCAGGAACCCGGGAAATCGATGGTGCCGCTCACGAGGCGTTCCCCTCCCCCTGGACCGCACGATGCTTGGCTGTCCGCACCGGCGCCGCGGCAGCCTCGCCGTCTCCGACGGCAAACTGGGCCTCGTGCAAACGCGCGTAGTGCCCGCCAAGCTCAAGCAACGAATGATGCGTGCCGTGTTCAACGATCCGTCCGTGATCCATGACGAGAATTAGATCAGCGTCGCGGATGGTGGACAAGCGGTGGGCGATCACGAAGGACGTCTTATTGCGCCGCAACCTGTGCATCGCTTGGCGGATAAGGACTTCCGTCCGGGTGTCCACTGAACTTGTCGCCTCGTCCAGTATCAGGAGGGGGCGGCCGGAAAGGCGCGCGCGGGCGATGCTCAGGAGTTGGCGCTGACCTTGGCTCAGTGGTTCCCCTCCGTTGCTGAGCATGGTCGAGTACCCGCTCGGCAGGGAACGGACAAAGTGGTCAACGTGGCTTGCCTCGGCTGCGGCCACAATGTCCGCCTCGCTGGCCCCCGGAAGCCCATATTCGATGTTCTCCCGGATGGTACCCGTGAAAATCCACGGGTCCTGCAGGACGACGCCGAAATTCCGGCGGAGGACGTCACGCCCCATCCCGGCAATGTCCACGCCGTTAATGGTGATCCTCCCGGAGTCGAGCTCGTGGAAACGCATGAGCAGGCTGATCAGGGTAGTCTTCCCTGCTCCCGTATGTCCCACGATTGCCACCGTTTGCCCTGGTTCCACCGTGAAAGACAAGTCCTCGATCAGGGGAGCATCCGGCCGATAGCTGAATGAAATGCGGTCGAAGGAAATCCTCCCCGCGGGGAGGTCAAACCGGGAATCCAGCCCACCACCCACGCCCGGAGCGGCGTCCGCGCCCACACCGTTTCCTGTCTCCGTCGGTTCACCTGTTAATTCAGCGGCGTCCAAAAGCTCGAAAACCCTGCTGGCGGAAACCGCGCAGGATTGCAGGACCTGGGCCATGCCGCCGATCTGGCCCAATGGCTGGCTGAAGAGCCGGTTGAACTGAATGAATGCTTGAATACCGCCAATACTCATCGCGCCGGCAAGGAATTGGAGTCCGCCGACGATTGCGACCCCCACATAACTGGCGTTCGACACGAAGGCCATGAGGGGCACCAGCAGTCCGGAAGCGAACTGCGCCTTGGAGCTAGCGAAATAGAGTCCGTCGTTGTGGTCAGCGAAGCGTGCAGCCATTGCAGACTTGGCACCGAAAAGCTTGATGGTCTCGTGGCCCGTAGCCGTCTCCTCGACGAGGGAATTGACGTCTCCCGTGGCCTCCCACTGCCGGACAAAGTACTTCTGCGAACGCCGGGTCACCACGATCGAGACCAAGGCCGATAGTGGCACAGCCAACAGCGACACGACGGCGAGCACGGGCGAGAGCAGGAGCATCATCGCCAGTGAACCCATGGCCATGAGCGCCGAGGTCAGAAGTTGTGCCAGGAGCTGGTTGAGCGTCTGTGCCACGTTGTCGAGGTCGTTGGTCGCTCGGCTCAGGACGTCTCCCCGGGACCGGGCGTCGTAGTAGGCCACGGGGAGACGATGCAGTTTCGCTTCCACGGCTTCCCGGAGATCGTGCGCGAGTCGCTGCACCGCGAGGGCGTTAAGCCGGCCTTGCGACCAACTGAGCAGCGAAGCCACCGCGTACATGGATGCGGCTACCAGCAACAGGAGGACAAAGCGCTCCGTGTTGAACTGTGCACCGAACACGGCAGCAGCGATGACGTCGGTGGCGTCGCCGAGCACCTTCGGAGCAGCAACGTTGAGGGTGACAAAACCGCAAATGCACAAAATTGCGGCGATCATGATACTCCGGGATGGCCGCAGCAACCCGGCGAGGCGGAGGAGCGACCCCACTGGCGTCCCGGGGCGCTCACGGTGCACGCTATCGCCGTTCACGAGGTTTCTTCCGTTTCGAGCTGGGACGCAACAATCTCCCGGTACGTCTCAGAGGACCCCAGAAGTTGGTCGTGGGTCCCGCTTGCCACAAGGCGGCCCTCATCAATGACGAGAATCTGGTCTGCCGACACCACGGTGTTGACCCGTTGGGCAACAATGATGACGGCGGCGTCCCGAAGTTCGGATTCAAGGACAGTCTTGAGTCTTGCTTCGGTGACTGAATCCAATGCGGAGAAGCTGTCGTCGAAGAGGTAGACCGACGCCGGACGCAGCATTGCGCGGGCAATGCACAGGCGCTGTCGCTGACCGCCGGAGAGGCTTGCGCCGCCTTGGGACAATGTGGTTTCCAGTCCTTCAGGCAGCCCGGCCACAAAATCCGCAGCCTGGGACATCTCAAGCGCATACCACAATTGGGAATCGCTGGCCGATGGCAGCGAAATGCGCAGGTTCTCCGCAATGGTTCCGCGAAACAGCCACGCTTCTTGGGGAACTACAGCGAGACTGCTGCGCAGGGCACCGAGTGGCATCGTGGCGATGTCCTGGCCATCGAGCGAGATACTGCCGCTGCTCGCCTCGAGTAGTCTTGGCACCAGGCTGACGATGGTTGACTTGCCGCTTCCGGTGGATCCGATCACCGCCGTCGTGGTACCGGGAGCCGCATGGAAACTGATGCCCTCCACTACGCGCGCCTCCGCCCCCGGATAGGCGAAAGAGACATTGTGGAAGTGCAATCCCTTCGACCGGGGCACCCGAACGCCCACAGCGCCAGCATCGCTCCCCGGCACGACCTGTTCAGACAAAGTGTTGAGCACTTCAGTGACGCGTTCAGCGCTGACGGCGGCGCGCGGAGCCGTGCTCAGTACGTACATTGCCATCATGATCGCGAGGAGAATCTGCATGATATAGGCGATGAACGCCGTGAGTGCACCCAACTGCATGGTTCCGGCAACGATCCGGTGCCCACCGAGCCAGACCACTCCTGCCGAGGAGAGGTTGACAACGATCATGACAAGCGGAAGCATGGCCGCGACAATCCGGGCGGATCGGAGGTTGTTGTTCGTCAAGGCATCGTTGGCAGTCTCGAAGCGTTTCATCTCAAACGGCTGACGGACGAAGGCACGGATCACGGCGGTCCCCATGATCTGTTCCCGGAGCACGCTGTTGATCCGGTCCACTAAGCCCTGCCCCTCGCGGTACAGCGGCACGAGCTTCCGGACGATGAAGAGCATGATGATCGTCAGCACCGGAATGATGGCAAAAACGATCCACGACAGGGCCACGTCCTGTTCGACTGCCAAAATGACCCCGCCAATGCCCATGACCGGCGCCGCAACCAGCATGCTGAAAACGAGGACCGTGATGTTCTGGAGTTGCAGGACGTCATTGGTGCTCCTCACCACGAGGCTAGCCGGCCCAAAAGCCGCGATATCCTGGTCGGGCAGCGAATGGATCTTCTCGAAAAGATCACGGCGCAGACCCCTGCCGATCTTCATGGCAACGACGGCACCAAGGTACCCGGCAAGCACGGCGGCGAGGACCTGGATGACCGTGAGCACCATCATCCAGCCGCCGAGTCGCAGAATCACTTCGCTGTTTCCGGCCACAAGGCCGTCGTCGACGATCTTTGCGTTGAAAGTGGGCAGGAGGAGCGCAGCTCCGGTCTGGACCACTTGCAGGAGCACAATGGCTAGGACGTGGGCTTTGTAGGGGGCTAGGCGCTGCAGCAGCACGGATGCCAGCACTTTGCCTCCCATCGTTGGTGTCCGAAGGGCGGATTCCGCACGATTCCGCCCCCACGACCGCCTTGTCATTCTAATTCAGATCGCCCCGGGAAGCCCTGCAATTCGAGCTGTTGGGAAGCCCGCAGGAGCCGTGCGCGCTCAACCACGCTTTTGGGCTACCGCGAAAACCCGCCGGAAGGGAAAAACCGTCCCATGCCGGCCAGCGGGGTAGGCTTCCCGCAACATGGCCGCATACTGGTTTTCGAAATCGGCTGCTTCGTCCTCGGGGAGGGCTGCGAGCACCGGACGGAGACCAGTCCCCCGCACCCAGTGCAACACAGGATCGGCCCCCGGCAGCAGTTGCTGGTAGGTGGTTTCCCACGCGTCGGCCTCGCATCCGGCGTCGAGCATGATCCTCAGGTAATCACCGGGTTCCCCGACGGCGTCATCATGGCGCAGCACACCGGACAGCCTCCCTGACCATTCCGGCGAACCCGCGAGTTGCCGCATGAGCGCGTGGGAAGGCGCGCCGAAATTTCCGGGGACCTGTAGCGCGAACCAGGCGCCGGGTTTCAGCGCCTCCAGCCACCCTGCGAGCATGGTCAGGTGGCCTGGGACCCATTGCAGTGCGGCGTTGCTGACGACGACGTCGGTGTCCGCTTCCGGCGTCCACCCGGCAATGTCCGCGTGGACGAATGAAAGACCCGGTCGGTCGGCAGCGAGGGGTTCGGCTTTGGCCAGCATTTCCGCTGAGGAGTCCAGCCCGACGACGACGGCGCCCGGCCATCGCGTCGCAAGGGTCGCCGTCAGGTTCCCCGGACCGCAGCCTAGATCCACGACGCGCCGAGGGTCTTCCGTCAGGATCCTCGGCGTCAGGTCAAAAAACGGCCGGTCCCGATGATTGCCGAACTCGATGTACTTGGCGGGATCCCACTTCACTGTTGTCTCCATCGCTGATCTCCATGCTCTGCTCCGTGGTCTGCTCCACCCACACTAAGCTGGGAGGCAATGAAACTTCTTGAGCAGCTTCCCGGAACTTCCCATGCCGGATCAGGCGGCGGAAACCTTGACCCGGACGAAATCTACACCCGCTTTGTCGAGTGGACGGAGAGCCGCGGCCTGCAGCTCTACCCTGCCCAGGACGAGGCCATCATGGAACTCGCCTCCGGCGCCAACGTCATCCTCGCCACACCTACCGGATCCGGGAAGTCCCTGGTAGCCATTGCCGCGCACTTCGAAGCGATGTCCCGAGGCGTGCGCAGCTACTACACGGCCCCCATCAAGGCCCTGGTCTCGGAGAAGTTCTTCGCCCTCTGCGAGATCTTCGGGGCGGAGAACGTGGGCATGATCACAGGTGATTCCGGGGTCAACCAGGATGCACCGATTATCTGCTGCACCGCCGAAATCCTCGCCAATACCGCCCTGCGCGAAGGCAAGGAAGCAGAGCTCGGGACGGTCATCATGGACGAGTTCCACTTCTACTCCGATCCCCAGCGCGGTTGGGCGTGGCAGGTCCCGCTCCTGGAACTCCCCCAGGCCCAGTTCCTGCTGAT
Organism: Arthrobacter methylotrophus; assembly: GCF_039539965.1. Classification (NCBI taxonomy): domain Bacteria; kingdom Bacillati; phylum Actinomycetota; class Actinomycetes; order Micrococcales; family Micrococcaceae; genus Arthrobacter; species Arthrobacter methylotrophus. The sequence goes on along the minus strand of NZ_BAABED010000001.1, from coordinate 1,480,479 downwards.
GTCGGCCACCTTGGGAGATGTCAGCCGCTTCGAAGCCGGTCTGAGCGAACTCACCGGGCGGTCCACCACCACTGTCAGTTCGGCCGAACGGCCCATCCCGCTGCACTACTACTTCCAGCAGACGCCGGTCCACGAAACCCTCGAGGAACTGCTGAGCACCAAGCAGGTACCTGTGTACGTGGTGCATTTCAGCCAGGTCGAGGCCATTGAGCGGGCCCAGAACCTCATGAGCGTCAACATGTGCACCCGCGAGGAGAAGGACAAGATTGCCGAGCTCATTGCCGGTTTCCGCTTTGCGGCAGGCTTCGGCAAGACCCTGAACCGGTTGGTCCGGCACGGCATCGGCGTCCATCACGCCGGCATGCTGCCCAAATACCGCCGCCTCGTGGAGCAACTGGCACAGGCGGGCCTCCTGAAGGTCATTTGCGGTACCGACACGCTCGGGGTCGGAATCAACGTTCCCATCCGCACTGTCCTGTTGACGGCACTGAGCAAGTACGACGGCGTCCGCACCCGCCTCCTCAATTCGCGGGAATTCCATCAGATCGCCGGCCGCGCGGGCCGCGCAGGCTATGACACTGCCGGAACTGTTGTGGTGCAGGCTCCCGAACACGTAGTGGAGAACGCGAAGGCGATGGCCAAGGCCACCGCGAAGTTCGGCGATGACCAGAAGAAACTACGGCAAGTCGTACGGAAGAAACCTCCGGAAGGCTTCGTCTCCTGGGGGGAGCCCACCTTCAAGCGTTTGGTCGAGTCAGTGCCGGAACCGCTGACGTCGAGTTTCACCGTGACGCATGCAATGCTGCTCAACCTGATGGAGCGCCCCGGCGACCCGTTTGCCGCTGCCCGCCGCCTCCTCACCGAAAACCACGAGTCGCGCCCGGCCCAACTGCAGCTCATGAAGAAGGCCCTGGGTATCTACCGCGAGCTGTTGGCAGCAGGAGTGGTTGAACGCATTCCCGAGGCCGAGCAGGAAGCAGAAGGCCGTTCCGTCCGGCTGACAGTTCACCTGCAAGCCAACTTCGCCCTGAACCAGCCGCTTTCGCCGTTTGCGCTTGCCGCGCTCGAACTCCTGGATCCGGAGTCGCCGTCGTACGCTCTGGACGTCGTGTCTGTGATCGAAGCAACCCTCGAAAAGCCCCGTCAGATCCTCTCTGCGCAGCAGAAGAAGGCACGCGGAGAGGCCGTCGCCGCAATGAAGGCCGATGGCATTGACTACGACCAGCGCATGGCGATGCTTGAAGAGGTCAGCTACCCGCAGCCCCTGGCGGAAATCCTGGGCGAAGCGTTCGAGGTGTACCGCAAGGCAGCTCCCTGGGTGGGCGACTTTGAGTTGGCACCCAAGTCGGTGGTCCGCGACATGTATGAGCGTGCCATGAATTTCGGCGAGTTCGTCCAGTTCTACGGACTGGCCCGCTCCGAAGGGATCGTGCTGCGGTACTTGGCGGACGGCTTCAAGGCCCTGCGCCAGACGGTCCCGCAGGACGCCCTCCGGGAAGACCTCGAAGACCTCGTTGCGTGGCTGGGCGAACTGGTCCGCCAAGTCGACTCCAGCCTGCTCGACGAGTGGGAAGAGCTCACCTCCGGGGTCGCTCCGACGCCGCACGACGCTCCGCCTCCCCCGCCGCCGTCGCTCACGTCCAACATCCGCGCCTTCAGGGTCATGGTCCGCAACGAAATGTTCCGGCGCGTCGAACTGTTCGCCGACGAAGACGCCGACGCCTTGGGCGAGCTCGACGCCGGCAGCGGCTGGGACTCGGAGCGCTGGGAAGACGCTTTGGACGACTACTTCGACGAACACGACGACATCGGAACCGGCCCCGACGCCCGGGGCCCCGGGCTCCTCATGATCACCGAGGAGCCCGGCGTCTGGCGGGTGCGGCAGATTTTCGACGACCCTGCCTGCAACCATGACTGGGGCGTTTCCGCCGACGTGGACTTGGCAGCTTCCGACGAGACCGGCACCGCCGTGGTCAAAGTGACCGCAGTCAACCGCCTCTAGGCGCCTAGTAAGCTCGAATCATGAGTGTTATCCGCCCTGCCACAGTGTCCGATGTCCCCGCGATCCTGCAGATGATCCACGAACTCGCGATCTACGAAAAAGAGCCCGACGCCGTCAAGAACACTCCGGAACTGCTGACCGCGGCCTTGTTCGGCGAAAGTCCTCGGGTATACGCGAACATTGCGGAAAACGCGGCCGGGGACGTCCAGGGATTCGCCTTGTGGTTCCTGAACTACTCCACGTGGGAAGGCGTCCACGGCATCTACCTCGAGGACCTCTACGTCTCGCCCCACGCACGCGGCGAGGGCCACGGGAAGGCGCTTCTGCAGCATCTGGCCGCCACCGCCGTCGAACGCGGCTATGCCAGGGTGGAATGGAGTGTCCTGGACTGGAATGAACCGTCTATCAACTTCTACCGCAGCCTGGGTGCCGTGCCCATGGACGGCTGGACCACGTTCCGGCTGACCGGCGAAGCCCTGGGTGCCTTCGGCAGCGATGACAGGGTCATGGCGCGTGGCTGAGCCCGTGGTTGAGCAGGCCGCACACACCATCCGGGCACATCACGAGTTCCGGGGTGTCCGGACTGCCGAGCACTTCTTCACGGTCCCCCTCGACCATTGGCCTTCCACGCGGCCGGAGGACGCCGGGAACGGCACTCGGGAAACCATCACCGTCTTTGCCCGGGAGTTCGTTTCCGCTGAGCACACTGCTGAAGACGCGAGCCGGCTGCCATGGTTGCTCTACCTCCAGGGCGGCCCAGGCGGACGCGGAACGCGGACCACGTCCTTGTCCGGCTGGATGAAGGCTGCCGCAAGGAGCTTCCGCATCCTGATGCTGGACCAACGGGGCACCGGCCTCTCCACGCCAGCGGACCGCACCTCGCTGCCGATCCAAGGCGATGCGGAGGCCCAGGCGCGTTACCTCACGCATTTCCGGGCAGACTCGATCGTGGCCGACGCCGAGCTCATCCGTAACGCCCTGGGCTCGGAGCCGTGGACCGTCCTTGGTCAGAGCTTCGGCGGTTTCTGCGCACTGAGCTACCTCTCGTTCGCGCCGGAAGGGTTGAGCGAAGTACTCATCACGGGAGGGCTCGCGCCATTGGACGGTCCCGCCGAGCGCGTCTACCGGGCTACCTTCCAGCGGGTTGCCGAACGTAACGCGGAATACTTCGCGTGGTATCCGGAGGACCGCGAACTGGTCACCCGGATTTCCCGGCATCTGGAAGCCACCCAGGAACGGCTGCCCAGCGGAGAACGTCTCACCACCGAACGCTTCCAAATGGTGGGATCGTTCCTGGGCGGGAACACCCGCGTTGATGCCCTGCACACCCTCCTGGAGGATGCCTTTGTGCCGTCCCGGGACGGGGAGCGCCTCTCCGATGCATTTCTGGAACAGGTGCACGGGCTCGTTTCCCGGGCGTCGAATCCCCTGTACGCGGTCCTGCACGAGGCCATCTACGGCCAGCAGCAAGCTACGGATTGGGCGGCGTGGCGCGTACTTGCGGAGTTCCCTGAGTTCCAGCCCAGGGCCGAAGAGCCGCTCCTGACGGGCGAAATGGTCTATCCCTGGTATTTCGAACAGGACCCGGCTTTGGTTTCCTTGCGGGAAGTGGCTGAACTGCTGGCAGCCAAACAGGACTGGAAGCCCCTCTACGACGTGGCCAGGCTGAACGCGAACACGGTGCCCGTGGCGGCTGCGGTGTATCGCAACGACATCTATGTGGACTTCCAGCTGTCCATGGAGACCGCCGCCGCCGTGCGCGGGCTGCAGGCCTGGACCACGGCAGACTTCCACCACGACGGGATCGGCGAAGACGGAGAAGGGATCTTCAACCGTCTCCTGGGAATGGTTCGCGGTACCAACTGAACCCCGGCCACGACTGTGGCCGGGGTTCAGCGGTGTTCAATCGTCAGTGGCCGGACACCTTGTTTATGCTCTTGCGGGAATCTTCCTCGAGCCGGGCGTCCAGCTTGGACTTGTTGGCGGCCGGACTCATGAGGCTCGCAAGAACCGCCACCACGATGGTGCCGACGATGACTGCCAGGGAAACATAGGTGGGGATCTCCGGCGCCCATTCAATATGCCGGCCACCATTGATGAAGGGCAGTTCGTTGACGTGCATGGCATGCAGTACCAGCTTGACGCCGATGAACGCAAGGATCACTGACAATGCGTGCTTGAGGTAGATCAAGCGGTTCATGAGGCCGCCCAGCAGGAAGTACAGCTGGCGCAGGCCCATCAGGGCGAAGATGTTGGCAGTGAAGACGATGAAGGCACTTTGTGTCAGTCCGAAGATGGCCGGAATGGAATCCACCGCAAACAGAAGGTCCGTCATGCCGATGGTCACGAAGACGATCAGCATGGGAGTGAAGAGCTTCTTGCCGTCAACCGTGGTGCGCAGTTTGCCGCCGTCGAACTTCTCGGACATCGGTACCAGCTTGCGCAGGCGGGCGACGAGTGGATTTTCGGAAGTGTCTTCCTCGTCCTCGCCGTCGTCCCTGGCCTGCTTCCACGCCGTCCACAGCAGGAAAGCGCCGAAGATGTAGAAGACCCAGCTGAACTGCTCAATGACCACCGCGCCAACAGCAATGAAGATACCGCGCAGGACCAACGCGATGATGATACCCACCATCAGCACTTCCTGCTGATACTTCCGGGGCACCGAGAAGCGCGCCATGATGATGATGAAGACAAAGAGATTGTCAATACTCAAGCTGTATTCCGTCACCCAACCGGCGATGAACTGGCTGCCATGCTCCGGCCCGGCAAAAGCGAACATCGCTCCGGCGAACACTAAAGCGAGGGTGACGTAGAAAGCGACCCAGAGGCCTGCTTCCTTCATGGAAGGTTCATGCGGGCGCTTGATCACCAACAGGAGGTCGACCAGGAGGATGATTCCGAGGACAGCAAATGAGCCGACCTCAAACCAAACGGGGAGTTCCATCTACAAGCCTTTCGCAGGTACGCCGAAACGGCGTAAGTCTCTCCGACCTGCCTGTGTCTCCATGCCTCCCGGCAATCAGCTCACACAGCGATCCGCTAGGCCCGGCGAGGCATCTATGCCTGGCGTGTTGACGGACGTAGCGCTTGGGATACTCCCCTACGTAGGCTCAACTTTACCCTAAGCGTGCCCGGCGGATTGCATCTGGCGGAGCTCACGCTTGAGGTCGCCGACCTCGTCACGGATCCTCGCGGCGATCTCAAACTGCAGTTCGGCGGCAGCCGCATGCATCTGCTCGGTCAGCTGTTCGATCAGTCCCACGAGGTCTTCGGCCGGTGCCGCGGCCAAGCCATCCTTCCGGACAGTGGTGGCCCCCTTGCCCTTTCCGCGAGCATTCTTGCCCGACGTTGCCAGCAGCTCACGCGTGTCAGCGTCCTCGCGGGCGAGCTGATCGGTGATGTCTGCGATCTTCTTGCGCAACGGTTGGGGATCGACGCCGTTGTCCGCGTTGTACTTGACCTGAATCTCCCGACGGCGGTTGGTTTCCTCGATGGCCTTGGCCATGGAGTCCGTGATCCGGTCGGCGTACATGTGGACCTGGCCGGACACGTTACGTGCGGCACGGCCGATGGTCTGGATCAGGGAGGTGGCCGAGCGCAGGAAGCCTTCCTTGTCGGCGTCCAGGATGCTGACAAGTGACACTTCGGGCAGGTCGAGGCCCTCACGGAGCAGGTTGATGCCCACCAAGACGTCGAAGCTACCCATGCGGAGTTCGCGGAGCAGTTCCACGCGCCGGAGGGTGTCGACATCGGAGTGCAGGTATTGGACCTTGACCCCGTGGCCCAGCAGGTAGTCGGTGAGGTCCTCGGCCATACGCTTGGTCAGCGTGGTGACCAGCACGCGTTCGTCGCGCTCCACACGGGTCCGGATCTCGCCAAGAAGGTCGTCGATCTGGCCCTTCGTCGGCTTGACGACGACTTCAGGATCGATCAGTCCGGTGGGGCGGATGATCTGCTGGACAAAACCGTCCGCCTTGCCAAGCTCGTACTTGCCCGGGGTGGCGGAAAGATAGACGGTCTGGCCGACCCGTTCCAGGAATTCATCCCATTTAAGCGGCCTGTTGTCCATGGCGGAGGGAAGCCGGAAGCCGTGGTCCACAAGCGTGCGCTTGCGCGACATGTCGCCTTCGTACATGGCGCCGATCTGCGGAACCGTGACGTGGGATTCGTCGATGACCAGCAGGAAGTCGTCCGGGAAGTAATCGATGAGGCAGTGCGGGGCGGTGCCTGAGCCGCGCCCATCGATGTGGCGTGAGTAGTTCTCGATCCCGTTGCAGAAACCCATTTGCTGCATCATCTCGAGATCGTACGTGGTACGCATGCGCAAACGCTGGGCCTCCACCAGTTTGTTCTGGCCTTCCAGGACTTTGAGCCGCTCAGCGAGTTCTGCTTCGATGGCCGTGATGGCGCGGGACATGCGTTCCGGCCCCGCGACATAGTGCGAGGCGGGGAAGATGTACATCTCGGTTTCCTCACGGATGACATCTCCCGTGACCGGATGCAGAGTGTAGATGTTCTCGATCTCATCGCCGAAGAACTCAATGCGCAGGGCCAGCTCTTCGTACATGGGGATGATTTCCACGGTGTCTCCGCGGACCCGGAACGTCCCGCGGTGGAAATCCATGTCATTGCGCGTGTATTGCATGGCGACAAACCTGCGCAACAGGTCGTCCCTGTTCATTTCGGCGCCCTTGGTGAGGGTGACCATCCCGGCAATGTACTCCTCCGGGGTGCCGAGGCCGTAGATGCAGGAGACGGTGGCGACCACGATGACATCCCGGCGGGTCAGCAGCGCGTTGGTTGCCGAGTGCCTCAGGCGTTCCACCTCCTCATTCACGGAGGAGTCCTTCTCGATGAAGGTGTCCGTCTGGGGAACGTAGGCTTCGGGCTGGTAGTAGTCGTAGTAGGAAACGAAGTACTCCACCGCGTTGTTGGGGAGCAGTTCCCGGAATTCGTTGGCGAGCTGCGCGGCCAGGGTTTTGTTCTGGACCATCACCAAGGTGGGCCGCTGGACCTGTTCGATCAGCCAGGCGGTGGTGGCACTCTTGCCCGTACCGGTGGCTCCGAGCAGCACCACGTCTTTTTCGCCATTGTTGATGCGTTCCGTCAGTTCCGCGATAGCGGCCGGCTGGTCACCTGCGGGCTGGAATTCGCTGATGACCTCGAAGGGCGCGACAATACGGTTGATCTCCTGGGCAAGGCTCATGAATCCAATGTACCCCCGCCCGCGGACAGTTACTGTCCGCGTTTTCCCGCTGGACCGCCACCTCCGCCAGGCCGTGTCCAACTGTCGTCCAGACGCCCCATGATAGAGCGGAACATCTTGATGGCGAACCACACCCCGGCCACGAGCCACAGGACCCAAGCCAGCCAGAAGGCGGCCGCCGGTACCAGAACCCGCCACGTCGCCGTTTGCATTCCGGCGACGAATTCCCCGCGACCGCCGGCCAGGAACCAGAGCAGCGCGGCTCCGGCCATGAGAACGACGCCGGCCCAGGCCAGCGCGCGGATACCGCCGAGCCGCTGTCCCTCAAGATGCGGCGTGATTCTGCGTCTCCCGATCATGCCTGCCCCCTAGCTTTGCGCCACGGAGTACGACGGCGGCCGCCACCCGCTGCTCGCGGCCCAGGCATCCATGAGCGGCCAGGCTACCTGGGTAAACCATGGTTCCTTGGCATCCGCATACCCCACGGTGCGATGGTCGCCGGCGTACGTCCCGGCAAGCCCCCTTTTCATCTCGGCATACATTCTTGCGGCATCGGGGTTCGCCCGGAGCCAGTCCCGGAACAACAAGGCGTAGCGCCAACCAGGGCTTCCAACTACCCGGACATGGACGTTGACGGGCCGTCCGGGATCCGCGCTGGAATGGAATCGCTTTTGCCATGCCGCGGGATCCGGGTCCAGCGGTTTGGGTGTGTCGCGGGCGGAAGCTTCCCGCAACGGGAATCCGGCTTCACCCAAGGCCGGCGCTATCCGGTCCGCGGCTTCCATCGAGGACACAGTGACTTGCAGGTCGATGACGTCTTTGGCCGGAAGCCCGGGTACCGCTGTCGAGCCGATATGGTCCGCGTCCAGCACTTCCGCAGACGCCCGCCGGATCCGCGCAAGCAAACGCCCGGCCTGGACCGGCCAGTCGGGGTTGGGCGGGGACAGCGCGGGCGCGCCGGTTCGTGGTGCCGCTCTGCCTGCTGCGAGATTGCTGGCAAACGGCGCCAAGCGTTCTTTCCACAGGGTGTCCACGAGCCCCATCATGTCCTCGACACTTCCGGAGTTGTCCAACACGATGTCCGCTGCAACCAACCGCTCTTGCCTGCTCGCTTGGGCGGCCATCCTGGACACAGCGTCGTTGTCCGTCATGCCTCGGATCTCCGTCATGCGCCGGATGCGCTCCGCGTCCGGCGCATCCACCACCAACACCAGATGGAAGGCGCTGCCCTGTCCGGTTTCGACCAAGAGGGGAATGTCCTGGACCACGACGTCTCCGGGTTTTGCCGTGGCAAGCATCGCGGCTGCCCGTTCCCTGACGAGGGGGTGGACGATCGCGTTGAGCGCCTCGCGACGATCCGGCTCGGCGAACACGATCGTTCCGAGGCGTGCCCGGTCGAGGCGGCCACCGGCGTCGACGATGTCCTGGCCAAACTCAGCCATGACGCGGGCCAGGCCCGGGGTGCCCGGTTCCACTACCTCCCGGGCAAGAGCGTCGGCGTCGATCAAGACGGCACCCAGCTCCCTCAACCGGGTGGAAACAAGCGATTTGCCGGAGGCGATCCCGCCGGTGAGTCCAATCTTCAGCACCCCTCCACACTAGACTGGTCCGGTGGCAGAACAGGAAGACAGCAGGGCGACCGCGTACACGACCTTGGCGCTCGGAGTCGATTTCCGCCACGAAATTGAGATCAAGCGTTCGCGCTTCATCACCGTGCTGCGCCGTGCCTCCGACGAGGCCGCCGCGCGCGCCCTCGTGGCAGAGTTGCGCAAGGAATTCCATGATGCCCGGCACCACTGCTCCGCTTTCGTGCTCGGTCCGGACCGCGTCATCCAGCGCTCCAACGACGACGGCGAGCCTTCCGGAACGGCGGGGATCCCCATGCTCGAAGCACTCCTCAAACGCGAGACCCTGCCCGGGGTGGCTGATCTCAGCGACGCGAGTGCCGTCGTCGTGCGCTATTTCGGCGGGATCCTCCTGGGCGCCGGCGGACTGGTCCGCGCGTACTCCGAGTCGGTCTCGGCGGCGTTGGACTCCGCTCCCCTCGTTAGACGGCGGCGCCTGCGGATCTGCGAGATCGCCGTGCCCCACCAAGCTGCCGGAAGGCTGGAGAACGATCTGCGCTCAGCTGGCTTCGTCATGGCTGAAACCAGCTACGAGCCCGCGGAGACGATCCTCCGCCTGGCACTGCCCGATGATCCACAAGTAATCGCCGACGCCGGTGAGCGGCTCGCGTCCATGACCGGAGGCACCGCCGGACTCCGGTTGCAAGGAACGGAATGGGTAGACGTCCCCGGCTAGGCCTCCACCGAGGGACATGCCCTCCGCTGATCGTTAGCGCTGGACATAATACTCATATGCCCAGTCCTTGGTGCGAAGGCTGGGCATGTCCCGTGGAGGGCTGGGCAAAAGAACACCGAGCATGCCCTCCGCTGATCGTTACCGCTGGACATAATACTTATATGCCCAGTCCTTGGTGCGAAGGCTGGGCATGTCCCGTGGAGGGCTGGGCAAGAGCGAACGTGCACGAAGGAATCAGCAGTTTCAGCAGTTAAAGAAAGTGGCTCCCGCGATCCGTATCTGAATCGCGGGAGCCGCTTTCATTCAAGCCCGGTGACCCGGGCCCGTGGCAAGTTAGTTGCCGGTCAGCTTCTCGCGCAGAGCGGCGAGGGCCTCGTCGGATGCCAGGGTGCCCGCGTTGGACTCGGTAGCAGCCGGCTCGGAGGAGTAGCTGGTGGTGCCCGAGTCGCTCTCGCCGGAAGCGGCAGCAGCGGCGTCGTCAGCAGCGTGCTGCGTAACCTGCTTCTTGTGAGCCTCCCAGCGTGCCTGGGCATCAGCGTACTGCTGCTCCCAAGCGGCGCGCTGCGTCTCGTAGCCCTCGAGCCATTCGTTCGACTCGGGGTCGAAGCCCTCGGGGTACTTGTAGTTGCCCTCTTCGTCGTACTCAGCGGCCATGCCGTACAGAGCCGGGTCGAACTCGGTGCTGTCAGCGTCAACGCCCTCATTAGCCTGCTTGAGGGAGAGGGAGATGCGGCGGCGCTCGAGGTCGATGTCGATGACCTTGACGAAGAGCTCGTCACCAACGGAGACGACCTGCTCAGCAAGCTCAACGTGGCGGACAGCCAGCTCGGAGATGTGCACGAGGCCTTCGATGCCGTCTTCGACGCGAACGAACGCACCGAACGGAACCAGCTTGGTGACCTTACCCGGGACAACCTGGCCGAGGGCGTGGGTGCGGGCGAAGGTCTGCCACGGGTCTTCCTGCGTAGCCTTGAGGGACAGGGACACGCGCTCGCGGTCCAGATCCACTTCGAGAACCTCGACGGTGACTTCCTGGCCAACCTCGACAACCTCGGACGGGTGGTCGATGTGCTTCCAAGACAGCTCGGAAACGTGAACCAGACCGTCTACGCCGCCCAGGTCCACGAATGCACCGAAGTTGACGATGGAGGAAACGACGCCGGGACGAACCTGGCCCTTTTCCAGCTTGTTGAGGAACGTGGAGCGAACCTCGGACTGGGTCTGCTCGAGCCATGCGCGGCGGGAAAGAACAACGTTATTGCGGTTCTTGTCCAGCTCGATGATCTTGGCTTCGATCTGCTGACCGATGTACGGAGCGAGGTCACGGACACGGCGCATCTCGACGAGGGATGCGGGCAGGAAGCCGCGCAGACCGATGTCGAGGATAAGACCACCCTTGACAACCTCGATGACGGTACCGGTGACAACACCGTCTTCTTCCTTGACCTTTTCGATGTCGCCCCAGGCACGCTCGTACTGAGCACGCTTCTTGGAGAGGATCAGACGGCCTTCTTTGTCTTCCTTGGTAAGCACCAGGGCTTCGACCTGATCGCCAACGGAGACGACGTCCCCGGGGTCAACGTCGTGCTTGATGGAAAGCTCACGGGAAGGGATGACACCTTCGGTCTTGTAACCGATGTCGAGCAGAACTTCGTCGCGGTCGACCTTGACGACGATACCTTCGACGAGGTCTCCATCGTTGAAGTACTTGATGGTGGCGTCGACAGCTGCGAGGAAGTCCTCAGCGGTACCGATGTCGTTGATCGCGACTACGGGGGTACCGGGCTTCTCGGTGGAGGTGATGGTCATGTAGTAGGGGCTCCGTTGTGGATAGAGTATCGGTCAGGCAAACCGCCCGCTTTCCGTCGCCGGTCCGCAGGACACGGCAACATGCCGGGTCATCCTGAATTGTGGATTGTAAATTTGCGCGCACCTAGCATGCGCCCGTTCATTCTAGTCGTTCGCCTTGAGGAGGGTCAAAGCGTCAGCGTGTCACCGAGCCGCGCGAACGTCACACCGCGGTCCAGCAAGCCCGGCAAGGCACGCGCATACCCCTCGGCGGTTCCACCGGCAGGTTGGTTGAAATGCGAGATCACGATCTGGCCTGCGCCCTGTCCTACGCCGATTTTTCCCACCTCCGCCGCCACCGTGGGGGCCGGGAAGGTCGCACCGCCGTCGCCGTTCACGGTGAAGCTCACAGGAACAAGTTGCAGAGCGCGGGTGATCGCGGCCGCGACATCGTCATAGTAGGCGGTTCCCGCCCTGAAGAAGCGGGGGACTTTCCCGCAAAGTTGCTCCATAACCTCTTGGTTTCCCATGATTTCGTCATACACCTCGCCCACGGTGGACGTGCCCGCGATGCCGTAAGCGGAACGCCCACTGACCGATAGCGGCCGATGCTGGAAGCCGTGATTGCCCAATTCGAACAATGGATCAGCCGCGAGATCGGCAGCCAGCCCGGGATTGGCCTTGATCCAGCGCCCGTTGAGGAACAACGTGGCGGGGACATTGAGCTTGCGCAGGGTCTGGAGCAAGCGTTGATCGCAGTCCGAGCCGTGGGGGCCACCACAGGCATCGAACGTCAAGACCGCGTGTGTGGACGCTGTTTTCGAAACCACTCCAGTGACATCAAGCCCCCATTCGACGGGTTTGCGCCCGGAGAATTCGGTCACAAGCTGCGCTTTTGACGGGACTGCCGGACGCGTTTCGGGCACCACCGGACGTTGGCTGACATCCTCCAGGACCGGCGTCGAAGCCTGGGCCGGCGTCGAAGCCTGGGCCGGACGAGCCCTGGCTGCTTGCGGTTCCCCGCAAGCAGCCAGGGCCGTCGCCGCAAGTCCTGCGGCCACGGCCAGCAACGACCTCCGGCGAGGCAGCACTGATTGGCCGGTGGACGGTCCACCCGGCGCGAATTCCCCCATGGAATCCTTCTTCTGTTGTAGGTCCTGCGTGTGGGTTTTGCCTAGAAGTGGGTCAGGCAGTGGGCTGGACGTTCAACGGCAAACATGTGCTGGGCAGTCACTGTTGCGCCCGGCGTGTGCTCCCGGATCCGTCCTGCCGAAGCCAAGGTTACCGGACTCACGGCGCCCAAATAGACAGACCCCAGATCCGTGACGTCCATGCTCAGATCCGGGCGCACATCCTGGCTCCCGCCACTGGCGTCCCTGACGGTGACCACACTGCCGTCGGACGCCAATTCCCACGTACCGTCGGCAAAGCCGAGCGCATCCCGGATTTTCAAGACCAAACGCCCGTCGGTGCCGTAGCGGCGGGCTGACAAAGCCGCAGGGACGTCCAGGACACGCAACCACAACATGTCGCGGTAGTCCGACGACGCGACGCAACGACCGTCCACAAGGGACCACGCGAGCGGATCTTCGACGGGCGCATCAACCCAGGAGACCTGGTCAACGAGGTCGATGCTGCCCAGGAACTGCCACAGTTCCAAATACCCGGAATCGGTGGCAGCGATGAGGTCCACGATTTCCACGGTGTACGGCTTCGAGTCCCAGCCGGCGAACTTGTAGGACACGTAGCCGTCAATGGTGCCGTCCGGCGCATAGTGGAGGGCACATTTGATCGCTTTGTCCTCGCTGCCGTCGCGCGTCATGGCTCCCGACACGTGGTGGCGGTAGGAGTCCTGGCGCACGATCGACCCGGGAGTGCGCCGGTGAACGCCGTCGAAAATCCCGGGCGCCAGTTCGAGCAGGACCTTGGGATCCGCGATTTCCACCCGGCCAACGGGCTCGTGACGAACGCGGAATCTTGGACCGGTATCCACCTTGATGCTCCGCTCAAAGGTGGCGACACCAAATCCAAAACGGCCGTAGATGGATCCCTCGGAAGCCGTCAGTGCCGCCATGGCCAAGCCATCGTCCCTGGCGTCGGCAAGATCGGCGGTCATCATCCCCCGCAGGATGCCGTGGCGCCGGTGCGTGCCGCGGACGGTGACGGCGGTGATCTGGCGTGTCCGCAGTTCCTGGCCGAAGCCAACGTTGAGCTTGTTTTCCAACGTTCCAAAGGTCGCCACCGGAAATCCCGGGCTGAGCGCATGCAATGGAGGTTCGTCGTTGACGTAAACGCCCGTCAGCTCGCGGTTGTCCGCTTGGTACATTGCGAGGATTTTGTCGATAAGGTCATCGCTTCGTTGCTCCTCGTGGAATCCAAAGCCGACGGCCCGGAGCCAATCACGTGCTTGTCCGTAGTCCGGGTTCTCCTTGTCGACGGAACGAAAGCGCCTAACAGTATATTTTTCTTTTGTTTCCTTGGGATCAGCCACGTCCCGAGCCTAGCCAGACCGCACGGAGCACGCCACCATAGTGGCGGCGTGCCCCGTGCCGGCCGGTCAAATCCTGCACGGGCCTCCGGCTAGTGCCCGGCTTCGTACCAACTGGAGCCGACCCCGAGCTGCACATCCAGGGGCACCGTCAGCTGGGCCGCCGACCCCATTTGTTCGGCCACGAGCTTTTCGACCGCTTCGCGTTCGCCGTGGGCTACCTCGAGCACGAGTTCGTCATGGACCTGCAACAGGATCCGCGATGTGAGCCCCTGGCTGGTCAACTCTGCTGAAACTCCGAGCATCGCCCGCTTCATGAGATCCGCAGCCGAACCCTGGATCGGCGAGTTCAACGCAATGCGTTCGGCGATCTCCCGGTGTTGGCGGTCCGTGCTGGTCAGGTCCGGAAGATACCGGCGCCGGCCTTCGATCGTGGAGGTGTAGCCATCGATCCTGGCTTGCTCGACCACGCCGCGCAGGTAGTCGCGCACTGCGCCGAAGCGGTCGAAGTAGTCCTTCATGAGGGTCCTGGCTTCGTCGACCGAGATTTCCAGTTGCTTCGACAGGCCAAACGAGGTCAGCCCGTAGGCCAGTCCATACGACATGGCCTTGACCTTGGAACGCATGGCACTGGTGACGTCTTCCGGAGCCACATTGAAGATGTGCGAGCCCACATAGCGGTGCAGGTCCTCGCCCTCCTTGTAGGCCTGGATAAGCCCCTGGTCTCCGGAGAGATGCGCCATGATACGCATTTCGATCTGCGAGTAGTCAGCGGACAACAGGCATTCATAGCCTTCGCTGACCACGAAGATCCCCCGGACGCGCTTGCCTTCCTCACTACGCACGGGGATGTTCTGCAGGTTGGGATTGTTCGAGGAAATACGCCCTGTGGCCGCGACGTTTTGTGCGTACGTGGTGTGGATGCGGCCATCCTCGGCCACTGATTTCTTGAGCGTCTCCAACATCTGCGCCAGCTTGGAAGATTCACGGTGGGCCATGAGCTGGACCAGGAACTCGTGGCCGGTCTTCTCCAGGAGGGCCTTCAACGAGGCAGCGTCTGTGGTGTAGCCGGACTTGATCTTCTTTGTCTTCGGCAAGCCAAGTTCCTCGAAGAGGACGGTCTGCAGTTGCTTGGGCGAGCCTAGGTTGACTTCGTGGCCGATCGCGGCGAACGCCTGCTCCTGCGCGTTGTCGATCACCTTGGAGAGGTCCGCCAGCTGTTCGTTCAGGCGGTCCAGCGAGATGGCGATACCCGCAAGTTCCATCTGGGCCAGAACCCGCGCGACAGGCAGCTCCAGCGTGGTCAGGAGGGCTTCGGCCTTGCGTTCGGCCAGCTCGCTTTCGAAGTGCTTGCTCAGTGCGTGCACGACGGCGGCCTCCTGGACGAGCGCGGCAGCCGCGGCCCCGTCCGGCCCGTCACCGAGCTCAAGCTCCAGTTGGCCACTTTGCGTAGCTGCCGTGGCGAGAGTGATCCGCAAATGGTGCTGGGCGAGTTCGGCCAGTTCGTAGCTGCGGCGATCCGGCTGGATCAGGTAGCCCGAGATGGAAGTGTCATCCACCACGCCTTCCAGGCCAAGACCCCGGTAGTGCAGGGCCTTCAGCGCGGACTTGAATTCGTGCATGACCTTGGCTTCTTCGGGGTCCCGCAGCCACTTGGCCAGGACGGCATCCGCCGCCGCGTCCAAGCTTGAAAGGTCAATGTAGGCGGCTCCGTTGGACCGCACCACGGCAACGGCAGCGGCGTCGTCGCCAATCCGCCCCGGAACCAACTGCACTGCGACTGCCGCTCGGCTCCCCGCACCGGCAGCGAAAAAGGCTTCCAAGGCGCCGGCTTCGTCCAGGACCGCATAGGCGGGCGCTTCGATGGTTTCCGGGGGCGCTCCGGCGGTGTCATCGCCATACAGCGCGAACAGCCGGGCACGGAGCGTCCTGAACTCAAGGGTATCGAACAGGGCCTCGACCTCTTGGCGGTTGGGACGCGGTTCTTCCAGTTCGGCGAGTGTCACCGGGAGCTCAAGGTTGCTCAGCAGCTGGTTGAGGCGACGGTTGCGTTTGACGGCATCGAGGTTTTCTTTGAGCGCACCGCCGACTTTGCCGCCGATCGAATCCAGGTTTTCCAGGATCCCGTCCAGGCCGCCGTAAAGATTGATCCACTTGGCAGCGGTCTTGGGACCGACGCCTGGGACGCCCGGGAGATTGTCCGCCGACTCCCCCACGAGCGCGGCGAGGTCGGAGTAGCGCGACGGCGGAACGAAGTACTTTTCTTCGATGGCCGCCGCGTCCATGCGCGGGATGTTGGAAACACCCTGCTTCGGGTACAGCACGAACACATTGTCCGTGATCAGCTGGAAGGCGTCCCGGTCTCCCGAAACCAAGAGGACTTCGTAACCTGCGGACTCGCCCCGGGCGGCGAGGGTGGCCAGGATATCGTCCGCCTCGTAGCCGGGCATCTTGATGGTCTTGATGCCCCAAGCCGCCATGACCTGGTCGATGAGATCTATCTGTCCACGGAATTCGGCCGGGGTTTCATTGCGACCACCCTTGTATTCGCTGTATTCGGCCTTGCGGAAGGTGGTGTCATCCGAGACGTCGAAGGCGACCGCCACGTGGGTGGGTTTCTGGTCCTTGATGAGGTTGATCAGCATCGAGGTGAATCCGTGCACGGCGTTGGTGTGCTGTCCCGAGGACGTGGCGAAATTCTCTGCAGGCAAGGCATAGAACGCCCGGAATGCCATGGAGTGCCCATCGAGGACCAGAAGCCGGGGGCGGCTACCCGCCGTCGTGCCTGCGATGGTTCCTGAAGGGTCTGGTGTCGTTGCGGTGGTAGTCGATGTTGCTGTTCCAGTTGACACTGGCGTTTCAGTTGGAACCGAGTCCGGTTTGGTTGTTTCGCTCACAGGTGCCAGCCTAGTTGCCATGATGGACAATTTCACGCCGGGCCCATTCACTGACGAGCTCAATGCAGCCGGCGTTCCGCAGGAGTTACATGGTTGGCTTTCGCGCTATGGCGTGGGCTCGCTCGTGGCGAAGATGGGCATCACATTCCTTGAACTGGGCCCGGAACGGACCGTTGCCACCATGCCGGTGGAAGGCAACACCCAAGTTGCCGGCATCCTCCACGGCGGAGCCCATGTGGTCCTCGCCGAAACCTTGGGCTCCTTCGCAGCGGCCTTGCATGCGGGAGCCGGACGCCACGTGGTGGGGATCGAGGTGGGTGCAACCCACCACCGTTCGGTAGCAAGCGGCCTGGTCACCGGCACATGCACAGCCATCCACTTGGGCGGGACGCTCGCCACCCACGAAATCGTCATGACCGACGAGCACGGGCGCCGCTTGTCGACGGCCCGGATCACCAACATGATCCGGGAGAATCAGCGCCACTGACTCAACGAGCCCGTCCGGGGAACCTATACCGCAGCTCCACTGCCGCGCCGCCAAGGGTGCGGCACGAGAGCAACTCAAGCGACGCCGTCGGGCTCTCGACTGGCAGGAGACGCTTGCCGGAACCCAGCGCGACGGGGATCAGGGTGACGATCATCTCGTCCAACAGTCCCGCCTTGGCGAACTGGGCGACGAGGTTTCCACCGCCAACCAGCCATACGTTCTTCTCGCCGGCGTCGGAAAGCAGGTCCGATGCAAACTCCTCGACCTCACCACGCACGAACGTGACATCCGCTCCCGCGGGCGCGGAATATTCGCGGTGGGTGAAGATCCAACAGGGGATACCGGGGTAGGGCCACGTGCCGGCTTCATGTTCCATGAGCCAGCGGTACGTCTGGCCGCCCATGACAACGCAGCCGATGCCCGTCATGAAGTCTTCGTAACTTTCGGTGACGCCTTCGGCTTCTTCGAACTGGAGCAGCCAGCCGAGATCGTCCTCATGGGTGGCGATGAATCCGTCAAGCGAGGATGCCACGTAGTACTGGAATTCCGACATGGCCCCACCCTACTCATTCGGCCGCGGGGTTCCCAGCTACTTCGTGAAGTACGGGACGATCAGATAGATCCCGAAAAGCACCGCGATTCCGCACGCTATGAAACAAAGATAGGCAAAGGACCGGACCAGGCCCGGTGACTTCTGCCGGGCGTCGCCCGCGATGGCAGTGAGGCGAACACCGAGCGAGTACAGCACTACCAATACCACTGCCGCCACCAGGGTCGCCCCGGCGACCTGCACCAGTTCCAACCACTTCATGCCTGGATGTCCTTACTTTTGCTCTTGCCCAGACTTTGTTTAACAGTCTGCTTCTTGCGGAAGCGGACGGCAGTGCCGGCCTCCTCGACTTCCACCGCGTTGTGGTGGCCCACGTGCGACTTCCTCGAGTAAATGAACATGTAGACGACGACGCCGGTGCCCACGATCGCGGCGATCGCCACGCCGACGGAGCCGGTTCCGATGAGGAAAGCGGTCAGGCCGCCCACGATGGCGGCGGCGGGGAGGGTGAAGAGCCAGCCAGTGGCGATACGACCCGCTGTTCCCCAGCGGACCGTCGTGCCTTTACGTCCGAGTCCCGAGCCGATGACCGAACCGGAGGCCACCTGCGTGGTGGACAGCGCGAAGCCGAGATGGGAAGACGCAAGGATCGCCGAGGCGGTGCTGGCCTCCGCAGAAAAACCTTGGGCCGGCTTGACGTCGGTCAGCCCGGAGCCCATGGTCCGGATGATGCGCCAGCCGCCAGCGTAGGTTCCGATGGCGATGGCGAGTGCGCAGGCACCGATGACCCAGAGCTGCGGGCCGCTGCCGGCGGGCTGGGTTCCGGCGGCGATCAGGACGAGGGTGATGATCCCCATGGTCTTTTGAGCGTCGTTGGTGCCGTGGGCCAAGGCTACAAGACTGGAGGTGAAGATCTGGCCGGTGCGGAATCCGCCGCGCTTCTGGGCCAGCTTGTCACCGGTTTCGGGGTCGTGCCGGGACGTCAGGGCGTAGGCCAGTTTGGTACACAGATAGGCCACGGCACCGGCGAGCAGCGGGGAGAAGACGGCCGGAAGAATGACCTTCTGGAGCACGGTATCGAAGTTGACGGCATGGAAGCCGATGCCAACGATCGCCGCACCTATCAGGCCGCCGAAAAGCGCGTGGGAAGAACTCGACGGCAGCCCCTTGAGCCAAGTAAACATGTTCCACAGGACGGCTCCCATCAGTCCGGCGAAGATGATCTCGGGGGTGATGTGGATACCGTCCGTGCCTTCACGGATAAGGCCTCCGGAAATGGTCCTCGCCACTTCGGTCGACAAGAACGCGCCTACGAGGTTGAGGACCGCGGCCAGGGCAACAGCCGTCTTGGGCTTGATGGCCCCCGTTGCGATTGGAGTGGCCATGGCGTTCGCCGTGTCGTGGAACCCGTTGGTGAAGTCAAAAAATAAGGCCAGCGCTATAACAAGCGCGACCATGAAGGTGATTCCCACCTAGTGCCCAATCTGCAGAGTCGACGATGCGCAGTTCCACTCCCCCGGGCCCGCCGTGCACAGTTCAGCAAATGTTCATATGACTTCACTGGCGGAATTCAATAGGGCGGTCTGAAACCTTATGAATCCTACGTGCCAATGACGGCATGGCCAAACACCGAATTTATCCCAGGAATTGTCGAACCGCCGCTATCTCGCTCCGGGAGAGGCCCCGCCGCGGGTCTGGTGAGATCCAAAGCACACGGCTGCCGAGGAATTCGACCCAGGATCGGGCCGCGGCTTCATGGGCCAGCTGGTCATCCATCCATACGATGCGATCGACTCCGGACTCTTGGACGTCCCTCTGCAAAACATCCAGCTTCCACCAATCGGCACTCATGTCCCAGCCGTCGCTGGTCAGCACCGGCCAATGCTCACCATGGAGGCCGATTGCCGGGCACAGGAACTCCGGGGCCAGCCGCTGCCACGTGGTCAGCCAGACGAACCTCGCTGCGGGGTGGACGGCGAGCTGGTTGAGCCCTTCAACCAATTCGGCCGCATACACCACCTCCAATATTCCGGCGTCAGCGATCTTCCACTCAGTACCCCAATCCGTGAAGCCCATGGGACCGAAAGGATTCACGACGCCGTCGACATCGAGGTACAGCGACACCCTCACGGTTGTCATGCAGCCCCCTCCCGGACGTGCCAACAAGGCCAGCGTAAGGCAAACGCTGGTGTCAGCGCAGTACGGCTTGCCGGGTCAATTCGCGCGCAGGATTGCCGCCGAAGATACCCCCTGCCGGGACGTCCTCGCCCTTCATGAGGAACGAGTCGGCTTCGAGTTCCGAGCCATCGTGCATGGTGGTGCCGTAATGGATGAATGCGCCCACCCCCAGGGTGCACCCGGTGCCGACAGAGATCGCATCCAGCTTGAACGCGCCATCCTCCATGGAATGGCACTGCACGACGGAGTTGGCATTGAGGGTGCAGTGGTCTCCGATGGTGACGAGAGTCCTTTCGGGAATCCCACAGCCGTCGTCGAAGACCTTCTTGCCCATGCGGACCCCCAGCAGTCGCCAGATCACCGGTTTGAACGGTGTCCCATTGAACATCTGCACGACTCCCCCGGCACTGAGCTTCCAGAATCGTTCATGCCGCCAGAAGGGTACTTCGTAGATCGAGCAGAGCACGGGGGCAAGTCTTCCGAAGCCCAGGGATGCCCGCTCCACGAGGATTGTCAGAACGCTCGTGGTCACGATCATGGCCCCCAGCCCCGCCAAGGCGCCGATGCCCCCTGCGTTGGGCAACAGGGTCTGCGTTGCCCACGCCGCGAGGAGGATCACGTACAGCTCGACCCAGCGGGCAAGGAGATAGAGGGCCACTGTCACGGCGTTGTGCCGGTTCTTTGCCGGGAGGCGGCGCCGCAGTTCATCGGCTGTCCTGAACCGATCAAAGGTGCTGTCGCGGTCCACGGTCCGCGGGATTTCAAACGGCGGCGCCCCCAGGAGGCCGACCCCTTGGCGCAGCGGACCCTCCAGCGGCACCATCGTCTTGGTCCCGATCAGGCAGTTGTCGCCCACGGCAGCCCCGGCGGGATAGGCAATGTTGTTACCAAAGAAGCTCTTGGTCCCGATGGCGGCAGGCGAGAGCCGGAACGCCGTGTCCGAGTAGTCGGCGTTGATGATGGAGAGACCGTCCGAGACCATGGTGCCGGTGCCGACAGTAATCATGGTGGGGCTGTCATGCTTGAGCCCGACACCGAAGTTGGAGCCGGTCTGCACCATGTTCGGTTGTTTGTAGCCCAAGAGCTTCAAGTAGTGCACGATCATGGAGCTGTCGCCGGTCAGTTTAAGGAGTTCCTTGAGGTTGGTCAGCCGCTGCATGGTGCGGAAAAGTCCGAAGCGGGCGCCATAGAGCGGGTAGTCCTTGCCAGGGACGAGCACGAGCGCCAGCAGCCTGGGAACGGTGGCTGCAAGGACGAAGGCGGTGACGATGCTGCCGAAGAGAACGATGAACGAGAGCAACAGGAGCGTCGCCCAGAAGCTGAGCCGGGTCGGGTCTGTATCGCCCGAAGGGAGCGAGGCGAGTACGACGTCGAGAGCCGCGAGTGCGGCGGATGACACCACCATGTGGATGACGACCGTCCAGAAGCTGAAGCTAACCCGACGGCGCGTTCCGCTGTTGGCCTGCCCCGCACGGCGGAAGCCTGTGCCAGCGGGCTGGGCCGGCGAGCCGTTCCAGATGGAGCCAGGGGGAACGCTTTGGAATCGGTGCAGTGACGAGCTGTGTCCCAGTTGGGCGTCGTCGCCCATGACTGTATCGATGTCCAGCACGGACTGCTCGCCGATCAGAACGTTGCGCCCCAGGGTCACGGACCCCGTCTGGATCCGGCCGGCGTGGGCCCGGTAGCAGTTGAACGTGGAGTCCTTCCTGATGACCGTGTCCGCGCCCACCGTCAGCAAATCGGTGCAGGCCGGAATCTTTGAGGAGAGGACCGTGACCCGGGGGCCGATCTTGGCCCCCAATGCCTTCAGGTACAAGGGGAAGACCGGTGTCCCGACAAACATGCGGATGGGGCTCGTGTTAATGACGGTCTTCACGAACCAAAAGCGGAAGTAGCTCAGGGACCAGACGGGGAACTCTCGGGCCTTCCAACGGCCGATGAGGACCCACTTCAGCCCGACGGGCAGGATGGCCAGTACGAGGAACGCCAGTGAGCCGACGCCGGCCGAGCGCGCCACGAGGTCGATGGGCTGCCGGGACGCCGCAATCCATTGTTGGCCGGCGAAAGGAATGAGGACCGCCACGTAGGCGTAGGCCAGCGCGGCGATTGCCTGCAAGGCCCCACACAAGACGTACTGGCCTGTCCCGACACGGAGGAAGGGCACCGCCGCGGCTTCCGAGCCGTCGTCGGCGCGGGCTGGGGACAACCTCGTTTCATTGGCGTCCAGGGCGGCCGCCAAAGCAGCGATGGTCGGATGGGCATAGACATCGCGCATCGAGACGGACGGGGAATGTGCTTCCTTGCGGACGTTCGCGCAGAAATGCGCCATCAGCAGGGAGTTTGCGCCGAGGTCGTTGAAGAAGTTGGCCGTGGCGGAGACTGACGTGAGCTGTAGGGCCGCAGCCAAGGCCGGGGCGAGGATCTGCTCCGTAGCCGTTGCCGGGCTCGTGTCGGCGAAGTCTGTACTGATTGCGCGTGGACCGCTGGGATTCGGAAGCTTTTTGCGATCCACCTTCCCGCTGACCATCACCGGCATGCTCCGGAGGTACTGGAAATAGCCCGGCACCATGTACGCCGGGAGTCTTTCGCCCAGCCACGTCCGGATTTCGATTCCCTCCACTCTTGCTGCGCCTTCGTACATCGTGTAGTAGGCAACAAGTTCCGTCATGCCCGGCTCGGGTTCCCAGGTCTTGACGACGGCCACCCCCATGCCCGGCATCTGCAAAAGCACGTTCTCGATCTCGCTGAGCTCGACCCGGTAGCCTCGGACCTTTACCTGCGTGTCAGTCCGGCCGTGGTATTCGATCTCATCGCGCTCGTTGAACCTGCCAAGATCGCCGGTGCGGTAGATGCGGTGGGAGGGGTTGTCCTCCAAGCCGAGGAAATCGGGAATGAAGGCCTTTTCGGTGAGTTCGGGCCGGTTGATGTAGCCCTGGGCGAGCCCGATGCCGGCCAGTCCGATTTCGCCCAGCTCCCCGTGAGGCAGTGCACGGTCCTCGACGGGGTCCAGGATGACTGCCGAATAGCCGGGCAAAGGTTTGCCCAGGGTCACGGGCCTGCCGGGCTCCGCCGTGCCCCAGGTGGCTGTCACGGTCGCTTCGGTAGGCCCGTAGACATTCAAGAAGCGCCGCCCGGGCCTGTGCCAACGGACCACCAGGTCGGCGGGACATGCCTCGCCGGAGACGAGGAGGAACCGAAGACCGGGCACCTCGTCGTCAAGGGTGGCGAGCAGGGTGGGTACGCAGCAGAGTGCCGTGATGTTCCGGGCGCTGATGAACTCCGCAAGATCCGCGCCGAGAAGGTTGTTCCCGGGCGGCCTTGGGACCAAGGTGGCCCCCACCATCCAAGGCACCCAGATCTCCTCCACCGAGAAATCGAATGCCGTGGTCATGCCCTGGTAAACCCGGTCATCTGCGTTGTAGCCGTAGGTGTCGGCGGCGACCCTCACGAAGTGGCAGATGCTCGCGTGGGATATGGCTACCCCCTTTGGTCTTCCGGTGGAGCCCGAGGTGTAAATGATGTAGGCAAGGCCGTCGGCCGAGCTAGTAGGCGCGGGCCAGTCCAAGCGGGACGGGGCGAACGCTGAAATTTCCCGGTCCGCTTTGTCCAGGTACATCGCGCGAGCCGCAGCATCAGGCAGGAGAGTGTCCGCGAGGCGGGATTCCGTGAGGACCATGGCTACGTCGGAGTCGGCGACAATATAGGAAATTCTGTCCGACGGAAACGCCGGGTCGAGGGGCACGTAGACGGCATGGGCCTTGAGGACGGCCAGCATGCAGATGTAGGACCGCACCGCGTCGTCAAAGAGCAGTGCGATTCTGTCGCCCGGGCTGACCCCGTGGGCCAGGAGGAAGCGGGCGAGCCGGTTCGCCCGGACGTCGATTTCTTCATATCTCAGCGGTCCATCCGCTGTGTCCACGGCGGGATGGCCACGGCGGCCTTCGGCTTGCTGCCGGTCGCATCGTTCTTCGAAGAGCTCCTCAAGGCGCTCTTCGGCACCCCTCGGGGTGGAGGAGGTGCCCCGCTCTGCGCCTACCAGCACCAAGGTCCTGTCCCTGGGGTGTGCCTTGAGCCTGGCGCTTGTGGGCGCTTTGCTGGGGGTCCTGCCCTGGTCCACATGTCTTCCCACGCTTCGCTCCCAATGCAGTCTCGGTGTCCTGGCCCTAGGGGGCCGCTTCGCCTGTTGTCTTGTTGGCGGCGAGAGCCGCTTGCTTGTCAAGAGCCGCTTGACCCGCCCTGGAACTTTGTTCGGTAATAGCGGCCAGTAGGAGCTTGCATGCGGCCTCGACGAGCTCTTCCGTGATGTTCAGCGGGGGAAGGAGCCTGACCACGGCGTCGTCCCGGCCACCGCATTCGAGAATCAGGCCCAGCTCGAGGGCGCTGAGTTGAACTGCACGGGCCATGTCCCCTGCCGGGCGGCCTGTCTCCGGATCGGCGAGTTCGATTCCCCACATCAGGCCGCGGCCGCGAACCTCGCGCACCCAGGGATTGACGGCCAAAGGACTCAATAGCCGGCGTATCTGCTCCCCGCGCCTGCGTACGTTGCCGAGAACATCGTCGCGCCGGATAACCTCTACCGCTGCGGCTCCCGCCGCGAAGGCGAGCTGGTTTCCTCGGAACGTGCCCGTGTGCGCGCCGGGGAGCCAGCAGTCCAGTTCCTTGCTGTAGATGATCAGCGCAACGGGGAGGCCAATTCCGCTGAGGGCCTTGGAAGCGATGATGACGTCCGGCTCGATTCCGAACTGCTCAAACGCGAACCACGTCCCGGTACGGCCGCACCCGGTCTGGATCTCGTCGATAATCAACGGAATCCCCAGCTCCCGGGTCACCCTGCGCACGGTTTGAGCGAATTCCGTCGTCGCCAGGACAACCCCGCCCTCGCCCTGGACCATTTCCATAATGACGGCCGCAGGAAGGGGAATGCCTCCGAGGGGATCCTTGAGGGAATTTTCGAGGAACTGGACACAGTTGGTTGAACACGTCGCCCGGTGCAGGCCAACCGGGCACCGGGAGCAGTAGGAGAACGGGAAGAAGTGCACTCCGGGCATCCCGTTCGCTACCGGGCGCTTCTGTTCGACGAGCCCGGTCAACGCCATGCCCGCGGCGCTGCTGCCATGAAACCCTCCTTGGAACGACACAATGTCCGCGCGCCCGGTAGCCGTCTTGCACAATTTGATGGCAGCATCCACGGCATTCGCACCAGTCGGTCCGCAGAAGTGGATCTTCATCCTGTCGGCGAGTCCCCGGGGAGCATCGACAGCTGTGCCCTCGTGAAGGCGTCTTTCGCCGGTGTCGGGAAATCAAGTCCATGGCTCAAACTGTGCACCTGACCGGCGACAACGTCAGCCAGTTCGGGATGGCTGTGGCCAAGGGACAAAACTCCGGCGCCGGACAGGAAATCGATGAAGACATTGCCGTCCATGTCCCGGACAAAGGCCCCTTGGCCTTCGGCGATCGCTATGGGCAGATGCCGCGGGTAGGTCCTGGCACTGGACTCGGCGCGTTCCTGGTGCGCCAACATTTCGGCGGATCTGGGTCCTGGGAGGGGTCCGGTGACGTGCGCCGAGGTCAGTGTTGCCTGCTGCGGGAGAGTGTTCATGGCAATAGGTCCTTATCCCATGGATCCGCAAGGCGGATCCATGACTGAGCGCTTCCCGCGGTTCGTTCCTCTTGGCCACGGGGAGAAGGGGGAGCCGGCGCTGCGGCCCCGCTAAGTCGCAGTGACGGCCTCCTCCCCGGCATACTCCAGCCCGAAGGCTGACCGAACGGCGCGCCTCGCGTCCTCAAGCACGGCCGCCCGCATGGTGACATCGATGCACATGTCCGACGTCGAAATCAGCTCGATGTTGACGCCGGCGTCCGACAGGGCTTTGAAGAGCCGGGAAAATACCTGGGCATCCGTGCGCATCCCCAGCCCGATCAGCGACAACTTGCCGACTTCGTCGTCGTAGTGAAGTCCGCGGAAGCCAATGGCCACCTGGGATGCGGAGAGCGCCGACCGCACACGGTGCGCGTCACGGCGGGCCAGTGCCAGGGAAATATCGCTTCCACCTGCATTCCCGGACGACGCGTTCTGGACGACCATGCTGACGTAGGCATGCTCATCCGCAAGAATCCTGAATATTTCGGCGGACTTTCCGGCTACGTTTGCTACTCCCACCGCTGTCAGCATCGCCATCGACGAGTCACACTCAACCGCGGAGACCACTGGCTGCTCCACAACCGGAACCCTGTCCCAGTCGGGCTTATGGTCCCATGTCGGCTTATGGTCACGGCCGGGTCCATGGTCCTGAACGGGCATGACCAGTGTTCCCCCTGCACGGCTGAATGAAGAGCGCACATGGAGGGGGACGCCAAACCGGCTGGCATACTCGAGGCCCCTGGGATGCAGCACCTTGGAGCCGGAGGCAGCCAGTTCCAGCATTGCCGGATTTGAAATGACGTCGATTTTTTGTGCCTTGGGAACGACGCGGGGGTCCGCGGTGTAAACGCCGTCCACGTCGGTGTAGATTTCGCACATCCCGGCACCCAAGGCGGCGGCCAAGGCTACCGCAGTGATGTCTGAACCGCCCCGGCCCAGCGTGGTGACCCCTTTCTTCTTGAGCCCTTTTCCCTGGAACCCGGCCACGATGGCAACTTCTTCGCGCTTCAGGCATGCGCGGATACGGCGCGGGTCGACGTCGACAATGTGTGCCTTACCGTGGACGCCGTCGGTAACCAGTCCGGCTTTCTTTCCGCTGAAAGTCCGGGACGGAACCCCCCGGTCCGACAATGCAATCGCCAAGAGCATCACCGAGATCCGCTCGCCGGTGGTCAGCAAGGTGTCAAGCTCGTCTGCGGGAGGACTGGGACTCAGGGACACTGCCAAGTCAAGAAGTTCGTCGGTGGTGTCGCCCATTGCCGACACCACGACCACCAAGGGGTGTCCGGCCGCCCGGGTCTCAGCGATCCGCCCGGCCACGCGCTTGATGGCTGCCGCGTCGGCCACGGAGGATCCCCCGTATTTCTGCACTATGAGGTCCCGGCCTCGAAGTTTTGTGTGCGCTTGAAGCGCACTTTGTTCGATACCGAGGCGGTGTTCTGGTCCAACTACCTCCGAATGCTGACTGCCTGCTGATATATCTCGGATGCTGACTGTCTGCTGGTACATGGAGCCTCCTGGAGCCCGCATACCCCCTTGCCGATTTTACAACGTATAGACCTCGCGAGCGGTTCACTCAGGCAACAAAAAGGAACCTTAGGAAGACTCGCAACAACCAAGGCTTTTCATAAATTCACTATATTGACGCCCGTCACATAACTGATACGCTCAAGACATGGAAAAACCAACGGGCCACTCCGCCCAAAGCATCAGGCACATCGAGGATTCGGTCCGTACCGACTTCAGCCAGGCCATGTCCTACAGCGGGTATCTGGACCTTGACCGCCTGCTGACGGCCCAGCACCCGTTGAGTACCCCTGAACACCATGACGAATTGCTGTTCATCATCCAGCATCAAACGAGCGAGCTATGGCTCAAGCTCGTCCTGCACGAGCTCCTTGAAGCCCGCCGGCTCCTTGATGCGGACCATCTTGCCAAGGCCCTGAAATGCATCGCACGGGTCAAGGCGATCCAGCGGACCATGACGGAACAGTGGTCAGTCCTTGGCACCCTGACACCGCGCGAGTACTCCGAATTCCGGCGCTTCCTGGGCAGCTCGTCAGGGTTCCAGTCCCACCAGTATCGCGGCGTAGAGTTCCTGCTGGGCAATAAGAACCGCGACATGCTCCGGGTCTTCGAGAGCGATCCGGCAGCGCACAGCCAGCTCAGCACCCTCTTGGAGGAGCCGACGCTCTACGATGCCTTCCTCGCAGTCCTCGCGCGGGCCGGCTACGCCGTTCCCCCTCAAATCCTGGAACGGGACACCAGCGAACCGTGGACGTTCCAGAAGGAGCTAGTCCCCGTCTTCCAAAAGATCTACGAATCGGAAGACACCCCCTGGGGATTCTACGAGGCATGCGAAGACCTCGTGGACATCGAGGACAATTTCCAGACCTGGCGCTTCCGCCACTTGCGTACGGTGCAGCGAACCATCGGATTCAAGGTGGGCACGGGCGGCTCCTCAGGCGTCGACTTCCTCAAGCGGGCCCTTGGCTTGACCTTCTTCCCGGAGCTCTACGCCGTCCGCACCGAAATCGGCAACTGAACAGCAATTCCAGCCAAGCCAGCACGTCCAGCAACCCCATCAGTTTCCTTCAGGAGAGACATGAACAGCGCGCAGCAAACGCAACGGCCGACGTCGGCAGAACTCGACGCCGCCGATCCCCTCGCCGAGCAGCGTGAGGCCTTTTATTCCCCGGCAGACGGCCAGCTCACCGCTTACTTGGACGGGAACTCGCTCGGGCGCCCTCTCAAGGCCACTTCGACCAAGCTGGCTTCGTTCGTCGAGGACGCCTGGGGCAGCCGCCTGATCCGGGGCTGGGACGAACAATGGATGGACGAGCCCACCACAGTCGGTGACCGGATCGGCGTCGTCACCCTGGGCGCGGCTCCCGGCCAGGTCACCGTGGGTGACTCCACGTCGGTGATGCTCTACAAGCTCATCCGCGCAGCAGTGGATGCGCAGCCGGACCGCAACGAGATCTTGGTGGACCGGGACAACTTCCCCACCGACCGTTTCATCATCGAGGGCATCGCGTCCGAAAAGGGCGCCACCATCAAGTGGCTCGCTTCCAACCCGGCCTCCGGTGTCCGGACCACGGACTTAGAGGGCCTGCTCAGCGAGCGGACCGCCGTCGTCGTGCTCAGCCACGTAGCGTACCGTTCCGGTTTCCTCGCCGATGCCGCGGCGATCACTACCATGGTGAAGGACGCCGGGGCGCTCATGCTCTGGGACCTGTGCCATTCGGTGGGTTCAGTTCCCGTCGAACTGGACGCCTGGGGCGTAGACCTCGCGGTGGGTTGCACTTACAAATACCTCAACGGCGGCCCGGGCTCCCCCGCCTTCGCCTATGTGAACGCATCGCAGCAGGACCGCCTGCAACAACCCATTTGGGGTTGGATGGGGGCCGACAACCCCTTCGGCATGACGGAAAGCTACCAGCCGGCCAAAGGCATTCGGAGCTTCATCACCGGCACTCCTTCAGTGCTCGCCATGCAGCCGCTCAAGGACATGGTGGAACTGATCGCGTCAGTCGGCATGGATGCCGTCCGGGAGAAATCCATCAAGCTCACCGAGTACGCAGTCGCCTTGGCTGAGGAGATGCTGGTCCCGCTCGGCGCCGAGATTGTCAGCCCGCGCAACACGGAGGAGCGGGGCTCCCACGTCACGGTCGACCATCCCCTCTTCGGCGAAGTGACACAGAAACTGTGGGAGCAGGGCGTCATCCCGGACTTCCGTCCGCCGCACGGTCTGCGGATCGGCCTTTCGCCGCTCAGCACCAGTTTTGCCGAGATTGAGCTGGGCGTAACCGCCATCCGTGACGCCCTCGCCGAACTCTTGTGAGTGCTGTCCTTGACGACATGGACTCCCGGCCGGGAAGCACCACGTCGTTGCTACGCACGGTCATCGGCTTGTACCTGCGTGAGGCCGGCGGATGGATGTCCACCAGGCACATCATCGCCCTCATGGAGGCCCTCGGGGTTACCGCGGCTGTAACCCGGACGGCATTATCCCGCTTGAAGAAAAAAGACATCATCCTTCCTCAGCTGCGTCTCGGTTTTCCCGGCTTCGCGGTCACCGCCGGCGCCGCAGCGATGCTTGCCCGCGGGGACCGCCGGATCTTCAACCCCCGCCACATGTCACCCGTAGACAGTTGGTGCCTGATTTCCTTTTCCATCCCGGAAACCGAGCGGGAAAAGCGGCACCAACTCCGGCGGAGGTTGCACTGGATTGGCTGCGGCACGGTGGCAGCCGGCCTGTGGATCTGCCCGGATTCGCTCCGCGAGGAAGTGGAGGAGATCCTGGCGGACCTCGAGTTGCGCCCCCTGGCTACGGTGTTCGTCACGGAGACCCCCTTGGTCGGCGGCAGCCTCCGCGACGCGGCCGCGGCCTGGTGGGATTTGGAGGCCGTGGCAGAGCTGCATCGCGACTTCATCGGGCATCATGGCTCAGCGGCCGATGCCGGGGGCCCGTGCGGAGCCTCTCCTAGGCCCTCCGCCGGAACATTTGCCCGATATGTCCGGTGTATCGACCGCTGGCGGATCATTCCCTACCTCGATCCAGGGCTACCTGCGGAATTCCTTCCCGAGGATTGGCCCGGCATGGCCGGAATCGCTTTGTTCGAGCGCCTCGGGGCCGCCTATGCAAGGCCTAGTGCGGAATTCGTTCGGACCACCCTGAAGATGTAGCCGCGGAACGGATTTTGGGCTTCTTTCGGGAGTCCGGCCGGCACATGGAAGCAGAAGCTGGCCGGGCCGGGCTTAGTTCGTGCTCCCTGCGGATTCCTGCATAGACCGGCCAGGACTCCTACCTTGAGGAAGCACGTGATCACCCCGGGCACCAGGAGTAGTCTTGAATCATGAACTTCCCCTGTAGTGGATGGTTCGCGAGGTTGCCATGACCCGCGTCTGGTTGCGTTGGTTGCCCGCCGCTATGGTTCCCCTAGCCCTTGCTGCGGCGGCCCTGGCTGGTTCATATCAAGCGGGAGCTGCGACGAGCCTGCCGAATAAAACGGCCGAAGAAGTCATCGCAATGATCGCCCGCTCTGACGTCCGTGCTTTGTCCGGAACGCTTCAACAGAACTCCGATCTGGGACTCCCCCAATTCCCCTCCACTGGACCGGTTGCCACCCAGGGCCCGGCTTCCGTCATCGAGTTATTGAGCGGTTCACACACGGCCCGGGTCTACATGGACGGCCCTGCCAAGGCCAGGTTCCAAGTGATGGACATGCTCGCCGAGCGTGACCTCGTCCGCAATGGCACCAATCTCTGGCTCTACAACTCGGCCGACAACAGTGCTGCGCATATGACGCTGCCCGTGGAGCCAAAACCGGGCCCGGCCCTGCACTCTCCGGCAACTCCCGGAGTGACCACACCTGACGTCGTCGCGCAGCACTTCCTCGCCGCAGTCGGGCCGAGCACCGAAGTGACCGTAGGAGAAGGAACCACGGTGGCCGGCCGCACCGCCTACCAGCTGGTGATCAAGCCGCGCAGCACCGGGACACTCGTCGAATCCGTGACCATCGCCGTCGACTCCGCCTCCGGACTGCCGCTCGGCGTCGACGTCAGGGCCCGGGGCCAGGCCGCAGCGGCCTTCTCGATCGCCTTCACCGACGTGAGCCTGTCAACGCCCGACGCCGGCTTGTTCAGTTTCACCCCGCCGCGCGGTGCCGCAGTGGAGGAGAAAGCAACCCCGCAAATGCGTGCATTCCCGGACAAGACCGGCCAGGGGCCGCAAACCAAAGCAGCAACAGGCCAGCCGTCGATCACAGGCAGCGGCTGGGACGCGGTAGTCGCGTTGCCCGCAGGCACCATGCCCACCGACGTCCGTGCCGCTCCCATGACGGCCCAGCTTAGCCAGGCCGTGCCGGGAGGCCGGGCGCTGACCACCAGCTTGGTGAGTGTCTTGATGCTCGACGACGGCCGCATCTTCGCGGGAATGGTGCCACTTGAGCGGTTGCAGGCCGCAGCCGCCGCCTCATGACGGAGGGATCCCCGCCAGCGCAACTGGCGATAGAAACACAAGGCCTCAGCAAGCGCTTCGGCCACCGGGACGCCGTCGACGGAATCGACTTGGCAGTTCCCCATGGTTCGGTCTTTGGATTCCTCGGTCCCAACGGCTCGGGCAAGACCACCACCATCCGCCTACTGCTTGGTCTGGCAGCCGCCACGAGTGGCCACATCCGGGTGCTTGGCGGCGAAATGCCGCGCCACCTGGCAACAGTCCTGCCCCACGTCGGCTCGTTGGTGGAAGGACCGGCCTTCTACCCTTTCCTGTCCGGGGCCGCGAATCTTCGGCGATTGGACAGCGCCGATCTGCACGCTTCCCGCCGGACCCGGGCGGCACGCGTGGAGGAGGCCCTCGAGAGGGTGGGGTTGACACACGCTGCAGGCAAGAAGGTCCGCGCCTACTCCCTCGGGATGAAACAACGCCTGGGGATCGCCCACGCCCTGCTGCGGCCGAGGGAACTGCTCGTCCTGGACGAACCAAGCAACGGCCTTGATCCACAAGGGACCCGCGAGGTGCGGAGCCTCGTCCGTTCCCTAGCGGACGGTGGCACCACAGTGTTCGTTTCCAGCCATCTCCTTGCGGAAGTGGAGCAGATGTGCACACATGTAGGCGTCATGAGTGTAGGCAAACTCGTGGCGCAAGGAACCCTCCACGATCTCCGCGCCGCGGGAAAGGCCACGATCCGACTCCATACGCCCGATGTTGAGGCCGCTGTCCGCGTCCTGTCCCGTTTGGGCTTGCGGCCGGAACTGTCAGCAGCTCCTTCCGGCTCGTCCGGTCCCGATGGCCAGAGCCTCGTGAGCACCGGGCCGCCGGGCAGCAGTGTGGTTCCCGAGGACATTGTGGCTGCCCTCGTGTCGGACGGCGTCCGGGTCCGGGGATTCGGCGTGGAAAACGCCAGCCTGGAGGAGCGCTTCGTCTCGCTCACCGGAGAGGGCTTCGACATTGCTGGCTGAACGCGGAACCGAACCCTTCCCGGGCACGCCCGGCGCCGGGCCTTCAGGCGCCCGGCCATCAAGCTCGTGGTCGCTCCTGGCCTCGGAGCTCTCGGTCCTGTTCAGACGGCTGCGGACATGGGCCATGCTGCTGGCGCTCGCAGCGATTCCCGTCCTCATTGCCGCTGCGGTCAAGCTGAGCTCGCATCCCGTCGCTCCGGGTCGCGGGCCACCGTTCCTGGACCGCATCACCCAAAACGGGCTCTTCGTCGGCGTGACGGCGATGATCGTTTCCGTTCCCTTGTTTCTGCCCCTCACGGTCGGGGTAGTGGCGGGCGACACGATTGCAGGAGAGGCGAATCTCGGCACGCTCAGATACTTGCTCGTGGCGCCGGCGGGACGAATGCGGTTGTTGCTCATCAAATACGCAGCCGCGGTGGTGTTCTGCCTGGCAGCAACCCTGACGGTGGCCGCCGCCGGTGCGCTGGCCGGCGTCGCACTCTTCCCGGTGGGTCCCGTCACGCTGCTCTCCGGCGACACGATCGACGTCGGGCAATCCGTGGTGCGTTCCTTGCTGATCTCTGCCTATATTGCCGTGTCGTTGCTCGGGCTCTCCGCTATCGGGCTGGCAATCTCCACCTTTACCGACGTCCCTGTCGGAGCCATGGCAACAACCGTTGTGCTGTCCGTGGTGTCGCAGGTGGCCGACAATCTACCACAATTGGACTGGCTGCACCCGTGGCTGTTCAGCCACTACTGGCTCGGTTTCGCAGACTTGTTGCGCCAACCCATCTCCTGGACGAGCTTCGGGGACAACGCGTTACTGCAGGCGGGCTACATCGTGGCTGCCGGCGCTGTGGCCTATGGCAAGTTCACGAGCAAGGATGTCCTGTCCTGAAGTACGGCGTGCCCGTAAGCTCATGGCATGGCAAGATTCTTCGACGTCCACCCCCAGGACCCTCAACCACGCGCAATTGCCCAGGTGGTGAACATCCTGCGGTCGGGCGGACTGATCGCGTACCCCACCGATTCCTGCTACGCACTCGGCGCCCAAATAGGCAACAGGGAGGCCCTCGATCGGATCCGCTCGATCCGCCAGCTCGACGGCAAGCACCACTTCACACTGGTCTGCAAAGACTTCGCGCAGCTTGGCCAATTCGTCATGATCGACAACGACGTATTCCGGAGCATCAAGGCCGTCACCCCGGGCAGCTACACGTTCATCCTGCCCGCCACCAAGGAAGTCCCGCGCAGGCTCCTGCACCCCAAGAAAAAGACGGTGGGCGTGCGGATTCCGAACCATAACTTCGTCCAAGCCCTGCTGGCCGAACTCGGCGAGCCGCTCCTATCCAGCACGTTGCTACTCCCCGACGAAGAAGAACCCTTGACCCAAGGCTGGGAAATCAAGGAACGCTTGGACAACCTGGTGGATGCGGTGATCGATTCCGGCGACTGCGGCGCGGAACCCACAACCGTGGTGGACTTCTCCAGCGGCACGGCTGAAGTGGTGCGGCGCGGGACCGGCGATCCCTCACGCTTCGAGTGAGCATGGACGCCGCCGAAACCCGTATCACGATAAACACGATAAACACTGAAGACACTGAAGACACTGAAGGCACCCAGGTTTCCGGTATCTACGCCCGGCCCGACAAACCGTTCGCAACCCTCGTGCTCGCCCACGGAGCCGGGGCGGGCATGGAGCATCCCTTCCTCGAAGGCCTCGCCCGCGCATTGAACGACGACGGCGTCGCGACCTTGCGCTTCAATTTCCCTTACCGGGAAGCCGGCAAGAGATTCCCCGACCGGCCGCCTGCGGCGATCGCTGCCTGGCGAGCCGCCATGGAATTAGCGGCGTCCCGTTCAGAGGGCGAACCTCAATGGGCTGCGGGAAAGTCTTTCGGCGGTCGCATGGCGTCGATGGCCGTCGCCGAGGGCATGCCCGCGTCCGGACTCGTCTACCTCGGTTACCCGTTGCACCCGCCAGGGAAACCGGAGAAGCTCCGCGACGAGCACCTGTATGGACTCACGCTGCCGATGCTGTTCCTCCAAGGCACCCGGGATACCTTCGCGACTCCGCAGCTCCTCGAAGACGTCGTGGCCCGAATCGGCCCCACCGCCTCCATCGAGTGGTGGGACGGTGGCAACCATTCCTTTGAACGCGCCGGGGTCAAGAAGAGCGCGGCGGACATCGGGGCGTCCCTGGCTGCACCGGTCTCGGCATTCCTTCGCAAGAACAGCTGAGCCACCCGCAGAAGCAGGCATTAAGCCTTCGCGGCAACAGCGATCCCCGGCGGCAGCGGCTCGTGCCGCAAGTACTCGCGGCGGAATCGACCACTGCCGGCGGTCAGTCCCCGCAGCACGATCGCGTACCGCAGCAATTCCTGTTCCGGAACTTCCGCACTGATCTCGGTAATTTCCCCGCCTACGGAGGTGGTTCCCGTGACACGCCCGCGGCGGGAGGACAAATCGCTCATGACGGCCCCTACGTGATCATCGGCGACGAGGACGGCCACGGCCGATATCGGTTCCAGGAGCTGGATGCTGCCCGCGGCGGCAGCCTCCCGCAAGGCGAGCGCGCCCGCGGCCTGGAACGCCGCGTCCGAAGAGTCGACGCTGTGGGTCTTGCCGCCGACCAAAGACACCCGGATATCCACCACCGGGAACCCGGCCCGCACCCCTTTGTTCATCTGCGCGCGGACGCCTTTCTCGACCGAAACCACATACGTTCCCGGGATCACCCCGCCGACAATCCGGTCGACGAACTCGAATCCTGCCCCGCGGTCAAGCGGTTCCACTTCGATATCGCAAATCGCGTATTGCCCGTGGCCGCCCGATTGCTTGACATAGCGCCCGTGGCCGGTGGCCCGGGTAGCAAATGTCTCGCGCAGCGGCGTGATGACGTCCACCGTTTGCAGCTTCACTCCTTGTTCGCGCAACCTGTCCAGGACCGCCTCCGAGTGCGCCTCCCCCATGCACCACAAGACCAGCTGGTGTGTTTCAGCGTTGCGCTCGACCCGCAGAGTCGGGTCTCCTGCCGCGACTTTGGCCAGGCTCTTGGACAGTGCGTCCTCATCGCCGTGCGAGGCCGCTTCGATCGCGACCGGCATCAACGGCTCGGGCATGTCCCAGGTTTCCACCAGCAGCGGAGCCTCGCGGGCGGAAACGGTGTCTCCCGTTTCGGCGCTCGCCACCTTCGCGAGCGCACAGATGTCCCCGGCTACTGCGAACGGAACCGGGCGAAGGCTGGACCCCAACGGCGAATACAGGTGGGTGATCCGCTCGTCGCTATCGTGGTCGGGGTGGCCTCTTTCAGCCAGCCCGTGCCCGCCTACGTGCACGGCCGAGTCCTCGCGAAGGGTCCCCGAGAAGAGCCGGACCAAGCACACACGCCCCAGGAACGGGTCAACGGTAGTCCGCACCACTTCGCCCAGGAGCGGGCCGTCCGGATCGCAGGTCAAGGGCGCGGCTTCCGTCCCGCTCAGGTCGGTTACCGTGGGCAGGTTCCGCTCCGTGGGAGCCGGAAACGCCCGGGTGAGTACCTCCAGCAACTCGGCCGTGCCCACTCCGGTTGCCGAGGAGCTTGCCAGCACAGGGAAGAAGGTCCCTCGGACGATCGCGGTCTCCAAGTCCTCCACGAGGGTCTCGAGGGGGACCTCTTCTCCCCCGAGGTAGCGCTCCATCAATGTCTCGTCCTCGCTCTCGGAGATGATGCCCTCGATCAGCTCACCTCGGATACCGTCCGAGCTGGCTAGTTCCTCCTTCGTCGCGGGACGAACTGCGGGTCGTGGATCCCCGGCGGTGTACTCCGAAACCGACCCCGACAGCAGACCGAGCAATCCGGAGACTGTGTCATCTTTCCGCATCGGCAAATGAAGGGGCAGGACCGAGTCACCGAACGCTCCGCGGCACTCGGCGAGGACGGCGTCGTAGTTCGCCCGCGGGTGATCAAGCCGGCTGATCACCACTGCACGGGGCATTCCGACGCGCTCGCATTCGTTCCACAGTGAGGTGGTTCCGGCGTCGAAGCCCTCCACGGCCGACACAACGAACAGCGCCGCGTCCGCCGCGCGCAGCCCCGCACGCAATTCGCCCATGAAATCGGCGTAGCCCGGAGTGTCGAGGAGATTCACTTTGATGTCGTCGAAAGCCAGCGGCGCTGCTGAGAGTCCGATGGATCGTTGCTGGTGGATGGCCGTTGCTTCCGAATCACTCACCGTGGTGCCTTCAACGATCGAACCCATGCGGGTGACGACGCCGGAGGCGTAGAGCAGAGACTCGAGCAGCATTGTCTTCCCCGCGCCCGAGCGGCCAATCAAGACGACATTGCGGATGTTTTCGGGCCGCGCGGCCGCCGCCGAGGAAGGGTCCGCGCGCCGAAGATCGGGGTTGGTCCGGTTCGCCCCCTTCGTTGCACTGCCTGAGCCTTTCACCGACATGAGCACCTCCTGGAATAGCAGCCGAGTCCCCCGCGTCCCTTGCTAACCGATTCCACACCCTCCACCGGCGCACGGCAAGAGCAAGGCAGGCAGACTGTGCCGAAACCCCGGTGCCGGCCGCTAGGCGAGCATGCCCCACACCACACGAGCTGACAAGGCCGCGCTTGCTCCGATGACCACTGCGAAAGCCACGAGCCACAGCAACGACGGCACGCCGGTGGAACGGGCCAGAATGTAGGCATCCGAGGACGCGAGCCGGTCCCGACGCCGGGTGTGGACTGATGCGACCTTGAACCAATCCCGAATCGCGCCTACCTCCAGGGCGATGCCGAGCCCCAGCACCACGTGGCTCACCGTGGAGGCACTGGCGAACATGACGAGCAACTGGGCGATCGCCGCGCTGCAGAGCGCGACGAAGATACCGGTGAAATTCCGGAGAAAGATCAGCGCGAGCAGCAGGACCAACGCGCCGATGGACATGGCCGCGCCCGATCGTCCCGCTGACACCGAGCAGATGAGGGCAACGCCCACCACCGCGGGGCAGGGATAGCCCCAGAACCCGGACCAGGCGGCGCCGAACTTGCCGCGCCCGCTGCTCTGGAGCTGCCCGGAGTGGTCGAGTCCAATCCGGAGCCCGTGAACAACCCGCCCCGTCATGAGGGCGGCGAACGCATGCCCCAGTTCATGCACGAAGGTCACATAGAGGCCAAACCAGCGCCATGTGACCCGCGGGATACTCAGTACCACGGCCGCAGCGAGTATCCCCAAGACAACAGGCGTCGAAATGCTCGGGACCTCTGCCGTGGTGAATCCCCGCAGCACGGCTTGCCACCAATCGTTGACCAGGTCAGCAGGACGCAATTCCATGTTCATCACCGTGGCATCCTAGAGAAGAAGCCTGTGAATGCCTTTCAGACCGCTGGAACCGCCGCCTGCTGCCTCACATCTTCCGTTTGGTCTTGGCCGTGGCGGGCGCAGTCCAGGGGTCTTCTGGCCAGGGGTGCTTCGGATAGCGGCCCCGCATTTCCGCCCGTACCTGCGCATAGGGGCCGGACCAGAAGGAAGCCAGGTCGTCTGTCACGGCGAGCGGTCGCCTGGCCGGGGAAAGCAGGTGGAACAGCACAGGCACCCGGCCGCCCGCAACGCGGGGCGACTCAGCCCAGCCGAAGCATTCCTGCAGCTTGACCGCCACTACCGGCCGCCCGCCGTCGTCCGCCACGTCCGGATAGTCGATTCGCACCCGCGAACCGCTCGGCACCTCAAGCCATTCCGGCGCCAGTTCGCCAAGACGTGCCGCCTCCGGCCACGGCAGCAGCCGTTGCAGCGGTTCGGTCAAGTGGATCCCGTTCGTCCCCGCTCCTCCGGCGAGCGCTTCAAGCTCGGGTGCCAGCCAGGTGTCCAGCCGGGCCAGCAGCGCCGGCTCGGAGACGTCCGGCCAAGGAGCACCCAGTTCGCGGTGCAGCAAGGCTAGGCGCCGACGCAAGGAATCCGCGGCCGTCGACCACCCGATGGTGCCCAAGCCCTCCTTTGCCAAGGCGCGCGCCACGGCGGCGCGTCCTTCGTCTTGGGAGGGCCTCACCGGTGTGGACGAAAGTACGATCGCCCCCAGTCGCCGTTCGCGCCGGGCAGTCACCCTGCCCTGCGTGAATTCTGCTTCCACGGTATCGAGGAGGAGATGGCTGGCGGCAGCCTCCGCGGTGTCCGCAGCCACCGGCGCGGCCGAACGGATGACGGCACCGGTCCCTGCGGCATCCCGACCGCCCGCGCGGGATACTTCGGCCACCGCGAGCCATTCGTGCCGGGCGAGGGGACTGCCGGATGGCAGGCCGGCCCGCGTGCCGGAACTCAGCAGGTAGCGCTCAGGCCCCGTCCCCGGAACGCGGCGCGCCACGCGGTCCGGAAACGCGAGCGCGACGACGAACCCCAAGGCTTCAGCGGCGCTCGCCGGGGATGACGAGCTTGCCGGCGTGGGCGGGGAAGGTGCGACGGCGGACGTCTCCTGCCGCGCGATCGCCTCCAACCGTCGGACATCCTCCGCCCACCGCCTGGCCGCGGGATCCTTGCTGGTCCGGAGCGTGGCCAGGAGGCGCGTCAAATCGGCTCCGGGAGCACGCTGGTCACCTGCCACGAGGGCGACCGCTTCCGCAGCCGTACGATGACCGACCGTGGCGGCGCCATCCAGTAAGGCGCGGGCCAGGCGCGGGTCAGCGGGAATCCTGGCCAGGGTCTTTCCCAGCTCGGTGGCAAGACCGTCCGGCGAAATCGCTCCGAGTTCCCGGAGCACTTCGATCGCCTCATCCATCGCGGCTTGCGGCGGGGCGTCCGGAAGTGCCAGTCCCCTGCCACCGGGTGATCCCCAACAGGCCAGGACCAGCGCGGCGCCTGTGAGGTCCGCGGACGCAATTTCCGGTGTGGGGTGGGCTGGCGCGGCAGCGAAGGCCTTTTGTTCGTAGCACCGGACCACGCGCCCGGGGCCTTGGCGTGCCGCGCGTCCGGCTCGCTGTTCGGCGGACGCGCGGGAGCAGGAGACCGTGACCAGGCCGGACATGCCGCGGTTGGAATCACGCCGTAATTCCCGGGACAGACCCGAGTCGATAACCAAACGCACTCCCGGAACTGTCAGGGATGATTCGGCGAGCGCAGTCGAGACGATGATGCGGGGAGGGTCGCCGGGATTCCGGCCGGAAACAGCCCGGTCTTGTTCCGCCGGGCTTGCCTGTCCGTGAAGCTCCAATACTTCCGCGTCCGGTACCCTCGAAGCCCGGCGGGCACGGAGCCGGGAAGCGACGTAGGAGACCTCCCACGCACCCGGGACGAACACCAGGGCGTCGATGTCCGGATCAGCTGCGAGTGTGTCCGTGTACGACGCCGCGGCCGTGTCCGCCACATGGTCCAGGAAGGCGCGCGTCACGCCGCGTCCGTCCATCCGCGGACCTGCCGCGGGCGCCCAGTCGACGGTCAGGGGGTGGAGCGCGGATGGACAGTCGACGACGGGTGCCGGCCCGCCGCCGTCGTGCTTTCCGATCAGGGAAGCGAACCGTGGCGCGTCAAGGGTTGCCGACATCGCCACGAGGGTGAGGTCGTCCCGCAGCTCACGGACCTCGATGAGCATTCCGAGCAGCAGGTCTGTCTCCAGGCCGCGTTCGTGGACCTCATCAAGGATCACGGCGCTTGTCGCTTCAAGGCCCGGATCCGCGAGCAGGCGACGCAAGAGGATCCCCGGAGTGACGAACTCGATGAGGGTTCCAGGGCTCGTCTTGCTTTCTCCCCGCACCGTATACCCGACGCGGTCACCGAGGCGGCTGCCGTCAAGGGCGGCGAGGCGCCGTGCGGCGGAACGGGCAGCGACCCGGCGTGGTTGGGTCACCACGATGCGGGGACCTTCGTCCCCGCTCGCCACGCTGGCGGCGATGTTCGCGAGCAGCGGCGGGACAAGCGTTGTCTTTCCCGTCCCCGGAGGTGCCTGAACGACGGCGGTTCCCACGGATCCGCTTGCAGCCAACGCCTGGGCGAGTTCCCCCAAGGAGTCTGCGAAGACCAGCCCGGCCCCGATGGATTCCAGGTCGAAAAGGCGGCAAGTAGGCGCGGAGTCCCGGGCGACGGTTGGGGAATTCACCCCTCCATTGTGCATACATGCGGAACAGGCCGTGAAAGTGGACGGCATGCCCGATCGGGAGGACGATTAAAGGGCAGTCGCTAGAAGGAGGTCAGTGATGTGCTACGGGTACAGCAAGGATTTCCAGCGGGACATCAGGAAAGATGCCTCACGGGAACCCGAGGAACGCCCTGAGCCCAAGGTGGACGCCAAGGACTTCAAGTTCTGGGAATTCCCACGCCGCCATCGTGAGTTCACGAACGATCCGGAACCGGTGATCGACCGGACCCGCGAAAGGGTCTAGTCCACAAGGGTGAAAGGAACGTCCCGCTTGGGGCGCTCCTTTCACATCGCGCGGGATCAGGGCTCCCGCTTCAGCAACACTGCAACCCCCGAAGGATCCCCGCCATGAACGTATCAGCACCTAGCAGCGAAGCAGGTGAGCGGCCATGACAGCGAACTCCATCACCTGGTTGATTGTCTTGATTGTCCTGCTGGTCATCTGGTTTTCGATGGCTGTCCACATTGTCACGCAGTACGAGCGTGGTGTCCTGTTGAGGCTCGGAAGGGTCCAGGGCCTCAGGACCCCGGGACTCGTGATCATCATCCCGTTCGTCGACCGGCTGCGGAAAGTCTCCCTGCGGATCGTGACCATGCCCATCCAATCCCAAGGGATCATCACACGGGACAACGTCAGCCTGGACATTTCCGCCGTCGCCTATTTCCGGGTGGTGGACGCGATCAAGTCCGTGCTCGCCATCGAAAACGTCTACTCCGCGATTGACCAAATCGCCCAAACGACGCTGCGCAAGGTGGTGGGGCAGCACACGCTCGACGAGACACTCGCAGAAACGGATGTCATCAATGCCAACATCCGTCAGATTCTGGATGGACTGACATTGGAATGGGGCGTCGAAGTGACCCTCGTGGAACTAAAGGACATCCAACTGCCGGACAGCATGAAGCGCGCGATGGCCCGCCAAGCCGAGGCAGAGCGTGAGAAGCGCGCCAAGATCATTGCCGCCGAAGGCGAGTCCCTTGCCGCCGCAGCACTTGGTATGGCCTCCGACACCATGATGGCCCACCCTTTGGCCCTGCAACTGCGCAATCTGCAGTCCTTGGTGGAGATCGGCGTGGACAAGAACACCACGGTGGTCTTCCCTGCGCCCCTGATGAGCACCATCGGTGAGCTCGGAGCATTCCTTTCCCGCGAATCCGCCGCTGCAAAGGCCGCCGAAGCGCCGAGGGCGACTGTCACCAGACGACCGATGGCTGCGGGATGAAAATGGATCTTACGGCAGGGGCCAAAGCTGAGCGGGTCCACTAGTCGGACACGGTTTGCTTCTGACATGGTTTCATGAGGCGTTCTCACTCGCTTTGCCTACTGTTCAGTAACCGTCGGCATCATCGAGCGGGTGACTTCACCATGCAAAGCCCATGCGGGCGACAATGTCTTTTTCTCCCCTTCCCGGCGCGGCTTTCTGGCCGCTGCATTGACCGGCGCCGCTTTGACCCTCGCGCCGGTGTCTTTCGCGGCAGCCGCGACCGGAACCAGCAAGACCAAAACGATTACCGGCCACCTTGAGCCCGGAGCCGCGGACTTCGTGTATTTGCCGGTCGACGTGCCGGCAGGTGTCAACAAGATCAGCGTTTCCTACACCTACAGCAAGCCCCAGGTGGCCCCGGGTTTCTAGGCAATGCGTGCGACATCGGAATCTTCGATGAAAAAGGCACCGACCTCGCGGGCAAGGGCTTCCGTGGCTGGTCAGGCGGTTTCCGGACAGAATTCAGTATCAGCGTCGGGGGCGATACGACGCCGGGCTACCTGCCGGGTTCCATCGGAAAAGGCACGTGGAACATTGTCCTCGGCCCGTATCAGGTTGCCGAGCAAGGACTTGGCTACACCGTGAACGTCACCCTTGAGTACGGGCCCGACGGCACGCCATTCACGCCCCAGTACCCGCCGCAGCAGATCGCGGGCCGCGGCGCGGCCTGGTACCGCGGCGATGCCCACCTACACACGGTCTACTCGGACGGAAAGCGCACCCCCGAGGAGGTCGCAGCGGGCGCACGTGCCGCGCGTCTCGACTTCATGATCTCCACAGACCACAACACGCCCGCGTCGCACGGGGTGTGGGGGCCTCTCGCCGGCAACGACCTGCTCATCCTCACGGGCGAGGAAGTCACCACGCGGAACGGCCATTACCTCGCCCTCGGCCTGGAGCCGGGCGAATGGATCGACTGGCGCTACCGGGCCCGAGACAAGGGATTCGAGAAGGAAGCCCAACGGATCCGCGCCTCCGGTGGAATCGTTGTCCCGGCCCACCCCTATTGCCCCTACGTCGCCTGCCGCTGGAAATTCGGATATGACGACGCCGACGCGGTCGAGGTATGGACGGGCCCCTGGACCCTGGACGACGAGTCCTCCGTCAACACTTGGGACTCGATGCTGGCCCACTCCGCGCGAACGGGTGGCCGTTGGCTCCCGGCCATGGGTAACAGCGACGCCCACAGTGCACCGCAGGTCATCGGACTCCCACACAACGTGGTCAACGCCGCGGCGTTGTCCCGCGATGCCCTGCTGGACGGCATCCGTAACGGACGGAACTGGATCGCCGAGTCCGCTGACATCTCGGTGGATTTCCAGGTCACGTCCGGCGGCAAGAGCGCCTCCGTGGGAGACCGGCTCAACGTCGCGGCAGACACGCCCGTCACGGTGACGGCGAAGATCGCCGGCGTGCCGAACGGCGTCGTACGCTTCATCACGGATGAAGGACAGACCCAGCAGGTCACGCTTCCCGCGTCCGGCCAAGGAACAAGCACGTGGGTTACCACCCCGCAGCTCGCGGCGTACGTGCGTGTAGAGGTCCGGCATCCGAAGATCGACGGCACCTCCGGCAGCGGCACGGAGATGGGTACGGTCATTCCGCTCGGCCCCATGGCGGCACTGACGAACCCCATCTTCCTCGGTAACAGCTAGCAGCTGCGTGAGGGAGGCCCTGCCAGTACCCCTACCAACAGGGCCTCCCTCGCGTCGGAAATCTCCTGTTTGATGGATAGTGTCGCTCTGGACCCCGGAGCCAGCTGCCCCCAACGGGGCGTCGCGTCAGACACCGCGACCACCAAACCTCCGTCCACCAACAGGAGAAACATGTTTTCCGTGAACGCTTACGCCGCCCCGTCGGCGAACGAACCCCTCGTCCCCACCA
This sequence comes from Arthrobacter methylotrophus, assembly GCF_039539965.1. NCBI lineage: Bacteria > Bacillati > Actinomycetota > Actinomycetes > Micrococcales > Micrococcaceae > Arthrobacter > Arthrobacter methylotrophus. Next base: position 1,436,756 of record NZ_BAABED010000001.1, on the reverse strand, counting down.
CCATTGAGCGCCGCGACGTCGGCGCCCATGACGTGCTGATCGAGATCAAGTACGCAGGCATTTGCCATTCAGATATCCATACCGTCCGCGGCGATTGGGGACCGCAGTCCTACCCTCTCGCCCCTGGCCACGAAATCGCCGGAATTGTCACTGCGATCGGCTCCGAAGTCACCAAGCACGCGATCGGCGATCAGGTCGGCGTCGGCTGCATGGTCAACTCCTGCCGCGAATGCAAGAACTGCCGCAAGGGCGAGGAGCAGTACTGCCTCAAAGGCATGACCGGGACCTACGGCGCCGTAGACCGCGACGGGACAATCACCCAAGGCGGCTACTCCACGCACGTCGTGGTGACGGAAGACTTCGTCGTGCGCATCCCACAAGGAATCGAGCTCGACGCCGCCGCCCCCCTGCTGTGCGCAGGCATCACCACCTATTCGCCGCTTCGGCATTGGGGTGCCGGCCCGGGCAAGAAGGTCGCCGTCGTCGGACTCGGCGGGCTGGGCCACATGGCCGTCAAGCTCGCACACGCCATGGGCGCCGACGTCACGGTGTTGTCCCAATCGCTGAAGAAAATGGAAGACGGCCTGCGACTGGGCGCTGACCAGTACTTCGCTACGAGCGAGCCGGCCACTTTCGAAAAGCTCGCGCGAACCTTTGACCTGATCATCAACACCGTCAGCGCCCCCATCGACATCAGCTCCTACCTTCAGTTGCTGACGCTCGACGGCGCGCTGGTGAACGTGGGGGCCCCGGCGGAACCACTCCCGGTCAACGTTTTCTCGCTCATCACGGGACGGCGGTCCTTCGCCGGATCCGCGATCGGGGGCATCCGGGAGACCCAGGAAATGCTCGATTTCTGCGCCGAACATGGGATTGGCGCCGAGATCGAGGTCATCCCGGCCGACAAGATCAACGGCGCCTACGAGCGGGTGCTCGCCTCCGATGTGCGGTACCGCTTCGTCATTGACGTGTCCACGCTGGGCTAAGCCGAAGCTTCGCCGCTGCGCTTCGGGACAGGGTCATTTCGGGCCAGGGTCATTCGGATCCGGAGCGCGGCGGCCCTTGGAGTACCGTCTGGCGACTCTAGGCCGGACCAACGATGATGTGCTCATGAAGGCAACCCAATGAACAAGAACCGGCTCGAGGCATTCAGCGACGGCGTCCTCGCGATCGTCATCACCATCATGGTGCTTGAGCTGCGCGTGCCGCCGGAACCGAGCTGGAATGGCCTCCTCAGTGTTCTCCCCACTTTCCTTAGCTACCTGCTCAGCTTCGTCTACGTCGGGATCTACTGGAACAACCACCACCACATGATCCACTTGGCCGATCGGGTCAACGGAGCGATCCTTTGGGCGAACCTGCACTTGTTGTTTTGGCTGTCCCTCTTCCCGTTCAGCACCCGATGGATGGATGAGTCCGGTTTCGCGCAAGTCCCGGTGTTGGCCTATGGGTTCAACCTGCTCTGCGCCGCAGTTGCCTACTTCGTCCTGCAGCAGTCGTTGATCCGTCAGCAGGGCAGGCAAGGTGCGCTGGCTCAGGCGCTTGGCCGGGACTGGAAGGGCAAGACCTCGCCCCTGATCTACCTTGCCGGGCTTGGCCTCTGCTTCGTTCAGCCGCTGCTCGCCGTCGCTACGTACACGGTGGTGGCGCTGATCTGGTTGGTTCCGGACCGTCGGGTTGAGCATTTTGTCATCCGTGCGCAGCAGGGGCCGCCCGGGTAGCGGACTGGGACCCGCAGGTTCTGAAATCAAAGCAGGGATGAGCGGCGCTCAAGCAGGAAGGTGTCGCGCCATTGGCCGGCCAGCAGCCCGGCGCTCATGCGTGCGATGCGTTCGCGTCGGCCGACGATCTTGAAGCCATGGGCCAGATGAAGACGGATACTGGCCTGGTTTTCGGGGAAAATGCTGGACTGGATGGTCCAGATGCCATGCCGCTCGGTGGATGCTGCCAGAGCTTTCAGGAGCAGGCTTCCAATGCCCTGTCCGCGCGCAGACCCGGCGACATACACGGAGTGTTCGACGACGCCGGCATATGCCGGGCGGGCCGATATCGCCGAAACCGCCGTCCACCCCAGCACCTTGCCCGCCAGTTCGGCAACGAAGCGATGATCCGGGAGGCGGCCTGTGTTGAATTGTTCCCACTCCGGGACGGCCGCTTCGAACGTAGCCTGCCCGGTCTCGATGCCCTCCATAAAGATCGCGCTGACCTCGGGCCAATCGTCCAGCTTCATGGGCCGGATCAGGACGGCTTCGGCTTCCGCTTCGGTGAACATTCACCCATTATGCGCTTGGATTGACGAGCCCTTGATTGAAGTCCTCGTCCTTGTTGCACTTGTCTATGAGCAAAAAACAGCTAATCATCATTGGATCCGGACCTGCCGGGTACACCGCCGCGATCTACGCCGCCCGGGCGGGTCTGAGCCCCTTGGTCCTTGCCGGATCGGTCACCGCCGGCGGTGCGCTGATGAACACCACCGAGGTGGAGAATTTCCCCGGTTTCCCCGCCGGCATCCAGGGCCCAGACCTCATGGACGGGCTGCAGGAGCAAGCCGGGCGCTTCGGCGCCAAGATAGTGTTCGACGACGCCACGGAAGTCCACTTGGCCGGGCACCTCAAGCGCGTGGTCACCGGATCGGGCGACACCCATGAAGCACCGGCCGTGATCATCGCGACAGGCTCTGCCTATAAGGAACTCGGCCTGCCAGAGGAGAAAAAGCTCAGCGGACACGGCGTGTCGTGGTGCGCCACATGCGATGGCTTCTTCTTCCGCGAACAGGACATTGTCGTGGTGGGCGGCGGAGACTCGGCCATGGAAGAAGCGACGTTCCTGACGCGCTTCGCGAAGACGGTGACCGTCGTCGTGCGAAAAGGAGAGCTCCGAGCCTCCCGGATCATGGCCCAGCGGGCCAAGGACAATCCGAAAATCCGCTTCGCATGGAATTCGGTCGTCAGCGCCATTCACGGCGACCCCAAGGTCACTGGCCTGACGTTGACGGACACGCGCACCGGTGAAACGCGCGAGCATGCGGCTACGGGCATATTCGTTGCCATTGGACATGTCCCCCGCACGTCTCTTGTTGCGGGGCAGGTGGAGCTCGATGCCGAGGGTTACATCAAAGTCGACTCCCCGACCACCGTTACCAACCTCTCCGGAGTCTTCGCCTGTGGAGACGCGGTGGACCATCGCTACCGTCAAGCCATTACAGCGGCCGGCACGGGATGCGCCGCGGCCCTGGACGCCGAGCGATATCTCGCCGCCCTCGAGGATGCCGACAGCATCGCCACCGCGCTGGTCGAAGAACCTACCCACGCCTGAACCCAACTAACTCGCACTTGTTGTCGTTCTCAGCCCCGAAAACGACCACAAGTGCGAGTTAGTTGGGCGGGGCATACTACGGTCTTCCTAAAACCTTGTTTTCGGCACGCCTAACTTAACGGTATCCTCATCATGTGCACATCCCCGATGTTGAGGAAACCATGGCTACAACGATTGTCGAGCAACTAGCGGTCAAGTCCCGATGGCGGTCCCGGCTGCTCTTGTTGGGGCCGGCTTTCGTGGCCGCGATCGCATACGTGGATCCGGGAAACGTCGCGGCAAACCTGACGGCCGGCGCGAACTACGGCTACCTGCTCGTGTGGGTCTTGGTTGCAGCAAACATCATGGCGGTCCTGGTGCAGTACCAGTCGGCAAAACTGGGCTTGGCCACCGGGCACAGCCTTCCGGAACTCCTCGGCAAAAGGCTGGGAACCCGCCGTCGCAGGCTGTACTGGGTTCAGGCTGAGGTGGTTGCCGGGGCTACCGACATGGCAGAAGTCATTGGCGGCGCCGTGGCCCTCAACCTCCTCTTCGGACTGCCCCTCCTCATGGGCGGGGCCATCATCGGGCTGGCGTCCATGGTGCTGTTGGGGCTGCAGTCCTCACGCGGACAGAAGTCCTTCGAATACGCGATCATGATGCTTCTGGCGGTCATCGCCATCGGTTTCGTTTCGGGGCTTTTCGTCAATCCTCCGGAGACCGGGGGTGTCTTGGCAGGTTTGGTGCCGCGTTTCGAAGGTACGGATACCATCCTCCTCGCTGCAGGCATGCTCGGCGCCACGGTCATGCCGCATGCCATCTACCTGCACTCGGCCCTTGCACGTGACAGACATGGCTTCTCGGACGATCCAGCCGTGCGGACAAGGCTCATCAAGACAACGCGCGTGGACGTCGTGGGGGCCTTGGCACTGGCCGGGGCAGTGAACATCGCCATGCTCCTCTTGGCCGCGTCCAGCTTGCGGGGAGTCGAGGGAACCGACACCATCGCAGGGGCACATGCGGCAGTCACTTCGGCGCTTGGCCCGGTCATCGGCGTGGCCTTCGGCGTCGGTTTGCTGGCCTCGGGACTGGCTTCAACATCCGTTGGATGCTACGCCGGAGCAACAGTCATGGGTGGCCTCCTCAAGATCCGCGTACCGTTGGTGATCCGCCGGGTGGTCACTTTGGTCCCGGCCTTGGTCATTCTCGGCGCGGGCATAGAACCCACCCTTGCACTCGTGCTGAGCCAGGTTCTGTTGAGCTTCGGCATTCCCTTCGCCTTGATTCCGTTGATCCGGCTCACCGGAAAGCGCGAGATCATGGGCATCCACACCGATTCAACGGCATTGAAGATTGCCGGATGGACCAGCGCGGCACTCATTGTGGGCCTCAATTGTGTCCTCATCATCCTGACAGTCACGGGGAAATCCTAGGCGCATCCAGCCGCCCGAATCCGCTGCGCATTCCATGGGACCGCAGGACTTAAGCTTGGTGAGAACGCTGAAGGAGAACCCCCATGAGCAACCCCCAAGCCCTGGCCCGCCGGCTGGGTACCTTTGACGCAGTAGTCATCGGGCTGGGCTCCATGATTGGCGCCGGCGTCTTCGCGGCCTTCACTCCGGCAGCTGCCGCCGCAGGCTCGGGGCTGTTGCTCGGCCTCGTCGTCGCGGCCGCGGTGGCCTTCTGCAACGCGACGTCGTCCGCCCAGCTCGCCGCCGTCTACCCGACGTCGGGCGGAACATACATTTACGGTCGCGAGCGGCTGGGACCGTGGGCCGGATTCGTGGCCGGGTGGGGCTTCGTGATCGGCAAGACGGCCAGTGCCGCGGCCATGGCCATGACCTTCGCTGCCTATGCCGCGCCGGCGGGGTGGGAACGACCCGTGGCGATCGCCGCCGTCGTCGTCCTCGCCGTGGTGAATTACCACGGCGTCACCCGGACCGCGGGCCTGACCCGCGTTCTGGTTCTCGCCGTGCTGGTGGCCCTCGCCATTGCTGTCGCAGCCTGCTGGGGAGGTTCCTCTCCCGCACCAGGCAACATTCTCGGCGACGGGCTGCTGGCACATGGCTGGTACGGGATTCTCCAATCGTCCGGTTTGCTGTTCTTCGCCTTCGCCGGTTACGCAAGGATCGCAACCATGGGGGAAGAAGTCCGCGATCCCCGACGCGCCATCCCGCGCGCCATCGGGATCGCATTGGGAATCACGGTGGTTCTCTACGCCGTCATTGCCGTAACCCTTCTCGCGGCTCTGGGTCCGGACGGCGTGGCAGGCACGCCAACACCACTCGCCGTTGCGGTCGGAACCGGTTCCCTGCCGTGGGCCGTCCCCGTGGTCCGCGCAGGCGCCGCAGTAGCAGCATTGGGTGCCCTGCTGGCACTCATCGCGGGCTTGGGACGAACCACGCTCGCCATGGCCCGGCACCACGATCTGCCGCGCTGGCTCGCGGCCGTCCATCCCCGCTATCGGGTCCCGCACAGGGCCGAAGTCGCCCTGGCCGTCGTGATCTGCATGATCGTAACGGTCGCGGATTTGCGCGGCGCGATCGGCTTCTCCTCTTTCGGGGTGCTCATCTACTATCTGGTCGCAAATATTGCTGCGTTCACCCAGCCGGCCGAAGACCGCAAGTACCCCAAGGCACTCCAAGCGTTCGGGGCCTTGGCTTGCGTCGTCCTGGTAGCGACTCTCCCGCCGCTCTCAGCCGGCCTCGGCGTCGCCATGTTCGCCGTCGGAATCATCCTGCGCGCGGTCAGGATCAATCGCTAACTTCAAAACCCGCTTTTCGGGGCCGTCGTGGCGAGGAGCTCTCTCTGGGGCACCCGCCGGGGCTCCCGGCCTGCCAACACCATGACAAGCAGCGCCAGGACGGTGAGCGCGGCACAGGTGGCAAACACCCCCTGGTAACCGATCGCCGTCGTCGACCCTAGGGCGATAACGGGACCTGACACGATAGCGCCGACGCGCCGTGTATTGGTGTACAGGCCGGAGGCAAGGCCCGGACGGGGAATGAGCCGCTGGAACAACGTCAACCCCACACCGGCCACAATCCCGAAGAACCAGGCGTTCAGCATCTGCAGCGCAATGAGGGTGGCAGGGTTGGAGACAAAGGCCATGGCTGCGTAGTACGCGAATCCGGCCACGCATCCGGAAGCAATAAGGGCCCGGCTGGAGAAGCGCCGGGATACCCGGCCGATGAGGAAGAGCGCAGGAATCTCAAGCGCGGCCGAGACGCCGAGCGCGATCCCCGCCCAGATGACATCCACGCCGAGCCCTCGAGTCACGAACAGGCCCATGATGGACACTGCGGCACTGTTGGTGGCCTGCAGCGCGATAAAGCTGACGACGGCGGCGACACCCGTTTTTGAGAACAGTTGCCCGCCGTCGGCGTCGGCCCGGGGACGGGTCTCGACGGGGACCGACCGCCGCCGGGAAATCATGGCGGCCGTCGTCGCCACATTGAGCACCGCAACTGCTCCGAGGGCAAGCAAGATCGCGCGATTGCCCAGGCCGCCCATGATGAACGTCGCCAGGGGCGGCCCCGCCACCCAGGCGAAGGAGACAATGGCGCGCGTGTTCACGACATCTGCAGTCCCTGCACCTGAATGCTTGAGATGCGCGAACAGGAGCGAACTGCCCACCCCCGCCGGACCGCCCAGGACTATCAAGCCCACGACGGCGATCGGCAGCGAAGTGCTCACCGCCAAGACTGCGGCCAAGACCAGGGTCAGAACTCCGCAAGCAAGCAAGGGCCGCAGGTAATCCATTGCACGGTCCGCGTAAGCCGGCAACAGCAGCGAAGACACGAAGCCGCTGGCGTTGTAGACCGCCAGCACCCAGCCCACTTCGGCCGGGCTCGCATTGAACAGGGCCACCAGCAGGAGCGCCAGTGCTGGGTTGAGGAAGGCGAACTGGAGGCCCCACAACAGCGCGGCGGACGGAACGAGCAAACGCTTCATGCCTCAACCGTAGAAGCCTTCCGGCCGGTGAAGGAGGCCCCATCATTACCTCGATCAGCACGTCTCCCGGCTGGTCAGCGCCGATTATGGCCTGGTGTGCGATCAATTCCGTCTAACGCCACGGCTCCGACAAAACCAGAATCAGGGCTGGACGGCAGGAGTCGCACAGAGCAGGATTGAGCCATGAGCACCCATGACGCACTCCTGAAGCAGGCCAGCATCACCGCCACGGAAGCCACGCTGGTGGCCAAGTTCGAGATCGAGGGCAACATCCCTGGTTCCGGCGCCTTCGTTGTGGGCCTCGTAGCGGCGAGTCCGGACTATTCCTCTCAACGAAGACTGGGAATCGAGTTCATGAACGGGGAGCCAATCGCCTTCTTCTCCTTTAACCACGACCAAAGCGCCGAAGAGAACTACGACCTCAAGGGCGTTGAGCACTCCGGAAACACCATTACGGGCAACTTCCCCCTCTCGGCGATCAACGGTCTCGGCAAAGGACACGTGATGACGGCCTTCAGCGAAGCGGACGGCCGGGAGTTCCAGTCCGGGGTCGCCGTCGAAGAGTCGCTCTAGGACCGGACACTCAGGTCCCATGGAGCCGCGCGCCGATTTCATCTCTTGGGACGTGCGCGGACGGTGGCTCCGGGCTGGCGCTCACCGTCTGGGACTGTATCGCTGTGATGGCAACCGTGTTAATGATGTCTTCCACCGTTGAACCTCGGGAGAGATCATTGATTGGCTTGCGAAGACCCTGCAGGATGGGCCCGACGGCGACCGCCCCCGAGGACTGTTCCACCGCCTTGTAGGTGTTGTTGCCGGTGTTCAGGTCGGGGAAGATGAACACCGTTGCTTGGCCGGCCACGGCGGATGCGGGCAGTTTGAAGTTGGCAATGGCCGCATCGACGGCGGCGTCGTACTGGATTGGCCCTTCAATGGGAAGGTCCGGCCGGGCTGCCCTGACCAAGTCAGTAGCGCGGCGCACTTTCTCCACTGCGCCGCCCGCGCCCGAACCTCCCGTGGAATAGGACAGCATGGCTACCCTGGGCTCCACGCCAAATTGTGAAGCGGTGTCCGCAGATGCGATCGCAATGTCGGCAAGCTGCCATTCTGTCGGTTCCGGAATGACGGCGCAGTCCCCGTAAACCAGGACACGGTCCGGGAAGAGCATGAAGAATACGGATGACACTGTGCGGACTCCGTCGCGGGTCTTCACGAATTCCAACGCCGGACGGATGGTGTTCGCCGTGGTGTGCGAAGCTCCGGAAACCATCCCGTCTGCCTCACCCAGTTGAACCATCATGGTGCCAAAGTAGGCACCCTCCATCATGATTTCCCGGGCGCGCGCCAAGCCCATTCCCTTGTGCGCCCGCAGTCGCTGGTACTCCTCCGCGAAACGCTCCCGCAGGCCTGACGTTGCCGGGTCCACAACGGCCAACCCGTCAAGATCGATCCCCTGGGCCGCGGCCAACCCATCCACGGCGGCTTTGTTCCCCAGGATGATCAGCTCGCAGACGTCCCGCCGGTGCAGCAGTTCAGCGGCACGGAGCACCCTGGCGTCCTCCCCTTCGGTCAAGACGATCCTGCGCTTCTGCACGCGGGCCCGTTCGATGAGTTCGTGCAGGAAACGTAAAGGCGTGATGGTGGTCGGTCTAGGCAAGGACAACCTCTCCAAAACCTCGGCCTCGTCAACGCAGCGGGCCCATGCGCCGAGTGCCGCAGCCACTTTGCGGTGCTGGCTTGCATGGATTTCGCTGCGCACCCCGGCGACCAGGTGTGCCGTGGTGTACGTGCCCTTGTCGCTGGCGAATATCGGAAACGGGGCATGGTTGAGCAGCGGACGAACATTGGCGTCAGCGGCCAAACCTTCGGTCAGGATCATGGCGCTGGGCGTGGGAAATTGAGGTGACAAGGCAGACGCCAAACATGCAACCATCACGTCTGCCCTGTCTCCGGGCACAATCACCAAGTCCCCTGCGCCGAGCCCACTCAGGAAATTTCCCACGGTCATGGCGGCCACCATGACCTGACCGACGTCGCGGTCAAGCTCGGTGCTGCCGGCCACTTGGCCGAGGCGAAGGGCGGCCGCTACGTCGCCTACCGTGGGCCGCGAAATTTCTGCGATTTCCGGGATGACGTAGACGGGGCGCCTGCTGGCGCCCGGGCGCAACGCGGCATGAATGTCGCCGACGGCACCGGCGTCGGCCCGATTGACCATGACAGACAGCAGAGAGCAGTGCATCGAGGCCAGCTGCTTGCGAGCCACGTCGACGGCGTCCGCGGCTTCGTCCGGGGACAAACCCTTGGCGCCCACCACCGCCAGTACTGGCAATCCCAGATTGTTGGCCAGCCGGGCATTCAGGTCGAATTCGGCGGCCGCGTCGTGTCCCCTCAGGTCTGAGCCATCGACGATCACTACATCACATTGCTTCGCGATCTGGCCGTATTTCACGACGGCATCCCCGAATATCTCGTCGCCTTTGCCGGCTCCCAGCATGCCAAGGGCGGCTGAGAGGGTAACCCCACCCAGGCAGACGGATGGGTCGAGCCCGTACATCTGCCGAAGCATGAGAATCATCGGATCGTGGTCGGCGTCGATGCCCTCGACAATCGGGCGGAAGAAGCCGATCCTGTCGGCATGGCGATGCAGGGTGTCGGCCAGTCCCAGGCAAACCAGTGATTTGCCTGATTCCGGCGCAACAGCGCTCACGTAAATCCCAGTGACCATACGGTCTGTCCCCTGTCCTCGCTGAATCGGCTGTGGTCAGGATCGCCCGTATCCTCACGGTTGGCCAGTGCCAAAGGTCATTTCGTCGGGCGAAAATGAATCGGGTCCTTGTGCCCTAGTTGCCCGTCGGAACAACGCCCTAGCATGGGCAGCATGACTAGCAAAGACAACATCCCAACGGCGGACATCCTTGAGCCTCAGGAGTGCTGGAGGCTGCTCGCCGAAACATCAGTGGGGCGCCTGGCGCTCACCGTGGACGGCCATCCGGATATCTTCCCCGTGAACTACAAGGTGGATGGCGAATCCCTCGTGTTCCGGACGGGGACAGGCACCAAGCAGGAAGCCATCGACGCCGATTCCACCGTCGCTTTGGAAGCCGACAGCGTGAGTGCCGAGTTCGGCGTGGCGTGGAGCGTCGTCGTCAGAGGAAAGGCCCAGAAGGAGACATCGCCGGGACCAGCCCTTGATTCAATCAGCCGCTCTTTGTTCCCGTGGCAAGGGATCGGGAAGGACTATTTGATCAGAATCGTCCCGGAATCGGTGACGGGACGGCGATTCACGCTGACCCAGCCCATGAGATGGACCTCTCCGCTCGACGAGGCAACCCGCGCTGGTATGGAATAAACCCATGTAGTCAGCGCAACAGTAGTCAGCGCAACATGTCGAGCACAGCTGATCCGGTGATGCGGTCGATGGACAAGTCCTTCAAGGCCTTGTCGGCCGCGGCCATCGGATAGATGGTTGTGGTCGGGGCCAGCGGAATCTCTGCAGCCAAAGCCAGGAATTCATCGCCGTCTTCCCGGGTGTTCGCTGTGACGCTGAGCAGCTGCCTCTCGTTGAAGAGGTCCCGTTGGTAGTTGAGCGCAGGAATGTCGCTGAGATGGATTCCTGCCACGGCCAAGGTTCCTCCCCGATCCAAAGCCTGCAAGGCCGCCGGCACGAGCTCCCCGACCGGGGCGAACAGGATCGCGGAATCCAGCGGATCGGGTGGGCTGTCGTAGGGGCCGCCGACAAACACGGCTCCCAGTTCGCGCGCCAATGAACGGGCCGACGCCGATCTGGTCATCACATACACCGACGCACCCTGGTGACGTGCGATCTGCGCGGTGAGGTGGGCCGATCCGCCGAAACCATAAATGCCCAAGCGTCCGCCTTGTGGAACGGCTGCCCGCTTGAGAGCGCAATACCCGATGATCCCTGAACACAACAAAGGGGCTGCTTGCTCGTCGGTAAAGACCGGCGGGATGGCGTATGCGAAGTCTTCCGCCACGGTCAGCCGCTCCGCGTATCCGCCATCTCGGTCCCATCCGGTAAACGTGGGCGAGATGCACAGATTCTCGTCTCCACGAAGGCAATACCGGCAGGATCCGCAACTCTTCCCGAGCCAGGCTACGCCAACCCTGTCGCCGGGCCCGAACCTTTTACAGCCTTCCCCCGCTTCGAGGACGGTGCCGACCGCTTCGTGGCCGGGGATCACGTTGGGGCGCCGTGGCATGAGGTCGCCCTCGGCCAGGTGAAGATCAGTCCGGCATACCCCGCACATATGGACTCGGACCAGCAACTCTCCCGGTGCCGGTACTGGATCCGGACGCTCACCCCATACAAGTGGCATTGAATCAATCGGGCCCGGTTGGCCCACCCACCACGCGCGCATTGATGCCTCCTCTTTTCCGTCAGTTTGTTCCCAGGGGCTCCGCGGCGGGTAGGGCCCAAGGTCCCCCACGGCTCCACGATGGTGTCTTTGTCCCCTAGCCGACAACCATCCCCGGGTGTTGACTCGAAATGTCCGGGAACACCCCCTCCCGGCCAGCGGTCCTTGCCGAAGCCAGTCTCGATGCTGACCTCCGCGTCACTCATAGATCACGGCTTCCTGAGACGAATTTCCGAAATGTATCAAGGAGAAATCATGATGGATGCACGCAGCGTGGTCTGGCTGGAGGACGTGAGAGCCACGGATGTCCCGGAAGTCGGTGGAAAGAATGCCTCGTCGGGAGAAATGATCCATGCCCTGGCCAGCGAGGGAATCAGGGTCCCGGACGGGTTCGCGACCACCGCTGCCGCATTTCGGAATTTCCTGTCATGGAACCAACTGGGGCCGCGGCTATCAAAGGTTGCCTCGGACTATCAGGAAGGGACGCTGAGCCTAAGAAGCACCGGCGCGGCCATGCGCTCCATGGTTCTCGACGGGAAGATTCCCCCTGATCTTGAGGAGGGCATTCGAGCAAAATACCGCGAACTGGCTGCGCGCGCGGGTCGTCACGATCCCGCCGTCGCGGTCCGAAGCAGCGCGACGGCGGAAGACCTTCCGGATGCCAGTTTCGCCGGTCAGCAGGAAACTTTCCTCAATGTGAGGGGCGAACAACAATTGCTGGATGCGTGTTTGCGCTGCTTTGCGTCATTGTTTACAGACCGTGCAATCACCTACCGCGAACTGATGAATTTTGGCGAATCCGGCGTGGCACTTTCCGTCGGCGTCCAACTGATGGTCCGGTCCGATATCGGAGCGTCGGGCGTCATGTTCTCGCTCGACACCGAAACCGGTTTTCCGCGCGCAGCCGTGATCAGTGCCAACTGGGGACTGGGCGAGACCGTGGTCCAAGGTACGGTCAACCCTGACAAGTACGGCGTATTCAAGCCCCTGCTTGCCTCCCCTACGCTCTCGCCTGTCATCGAAAAGACCAAAGGCACCAAGCTGCAGAAGCTGGTCTACCGGACCGGCGACGATGGCGGGACAGTAATGGTGGACAACACCGAATCCGAGCAACAAGCATTTGTCCTGCAAGACCAGGACATCGTCCAACTTGCGCGGTGGGCAGTCCGGATTGAGAACCATTATGGATGTCCCATGGACATGGAATGGGCCAAGGACGGAGAATCCGGCGAACTTTTCATAGTCCAAGCCAGGCCGGAGACGGTTCAGGCCCGCAAGAGCAGCACACTGCTGGTGACACACCATCTAACGGGGCAGGGACGTCTTCTGGTCGAAGGCGCAGCCATCGGCGACTCCATCTCCTCAGGACCAGCCTGCGTCATCAGGCAAGCCTCGGACATCGACCGTTTCATCGACGGCGCCGTGCTGGTTACGGAACAAACCGATCCAGACTGGGTGCCCGTCATGAAACGCGCCCGCGCCATTATTACGGACCGGGGTGGAGCGACCAGCCACGCGGCCATTGTGAGCCGCGAACTCGGTATCACGGCTGTCGTGGGGACTTCCAGCGCGACGTCCGTCATCGAGGACGGACAATCGGTCACCGTGTCGTGCGCTGACGGCGACACCGGGCATGTCTACGACGGGATTTTGGCAAGCACCACGGAGGAAGTGGACCTCGGCTCTCTTCCACCCACACGAACCGACGTCATGCTGACCATCGCGAGCCCTTCGGCGGCATTCAAATGGTGGCGCCTGCCCGCACGGGGTATCGGCCTGGCACGCATGGAATTTGTCATCAATGACATGGTCCGGATTCACCCGATGGCAGCAGCGTTTCCTGGGCGAATCACCAGCGTCGAGGAACGCCGGGCCGTTGCTGAATTGGCGAAGGGTTACAACGACCCGGCGGAATACTTCGTGGACACCCTCGCGCGCGGGCTTGCCAAGCTTGCTGCACCGTTCTACCCCGCACCAGTGATCGTGAGGTTGAGCGACTTCAAGACCAATGAATACGCACACCTGATCGGAGGCTCCGCATTCGAGCAAGCGGAAGCGAATCCCATGATCGGCTTCCGCGGCGCGTCCCGCTACTATCATCCAAAATACCGAGCCGGCTTCGATCTTGAGTGCGGGGCAATCAAGAGGCTCCGCGAACACTGCGGTTTCAAAAATGCCATGGTGATGGTGCCGTTCTGCCGGACGGTGGATGAAGCAGACCGCGTCTTGGCTGTGATGGCAGAGAACGGTTTGGTCCGGGGAGAAAACGGGCTTCAGATCTACATGATGTGCGAAATCCCCTCAAACGTCATCCTGGCTGAGCAGTTTGCCACCCGGTTCGACGGATTCTCCATAGGATCCAACGACCTCACACAGCTGGTCCTGGGCGTTGACCGCGACTCTGCCCAATTGGCTGCCCTGTTTGACGAACGGAATGAGGCCGTGATGGCCATGATTCGGGAGGTTATCCGCAAGGCGCACGCGTCCGGCATCAGGATAGGAATATGCGGGCAAGGTCCCAGCAACTATCCGGAGTTTGCTGAGTTCTTGGTTGCCGAAGGAATTGATTCCATATCGCTCAACCCGGATAGCTTCCTTCGCACGCTCCCGCGCATTGCAGCGGCTGAGGCGATCACTGTCCAGGCGATCACTCCCGGGTCCTGACCACCCGGGGCTTGCCATTCTTGGGCAACTTGACGACTTTTGCTGCAATCACCGGGGGAAACACCGCGGGGAGAATGACCTTGGCGGTCAGGGCATCGAAGTCCACCGCTCCAAGACCCATGCCTACGACTGCTGCGCCGATAAGGCCGCCGAACAATGCATGCGAAGATGATTTCCGGGTGATCCTGATGCCGCCGGACCTCTCACGAATCAAGCTGCCGGAGATGGTCTTAGCGACTTCCGTCGAATGGAAAGCACCGACGAGGTTGAGAAGTGCGGCCAGGGCCACGGCGATCTTTGGCTTGATGGCGCCCGTGGCGATGGGTATAGCGGTCAAGGGCCTTTCGACCCTGACGCTACGAGGGGATCGAACAAGATCGCAGTCTCCTATGCTGGGTCTTATGGAAGCCTCCCAGCCATCGGGCGCGAAACCGATCCTCACTGTCACCATGAATCCTGCTCTGGACGTCAGCACGTCAACGGATCGGGTCTACAGCGGTCATAAGCTGCGGTGCGGCACTAGCCGCCTCGATCCGGGCGGCGGTGGCGTAAACGTTGCCCGCGTAATCCAGCGGCTCGGGGGGCAGGTCTTGGCCGTGTACACCGCAGGCGGTCCTCCGGGGGAAGCCTACCGACGGCTGATGGAAGGTGAGCAAGTCCCTTCCCTGGTCATCCCGATCAAGGGGAGCACCCGGCAAAACTTCACCGTTGATGAGAATTCGACCGGGAACCAATTCCGTTTCGTGCTTGAGGGCGCAGAGCTCAGCGAAGACGAATGGCGCACCTGCCTGCAGCTTGTGGGCCGGTCGATCTCGCCGGGCGGATACGTGGTGGCCAGCGGTAGCCTTCCGCCGGGAGTGCCGGAGGATTTCTATGCGCAGCTCGCCCGTCTCGTCCGCAAGGGCGGTGCGCGATTCGTTGTGGATACCTCGGGACAACCGCTCGCCGAAGTGCTTGCCGAGGGCGTCTTTCTCGTCAAACCCAGCAAGCGTGAGTTGGGCGAACATTTCGGCGCACCGCTCGAGGGCGAACGGAACCAGATCGAGGCGGCCTCGGCACTGGTGGCCAGCGGATCGGCGGAGTATGTCGCTCTGACACTGGGCGACGCCGGAGCGATTCTCGCGTCCAAGGAAGGGGTCATCCGCTTGCCCGTGCCGTCAGTGCGAGTGCTCAGCACCGTCGGAGCCGGTGATAGTTTTCTCGGAGCCCTCGTTCTGCGCTTGGCGCAGGGGTGCCCGGTTGAGGCCGCTTTCAGGTCTGCCCTCGCCGCGGGAAGCGCAGCCGCGATGACCCCGGCAACAGAACTGTGCCACCGGAAAGACGTCGAACGTTTGGAGGAAGAACTCGCCGCCGTGTCTTAGCGCGCATCCCACCAGCGCAGCACCCGGAGACACCGCAAACTCGTGATGCGACTTGCCCCGGGTTCTTCAAGGGGGAACCAGCGGAATCCTGGGTACGGGCGATAACGCTTCCAGGTGCCGTCCGGACGGCGCGCCAGGCGGACCTGTTCCACTGCGTCCGCAAGGCGCGGGTCCAGTGTATTGCCGCAGGCTCTGAAGTATTCGAGTCCACGGAGAATATCGAAATGCCATTGGGGAGGGAACGGGAAGCGGAGGAACTCCTCATTCGCGACCTCCCCGGTTCTATGGGACCGGTACAGGTGATGGCGGAGGAAGAACTCCTCTGCGCAGTCGGCCGCGGCCTCCACAAGTACCGCACCTCCCGAACGCCGATAGGCAAGGAGGGCTTCAAGGACGGTGATAGTCGAGTGGAAGGAGCCGTGACGGGAGCCTTTCCGTCTGGCTTGGCAGTTCCATCCGCCGTCGGACAGCTGATCCCGGAGCAGCCAAGACACGGCTGCATCGATCCGCTGGTCCTGGTAACCGAAGTATGAGCCCAGCAGGACCAGCATCCCGGTCACGCAAGTTTCCGGGGAACGGTAAACCAGGTTGAGGCCTCCGTCGGTGTACCTGGCGCCATCCCAGAGTCGCTTGCAGCCAGCCAAGGCTTGGATGTTTCCAGGTGCGAGCCCGAGCCGTTGAAGAAGTAGAAGCGTGTACGTCGTGGACGTCCATTTAGGGAGGTAGAGTCCCTGCGCCCACGTGCCGGCCTCGTCGTGCTCGGCGAGGAGACGCGCGCCCCAGCCCTCCCATGCGACGCGCTGCCGTTCAGTCGAAACCTCGGCATCTGAAGCATCGGTGAGGTCTTCCAATACCTGCCACCTCAGTGCCGGATCTCCTTCGAGCAACCACGTGACCAGCTCTGGGTGCCCAGGAAGGTTCATACCCGCGCCCAATCAACCGTTCTCGGGGGCATGAACTACCAGGACGGGGCAAAGGGCGTGGGCCACGCAGGCAGAACTGACCGAGCCGAGCAACAGACCGGCAAATCCACCATGGCCCCGTCGGCCGACAACGAGCATGTCGGCATCCTTGCTGGCGTCGATGAGCAGATCCCGGGCTGGACCGCAGACGAGGCGCGAGGTGACGTTTCCGGGGAGAGCCGGGCCGAACGCCCGTGCCAAGGATTCCTCAAGTATTCCTTGGGCCTCCTTCTCGTAGTCCTCGACGTCGGGGGCTACGTATCCGCCGTAGACCTGCGGGAACATCCAGCACGCCACGGCGACCACCTGGGCCCCTAACGGCACGGCAATACTCCGAGCGTGCTTAAGGGCCTCAATTGAAGCGGGAGATCCGTCGACTCCAACCACGATCTTGCCTGTGGATACTCCTTGGTCCATGACTTACTCCTGCCGGGAAGAGGAACTGCTGGTTCTAGCCTGACGGCATTCCGGACTGTCTTGCAGGGCCTAAAGTCACTTCACATCGGAAGTGCTATCGACGGTGGGTGTCATGTGACACGTACGCGCGAAGGAATAGCGCCCCGCGGGTTACCGTTGATGCGAGTAGCTCATAACAAAGACGACAGGAGAAATCCGTGGACTTCACCCCCGAATCCGGCACCATCACCATGTTCTCGACCACTTGGTGCGGTTACTGCAACCGACTCAAGAAGCAGCTGGACGCCAAGGGCATCGGTTACACCGAGGTCAACATCGAAGAGGTCGAAGGTACTGCCGAACTCGTGGAGAAACTGAACGGCGGTAACCAGACGGTTCCCACGGTCCTTTTTCCGGACGGCACTGCGGCCACCAACCCCTCGGCGGCCGAAGTCGAGGCCCGTCTCGCTGCCTGAGATCCCCGCGATTTCAGAGCGCGTCGTGTGATAGACAGATGGGAGATAGGACGCGGCACCGCGTCCCCCGCCCACAAACCTCAAAGGGGAATTATCCATGGTCCATGCAGTCAGGGGCGCAATTGTCCGTTCGAAGGGCGCACCCGTAACGCTGGAAACAATTCTTGTTCCAGATCCTGGCCCCGGCGAAGCCTTGGTTGACATCCTGACCAGCGGGGTGTGCCACACCGACCTGCATTACAAGTTGGGCGGCATCAGCGACGATTTTCCTTTCCTTCTCGGCCATGAAGCAACCGGCGTTGTGAGCGCCGTCGGCCCGGACGTCACGGACATCGTTCCCGGAGACCGCGTCATCTTGAATTGGCGCGCAGTCTGTGGCACGTGCCGTGCCTGCAAGCGCGGACAGGCACAGTACTGTTTCAACACCCACAATGCCACGCAAAAGATGACCCTTGAGGATGGCACCGTCCTCTCCCCCGCCCTGGGAATCGGCGCTTTCGCGGAGAAGACACTCGTCGCCGCGGGGCAATGCACCAAGGTTGATCCCGACGCCGATGCTGCCGCCGTCGGCCTGCTCGGCTGCGGCGTGATGGCCGGGCTCGGTGCCGCGATCAACACGGGAGGCGTGAAGCGCGGCGATTCGGTGGCCGTTATCGGTTGCGGCGGAGTGGGTGTGGCCGCCATCGCCGGCGCTGCCTTGGCTGGGGCCACCACCGTCATCGCGGTCGATATTGATGTCAAGAAACTGGAGCGTGCGCGCGAACTCGGGGCCACCCACGTGGTGGACTCCTCCCAGGGCGACCCCGTGGAACAGATCCGCGAACTCACCGGCGGTTTTGGCGCGGATGTGGTAATCGACGCCGTCGGCCGCCCCGAAACCTACAAGCAGGCCTTCTACGCCCGCGACCTCGCCGGCACTGTGGTGCTGGTGGGGGTCCCGACGCCGGACATGACGCTCGAACTCCCGTTGCTGGACGTCTTCGGCCGGGGCGGCTCCCTGAAGTCCTCGTGGTACGGCGATTGCCTGCCTTCCCGCGATTTCCCCATGCTCGTCAGCCTCTACCGGCAGGGCAAGCTCGATCTTGATGCCTTCGTCACGGAGCGAATCGGTATCGAAGACATCGAAGAGGCTTTCGACAAGATGCACTCCGGTTCTGTCCTCCGATCGGTGGTGGAACTGTGACGGGCGAGGCTGTGTCCCACGGGACCACAAGTGTGCGCGTTGAACGCGTGGTCACCTCCGGGACGTTCTCACTGGACGGCGGCACATGGGATGTGGACAACAACGTGTGGATCGTCGGGGACGATTCCGAGTGCATCGTGATCGATCCCGCGCACCAGCCGGCGGCCATTGTCGAGGTGATCGGCGACCGCAAGGTCAAGGCCATTCTGCTCACGCATGGACACGACGACCACATCCGTTCCGCGGGCGCCTTCCGGGACCTGGTCCATGCGCCCATCCACTTGCACCGCGACGACTGGATGCTGTGGAAGGCAGTCTACCCGGAGGCAGAACCCGACGCCGAGATCACCGAGGGCGAGAACTTCGAGATCGCGGATACCCGGCTGAAGGCCATTCACACCCCGGGCCACTCGCCCGGTTCCGTGTCTTTCCACCTGGAGAGCCAAGGAACCGATCATTCCGGAATACTGTTCAGTGGTGACACGCTGTTTCAGGGCGGACCGGGTGCAACCGGGCGTTCCTACAGCGATTTCCCGACCATCATCGAATCCATCCGCGCCAAGATCCTCACATTGCCGGAAGAGACCATCGTCTTGACCGGCCACGGCGACTCCACCACGGTTGGAGCCGAAGCACCCCACCTCGAAGAGTGGATCGCCCGCGGCCACTAGCCCGCGCCAAGCTCCGGTGGTGCGGCTGGTTCCAGCCGCACCACCACTGACTTGGACGCAGGAGTGTTACTGCCCTCGGCTGTCGAATCCAAGGGGACAAGGACATTCGCTTCGGGGTAATACGCGGTCACACATCCTCGGGCCGTGGGGTACGCGATCAACCGCAGCCGACGCAGGACTCTGTCTACGCCGTCGTCGGCTTCGCTGTGTACGTCCACGTAGCCGCCGTCGGCAAGGCCCAGTTCAGCCAGGTCGTCGTGATGCGCAAAGAGCACCATGCGGCCCTTCTTCACGCCCCGGTAGCGGTCATTCATGCTGTAGGTGGTCGTATTGAATTGGTCGTGGGAGCGCACGGTCTGGAGCAGGAGTCGCCCCTGGGGGACCTGGATGGTCTCGAGGTCGTTGACCGTGAACATCGCTTTCCCGGTGGTTGTGGGGAACCTCCGCTCGTCCCGGGGACCGTGCGGCAGGACGAAACCGTCGCGGCTCCGGGCCTTTTGGTTGAAGTTCTCGAAGCCGGGCACCACATGGGAAATGTGCTCGCGCACGGAATCGTAGTTCGCCTCAAAACCTTGCCAGTCAACCGGGACTTTGTCGCCGAGTACCGTGCCGGCCATGCGGCACACGATCGCCACTTCGGACAAGACCTTGTCGGAGATCGGCTCCAACCGTCCCGCCGAGCGGTGTACCGCGCAGACCGTGTCTTCCACGGTGACAAACTGCTCGCCGCCGGCCTGCCGGTCGATTTCCGTCCGGCCCATTGTCGGCAAGATCATCGCTTGTTCACCCACCACTGCGTGGGAACGGTTGAGCTTGGTGGAAATCTGCACGGACAAGCGGGTTTTACGGACGGCGGCCTCGACCGCCGTCGTGTCCGACATCGCGTGGACGAGATTTCCACCGAGTGCCACCAGGACTTTGATCTTCCCGTCCCGCATGCCGCGGATGCTGTCCACGGAATCGACGCCGGGCCGCCGGGGTAGGTCAAAGCCGAACTCCTGCTGCAAGGCGTTGAGGAACGGTTCGGGCATCTTTTCCCAAATGCCCATGGTGCGGTCGCCTTGGACGTTGCTGTGGCCGCGGATGGGCGACGGGCCCGCACCGGGTTTGCCGATGTTCCCGCGGAGCAGGAGCAGATTGACGATCTCCTTGATGGTCGCGACGGCTTTCTTGTGCTGCGTGAGGCCCATGGCCCAGGTAATGATGACCTTCTCCGAGCGCAGGTAGCGGGAGGCAAGCTCGTCGATCTCTTCGGTGTTCAAGCCCGTTGCGGCCAAGACGTCCTGCTCGTCCAGGTTTTCGATGTGGGCCCGGAATTCTGCGAGCCCTTGGCAGTGCTCCTCGATGAACGCGTGATCCAGCACCGCCCCCGGTGCCGCCGTCTCTGCTTCCAAGACCCGTTTGGACACGGCTTGAAGCAACGCCATGTCGCCGGCGAGGCGGATCTGCAGGAACTGGTCCGCCAAGTCTGTTCCCTTGCCCAGCAATCCACGGGGCCGTTGCGGGTTCTTGAAGTTGATGAGTCCGGCCTCCGGGAGCGGGTTCACCGCCACAATGCTGGCTCCGGCCAACTTCGCCTCTTCCAGGGCGGTGAGCATCCGGGGATGGCAGGTCCCGGGGTTCTGGCCCATGATGATGATCAAATCCGCCTTGGCAAAGTCCGTGTAGCTGACGGCGGACTTTCCCACGCCCAAGGTCTCGCCGAGCGCGAGCCCGGTGGACTCATGGCACATGTTGGAGCAATCGGGAAGGTTGTTGGTTCCGAAGGCGCGGACGAAGAGTTGGTAGACAAACGCGGCTTCATTGCTGGTCCGTCCACTCGTATAGAAGGTGGCTTCGTCCGGCGATTCCAGCGCGTTCAGTTCCCGGGCCACAATCCGGAACGCATTGTCCCAACTGATGGGACGGTAGTGGCTCGAACCTGCTGGTTTGTAGACGGGTTCCACGAGCCTGCCCTGCTGTCCCAGCCAGTATTCGGAGCGCTGGGCGAGGGAATCGACGTCGTTCTCGTCCCAGAAATTGGACGGAACCTTGAGCGGATCCGCCTCCCACCCGACTGCTTTCGCACCGTTCTCGCAAAACTCGGCCAGCTTCCGCTCCGGAGGGTCCGGCCAGGCGCAGCCCATGCAGTCGAAGCCGTCCTTCTGGTTCACCGCCCGCAGCGACTTCCACGTGCGGGACAAACCCATTTGGCTCAGCGAATGCGGCAGGGATTCCACCACGCTGGGCAAACCCGCGGCGGATCGCTTCGGCGGACCGACAGTGAGGTCCGCGTCGGAATCGTGAACAACGGCTGGTTTTTTGTCCATGCTCTACCTCGCTTCAGGAGGGCGGCACATTCCGTTCCCGGGAGGATGCCTCCGCCCGGAACCACGTGGTCGTGGCCTCAAGCGTAGTCCTGGCGGAATCCGTCTACAACGGCGTGCTGGTGTCCTTCGCAGGGAGCAGGCTCTGGAAATCGCCGTCGAGCAGTTCCGCGTATTCGGCGTAAGCCTGGACCACGGCTTCTTCGACCGCGGGTACGTCCAGCTGCGGTAGGAGGTCGTTGGCGGCCCCGGCGGTGGCAGGATCCCACTCCAGCCCGAGGGCTTCATAGCTCGCGGTGAGGACCTCGCGGATCGGGGCCGAGTTCTCCACGACGATTACCGAGCTGAACAGCCAGCCTCCGGAGACCACCCTCTGCGCCGTGCCGATCAGTTTGATCTGATGTGCCGGAAAATCCGGATCCAGGCCGTGGACACTGAACTCGCCGGGGCAATACTCGCCGGGGATCTCCCCGACGGCGGCGTGCAGGCCGACGCGACGGAGCGCACCTGCCAGGAGCTCGCCAAAGAAGGAAAAACGGGCCTTGGCTCCGGCAATCGCATCGGGGTGCGGCTCAACATGGTCGATCACGAGCGTGCCCCGATGGTAAGCCGCGGCACGCCCACCTGCCTTGCGGATCAACGGTTCGAAACCCAGGTCACGGCAAGCCTCGGACGCGGCTTCGAATCCCGGCAGCTTGGCATCTCGTTGCCCGAAAGCCACGGTGGGGCGCGGGCGGTATAACCGCAGCGTGGGTGCCAGCAGTCCCCTACGGGCACGGTTCAGGAGCTCGATCCCGAAGTCCAGGTCATCAGCGGCCCCGAGCGATTCTTCCTGGCGCACCACCGTCAGCGTGCGCTGTGTTCCGGGGAGTTCCCCGGCCATCAGCTCTTCCTCAGCGTGAGGATCTGCTCTGCGCGGCCGAAGGGGCCGCTGACGTCGTGCAGCACCGTGGACGTCAGGCCGATGCCGTCACTGCCAAAGGAGACCATGTTGTCCAAGCCCAGCCATTCCCCTGCGGGTTCACGGTACATGTGGATCTGGAGGTCGAGGTTGGGGAAAATGTAGCTGTTCTTGCCGGGCGAAACGCGGGCGGCGATGCCGTTGGCGGTGTCCACGAGTCCCACGAGCCGTGCGATGTCACGGCTGTCCGCCGCGGCGGTCAGCGGGTGTTCGGTACGGATCCAGACTTTGCCCGAGCCTGCCCGGTGTCCTTCTGCTATCCGCATTTCCAGGGACCGGATGTAGCCACCGGGCCACACGCTCGCACCGTCCCACGGCTTGCATTCGTCCGGGGCCGGCATTGGCAGGTCTTCAATGGCAGCCACTGTGCTCGTGTCGCTCGTGGCCATGCGCCACGCGGTGGCCCGGATAGCCACGCGGCCTACCGCCGAGAGTTCCGCCTGGATCAATTCAATTGTCTTGCCGGGGCGGAGCGTGCTGGTACTGACAGTGAATTCGCCTCCCGGGATCAATCCCAGGATTTCGTAGCTGATGCGGGCTATGCGGACGTCGTCGCGCGGATCATGGCGGAGCAGCGCATCAGCCATGATGCCCGATGCAGGAGCCATGTGCTGCTCATGCGGATTCCACGCGCCCTGGGCGTGGATGGTGGAGCGGAACCGCCCGTTTCCGAGTGATTCGTAGTAGAAGTTTCCTTCCGCGAGGTCCGGAAGCTCAATACTCAAAGCCTGCCCTTTCGCCGGTCCGGTAGTGGAACTCAGACCACTGTATCTTCTGGCGCCACGGCCGTCCGACGTCGACGCCGCATGACCAGGCGGGCAGCAACTCCGGCAAGTCCGGCAAGTCCGGCAAGTCCGGCAATGCAGAGGACCAGGAGTACCGCCGCCACGGGGGACCCGGCCATGATGGCGAGCCACGCCTCCATGGCGGCCAGTCCAACGGTCGCGTAGACGAAAGCCCAGATCGCCGAGCCCGCCGCTGCTGCCGGGAGATACCGGCTGAGTGGCATTTTCGCGGCTCCCGCGGCCAAGTTGACAGCAGTTTGGAGTCCGACAGCAAGGAAAGTCAGTACGACGGCGTAGGGACCGAAGCGCTGTATGAGTGCCTGTGCTTTGGCTGCTTTGGGGCGACGCAACGCACCGGCGACCCGGGTGCGTCGCATGCCCGCCGCCGTGCCACGGCCGATCCAGTACATGGCGTTGACCCGCAGCATCACCACCGCGAAGAGCACCATCAGCGCCATTTCGAAGGGCAGGTCGAGGATCTGTTCCACGCGTTGCCCTCCCCCGGTCTTCCCAACAGGTAAGTCTCACCTTACCTCGGCAGAGAAGAAGGGCTGGGCTTATTTCGTCCCTCTCGCGTGATCGACAGTGAAGTCGCCACCTGGATACAGGACGGTCTCGTGTCCGTCGTCAAAGCGCACGAAATAGGGCGGCGCGCCGTTGGCACCGCGAACTTCGAGGATTTCGCCGTGCCGATCGGACGCTCCGACAGTCCTGCTATGAATGATGATTCGATCTCCCTGGGCTGCTTCCACAGGAACCACCTCCCAGAATCAGATTACGAGCCTTAGCCAATGAGGGGAACAGCTGGCGGCGAGCCTCCCGTTTCAACTGAAACCTCAAGGCAGCCAAGAATATGGCCATTGGCATTTTTTGGTGTTCACCTTGCACGCTTTAGGGCGTAGCCTTTTTTTCATATTGAGCACTGGGGTCCTCGTCTCTTGGAGGAGCCATGCGCACAATCAAGCACAAGCAGATAATGGCCGCCCTTGGCGCCCTGCTACTTACCGCTGGGGCCTTCGTCGGGGTGGTAGTTCCCGCGCATGCCGCAGCGCGGACAGTCGTGAGCCTCACTTTCGACGATGGCAACGACAATCAGCTCGCCGCCGAGCAGGTCCTGAAGGCTCATGGGCTGAAAGGAACCTTCTTCATCACCACCAGCTGGATCGGCGGCCCGGGCTACCTCACCCAGACGGATCTGCACAACATCGCCGCCGATGGCAATGAGATCGGCGGCCACACCGTCACCCACCCGGACCTGACCACTCTCAGCACGGCAGCCGCTACCGCGGAAATCTGCGACGGAAAATCAACGCTCTCGAGTTGGGGATTCCAAGTCAGCGACTTCGCCTATCCTTTTGCCGCTGAAAACGCTGCCGTTCAGGCTGATGTGGCCAACTGTGGCTTTGCCAGCGGACGGGGCCTGGGCGACATCACCTCGCCCGCAAGCTGTGCGGGCTGCCCGTTCGCTGAGACCCTCCCACCTGAAAACCCTTTGGTGACCAAGGCGCCGGATGAAGTCGACAGCACGTGGACCCTGCAGAACCTGGAGGATCTGGTCACCAATGCCGAGTCGACGGGCGGTTGGCTCCAACTGACATTCCACCACATCGCCGTCGGAACTGATCCAACGCTCACCATCAGCCCGAGCCTCTTTGCTACCTTTGTCACCTGGCTGGCTGCGCGGACCGCCAACGGCACCACATCCGTCCAAACCGTTGCCCAGGCCTTGGGGCACTAGGATTCACGCCACCGACGAGGGGAACTGCAGCTCGGGCCTGCGCTTGGCAACCTCGTTCAGCACGGTGGAAACGGCTTCACTGACCACCTCCGATTGCTGGTCCGTCTCCCGAACCGCCTCGAGCGCTACGGTGGCCTGCCGCACGAACGCATCCCAGTTCCCGCCACCGGCACGGAGCGCCCTCAGTGGAGACAGCAGGGCCGCGCGGCAAAGCCACTCGTCGGAATCCCGAACCCAGCGATCCAGCACGCCGTCAGCCCGGGCCCTGCCCTGCCCCTCCAATCCGGCAATCAAGGGTCCGATGACGTCCACTGCGAGCGGATCGCCCAGTTCGCGCAGCCTTCCCTCGCGCACAAAACCCTCCAGGCGCGTCAGATCGGTGTTGGTCAGCAGGTGGACGGTGCTCTGCAACAGCACGATCGCCGCGAGTCGACGTTCGAAGACCGGAGGGTCCCACAACTCGGAGCTCAAGGCGGTGATCTCGTCATGCGCGAGGCCCTGGTAACGGCGGAGGGCGTCGCGAACTGTTCCCCTGATGGCACCCATCGAAGATCCGTAGTGGCGGAGTCCGTCTCCCAACCGTGCCTGCGCCTCTTCCGCTCGGATCCAAGAGCTTTCACGGCGTAAAGCCTCATCGATGAACTCGGCGGCGTCACTCATACGAACATTCTTTCGCAATAGCGCCTGTCAGACGTACTCGCCAAACCAGGCCAGCATGTCCTGCCAGGCAGCCGTGGCCTGCGTTTCCTTGTACCGATCGCTGGTGTCGTTGTGGAAGGCGTGGTCGACGCCGGGATAGACCGTGAGTCTGTGATGGACGTCGGTGGCAGCGAGCGCATCCCGCAGGGCCGGCATTGCACCAGTGATGCGCTGGTCAAGTTCGGCATAGACGCCGAAGACCGCCGGTTTTATGGCCGGGACCTTGTCCAGATCGGGTGCGGGTCCGTAGAAGGCTGCCGTGGCCTTCAGCCCGGGTATTTCGGTTGCGGCCTGCCACGTGATTCCACCGCCAAAACAATAGCCATTCATCGCGATCCGGTTCCCGTCAACAAAGTCCAGTGATCGGAGATAGTCGAAACCAGCAGCAAAGTCGGAGACATGGCGCTGGGCTCCGGCACGCGTCAACGCTCCTGGTACGGCGTCGGGATCAAGGCTCGAGGTTCCTCCCTCCCTGCTCAGAAGATCCGGGGCCAAGGCAACGTATCCGGCTTTCGCGAAGCGTCGCGCGACGTCCTGGATATGCGGGGTGAGACCGCGGTTCTCGTGGCACACAAGGACCGCCGGACCGGCGTCGGGCGCTTCAGGCCTGGCGAGGTAGGCGCTGATCTCGGTTTCGCCAGCGGGGAACTGGATGGTGGCCGTCACCAGGCCGGGCGCATCCTCGGGGACGGATAGCGGGCTCCTCGCCCCTGGGACCGCCTGCGCGGACGCAAGCACTCCTGTGGTTTCGGGGCGTGGCATGGGATCGGTGCCTCGCGGGATCTCATCCGGAGTACATCCGAGTTGCAGCATCGTCGAGGAAGCGGCAGCCATGCTCCCGGTGATGAAAGCCACCCGACGAATGAACGTCCGCTGGGATATGTCTCCCGCGCGGTAGTCGTCGAAGAACTCTTCGACCAGGTACGTTTCAAATTTTCCGAGCTGGATCATGGAGGGCCTCCTGAGTTTGCCGCATATCCTCCTCCCAAGACCATCGCTAGGCAAGATCAGTGGGTAAAGCCGCCCCGCAATGAGACACTCGGTCCATGCGTGAATTCGTCGTCCTCGGCACCGCCTCCCAGGTCCCGACGCGAACCCGCAACCATAACGGTTATGTGCTCCGCTGGGACGGCGAGGGCCTGCTCTTCGACCCTGGGGAAGGCACTCAGCGTCAGATGATCCAGGCTGGTGTCTCGAGCAGCCAAATCACGCGCATCTGCATCACCCATGTCCACGGCGACCACTGCCTGGGGCTTCCCGGCGTGCTTTCGCGCATGGCACTGGACCGTGTGGCGCATCCGATTCACGTGCACTATCCCGCTTCCGGGGAGGACATGATCCGTGCGCTCGTGGCCGTCGCGTCCCCCGGCGTCGACCTCCGTCTCCATCCGCACGGAAGCGCGGGACCTGTCGCTTCGGGACTGGACGTGCGCCCGCTATTGCATCGCCTCGAGACGTACGGCTATAGGGTTACGGAGCCTGACGGCCGCAGCCTGCTGCCCGAGCGGTTGGCGGCGGCCGGGATTACCGGGCCGGACGTCAGCCTCCTGCAACGGGACGGGAGCATGGGTGGCGTGCGCCTTGAGGAGGTGAGCGTGCCAAGGCCCGGGCAAAGCTTTGCTTTCGTGATGGACACGGCGCCCTGCGCCGGTGCGGAGGAACTTGCCGAGGGGGTCGATCTTCTCGTGGCGGAATCCACGTTCAGCGACGACGACGGCGTCCTCGCCGCCCAATACCGGCACCTCACGGCCGGGCAAGCCGGCGCACTGGCTGCCACCGCCGGAGCGGGCATGCTCCTGTTGACCCACTTTTCGTCGCGCTATCCCGACGTCGGGCAGCTCGCCGAGCAAGCCCGGGCGCGTTCCGGCGGGATTCCGGTCGTGGCAGCGAACGACTTGGACAGGATTCCCTTCCCGAAACGGAAGCGCTGGTCATAGCCTAAGGTCTCCGGCCTGCGTAAGCACGCTGGGGATTCCGGAGTCTTCTGACATAAAACGAGTACACGTCACTCGTTTCACATCGTAGGAAAAGACGGTTGAATATGTAGAGGAGCACATTCGGCACCTCGATGAGCTACCGGCCCTCCGGGACCGGTATGGGACGGGGCCGACGGCGGGAGGCCCCTTGAGCCCGGGGCTCGGGGCTCTCTACCCCAGACGCCGCCGGCCCCCCAAACTTGTTCACCCTTGAGCAGTCCCCCGTGGTGCGGTTCAGATGTTGCTTGCAATCATTGAATAGTCTTTGAACACCACTGGACCGGCAGTGAGAACAGGCCGGTAGACGGCTTCGAATGCCGCCACCTCTGCGGATTTCCCGTGGGCTTCGCGAGCTGCCTCGTCTTCGAAAATGAACAGATGGACGAACTTCGTGGGATCTTCGGCGTCCTGCCAAGCGGAGTAGAGCCGAGTTCCCGGTTCGTTCGCCCTGACGTAGTCCACGAATACTTCGATGGCCGCTTTGACCCGCCCGACGGCGTAGGACTGAACCTGGTAGGTAGCTGTTTGGCAGATAGGCACTTTGTCTCCTCCTGGTTGGGACTTGGGAAACATGTCTTCCAAGACAAGCACGTCCCCTGGGCAACGGGATAGTGGCTCCCAACTCATGTCCGGCGATTAATGTCTGGGCCTGCAGATAGTTTCACGTTGAGATTGCCGCCCGAGAGGATCCGAGACGTATGTCCGTACCAGCTTCGTTTGAATCAACACCCACGACTTCCGGCATGCCTGATTGGTACCCGGAATTGCTGGCCGCAGTTTCTCGCCAGGTCTTTTCCGGCCGGTCAAGGGCAATCTCGGCAGCTAACCGCGAGATGCTCGTTGCCTATTGGAGAATCGGCAGGCAACTGGCGGAGCGGGAGTCCGCGGAAGGTTGGGGCAGCAAGGTGGTCACAAGGCTCTCGGCCGACGTCCGCTCCGCCTTTCCGGAGGCAAGGGGTTTCTCGCCACGGAACCTGCGGTACATGAAGTCCTTTGCGGAGGCTTGGCCGGAATTCCCAATGTTGCAACAGTCTGTTGCAACATTGCCGTGGGGGCACAACGTCCTCTTGCTGGACAAACTGGAGGACCATGCTGACAGGGTCTGGTACGCTGACCAGGCGCTGGCCGAGGGCTGGTCGCGGAGCGTCTTGGCGGTTCAGATCGAAACCCGACTTCACGAGCGCTCCGGCAAGGCGATCACCAACTTCAAGGCGACCATGCCGCCGTCGGGCTCTGATCTTGCCCAACAGTCATTCAAGGACCCCTACGTCTTTGATTTTGTTGCCATGGCCGGCAAACGGGACGAGCGCGACCTTGAAAATCAGTTGATCCGGCACGTTGAAAAGTTCCTCCTGGAACTTGGGCAGGGCTTCGCGTTCGTGGGTCGGCAGGTGCGGCTCACCATCAGCAGCGACGAGTTCTTCACCGATCTGCTGTTCTACAACTTCAAACTGCGTTGCTTCGTGGTGATTGAACTGAAAGCCACCGCCTTCAAGCCGGAATACCTTGGCCAGATCAATATGTACATGTCCGCCGTGGACGATCTGCTCCCGCACGCCGACGACCAGCCGACCATTGGGCTGTTGCTGTGCAAAACCAAGAACAATGTGGTGGCCGAATACGCGCTGCGCGGGTTCAACAAGCCTGTGGGCATCGCGGAATGGGAGGCGGAAATCGCGGGCTCGCTGCCCGAGTTCGCCTCGACGCTACCAAGTATCAGCGAGTTGGAGGCCGAACTTTCCCGATCGCGTTAAATTGTCGGCGCCTCCTGCGATGCTGTGGGGATGGAGGGAAGGACAGCTTTGAGTGTGGACAGCAGCGCGGATGCCGGGGCGGCCGTGGAGGCCGTTGCCGCGTCCGTTGCCGTGCTTGCTGCCCTGGCCGAAGCCGGTACGGACCGCCCCGATCCCCTGCGCAGCCTGGCGGATGATTGCCTGGACGGCCTCGCCGAGGTCGCCCGCCTGGAAGCCCGGACCGCCGCCCTGAAAGCCAAGCTCGCCGCCAACTACGTCCAGGCAGCCAGGGCCCTGGCATCACCGGCCCCCTCCCCGCAGGAACGCACCGCCCACGAACTCGCCCTGATCGCCGAGCTCGCCTGCGCCCTGACCGTCAGCGAACGAACCGCCGCAGCCCTCCTCTCCGAAAGCCACGCATTGACCACGGCCCTGCCACGGACCCTGACCGCCCTTGGATCCGGGACGATCTCCTGGCAGCACGCCCGCATCATCATCGACGAAACCGACACCCTGGACCCCGCCGCCCTCGAAACACACTTCCTGGACCCCGACACGCCCACCCCCGCCCGCGGCTGCCCCGCCGGAGACCTCGTCCCCTCCCGGTTCCGCGCCAAAGCCCTCACCTGGCGCGAACGCCACCACCCGATCAGCATCGAAAAACGCCACGCCAAACGAGCCCAGGACCGGCGCGTCGAATACACCCCGGACAAGGACGGCATGGCATGGCTCTCAGCCCACCTCCCCGCAGCCACCGCCGCGGCGATCTGGAACCGCACCACCACCGCGGCCCGCGCCCTCCAAAGCCCCCACGAACCCCGGACCCTCGCCCAGCTCCGCGCCGACATCACCGCCACCTGGCTCCTCACCAACGGCACCAACAACACCAACGATGAAATGCCCGACGGCGGCACGGAAGTCAGCGGGGCGGAACCAGGACAGGCCGGGCGCGTCCCCTCCCCCAAAGCACAGGTCCTGATCACCGTCCCCGTCCTGTCACTGCTGGGCGCCACGGACGAACCGGCCATGCTGGACGGGTACGGGCCGATCCCGCCGTCCATGGCGCGGCGCCTGATCACCGACGGCGCAGACTCCTTCCACCGCGTCCTGACCGACCCCCGCGACGGTGCCCCGCTGGAAATCGGACGCACCAGCTACCGCGTCACCAAAGCCCAACGCCAATGGCTCCGGCTCCGCGACGGCAAATGCCCCTTCCCCGGCTGCAACAACCACTCCCTGGACAACGAAGCAGACCACCTCCTGGCCTGGGCCCACGGAGGCACCACCGGCATCTCCAACCTGGCCCAGCCCTGCCCCAAACACCACCGCCTCAAACACCGGACCGGCTGGACCCCCACCACAGCCAGCAAAAATAGTCCACCGGGATGGACATCACCCTCCAAACGCCACTACCCCAGCGAACACCAAGACTGGGAACCACCCTACTGGCCAGAACACATCCCGATTACCGACACACAACCAGGCCCACAACCACGCCCGGACGAAGAACGGCCGGAAATGCCCCCGGATCCATTCCCGGACTGGCACTCCTTCACGGACACACACCCATGGCCAGCATGCGACATGGACGACACGGACAATCTTGGCTGGCCCACGCCCCTCGACGAACCTCTATCAGAAGGTGTGGTTTTCCAGAGCGCCTGATCAATTCGATCCTCATACAGGGAACGAGGAATAGGGGGCTGAGAGGGCCGGGACAACGGTGGATGAGCTCCTGGCCAAGCTGGCAGCGGTTGAGGATTCGAGAGCCCGCGAAGTGAATGAAAAGCACGGCGACGATCACAGTGTGAACCTCGGCAAACTGCGCGCGATCGCGGAGCGGCCGAAAGCCCAACAAGAACTCACACACGCCCAACTCAAAGCGCTGCAGGTGAGCCTGATGTTCGCGATCCCCCCACGGTCGCCACGGCGTCGCTACGCTCGGGGACGAAGCCTTGCGAAGAACAGACTTCAGGTCTACAACGAAGCCATAGAACAACAACGACGAGCATGCCGAAATACCGGGCATGTTTTCTCCCGAAAGGACCTTGGGATGTCGAGCCTCTGGACCTTGAGTCGCCAGTCAGCGAGGTGCTGACATGTCGACGTCCGTTGGTGAGAATGGCCGCGATCTCGAGCATCGACCTGCGCCCGGCAACAACGCCCAGATCCCGGCCCGGCCAGGCCAAGTCGCCTGCAGCCGCAACCAATGGAAGGAAAGATGAAGTTGAAACACTTGAAGGATTCAGCACGAGGCGTCAGAACCACCTTCGTTGCAGCCCTCACCATCACGGCGATCGCCGCTTGCAGCTCCCCGAGCCCATCCTCCACGCCGAGCGCTACGGGCTCCGGAGGCGCCGTACCGCAGATCTCCGCGGCTGCGTTCACCGCCGATTTCTCAGCGATGAAACAACTCACGTCGCTCGGCTCGCAGGGCAAGGGCATGGTCGGCGTTCTACTGCCCGACACCACGACCTCCGCGCGGTACGTTACGTTCGACGCCCCGTACCTGAAGAAGGCGTTCGAGGCGGCAGGGCTGGACTCCACCAAGTTCAAGATCGACAACGCGCAGGGCAGCGCGAGTACGATGCAGACGCAGGCCGAGGCCGACATCACGGCCGGGGCATCCGTGCTGCTGGTCGACGCTCTCGACTCGGGTTCGGGCGCGGCCATCGAGGCGGCCGCTACCGCGCGCGGCGTCAAGGTGATCGACTATGACCGGCTCGTCAAGGGCGGCGCGAAAGATCGCGTCTACGTGAGCTTCGACAACGTCAAGGTCGGTCAGCTGATTGGCGACGGCGAAGTCAGTTGCATCGGCGACTGGAAGGTCAGCAAGCCGAACATCCTGATCATGGATGGCGACCCGACCGACAACAACGCGAAGCTGTTCGCCGAAGGCTACAACGGCGTGCTCAAGCCGCACTTCGACAGCGGCGAGTACGTGAACGCCGGCGAGCCCGCCGGCACCTGGACACCCTCGGTAGCACAGACAACCTTCGCCCAGCAGTACACCGCCCATCCGAACATCAACGCGGTCGTCACGCCCAACGATGACAACGCCAACGCGGTGATCGCGTACCTGCAGAGCAAGCAGATCCCCGCCAAGACCTTCCCGACCACGGGGCAGGACGCGTCCCTGTCCGGCCTGCAGAACATCCTGAAGGGCTACCAGTGCGGAACAGTGTACAAGCCGATCTACTTTGAGGCCCAGGCCGCTGCCGCGGCTGCGCTCTACCTTCGGGCGGGCGTGGACGTTCCTTCTACACTGGTGAACGGCAAGACGACGGACGACACGGCGAAAACCGATGTCGCGTCGGTCCTGCTGACCCCGTTGTGGGTTACCACGAAGAACATGGCCGAGACGGTCGTCAAGGACGGCGCTGTGACGGTCCCCGCGCTGTGCATCTCACAGGTGAAGGACGCATGCACCGCGGCCGGCATCCAGTAGTCGGAACAGCGAAGTAGGTAAAACATCAAGTAGTTCGCAACCCTCGAACCGGTCGTTTCCTGCAGGGGACAGGGAAGGACCGGATCGGCCTGGCCCCCAGCGCTCACCGAAGGAACTAGCGTGATTCCTGAAACGCCATCGCAGCCGGCGACAACGGCCCGACCTGACGCCGGGCCGTTGCTTCGCCTCGTGGGGATCGACAAGAACTTCGGGCCGGTGCAGGCGCTGGCCGACGTCACCCTCGAAGTGCCGACCGGGAAGGTGACCGCGCTGGCCGGCGACAACGGCGCGGGCAAGTCAGTGCTGATCAAGTGCGTAGCCGGCATTTACGCCCCCGACGACGGCCAGCTGTTTTGGGAAAACAAGCCCGTCAGGTTGAACTCACCCCACGAGGCCGCCGAACGCGGCATCGAGACCGTCTACCAGGATCTGGCCCTGTGCGACAACCTCGACATCGTGCAGAACATGTTCCTCGGCCGCGAGCGCCTGCGCCATCTCCTCCTCGATGAAGAGAGCATGGAGATCGCGGCCCGGGAGACGCTGGCGAGCCTGGCCGTGACGAGCGTGCGTTCGATCCGGCAGCCGGTCGCGTCGCTGTCCGGCGGCCAACGCCAGTCCGTGTCGATCGCGAAGTCTGTGCTGTGGAACTCGAAACTCGTCATCATGGACGAGCCGACGGCGGCTCTCGGCGTCGCCCAGACTGAGGTCGTCCTCAACCTCATTCGCCAGCTCGCCGACCGCGGCGTCGCCGTCATCGTCATCTCGCACAACATGAACGACGTCTTCCAGGTCGCCGACCGCATCGCCGTACTCAGGCTCGGGCGGCTCGTGGAGGTTCGGCCCATCACGGAAGTGGACCGGCAGATCGTGGTCGACCTGATGACCACCGGTGTCTCCGACCGGGTAAGGCCGGAACCCGCGCCCTCAATGCCGTCGCAACGCAGGATTCCCGCCGCCAAGGGGCCGCTCCCGTCCGTCGCAGGTGCCCTCCATGAGGAGCCGACGACCGCGGCTGCCGCGCGAAAGGCCGCGCTGGCGCTGAACCCCGACATCACCGCCACGTCGCTGCCCGAGTACTTCCGCGCGGCGCTGGCGCGGGTTCGGGCCGGTGAGAGCGGAGTGCTGCCGGTGCTCGCGGGCCTGCTCCTGATCTCGGCGCTGTTCCAATCGCTGAACCCGAACTTCCTGACCCCCGGCAACATGGTGAACCTGCTCATTCAGGGTTCGGTGTTCATGCTGCTGGCGATGGGCCAGGTCTTCGTGCTCCTGCTCGGCGAGATCGACCTGTCAATCGGGTACGTCGGCGGCGTGGGCGGTGTCATCATGGCCGAACTTGTACAGGAGTCGACCGGCTGGCCGTGGTGGGCGGCGATCGCCGTCGGGCTGGCTGCCTGCGCCGGGATCGGGGTGCTGCATGGCACGATCATCACCCGCCTCGGGCTGCCGTCATTCGTCGTGACGCTCGGTGGCCAGCTCGGCTGGCTCGGCGTGATGCTGATGATCCTCGGCAGCGGCGGCGTGGTGCCCATCAACGACAACGTCATCAACGACATCGCCAGCGGCAACCTCAGCCCGTTGACCAGCTGGACCGTAATGTTCGTCGTCGCCGGAGTGTTCAGCACCTGGACGTGGCTGAGGGACGCCCGCCGGCGCGATAGCGGACTCGTCGCGCCGCCGGTCAGCGTGAGCGCCCTGAAGATTGCGGCCGTGCTCGCCACAGGTGTGGCCGTCGTCTGGCTTTGCAACACCAACCGAGGCACTCTGGTTGAAATCAGCGGTGTGCCCTGGGTACTGCTGGTTGTACTCGGAGTCCTCGCGGCCTGGACGCTGCTGCTCGGCCGCACCCGGTTCGGCCGCTACGTCTACGCTATTGGCGGCAATGCCGAGGCCGCACGACGGGGCGGCGTGAATCTCGCGCGCATCCGAACGATCGCCTTCATGCTCGCTTCCTTCACTGCCGGAATCGCCGGAATCGTTTACGCGTCCCGGCTCCGCTCGGTCTCAACCTCGTACGACGGCGGCACGCTGGTGCTCTACGCCGTCGCCGCGGCGGTGATCGGCGGCACCAGCCTATTCGGCGGCCGAGGCAAGGTGCTGCACGGGGTCCTCGGCGGCCTGGTGATCGCAGCGATCGACAACGGCATGGGCCTGCAGGGCTACAGCGCGCCGGCGAAGTATGTGGTCACCGCGCTGGTTCTCGTCTCGGCCGTGACGATCGACGCGGTCGCCCGCCGAGGGCGCTCCCGGACGTGAGGCAAGGCAAGCGCTTTTGCAAGGGTAGGAAAACATGAACGATTCGCTGCAGATCTTCCGCGGCCGCCTCGACGTCGCTGGCCAGATCGGACGACGGAGTGCGAAGAACGTGAACTACTAATGCCCAACCTTCTGAATGACATTAGCCGTCGTCGGCATCAAACCTCTCGAACAGCGTGCCCGCTGCCGGCACTCCGAAAAGTCCGGT
Organism: Arthrobacter methylotrophus; assembly: GCF_039539965.1. Lineage (NCBI taxonomy): Bacteria > Bacillati > Actinomycetota > Actinomycetes > Micrococcales > Micrococcaceae > Arthrobacter > Arthrobacter methylotrophus. Next base: position 1,401,312 of record NZ_BAABED010000001.1, on the reverse strand, counting down.
CCGCTGACACAACTCCCTGCGCGGTCGGGATCAAGCCATGGGCTGCTGAGAGCTCACTAAATCGGGCCCTGCATGATTTACCGTGCAGGGCCCGCTTTAGTGGCAGCTAGTTGGAAGTCTTCCAACTAGCTCAACAGGACCCCTAAAACTCCCAGTCCTCATCCTCAGTATTAACCGCTTTCCCAATCACATAAGACGAGCCCGACCCCGAGAAGAAGTCGTGGTTCTCGTCAGCATTGGGTGACAGGGCCGACAAAATGGCTGGGTTCACGTCGGTGACGGAGGCCGGGAACATGGCCTCGTAGCCGAGGTTCATGAGGGCCTTGTTGGCGTTGTAGTGCAGGAACTTCTTCACGTCCTCGGCCAGGCCCACTCCGTCGTAGAGGTCGTGCGTGTACTGGACTTCGTTTTCGTACAGCTCGAAGAGCAGCTCGAACGTGTAGTCCTTGATTTCCTGGCGCCGTTCCTCGGAGACCTTTTCAAGGCCCTTCTGGAACTTGTAGCCGATGTAGTAGCCGTGTACGGCTTCGTCGCGGATGATCAGACGGATGAGGTCTGCCGTGTTCGTGAGCTTCGCCCGCGAGGACCAGTACATGGGCAGGTAGAACCCGGAGTAGAACAGGAACGATTCCAGCAGTGTGGAAGCGACCTTGCGCTTGAGGGGATCGTCGCCTCGGTAGTAGTCCATGACGATCTGCGCCTTCTTCTGCAGGTTCTCGTTCTCGAGGGACCAGCGGAAGGCATCGTCGATCTCCTTGGTGGAGCACAGGGTGGAGAAAATCGACGAGTACGATTTCGCGTGCACCGACTCCATAAAGGCGATGTTCGTGTACACCGCCTCTTCATGCGGGGTGATCGCGTCCGGAATCAAGGAAACAGCGCCAACCGTGCCCTGGATGGTGTCCAGCAGGGTCAGGCCCGTGAAGACGCGCATGGTGAGCTGCTGTTCGTCCGGAGTCAGGGTGTGCCACGACTGGACATCGTTGGACAACGGCACCTTCTCGGGCAGCCAGAAGTTGTTGACCAGGCGGTTCCAGACCTCCACGTCCTTGTCGTCCTGGATGCGGTTCCAATTGATCGCTTCGACGTGGCTAAGCAGCTTGACCTTCTCGGTCATTTCGTCCCCTTAACGTATGTGTTCTTAAGGTAAGCGTACGACGCCGGGCGCTCACCCGGCGTCGTACTCTTCAGTTGTATGGCGCGGCGGTTGCCGCAATTAGTCAACCGTTATCGGTTACAACATGCAGCTGACGCAGCCCTCAACCTCGGTCCCTTCCAGCGCGAGCTGGCGGAGGCGGATGTAGTAGAGCGTCTTGATGCCCTTGCGCCATGCGTAGATCTGCGCCTTGTTGATGTCGCGCGTGGTGGCGGTGTCCTTGAAGAACAGGGTCAGGGACAGGCCCTGGTCCACGTGCTGCGTGGCGGCGGCGTAGGTGTCGATGATCTTCTCGTAACCGATCTCGTACGCGTCCTGGTAGTACTCCAGGTTGTCGTTGTCGAGGTACGGAGCCGGGTAGTAGACGCGGCCGATCTTGCCTTCCTTGCGGATTTCGATCTTGGCGGCCACCGGGTGGATCGACGACGTCGAGTTGTTGATGTAGCTGATGGAACCCGTGGGCGGGACGGCCTGCAGGTTCTGGTTGTAGATGCCGTGCTCCATGACGGAAGCCTTCAGCTCGCGCCAGTCTTCCTGCGTCGGAATATGGATGCCGGCGAAGAGCTCGCGGACGCGCTCGGTCTCCGGGGTCCATTCCTGCTCGGTGTACTTGTCGAAGAACGCGCCACTCGCATAGGTGGAGTTCTCGAAGCCTGCAAAGGGCTGACCTGTCTCGATGGCCAGCTTGTTCGAGGCACGGAGAGCGTGGAACAGCACCGTGTAGAAGTAGATGTTGGTGAAGTCCAGGCCTTCTTCGGAACCGTAGTGGACGTGCTCACGGGCAAGGTAACCGTGCAGGTTCATCTGGCCGAGGCCGATAGCGTGGCTCTGGGCGTTGCCCTGCGCGATGGACGGTACCGAGTTGATGTAGGACATGTCCGAGACCGCGCTGAGGGCACGGATGGACGTCTCGATCGACAGGCCGAAGTCCGGGGAATCCATGGTCTTGGCGATGTTCATCGAACCAAGGTTGCAGGAGATGTCCTTGCCGACCGTCTCGTAGCTGAGATCCTCGGCGTAGATGGACGGCGTGGAAACCTGCAGGATCTCCGAGCACAGGTTGCTCATGGTGATCTTGCCGGCAATCGGGTTGGCCCGGTTCACGGTGTCCTCGAACATGATGTACGGGTAGCCGGACTCGAACTGGATCTCTGCAAGGGTCTGGAAGAACTCGCGGGCGCTGATCTTGGTCTTCTTGATCCGCGAGTCGTCAACCATCTCGTAGTACTTCTCGGTGACCGAAATATCGGAGAACGGCACGCCGTAGACGCGTTCGACGTCGTACGGGGAGAAGAGGTACATGTCCTCGTTCTTCTTGGCCAGCTCGAACGTGATGTCCGGGACCACGACGCCGAGGGACAGCGTCTTGATACGGATCTTCTCGTCGGCGTTTTCACGCTTGGTGTCCAGGAAGCGGTAGATGTCCGGGTGGTGGGCGTGCAGGTACACGGCACCCGCACCCTGGCGGGCACCGAGCTGGTTGGCGTAGGAGAAGCTGTCTTCGAGGAGCTTCATGACCGGGATGACACCGGAGGACTGGTTCTCGATCTGCTTGATCGGCGCGCCGTGCTCACGGATGTTGGACAGCGAAAGGGCCACGCCGCCGCCGCGCTTGGACAACTGCAGCGCCGAGTTGATGCCGCGGGCAATCGACTCCATGTTGTCTTCGATGCGCAGCAGGAAGCAGGAGACCAGCTCGCCGCGCTGGGCCTTGCCGGCGTTGAGGAACGTGGGCGTGGCGGGCTGGAAGCGGCCATCGATGATCTCGTCCACGAGGCGGCTGGCCAGCTCTTCGTTGCCGCGGGCAAGGTGCAAGGCAACCATGCAGACGCGGTCCTCGTAGCGCTCCAGGAAGCGCTTGCCGTCGAAGGTCTTCAGCGTGTAGGAGGTGTAGAACTTGAAGGCACCGAGGAAGGTCTCGAAGCGGAACTTCTTCTTGTAGGCGCGGTTGAACAGCTCACGGATGAAGTTCATCGTGTACTGATCGAGGGTCTCGCGCTCGTAGTACTGGTTCTTGACCAGGTAGTCCAGCTTCTCTTCCAGGTCATGGAAGAAAACGGTGTTGTTGTTCACGTGCTGCAGGAAGTACTGGTGCGCGGCCTCACGATCGGCTTCGAACTGGATCTCTCCGTTCGGACCGTAGAGGTTCAGCATGGCGTTGAGCTCATGGTAGCCGAGGCCCTTATAGGCCTCTGGCAACGGCTTCTTGACGTTGGCGGTATCCATAGCGCCCTTGGTTACTTCTGTATCTGCGACAGTCGTGTCCAAAACTTTTCCAGCCCTTCGTTGACCCTTTGGACGTCTTCAGGCGTCCCCATGAGTTCAAATTTGTAGAGATGCGGAACCCGGCATTTAGTGGCGATGATGTCTCCCGCCATGCAGTAGTTTTCCGCGAAGTTGGTGTTCCCTGCCCCGATCACGCCGCGGATCAGTTCCCTGTTCTGCGGGTTGTTCAAGAACCTGATGACCTGCTTGGGCACCGAGCCTTCGCCATTCGTACCACCATAGGTGGGCAGCGCAAGGACGAAGGGTTCCAGTGCGAGCAACGGCGCGTCCTTGGCATGGAGCGGGATGCGTGCCGCGTCGACGCCGAGCTTCTGGACGAAGCGCTTCGTGTTCTCGGAGGTGGAGGAAAAGTAGATGAGGTGACTCCGCGTGCGGACAGCTTCAGTCGCCGCTTGTGCAGGTGCTGTTGCCAGCGCTGCCATGGGAGTCACCTCGACTACATTGGAATACTTTGTTGTGGCGGCGGAGTCTTGAAAACTAGGCCACGGAAGCCGCAGCCAGTGCCAGCTCTTCGATCTTGTCCGGACGGAATCCCGACCAATGATCCTGCTCGGTCACCACGACGGGAGCCTGCATGTATCCAAGGGCCTTGAGGCGCTCAAGGGCCTCGGCATCCTGGGAGATGTCGACACTCTGGTAGGCGATGCCCTTCTTGTCGAGTGCTCGGTAGGTTGCGTTGCACTGAACACAGGCCGGCTTCGTGTAAACCGTCACAGTCATGGTCCCTGTCCTCTTTGTTGAAGTCTTTAGCTCTTCGTATTGGCAGGCCCCGACCGGAACTGATCACTCCGATACTGGCCCGCTGGCCGGCGAAGCGGCCAAACTATCTATTACGTCTTGCATTCATGTCTTGTGCTGGTTTCCCGCTCAATCCGTAAATCGATACTACATGTAGTGCAAGCGCCTCAGCGGAACCCCAAGATGATGTATTACAAGTATGTCATTTTACGCACCGGTAGTCCACAGGCCAAGAGGGTAAAAATGTCCGGGAATCCGCCAAATCCAAAGACGAAATCCACACCCTGTGGACTACTTAGCCACAATTAACCGTCAGCGTGTCGCGCCGCTCCTGGCGTGTCGCACCATCTCTGCCAACGACGTTCAATGAGTCGCCCGCCACATCCTGTAGCGCGGGCCGGTCACCACAGCAGAAGCGGAGACCGAATTCACACGGCTATGCTGGCTTCCACGGTCTTTCGGCCGACACCGAGCCTAAGGATCACTGATGGTCAACCTTCTCCACCTGCGGACGCTGCTTGAAGTCACGCGGCTCGGTTCCTTCGCGGCAGCCGCCGGGCGGCTCGGCTACACCGCCTCAGCCGTATCCCAACAGATGGCAGCGCTGGAACGGGACACCGGCGTCGAACTCTTCCACCGTTCCGCACGCAGCGTGGTCCCCACCGAAGCAGCCCTGACCATGGTGCGCCATGCATCCAAGGTGCTCACTGACGTCGACACCCTGCTGGCGGCTGCATCAAGAAGCACGGACTCCCCCGTTCAAGAGCTCCGGCTGGGCATCTTCCCCAGCCTGGCCACCTACGTGCTGCCGGACATCCTCCGGAACCCGCGCTGGAAGAAGCTCGGCATCGAACTCCGTGTGTGGGTAGCAGAGCCATCCCAGACCATCCAAGGTCTGCGCAGCGGCGGTGAACTGGACCTCGCGCTGGTGTACCAAGTGGGCCAGTCGGGGCTGGCGTGGCCGCATACTTTGGAGCGGCAGTGGATCGGTGACGACGACTTCCGGGTGGTGCTGCCCGCCTCGTGGGGTATCCGGGAGGAGGCAGAAATGCAGGCCTCCCAGCTCTCGGACATGCCATGGATCATGCACCACCCCGGCACCAGCGACGCCGTGGTGATCGAACGGCTGTTTGCCAGCTGCAATCTGCACCCCCGCGTGGTGGCTTACAGTGACGACTTCCACGCCAGCCTCGAGATGGCTGCCGCAGGGCTCGGTGCCGCACTGGTACCGGAGCTGGCGCTGCGGCACCGGCCGCCCGGTGTGGTGGTTCTCGATGTCCCGGACATCCGGCTCGCGCGCAACGTCTTCGCGCTGCTCATCAACGAAAAGCGCACAGCGCAAGTGCAGCTCTTCACCGAATTGCTGGCAGACACGCTTCACGGTAGCGCGGCAACGGTCCGGGCCAGACGTGCCGCGACGACGCCCACATCAGCCCAAAAGTCAACGCCCAAGCCACCCGGCTGAAATCTTCCAGGATGCTGGAACACGCCGCTTGTTTGGGACTATCTTGAAGACATGAGCAAGGTAGCGAGCAAGCATTTCGGGGAAATCGAGCTCAACCACGGGCGGGAGCGCTGTTACGTGGCTTCCCACGAGTTCGCCGGAAATCCCCTCGAACTGGACTTGAACGTCACGGCACATGACCATTTCGACGAGAAGGCGCTCCACAAGGTGGACTACCGCCTGGGCTACCTCCCCGAGCTGGTGGACCAGGTCCGCGACATGATCGCCGAAGAACTGGACCAGGACGGCACCAACTCCCAGCAGTTCCTCCACTTCCACTCCAACCAGCTCAAGGAAGAGCAACTGGAGGCGGTGTTCGGCGTCCGCGACAAGACGCAGCTCACCAAAGACGTGTTTCTCAGGGCCCTCAAACTGGGTCATGTGGCGATCTACCCCGGCCAACCGGAGCGTTACTTCGTCCTGGATTTCACCCTGGGATCGCACTTCACCGACGAGCTCCTGGTGGTTGCGGCGGACGAGGACGGCGTGGTGGACGACGAAATCCTCTGGGAATAGTTTCCGGGGGAAGAGTCAGAGCTGAAAGTGCGACGGCGGCCGGTCACCTTTCGAGGTGACCGGCCCGTTCGCTCGCTTCTCAAAGGTTGGCGCGGCAGGCCGCACCAACCTTTGAGCCTCTGCGAGCTCTCTTATTGCATCAGCGGTTTACTTGGATGCTTCCAGCAGGCTGGCGCGGACCGTCTTGGTGGCCTTGACCAGGTTGCGCAGGGACTCTTCGGTCTCGGCGTAGCCGCGGGTCTTCAGGCCGCAGTCCGGGTTGACCCAGAGCTGGCGGGACGGGACGTGCTTCACTGCGGTAGCCAGCAGCTCGGTGACCTCCGCTTCGCCCGGAACGCGCGGCGAGTGGATGTCGTAGACGCCCGGACCAACGCCACGGCCGAAGTGGTGTGCTTCGAGGTCGTGGACAACCTCCATGCGTGAACGTGCTGCCTCGATCGAGGTGACGTCGGCGTCGAGGCCGTCGATTGCATCGATGATCACGCCGAACTCCGAGTAGCAGAGGTGGGTGTGGATCTGGGTTGCGTCGGCGGCACCGGCAGTGGCCAGGCGGAAGGAGTCCACCGACCACTTCAGGTAGGCGGCGTGGTCTGCCTTGCGCAACGGAAGGAGTTCGCGCAGGGCGGGCTCGTCTACCTGGATCACCTTGATGCCTGCGGCTTCGAGGTCGGCAATCTCGTCACGCAGCGCCAGGCCCACCTGGTTGGCGGTCTCGCCCAGCGGCTGGTCGTCGCGGACGAAGGACCAGGCGAGGATGGTGACCGGACCAGTGAGCATGCCCTTCATCGGCTTGCTGGTCAGGGACTGTGCGTATTCAGCCCAGGCAACCGTGATGGGAGCCGAACGGGTGACATCGCCCCAGAGGATGGACGGACGGGTACAGCGGGAGCCGTAGGACTGGACCCAGCCGTGAACCGTGACGTCGAAGCCTTCGAGGTTCTCGGCGAAGTACTGCACCATGTCGTTACGCTCGGGCTCGCCGTGCACCAGGACGTCGTAGCCGAGCTCTTCCTGCAGCTCGACGACCCGCTTGATCTCGTCCTTCATGAGCTGCTCGTACTGCTCGTTGGTGAGGTCGCCCTTGTTGTTGCGGGCACGGGCCGAACGGATTTCCGAGGTCTGCGGGAAGGATCCGATGGTGGTGGTGGGCAGCGGCGGCAGCTGCAGCGCCGCTTCCTGTGCGGCTTCACGGACCGAGTACTCGGAACGGTTGAAGTCGGCTTCGGTAAGGGCCGCAGTGCGCGCACGGACGTCGGCACGCTGGACGCCTTCAGCCGTAGCGCGGGAAGCGATCACGGCAGAGGCTTCGTCGATGGCGGCCTTCGCGGAAGCCGGGTTGGCCAGGTAGTCCGCCAAGGTCTTGACCTCCACTGCCTTCTGGTCAGCGAACGCGAGCCAGCTGCGCAACTGCTCCGAGAGCTGGGTCTCCTCGGCAGTGTCATGCGGGACGTGCTGGGTGGAGGTGGAGGTGCTGACGGCGAGCTTGCCGGCGGCGGCCTTCAATTCGTCCAGCTTCGCGGCCGAAACGGCGAGGTCGTTGCGCCAGATGTTGTGGCCGTCCACGACGCCGGCAACCAAGGTCTTGTTGCCCAAGCCAGCCAGGGCAGCTGCGGACGGGACAGCGCCCTTGAAGACGTCGATGTGCAGGGCATCGATGTTGGTTGCGGCAAGGGTGCCGAGCTGGCCATCGAGGGAACCGTAGGGGGTGGAGACGAAGAGCTGCGGGCGCGCCGCGGCACCGGACAGGACCTCGTAAGCGCGGGCGACCGCAGCCTGGATTTGGGCGGCCGGGGTGTCCTGGTCAACAACCAGGGCAGGCTCGTCCAGCTGGATCCAGCTGGCGCCTGCGGCGGCCAGCTTGCCGAGCAGTTCAACGTAGACCGGGAGGACATCCTCGAGGCGGGACAACGGGGCGAAGCCCGCGGGAGCGTCGTCCGAGGCTTTGGAAAGCAGCAGGTAGGTGACCGGGCCGACGATGTACGGACGGGTCTCGATGCCGTTGGCCAGGGCGAACTCGAATTCCTCGACGATGCGGTTGGAGGCGAGCTTGAAGTCGGTTTCCGGGCCGATTTCCGGAACGAGGTAGTGGTAATTGGTGTCGAACCACTTGGTCATTTCCAGCGGCTGCTGTTCCTTGTTGCCGCGGGCCAGGGTGAAGTAGCCATCGATGTCGAGCTGACCTTCGGCGTTGAGCAGCTGGCCGAAACGGGCCGGGACAGCGCCGAGGTGTGCTGTGGCGTCAAGCACCTGGTCGTAGAAGGAGAAGGTGCCCGGAACGGCGGCGGCTTCGTTGAGGCCGAGTTCCTGCAGGCGCTTGGCGATGGTCAGCTGGATGTCCTTGGCAGCGGCGTCCAGGGCCGCGGCGTCGATCTTTCCGGCCCAGTAGGCTTCAACGGCCTTCTTGAGTTCGCGACGGCGGCCGATGCGCGGGTAGCCGAGCAGCGAGGCTGCGGGGAACTGGGTGTTCTGTTCAGTCATGGGAGTTTCCTTGGGCAGTAGGTACAAATCGGAGTGTCTTGGTTGCGGACCAGCGTTGGCTGTTCAGCTGACGAGTTCTTGGCGGCGGGCGATGGCGTTGAGCCTGCTTGCCGGGCGCGCCGGGCGGGGAAGAGCAAGCTTGTCCAGCACGTCCAGGGCGCAGGCGTGCTCGTTGAACGTATACAGGTGGATCCCCGGAGCACCGGCCTGGAGGGCAGCGTTTGCGAGGTCCACCGTGGCGCGGACGCCGATCTTGCGCCGTTCGGCGTCGTTGTCCGCCGCGGCAAGTTGTTCGATGAGCTCCGGTGCCGGCTCGACGCCGGTGAGCTCGCCGAGTCGCTTGAGCCGGCGAAGGCTCGTCAGCGGCATGACGCCCGGAATGATCGGGATGGTGACGCCTGCGCGCCGCGCCCGGGAGATCAGGTCAGCATATTGCTCGGTGTGGAAGAAGACCTGCGTGATGGCGAAGTCGGCGCCCGAGCGCTGCTTCGCGAGCAGCACCTCGACGTCGTGCTCGATGCTCGGTGACTCCGGGTGACGGGTGGGATACGCGGCCACGCCAACGGCGATCTTGCCTGCACACAGCAGGGCCGATCGCCGCTGTTCCACGCGGCGAATCAGTTCGATCAGGTCCTGGGCATACCGCAACGACCCGTTGACTGGCTGTCCGCCATCCTTAGGCAGGTCGCCGCGCAGGGCAAGGATGCCGCGAACGCCGTTGTCCAGGAGTTCACCGATGATCTCGGCCAGTTCCTGAGGAGTATTTCCCACGCAAGTGAGGTGGGCCAGGGGCCGCAGGGTGGTTTCAAGCAGGAGCCTGTTGATGAGCTCGACGGCGGTGTCCCGGTTGGAGCCGCTCGCACCGTAGGTGACGGAAACGAAGTCCGGGTCCGTGGCCTCAAGCTCTCCGATGGTGGTCCAGAGAGACTCAGCAGCCGCTGGAGAGCGGGGTGGGAAGAGCTCGTAGGACAAGGCAACGGGAGCAGTGCCGGTCAAGTTGGGATGGGTATCAATGAGGCTTGGTGGTGACATTTGCGTCCTTGGCTGTGTGTCAGCGGGCCTGCCGAGGGACGTGAAACCAAGTCCCTGCGCTGCAGAATCGGTGAATTGAGTTGGGGATACACGCAACGAACTCCAGCAGGGCGCAGCCGCGACTGTTACGCCTGGAATGAAGTTGTCCGTGTGCAAATGTCAGGCCCACATGGGGGCACCCACACCCTCCTGCCTGCCTTCAAGAGACAGATCCGGCGGAGGATCGCTGACACGTTACCGCGGTAACTTGATTACGACTCTAGATCGAGGCTTCGGGCGCCACAAATCGTCCACCGAATTAAGACGCAGTTTTACGCCACGTTTCACCCGATTTCTGAACATTCTTCGCTTGGTCCTCGAGCGGGGCCTGGCTGGCAGGAAGTCCCCTTGGAGAAGCCTGTCAGCGTAGCCCTCCCTATGAAGGTCAGCCAGGACTATTCTTTTGGCATGATCCAGCTTCCAGTCAGTTACCAGGAGTACCTCGCCGACAAAGACGAAAGGTTCGTCCAGACAGTCCGCCCCATCCTGATGCAATCGGCCGCGGACCAGCTTCACGGTGTCCGCGTGGTTTACAACCACAGCGGCCACCAAGCGCATTTGGACGATTCGATCCCCTACGGCACCATCGTGGAGGACATCGACTGAGAGACTCGAGGCCTCCTCTCAGCCTTTCATGGCCCCCGAGAGGGCAAACGCGTCGCCCGATCCCCGGGCCACCGCCGCGTAGAGGATAAGCACCGGGACCGAATACACGATGGAAAACGCGGCGAGCTCCCCGTAAGCGATGGCGCCGTGTTGGCCGAAGAAGCTGAAGACCGACACCGCGGCCGGCTGCTTGGCGGCGGACAGCAACAGGATGAAGGGAACGAAGAAGTTCCCCCAAGCCTGGATGAAGACGAAGATGAACACCACGCCCAGGCCCTGACGCATCAGGGGCAGGACGATCCTGCGCAGTGTGGCCAGTCCCGAGGCACCGTCCATCCAGGCGGCTTCCTCCAACTCGAGCGGCACGGAGTCCATGAAGTTCTTGGTCATCCAAATGGCCATGGGCAACGTGGTGGTTGCCATGAAGAAGATCGTCGCGGGCATCGAGTCCAGCAATTGCAATTGCACGAACAAGCCGTAGACCGGGACCATGATTGCCGTGACCGGAAGCGAAGTGCCGAACAGGATCGCATAAAGGAACGGCTTGTTGAATCGCGACTGATACCGGGACAGCGGATAGGCCGCGAGTACGGCGGCTGCCAGGTTCACGATGGCGGTTCCAGCAGAGAGCAGCAAGCTGTTTGCCAACGGCCGGAACAGCAGCTCGGGCGTCAGCACGGCCGTGAAATTGGCGAACGACGGCGATTGCGGCCACCGCGTTTGGTATCCGGCGTGCGGGTCTACCGAGGCAAGCAGGAGCCACGCCAGGGGTAGCACGAAGCACATGCCAATCACGGCCAAAGCTGCATTGGCAGCCCACCGGCCACGGGGCAGTCCCCCGGCCACCGCCGTCGGACGCCTCCCGGTGACCAACAACAGCCCGCGGCGCTGGGATGTCACGATTTTGCCCCGCGGAGGAGCCTGACATACACCGCTCCGAAGACCATGCCGAGCAGGATCAATACCGAAGCGATCGCCGTGCCATATCCGATGTCCCCCAGCTTGAAGGCTTCCTGGTAGGCCAGGACCGGCAACGTGGTACTGGCGTTGGAGGGGCCGCCTGCCGTCATCACCCAGATGAGGGTGAACACCGCGAGGGTTTGAAGGGTGATCAGCATGAGATTGGTGGCGATGCTTCCGCGGATGATCGGCAGGGTGATGAAGGCGAGGCGCTGCCAACCCCGGGCGCCGTCCATCAGGGCGGCTTCGGAAATGTCCCGCGGGACTTGGGAGAGCGCCGCCCTGTAGACCAGCATGGAGAACGCGGTCCCCCTCCAGACGTTGGCCAGGATGACAGCACCCATCGGGAAGGCGTACAACCAGTTGGCGCCACGAACACCGAGCATCCCCAAGAGTTGGTTGAGCGTGCCGTCCTGGCTGAAGTACGCGTATGCCGCGAAGGCCGCCACGATTTCCGGCAGCACCCACGAAGAGACCACCGCCGTACCCACCAACGACGCAGTTGCTCCCCCGGATCTGGTCATCAACAAGGCAATGACCAGACCCAGGGCGTTCTGTCCGAGGATCGCCGAAACGGCCACGAAGACCACCGTCAGCCACGCCGAGAGCGGGAAGACGGAATCCGTCAGCATGCGGGCGTAGTTGTCCAGGCCGATCCATTGAGGATTAAGGGCAGCCTTGCCGGATAACGCGGCGTTGGTGAAGGAGGCATAGAAGGACCACAGCACGGGCCCCAGCAGGAAGAGGGCCAGTAGCAGAACCGAGGGCACTACCGGCAGCAAGCGGGATCTGCGGCGCAGGGATTCAGGGGCTGCCATGCGTCATTTCTGAACGACCTTGGCATCACCGACAAGTTTCTTGACCGACGCGTCGTACTCCGCTGCGGCCTCTACCGGGCTCTCCTTGCCGGTAATGACGGCCTCGGTAGCGGCCTGGACGGCAAGCGAGATCTTTGGGTAGTCCGCGGTGGCCGGGCGGTAGTGCGTGACCCCCACCAGCGAGGAGACGTCCTTCACGAACGGGTTGGCTGCCTGGTAACCGGGATCGGAAGCCACATCGGTGCGGACCGCGATTTGGGAATCATTGACGTCGAAGGCCAGCGCGTTCTTCTTGCTCAGGGCAGTGGTCAGGAACTTGAAGGCCAGGTCCGGATTCTTGGTCTTGGCATCGACGGCGAGCGTCCACCCGCCGGACATGCTCACTCCCCCCGGATCCTGCCCGAACTGAGTGGGGAACCGGGCTACCCCCATATCCTGCGCATACCCGGCCCATTCGTAGGCGCCGCCTTTCTGCCAGAACGACGGCGCGTACGAACCTTCCACGGTGGCGCCCATCTTGCCTTGTGGCAGCCACTCGCCAAAGACCTTCTTCCACACATTGGGATCGAGGGCGTCCGCCGGCGCTACGGCAAGTTTCTCGTCGTAGAGGGTCTTCAGGAACTGAAGCGAGTCGGTGAATCCCTGGGATCCCACCACCCACTTCTTTTCGCTGTCTGAATACAAGGAGCTCGCCGTTCCATAAAGGAGCTCGTAGAAGCCCTGCATGACAGTTCCTTCACCGGTGGCTTGTCCGGCATACATGTTGAAAGGCACCACGCTGGGATCCGCGGCCTTCATTTTGCGGGCGGCCGTCAGGATGTCATCCCAGGTTTTCGGCTGCCACGGCACAGGGATGCCGGCCTTCTGGAGGACTTGCTTGTTGTACCAGATGCCCCTGGTATCGGTGCCAAGCGGAACAGCGTAGATACCGCCGTCGTCTCCGCGTCCCGCGGCCTTGGCGCTCTCGTTGAAGGCGGACCATCCGTCCCATGTGGCCAGCAAGGCGTCGAGTTTCAGGAGGTACCCGGCGTCGACATCCGAGCGGACCTTGAAGGTGTCCTCGTAGAAGACGTCCGGAGCTGTGTCGGGAGACCGCTGGGCCAATGCGAGCTTGGTGCCATAGTCGTCGTCGTTGGCTTGGATGGGCTCAAGGTCCACACTCACGCCCGCGTTGGCCGCTTCGAATTCCTGTTTAGCGTCCTGGAAGACCTTGTCCAGGGCAGTGAAGGAGTCGGTCTTCTGATAGACGATCTTGATCGTCTTCTTGTCGTTGGCTTGGGGTTGGTTGGCGGAACATGCAGCCGAGGCCAAAAGCGCCACGACGCCGAGCAATGCTACTCCGAACCGGACTGGGCGACGCATGACGCTCCGATCTTCACGCGGCTGCAGCCCCCCACACTTCAGCTGGCCCAGCCTTTTTGCCGATATATAAATGAACATTAAAAACACAGCCCTGCTGAACAGGGCGAAGAGAAAGCCTTAACCGTCCAACAAAAGCCGCTGGGCGCGTGGTGCAAGGGTGTGCTCCAGTACCAGACAAGCTGCCCCGATGGCGCCCACGTCTTCGCCCACTCCGGTTCCGACCACCTCAATGCCGTGGATGCTGTTGGCAGCGCTGTTTGCGGCGAGCAGGGCGGGGATGCGTTCCAGGTAGCGCTCTGCCATCCGGCCCCAGAAGGGGCCGCCGAAGACAACGCGTTCGACGTCGAGGGTGTTGGTCACCACAGCAACCGCACGGGCAACCAGCACCGCCGACTTATCGATGATGGCAATGGCACGTTCGTCGCCCGAGTCCGCGGCATCGCAAAGCCGTGCAAAGCCTTCCTGCACTTCCGGGCCTTCCGTGCTTCTACGGGAACCGTTCAGCACGCCTTGCTTTTCAGCCTCGGCCACGAGGACCTGTGGAATGCAGGAAGACTTGACGCACCCCCGCAGGCCGCAATCGCATTCGGGGCCGTCCGGATCGACAATGATGTGGCCGATTTCTCCGGCGTTGCCGGAGGTTCCCCGGACCACCTCGTCGTTCAGGACGATCCCGCAGCCAATACCGGTACCCATGTACATGAAGATAAAGCTGCCGGTGCCACTGACCCCACCTGCCCAGGTTTCGGCGACGGCTGCACTCGTGACGTCCTTGTCCACGAGGGTCTCCAGTCCGGTGGCCTCCGCGAGGGCGTCCCTCAGGTGAACCCGGTCCCAACCCATCATGAGGGGCGGATCCACCACGGCACCCTCATCGAGGTCTATCGGGCCCGGCGCCGCGACGCCGAGTCCGGCGATCTTCCCCGGAACTACACCGGACTCTTGGATCAGTGACTTGATTTCCTCCGCTATGGCGGCGATGACGTGCTGTGGATTGCCGCCGGCCGGAGTGGGGATCCGCGAGTGTTTCACGACGGCGCCCACCAGATCCAGGACCACGGAAGTGATGACTGCGGGATCAACGTGGACGCCCAACGCGTACATTCCGGACGGGTTCAGGCGCAGGATGGTACGGGGCTTGCCCGGACCGCTGCCTTCCTTGCCTGCCTCCACAATGAGCTGCTGGTCCAGCAGCCGCCTGGAGATATTCGAGATGGTCTGCGGCGAGAGGCCCACGATCTGGGCCAGTTCCACGCGGCTCAGGCCGCCCGATGATCGCCTAATTGCGTCGAGAATGACGGTCAGGTTGAAGTCCCCCATGCGTGGCAGATTAGTTCCGCGCCTCGGAGTCGGCTGGCGGATCTCAGTCACGGAATCCCCTAAAATCATTCGGATAATGCTGTTGCATTTGCATCGTACGGCACCTGTGCATGTCTCGGTATGCCCACACGCTGCCCGGAGGTAATGCATGCCGACATTGCGAACGCGAGGCCCGGGAAATGGCTCGAATGCCGATACGCCGACCCGAGCCCGGGGTTGGGCTGTGGTCCTGGCGACGGCGATGGTCAGTCTCCCGGATGACAACCCGCAGATGTCGAAGATCGGGCACGTCGGGGTTGAACAATTGCTGGGAACGGGCCACTGGAACAGAGCTGCCCCTTTAACGTTTGATGCTGCTTAACGTTTGATGCTGCGGGTCACCGTGAACTTCGGGTTCCGGCCGATCTCGGTAGTGGGCCCGATCAGCCGCTCCAGCCCGGGGCGGTACTGCAAGTG
Organism: Arthrobacter methylotrophus; assembly: GCF_039539965.1. Lineage (NCBI taxonomy): Bacteria > Bacillati > Actinomycetota > Actinomycetes > Micrococcales > Micrococcaceae > Arthrobacter > Arthrobacter methylotrophus. The sequence continues at coordinate 1,386,041 of NZ_BAABED010000001.1, read as the reverse complement.
GCTGTTGTAGACAGTCCAGAGTTCCCCGCCGGAAGCCAGGACCCGTGCAGCGGCCTCGAACATCTTCGTGGCCGCACCGGCGTGGATGCTGGCGCCGAGGTGAAACGGCGGGTTCAGCAGGATGAGGTCGGCGCTGCCAGGCTCGAAAGTGGACATGGCGTCGTCCTGCACCACCATGACCCGGCCTCCCAGCCCATTGGCCGCCGCGGTTGCCTTCGCGGACGCAACCGCGGCGGCCGATTGGTCGGTCGCGGTCACGCGGGCATCGGGCCGGTTCCGGGCATATATCGTGGCGAGGATCCCGGTTCCGCAGCCGAGGTCAATCGCGTGGCGCGCATGAGGGATCCGGCCCAGGAAACCCAAAAGGAAGCGTGTGCCGATGTCCAGCTTCGTGCCCGAAAACGCAGCCCCGTGAGCACAGACGGTGATACCTAGCTCGGTGTTCTGCTCCGCGACGGGAAAGGTCTCCGGACCGGCCGGACGCTTGGGACCAGTGGCAAGCAGGGCCCGCGACTTCCGCTGTGCGAGTTGCGGCTGCACCGACTCAAAATTGCGTTCCAGGACAGCATTCATGCCCAGGGACATGTGCTTGACGCGCCCTCCCGCCAGCAGGACTGCGCCCGGAGCCGCAAAGCGGGCGACGGCGTCGGCGATCTCCTCCAGCTCGGCGAGCGCCTTGGGGAGTTGCATGATCACTAGCTCGGCGCCGTCGAGCAAGTCGGCTCCGAGCTCGAACTGCTCAAAGCGGCCGGACAACCCTGACGCCCCGGCGTTCGATTGGAGGGCGAGCCGGCTGACGTACAAATCCTGGTTCACGCGAACGTGCCCGACGCCGAGGGCGGCCAAAGTGCCCAGGGTCAGGGCGCCGTAGCGGTCGCCTATCACCGCGACGCGAGCGTCCGGGTTGCGGATGTAGCTTGCGGCGGTCTCGAGGAGGAGCCTGTCGGTGGCGTCGTGCGCCTGCAAGTTCTCCGCTTCGACGTCGGGGAACCGGCGCAGGGCGCCGAACAGCGTCTCAAGGTGTGCATCCAGCTCGGTCAAGGTCACGGTGCACCAATCTATCCTCCCCAGGAACCCTCGACAACACGAGGTCTGCGGAGGATGGTAGAGATTGCAAGTAACCGACCGTCTGCCCGCTGCTCAAGGCCACGGCACGCGCCGCGAGCAGCCCAGACACCCCAGGGTCCGCCGCGAAGGGCGAGCCGCGTTGCGGACCTCGAAGACCAGGCTCCCACTCCCCCTTGTGAGCAGATCATGACCGTAAACGTCGTCACGCAGCTTGAAGTAAAGTCACACAATTCCCCCGATGAAACCCGCCGTCCGGACAAAACCTTGGTGGAAGTCGTCACTGTCGGTGACTACACCATTGGCCGCTTCAGCTTCGAGCCGGGCTGGACGTGGGCGGATTGCATCAAGCCCGTGGTACACACCGATTCCTGCCAGCTCAACCACGTAGGGTACTGCGTTGCCGGTGCACTGGAAGTCGAGACCACCCATGGCAAGAAGATCAGCATCTCCGCAGGAGATTCATACACCATTCCACCGGGTCACAATGCTTGGGTGGTGGGCGAGGAGACCTACTCGGCCATCGAGTTCGTCAGCGCAGCGGAATATGGCGTCAAGACCGAGTAGCGGTCTGCGCCCTCTTCGGGCGCCGCACCGCTGAACCTAATCCCTGAACACAGAACCTGCAGGTCATCCTGACGTGCCGGAAATCGGTCACCGGGACCATCGTCACTGGCCGCCCGGACTGATAGCTGGTAGGGATGTGTCATGACGGAGTCACTTACGGCCGCGGCCGCTTTGTCACCTTTTGACGTTGTGATCTTTGACCTGGATGGCGTGGTCACGGACACGGCTTCGGTGCATGAGGCAGCGTGGAGGGACCTCTTCAACGAGGTGTTGAAGGACCGCCGTGTGCCGCCGACGGCGCGGAGGGACCCCTTCAGCAGCAGTGACTACCTGAAGTACGTAGACGGCAGGCCACGGGAGGACGGTGTAAGGGCTTTCCTCAGTTCCCGTGGCATCGAACTGCCTGCGAGTGATGCCTTGGATCCTGCCGGCGAATGGTCGGTCCACGGCCTGGCCGAACGGAAGAACCAGCTGTTCAAGGAGCGCCTTGGACGCGAAGGGGCGGCACCCTTCCCCGGGACAGTGGCGCTTCTTGAACGGCTGCGGTCAGGGCGGATTCCCGTGGTCCTGGCAACGTCAAGCCGGAACGCATCCGCTGTCCTGGCCGCCGCCGGGCTCTCGAATGCTTTCGACCTGGTCATTGATGGTGCCGTGGCCGGCGAGTTGGGGCTGGCAGGCAAACCTGACCCGGCCTTGTTCCTTGAGGTCGCGCATCGTTTGGGAGTCCCGCCCGCCCGCGCCGTCGTGATTGAAGATGCCGTGGCCGGGGTTGAAGCGGCCCACAGTGGGGGCTTTGGGCTTGTCGTCGGGATCGACAGGGCGGATGTCAGGAGGTCCGAGCTCGAAGCGGCCGGTGCCGACGTCGTGCTGACCGACGTGGGCCAGCTGGATCTGGGCCGCGTTCTCACCGACCCATGGCGCCTTGTCTATGAGGGGTACGATCCAGCCCACGAGGGCCACCGGGAAGCACTGACCACGCTCGGTAACGGGTACTTGGCCGTGCGCGGCGCGGCTCCGGAGAGCAGGATGAGCGAGGTCCGGTATCCAGGCACTTACCTTGCCGGTGTCTACAACAGATTGGTCAGTACCGTGCAAGGCCAGTCGATTGAAGACGAACATATGGTCAATGTTCCCAACTGGCTGATCCTGGACGTCCGGCTGGATGGGACGGACTGGTGGTCCGGAGACGGCTTGAAGATCCGTCGTGAGAGGCGTGTGCTCGACCTGCGTCGGGCTACCTTGCAGCGGGAAGTCGTGCTGGAGGCGGATGACGGGCGGCGGTTGGAACTGGTTCAGCGCCGGTTCGTATCGATGGCCCACCCTCATCTGATGGCACTGGAGACAACTCTTACGGCCAGGGGCTGGAGCGCGTCCGTCAGTATCCGCAGCGGAGTGGACACCGGCGTGACCAACGAAAATGTCCCGGAGGACGCTCTCCTTTCCCACCGTCATCTAGCGGTCCTCAACGTGTCCGGACCAGCAGAACCGATCCCGGTGATAGAAGTTGAGACCAGCCAAAGTCATATCAGGATCGCGACAGCGCTACAGACCCGGGTTTCAGGATTGGAAAGCAACGGCGCACCCGGGGAGGAATCCGGATTGTATTACCGCTCCTTCGAGGTCCCGCTGAGCGATGCCACGCCCCTCGTGGTGTCCAAGACGGCAGCAATCGTGACCTCCCGCGACCGCGCTATCTCCTCACCCGCATCCGGGGCGAGGTTGGTGCTCAGTACCGCCGGGCACCGCTTTGACCTCATGCTCGCCGAGCATGAGGCTGCTTGGGGAAGATTGCTGCATTTGTTCGTTATAAGCATTGACGGGAGCCCTCAGGTCCAGCTGATCCTGAATCTTCATGTCTTCCACGTTTTGCAGACCCTTAGCCCGCACACGACTCAACTGGACGCCGGTGTGCCGGCCCGCGGGCTGCATGGAGAAGGTTACCGGGGCCACATCTTCTGGGATGAGCTCTTCGTCCTGCCCCTTCTCACTTCCCGAATGCCCTCTGTTGCCCGCTCCCTCATCGACTACCGCTGGCGCCGGCTGCCCGCGGCAAGGGATGCAGCCGCTGCAGCGGGGTTCCAGGGGGCGCTGTTCCCCTGGCAGAGCGGCAGCGACGGCAGGGACGAGACTCCCCGTTGGCTTTTCAACCGGCGATCCGGCAGATGGGTACCAGACTATTCCCACCTTCAACGGCATGCCGGCATGGCCGTGGCCTTCAACGCATGGCAGTATTTTCTGGCCACGCAAGACCGGGGGTGGCTCCTGCATCATGGCGCCGAACTCGTGGTGGAGGTGGCGCGGCTCGTCGCCTCCATGTCCGAATACGACGACGTAGAGGACCGCTTCCATCTTCGCGGAGTCATGGGCCCGGACGAATACCACACAGGCGACCCGGACAATCCCGGCGGGGGATTAAACGACAATGCGTACACGAACGTCATGGCCGCATGGGTCTGCGAACAGGCCCACGAGATCATGACGATGCTTCACGGCTACGACCTGGAAGATCTTCGCGGACGCCTGTCGATAGATCCGGCCGAGATGGCAGGCTGGCTGCACGTCAGCAAACGGATGTTCGTACCGTTCTTTAGCGGAGACATCATCATTAGCCAGTTCGATGGTTATGAAGACTTGGAGGAACTCGACTGGGAACACTACCGGGGCAAATACAAGAACATTGAACGCCTCGACCTGATCCTGGAAGCCGAGGGCGACAGCACTAACCGGTACCGGCTGGCCAAACAGGCTGACGTGCTGATGCTCCTGTACGTGCTGGGCGAGCAGGAGTTGGTGCTTTTCCTGGCCCGGCTGGGTTACACAGTGAACACAGAGCAACTCGCTGCGACAGTTGAGTACTACCTCGCGCGCACGGCGCATGGCTCCACCCTCAGCCGTGTGGCCCATGCCTCGGTGCTGGCGGCAATGGACCCGGACCGGGCCTGGAACACCTTCAGAGAAGCGCTCACTGCCGACCTTGACGACACGCAGGGAGGCACCACGCACACGGGTATTCACCTTGGCGCCATGGCAGGGACGATCGATGTGATCCAGCGCAGCTTCGCCGGACTGAGAATCACCAAGGATGCACTCCTTTTCTCCCCGAAGATGCCCAAAGGGATACGAGCAGTGTCCTTTCGCGTCCGGTACCGGGACCAATTGCTCGAGGTCAGCCTGAACCACGCCGCCTTGACTGTTTCAGCAGCATCCGGAGACGCAGCTGCGGTCTGCATACGGGTCGGTTCCGACGAGGTCCTTTTGGGCGCGGGGAACGTGCGGAAATTCGTGCTGGGCGAACCAGGCACCACGGCCGCCTGAACTCGTCGCCGGCAGCAGCAGGCCAAGGATAGAAGGCGACCGGATGTCGCGATGGTGCGACCCGGCATCCCGGCTATCGGAGACACGGGTCAGCCCGGGTCCGATCGTTGCTGTTGTGTCTTCCATCGCCGCCTATATCGCCACAGTTCGTCCGTCCCCCACACGATGAAGGGGAAGGGGGCCAGGGCGAGGATCTGCCATGGCTCCGGTGGACGGGTACCGAAAATTACCTGAAGTGGTGGCAGAGCGACCACTGCGGCGGTGAAGGCGATTTCGAAGGCGATGCCCCAAAGCAACAGGCGATTACTGAAGAGCCCGATTTGAGCCAGCGATGCAGTCTGGGTCCGTGAGGCCATGGCAGTGCCTATCTGACAGGCGACAATCCCCAGGAAGCTAATGGTGGTGGCCTGCATCCCGACCAGGTGAAGGGGGCCTGTGCGGGTGTCTGCGCCGTAGTACCAGCCGCCCACGAGCAATGTGGTGAAGAACGCCGCCGTCACGAGCACCGCTGATACACCGCCCAGCAGGCCCCAGGCCCGGGCAAGCATGGGTCCGTCGATGACGTTTTGTCCCCGTTGACGGGGTGGCCGGGTCATGGCTCCGGGTTCTTCGGGTTCGCGTCCGAGCGCAAGGGCCGGGAGGGTTTCGGTGCCCAGATCGATCGCGAGGATCTGCATGACGGTGAGGGGAAGGGGGATGTTGGCGCCGGAAGCCGCATAGATCAAGAATGGGATGACCTCGGGGGTGGCGTGGGCGAAGATGTAGACGATGAATTTGCGGACGTTGTCGTAGACCTGTCGTCCGGCCTGGACGGCGCTGACTATGGAGGCGAAATTGTCGTCAGTGAGGATCATGGTGGCGGCTTCGCGGGCGACGTCGGTTCCGGATCTTCCCATGGCCACGCCTATATCGGCCCGTCGGAGGGCAGGGGCGTCGTTGACGCCATCACCGGTCATGGCGACGACCTTTCCCAGATCGCGCAGGGCATCGGCAATGCGCAGTTTGGCTTCGGGCGAACTGCGGGCGAAGATCAATTCTTCGCCGTTGTTGAGAAGGTCGTCGAGGGCCTTTTCGGGCATCAGGTCCAGCTCCGCGCCAGTGATGATGCGTGTGCCTCGGTCTCCGATACCGACCCGGGAGGCGATGCCGCGGGCGGTGAGTCCGTGGTCGCCGGTGACGATGATGAGCCGGATTCCTGCGGTGTGGCACCGCGCGACGGCGTCAGGGACTTCGGGGCGCGGCGGGTCGAACATGGCAACGAGTCCCAGGAGAGTCAGGCCTTGTTCGGCTTTCTCACGGGGCAGCGCAGCGTCCTCTTGAGGGGTGAGATCCCGTTCTGCGATTGCCAGGATCCTCAGGCCCTGACCGGCCCAGCTGTCCACGATCGAAGCTGCGGCGTCGCGCTCCACGTTGGTCAGTGGCCGCGTGCCCCCGACTGTTGCTATCCCGGTGCACAGGGGCAGCAGCTCCTCGGGGGCGCCCTTGCAATGCACGCGGATACCGTCAGGGGTGCGATCGATAGTGGACATGCGCCGCAGCGCAGGGTCGAAACGGAACTGGGTCAACCGTTCCACGGTGAGCGGGTCCGCGCCCACCCTGAGGGCGTTGGCAGCGTGCAGCAGGGCCAGTTCGGTAGGGTCGCCGCGTTCATTGCCTTCGCCGTCGATACCGGCGTTATTGCATGCCGCCGAGGCCGCGGCCAACTTCCACGGCGGGGAGCCGGGCTTTATCGGAGGTGGTGGCGTATCCAGGCCGAGGTAACCGCCTGAAGTCCAGATGGTGGTGACGCGCATCAGGTTCATGGTCAGGGTACCGGTCTTGTCCGTACAGATGACGCTGGTAGAGCCCAGGGTTTCGACCGCGGAGATCCGTTTCACCAAGGCTCCCCGACGCGCCAGGACGCGTACGCCTACGGCCAAGGCAAGGGTGATGGTGGGAAGCAGGCCTTCGGGGACATTGGCGACAAGCAGCCCAATCGCGAAGTTCAAGGTGTCGCTCAGCGAAAGACCGCCGAGAAGGGTGCCCACCGGGATGAACGCGATGCCCATCCCGACGGCGACGACAGCTATGATCCGCGCCACCCTGGTGACCTGCTTTTCAAGAGGGCTTTGGTCGTGGCCGACGCGTTCGGAGAGCGCGGCAATCCGGCCGAGTTCGGTGTGCATTCCAGTGGCGAAAACCACGGCGACGGCTTCCCCGCCGGTGCAGCTGGTGCCGCTGAAAACCATGTCTATGGCCTGAAGCAGCGGACCCTCCGGCGGCCGGTCCTCTGCGCTCCGGGGAACAGGGAGGGATTCCCCGGTCAGGGTGGAGAGGTCCATTTCCACCGAACCCTCGAGGAACCGGGCATCGGCGCTGACACGATCGCCTTCGCGCACCACCAGCACATCGCCGCGGACAAGCAGTCCGGCCGGGATTTGCCTCTCCCCGCCATCCCGCAGGACACGGGCCTGCGGGGGAAGGTAAGCGGACAGGGCTTCGACAACCCGTTCCGCGTGGCGTTCCTGGAGGAAGGCGAACCCGGCGTTAAGAAGGATGACGGCGATGATTGCCGCTGCCAAAGCGGCTGATCCGCTGAAATAGCTCAGGAGCGCCGCAAGCCAGAGCAGCAGCGCGAGCGGGTGTGCCAATTGCCGCACGATCTGGCGCGGCCACTGCCGCCCTCCATGTCGGGTCAGCTCGTTCGGCCCGTATGCCACCAGACGCCGTGCCGCTTCCCGCTCCGACAACCCCGTACGGCTCGCCCGCAGGTCACGAAGCAACCTCTGAGCGGTTGCCCGCGGGTCCGAAGCCCCACGAAACTCGCCCGTGCCACCTGGGGAAGAGGACATTTCGGGCGCGAATGGATCGACATACGGTTCCATGGAGCTAGTAGAGCGCGAATCAGCGCAAGGAGCCAGTGACCCCGGAGGCGGGCTTATGCCCCTGACTGGTTCGGGCCGCAGGGACCGTAACCCCGCCACTGGCCACACGACCGCCCGGTGAATAAATAAGGCCTTGCCTGAAACGTGAACCAGATTCACGTTTCAGGCAAGGCCTCCAAAGTGGAGCTGAGGGGACTCGAACCCCTGACCCCCTGCATGCCATGCAGGTGCGCTACCAGCTGCGCCACAGCCCCAAAATTTGCTTGCCGGGAACTTCCATCCCCGTCGGAGCAACTCGTCAATACTAAACCACAACGATGTGAGATAGGAAATCGATCACCGTTGACTCCGGAGACAGCTGAGGTGCGGTCGATTGCTCGGCCGCACCTCCCCCCATTACTGCCCTTCAACTCGTACTGCACTGCAACTGCAACTGCACAGCAACTGCAGTGCACAACGAGCCATTGAACTGAGTCTAGGGGCTTAACGGCCTTAAAACAAACCATTCAACCGGTTTATGATCGACCCTGTCGTGGGGAGGCTCGATAGGAAGCACAAAAATCTGCAAGTGCCCCGCCGAAAGTCTCTTGTTCGTCCCCCGCGGTCCGCCAAAGACCTTGAGAGGAATACCAGTGATCCTTCGTCACCAGGTCAAGCTGATGCCTGCTGAATCCGGCGGTTCGCAAAGCCTCGCTGGCACGTTCGTCGTCCCCGAGGAGCCTCGGGGATTCCATACCGGATGCCTCAGCCACACTTTGCAGGAGGGTGGACACCGGAACGGGCTCCGGATAAGCGGCATGGAAGGCTTGTCCGGATTGTCGAGGCGCCAGCGCAAGCCCGGAAACCAGCCTTCCCAACGCCTCCGCACTAATGATCGAGAGCAACGCCGAGCCGTCACCCGGCCACCCGCCCGCGACCTTGATGATCCTCAGCAAGCCCGGAACGAACCAGCGATCTCCGGCCCCGAAGACGAGGTTTGGACGAACAACTTCACCGCCGTAGCCGAGAATCATGCGTTCGGCCACGGCGCGGCTGGCACTGGTCACGGAAGCAGGGTGATAGTCGGCCTCCGATTCGCGGAGACCACGGTGGGGGCCGGTACCGTAAACACTGCATGTACTGACATAGATCACTCGACGGACACCGGCCTGCTGGCACTGCTCAATGAGGTTTCCGGTGCCCCTCTCATTGACCTCCTGGGCGAGCCCAGGGTCGGAACCTACATAGGATGCGGCGTGGACAACAACATCCATATTGGCCAGGAAGGGGATCAGGCTCCCCGGGACGGAAATATCGGCGGCCGCAATGATAACGTTATTGTTTCGTCGCCTTGCCACCGGGCTTCGTGAGAGTGCAACAACGTGCGCCCCTCCGGATCCGGAAAGTGAGGCTACAACCCGACTTCCAATAAAGCCTGACGAACCCAGGACGAGAATCCGGGGTGGGCGGTCAACAACCGTTGGCATTGTCCTCACCGATCTTCAGAGTCCGTCAGATTCATGTACCCAAGTATCCCGGACGTAGAAACCGGAGAGGTCACCAGGCTGATCATGCAACAACGTGCCAAAGCCACCCGAGCTGCAGTGATTGAGGGAGCAGCTTCGATCTTTGAAGAGGTCGGCTACGGGAATGCGAGCCTCAGTGACGTCACAGAGCGCGCCTCGGTCACCAAAGGCGCCCTGTACTTCCATTTCAAGTCGAAAGAAAACCTGGCGCTTGCAGTCATCGCCGAACAGCACAATATTGTGCGCGTTGCGGGAGAGAAGATCGCCGCCGCGGGGCTTCCGGCATTGCAGACCATGATCGCCATGTGCCGCACTTTCGGGCAACAATTGCTCGATGAACCGATTGTGCGGGCTGGAATCCGGCTGACGTTTGAGGCCTCGGCATTCAATGCGGACGTCAAAGGTCCGTACTCCGATTGGGTCGCCACCATGGAGATGCTGACGCACCAAGCCCAACTGGAGGGTGACGTGCGTCCAGACGTCGTGGCCGCGGACTTCGCACGGTACCTGGTTGCGTCCTTCACGGGAGTCCAGATGGTTTCCAACGTACTGACTGAACGACGCGATGTCCTCAAAAGGATTGACGACATGTGGCGTTTCATGATGCCGGCCATCGCGCCGGTTCGGCCGCAGGATTCAGGAACTCCCTGAACTATCGCGGGTCCCTGACCCGGGCCACCAAGGACATCAGAGGCTCCTCTTGGTGCACCAACCGGACCCTGATCATGCCTGGCGCAATTTTGGGCTCAATCTGGGTCACCGAAACATCCACGGGATAGCTGAACTCGACCAACTTCATGAATTCGGCGTCAAACAGGGCAAAATCTGCATCGGGCCGGGAGTATGCGGCGCGGACAGCCTGCCGTGCGGCTTCAACCAGGAGCATTCCCGGGACGTGGTCAAGGGGATGGTCAAAGAAAATGGGGTGGCTTGGATCGACCCGCAACGGCCAGACGAGCGGACGCCGGCTTTGCCCCAGCATCACGTTCCGCTGGGTGGAATGTCCGACGTCGGCACACGCCAGCAAGTCGTCGCGGGTTGCGGTCGCGCCCGTGGGGACCACGCCACGAAATCGCTCGTATGTCGAAGGATTCACAATGCGGGCGGCCGCGACCCCCTCTCCTATGGCGCCCCCGTCAACAAGGAACCGCGCAACCACTGTCAGGGCAGATAGTTGACCGGCACTGAGTTTCATATCCTTGACGTCAAGCTCGACCGCAACATGCGTGGGCACCATGGGATCGAGAGTTGCGGCCTCCAGGGAGATGCTCATGTGCGGCATGAGGAATTTGTGCGTCAAAGGCACTCCGCACAGATGTGACAGAAAGATGACCGCCTGCCTCAACGTCTCAGCCATGAGCGCCGAATCCGGTGAACCATCGTGCGATCCATAGAAAACATGCCACCGGGGCCATTGTGCGCCCGCAACGAATCGTCGCGAACTTGATTGAACAAAATCGGTCAAGAAGACTTCCGAAACCGAGCGCTTATGAACGAGCTCCCGCCTGACGGACGCCTCAAAGAGCGCTACGTCGTCCATAGGGTCCCCCATTCATCCCAGGATCTGCCAGACCAGCCACCGTTGCGGGTTCGTCACTATTGAAGTGCCCAAATCTTATCGGCAAGAAGGCCGCTCAGTTATCGGAGCGGGGTAGACGGCCGGCGGGTTCTAGACCTATAACGTTCGGTCCAGCACGATTGGTTCCCGGCTCCACGGTTCAGGACTGCGGGCGACTGCCCGGTACCAGGGAACCTCGGACTGCGCCCACCATGCCTTCCACTGCGCGGGCCAGGTGCGTACCGCGGCCGCTGACACCGTCCCAGCGCACCAAGGCGTGGGCATTCAGTCCATCCACCATGCCGAGGATCTGCCACGCGACGGATGGAGCGTCGTAGCTCTCAAACTCGCCTGCCGCGATACCGGCTTCGACGACACGCTCCACGACAGCCTGCCACGCGTCCATCTGTTCCCGGACGCAGGCTGCGAGCGCCTCGTTGCGGCGGCCCAGCGTCCATGCCTCCACCCAGATAGCCGTGACGTCGAGACGACTGTCATCCAAGAGGGTCTCCAAGAGGGCACCGAGCCGCTCCAAGGGCGTCGGCAGCCGATCCAGCAGGCCCGAGACCTCCTCGGTTTCCGCGGCGACGATGCTCGTGAAGATACCCGCCACCAGGGCCTCCACATTGGGCTGGTAATGCGCAACGAGGCCCGAGGCTACTCCCACCCGCGCTGCCACGTTGCGCAGCGTGATGGCGGAAAGCCCCTGCTCAAGGGCTATTTCCTTGGCGGCCTCGGTGATTTCGGCCGCGCGTTCCGACGGCGTCTTCCGCGCAGCGCGCTTCTGTAAGGTGCTTGACATCACACCCCAGTCTAAAGTAGCTTTCTAGCTTATTGATCATATGATCAATAAGTACTCACAGATACTTTCCCTGCATGCCTGGGCAAGGACGCCCAGGGCCGTTGCGGCTACCACCTCAAAACACGGAGGAGACTTCCATGGCTTGGAGAATGCCAGCCGAAACAGCACCACACGAGCGCACCTGGATGGCGTTCCCCCGCACGGGCCTGACCCTTGGGGACGACGCCGCCTCGGCGGAAGAAGCCTACGCAGCCTGGACCGCCGTCGCCCACGCCGTCGCCGAATTCGAACCCGTCACCATGGTGGTAGACCCTAACGAACGCGACCGGGCCCGCCATATGCTCGGCGCCGGAATCGAACACCTGGAGGCGCCGCTCGACGAATTCTGGATGCGCGACGTCGGGCCCACCTTCGTCGTCGACGACGAACGTCCCGGCGTGCTCGGCGCAGTGGACTGGATCTTCAACGGTTGGGGCGCCCCCGCCTGGTCCGAATGGGAGAAGAGCGCCGTCATGGCCCGCTTTGTCGCGGAAAGGTCCGGTGCCGAACTGATCGCTTCGCTGTTGGTCAACGAAGGCGGAGCCATCCATGTCGATGGCGAAGGCACCGTACTCGTCACCGAAACCGTCCAGCTGGATCCGCGCCGAAACCCCTTCGCAGACAAGGCACGCGTCGAAGCGGAACTGGCCCGCACTCTGGGCACCACCCACACCGTATGGGTACCGCGCGGGCTCACCCGTGACTACGAAGATTTCGGCACCAGCGGCCACATCGACATGGTGGCCGCCCTGCCCTCCCCCGGCCGGATCCTGCTGCACTCGCAGAGCAACCCGGAGCATCCCGATTTTGAGGTCAGCCGCACCCTGCAAAGATTCTTCGAAACCCAGGAGGACGCGTCGGGCAAGCCATTCGAAATCACCCTGCTTCCTGCCCCTGAGTCCCTGAGGGACGAAGAAGGATTCCTCGATTGGAGCTACGTCAACCACCTCGTGGTCAATGGCGGCGTGATCGCCTGCGGCTACGGCGAAGAGCGGGCCGATGCGCTGGCAGCAGAGATCCTGGCGGAGGCCTACCCGGGCAGGCGCGTCGTCACCGTGGACGCCCGGCCGATCCTTGCCCATGGCGGAGGAATCCACTGCATCACCCAGCAGCAGCCCAAACTCAACGGCCAGGTGGCACGATGAGCCGCTTCGACGTCGTCGAGGCCTCGATTGCACAACTGCGCGTCGCGCTCCAAGCAGGCCAGACGAGCAGCGAGGAGCTCACCCAGGCCTACCTGGACCGCATCGAAGCCTACGACCGCAACGGCATCACGCTGAACTCGGTAGTAGTGATGAACCCTGAGGCACTCACAGATGCCCGGGCCTCGGACGAACGCCGGGCAAGCGGCGCCACCCTCGGACCCCTTGACGGCATTCCGTACACCGCCAAGGACAGCTACCTGGCCAAAGGACTCACGGCCGCCGCCGGCTCCCCCGCCTTCGAACACCTCGTCGCGCAACGCGATGCCTTCACCATCGAACGCCTCCGCGCAGCGGGCGCCGTGCTCATCGGCTTGACCAACATGCCGCCCATGGCCAACGGCGGCATGCAGCGCGGCGCCTATGGGCGCGCCGAGAGCCCCTACAACGAAGACTTCCTCACGGCCGCCTTCGGTTCCGGTTCCTCCAACGGCTCGGGAACCGCGACGGCGTCAAGCTTCGCTGCGTTCGGGCTCGGCGAGGAAACCTGGTCAAGTGGCCGCGCACCGGCGTCGAACAATGCTTTGTGCGCCTACACGCCCTCGCGTGGGGTCATTTCGGTGCGGGGCAACTGGCCGCTCGTGCCCACCATGGACGTCGTGGTGCCCCATACCCGGTCCATGGCCGACCTTTTGGAGTTGCTGGATGTGATCGTCGCCGACGACGCCGACAACCGCGGCGACTTCTGGCGCACGCAGCCATGGGTTGAAATACCGCCCGCCTCAGAGGTCCGTCCGGCTTCTTATTCCGCACTGGCACCAACCGACAATGACGGCGCGCGCTTGGCCTTGAAGGACAAGCGCTTCGGGGTGCCGCGTATGTACATCAATGCAGACCCAGATGCGGGGACCAGCGCGGCCCCGGGTATCGGCGGCCCCACCGGTCGGCGAATCCAGACACGCGGCTCCGTGATCGAACTCTGGGAGGCCGCGCGGCGGGACCTCGAAGCGGCAGGTGCCGTCGTGGTGTTGGTGGACTTCCCCGCCGTCGCCAACTACGAAGGCGACCGTCCCGGCGCACCCAACATAGCCACCCGCGGACTGGTGAGCCCGGAATATCTCGAACGGGAAATCGTGGACCTTTCGGCATGGGCATGGGACGACTTCCTCGCGGCAAACGGGGATCCGGCACTCAGCAGCCTGGCCGACGTCGACGGTTCAAGAATCTTCCCCCAGCCCGAAGGCGCGCTTCGGGATCGCTATGACGGTTTCGACGACGATATTGCCGACTACCCGGGGCACATCCGCGCGCACCGTTTCCCGTCCGTCACCGAAATTCCGCATCTCGCAGAAGGCATCCGAGGGCTCGAAGAAACCCGACGCGTGGACCTCGAACAATGGATGGACCGCCTCGGGCTGGACGCTGTCGTCTTCCCTGCCGTCGCCGACGTCGGACCGGCCGATATGGACGTCAACGAAGCCTCGGCCGATCTGGGCTGGCGCAACGGCGTCTGGGTGGCCAACGGCAACCTCGTGCCGCGGCACTTGGGCATCCCGACCGTCACGGTACCAATGGGAACGATGACCGATATCGGCATGCCCGTTGGACTCACGTTCGCCGGACGCGCCTATGACGACACCCGGCTCCTGACCCTGGCCGCGGCGTTCGAGGCAACAGGCGAGCGCCGTACCGCTCCCCCGCGCACACCGCGCCTCGACTGACTGATCAGGTGGACTCGTCGTCGAAAGGGGCCTGCTGCCCGGCCGCCAGCCGCACCGCCGGCCGGGCAGGAGGCGACGCCGGCGGCGGCGTTTGGACGGGAGTGACAGGCTTCGGGAAGGGCTCCTCGTCCAGGAGGGCTTCACGGATGATCCGGCGCGGATCGTATTGGCGTGGATCCATCTTGCGCCAATCAATGTCTTCGAATTCGGGGCCGAGCTCCTGGCGCAGCTTCTCCTGCGCGCCGGAGGCCATGCGCCGCAATTCGCGGATGATTCGCCCCAGCTTCCGCGCATACTCGGGAAGCTTCGTTGGTCCAAGGACTAAAACCGCGATGATCAGGAGAAGTGCGACCTTCTCGACCGAAATATCGATCATGGATCCATTCTAAAGCCCCCGCCGGGCCGTTCCCGGTGGTCAGTAAGGCAAGCCTTCATCCTCAGACCGTCCTAGGAGACCGCATAGAACGCAATCGCGAGTCCGGCAGCCATCAGTGCCTCGCGGACCCCCTTCAAGCGGGGAACGGCGTGCGATTTGCTCTCTGCCGGCATGGCAAACGTGCCCAGCAGCCACCCCGTGGCCGCGAACAGCATGAGCAGCCCACCCAAGATGTCAGCAAGGATGACGGCGAGTTGGTGCGCTGGGTGATCCGACGGCGATCCAGTCCCCCTCGCCGCGGACAGCAGCACCCATCCCGAAAGGGCCGCCGTCGCTGCGCCATAGATCGCCGGCCATCGCCCGGCCTCGCCCAGCCGTGTCCCTTGGTACACGATTCTCACGGCGAACCAAAGGAAGACGACACCGATCACTGCCCCAAACAGGACCACTGAGTACGGCGCCCAACCGAGCCCTACCGCCGCCATGACCGCAGCCAATAAACCGGCGGCGGCAGCGTCCGCCCGGGCAGCCACACTTTTGGCCCGGAACATGGCAACGACACCCAGCACAGCCGCCGCCCCGAAAAGCAGCACCAGGGCGCCCACCACAAACCAACTTCGGAACATACCCTGTCAATCCTCCTGCGTGCCGGTTGAATCCCATCCGTAGTCCTATCACTTCCGAATGGGAGAAGCCTGCATGCCGCGCATCAGCGCTGGAACAGCACACGGTCAGTATTCCGATCCCGATGTACTGGCCAACCCGGATTCTCCAGCGTCTTGGCACCGTCCGCGTCCTGCCTGGCAAGAAAAGAACGGACAAGACCAGGAGGTCATCGAGGTTTGTCGCCGCAAAGGCTCCGGCTGCTGTCAGTACGGTGCCGCCCAGATCTTCCATTGCTGCTGACATTACCGCTTGGAGCGGGTGCTCTTGCCCGGACCGCCCCGGCTGGCGCCATCGACACAGCCGTGGCAGCATCGGACGATGACTAGCGATGCCCGCCCGTATGTCGAGTGCGGCCGGCCGGAACCTGCCGTTCCGCTACTTGGCGGGGACGTGACGGAGGGGCTCGTCCGGGTGGGCGATACAGTGCGGCGCCCTGTGAGCGACTCTTCGCCGCGGGTCCGC
The DNA here is from genome assembly GCF_039539965.1 of Arthrobacter methylotrophus. NCBI lineage: Bacteria > Bacillati > Actinomycetota > Actinomycetes > Micrococcales > Micrococcaceae > Arthrobacter > Arthrobacter methylotrophus. The sequence goes on along the minus strand of NZ_BAABED010000001.1, from coordinate 1,369,959 downwards.
CGCGTCCTGGATTTCCTCCAATCGGCCGGATTCCAGGGAGCGCCCCGCTTCCTGGGCATCGACGAAAGCGGCAGGGACACCCTGAGCTTCGTTCCCGGTGACACCGCCGGCCGCCCTTGGCCAAGCTGGATCGCCGACGAATCGAGCGCCGTCAGCGTGGCGCGTTTGGTGCGGGCTTACGATGACGCTGTGCAGCCGCTTGGTGTACCGGACTGGGCACACGCTGGCGACGGCGGCGATCCGCAGGGGTGCCCGCCCTCGATTGCGGGGCCGGCAACTTTGCTCGCCCACATGGACATCACCCCGGAAAATGTCGTCTTCCGGGACGGTGCCGCCGTCGCGCTGATCGACTTCGATCTGGCGCGCCCCGCAACTCGTACGGAAGAAGCCGCGAACCTACTCCTCTGGTGGGGCGCATGGATGCCCGTCGCCGACCGTGATCCGGTGATGCGCAAGGTAGACCCCGCATTCAGGGCCGCCGTGCTGCTCGACGCTTATGGCCTGGCTCCAGTTGACCGCGCCAAGATAGTTGACGTGGCCCGAAACTCCGCAGACCGCTCCTGGCATTTAATGCGGGGCAGGGCGGTCAGCAACGGTGGGGGCTGGAAAAGGATGTGGGACGAAGGAGTCGGAGACAGGATTCTTCGCCGCCAAGCGTGGCTGGCCGACAACGCCGCAGTTCTCCACGCCGCAATAACCTGACGGAGGCAGCAGCCGAGTGAAGCGGCGCTATTGCGCACTAATGCGAATGAGTATTGATATCATTAGCGAATTCATGCTCCCATGCCGATCCAAAGGTTCTCCATGCGCCCCGCACTCCTGGTTCAAGACTTGACGGTGTCCCTCCGGGGACGCGCCCTAATTGATGGAGTCAGCTTCGCACTTGACCCAGGTCAAAGAGTGGCCCTTCTCGGAGCCTCGGGTTCAGGTAAGTCCCTCACCGCGGCCGCCCTGCTGGGCCAGCTTCCGGCCGCGATGAGCGCCTCCGGGCGCTTGCAGATCAACGGCGTGGACGTGCGGTTGTCCAGCAGGGGAACCAAACGCGACGGGATTGCCGCGATCCATCAGGACCCAGTGTCGGCACTCAACCCGTTGGTGCGCCTGGGCAAACAGCTTGAGATCCCGCTACGACATGCGGGCCTTTCGGCTTCCATGGCACGGCAACGGGCACTCGAGCTGATCGCGTCGGTGGGAATAGCGGAAGCCGAACGGACCATGGAAAGCTTCAGCGGCGAATTGTCGGGTGGTCAGCTGCAACGGCTCTGCATCGCGTTCGCGCTTGCCTGCCGTAGCGCCGTCCTGGTGGCGGATGAACCCACCTCCGCGCTGGACATGGTTAGCCAAGCCAAGGTCCTCGACGCCTTGTCCTTATACTCCACATCCGCGGTTTCCACATCCGCGTATTCCACGTCCGCGGATTCCACTGCCGCGGGTGCGGTGTTGGTGATTACGCATGACCTTGCTGTCGCTGCGGCTTGTTGCCATCGAGCCCTTGTCTTGGTTTCCGGCCGGCTCGTCGAAGAAGGACCGATGGAGTCATTGGTGGAGCGGGCCAGCCACCGTTACACGCAGCAGCTAGTGGAAGCTGCCCATATAGGCTTTGATTCCCTTCCCCGGGAAGCCACTGTATGAACGCAGTATTGAGTGGCTGCAATCTGGGACTTAGTTACCCGGACAGGGGGCTCCTCAAGCGACGGGCAGCTTGGCCCGCAGTGCAGGATGTTTCCCTCAGCATTTCCGGCGGCGACAGCATCGGCTTGGTGGGCGGATCGGGCGCCGGAAAATCGACGCTCCTGCGGATCCTGCTTGCTGTGGAGAATCCGAATGCCGGAACCGTGACGTTCAACGACACTCCGGTTGTGCCGGGTCCTGCCTCGTCCTTGAGGTGGTACCACCGCGCGGTGCAATACATTCCACAAAATCCGGCGGCAGCCCTTGACCCTCGCATGAACGTGGAGCGCCTCCTCCTGGAACCCCTGAGGCAGCTGCGCGTCAGCGGAGACCACCGCGCGATGATCCTGAACGCCCTGCACCGGGTCGAGCTCGATCCCGGCCTGCTTTCGCGTCGGCCCCGAGAACTCTCCGGCGGGCAGAACCAGCGCGTGGCCATTGCCCGGGCCTTGGTCCCCTCGCCGCACATCCTTCTCGCGGACGAGCCGGTCAGCGGGCTCGATCTTCCCCTCAGGAACACGGTCTTGGCCCTCATGGAACGCCTGGTACATCGGGACGGGCTTGGACTCCTGTTCGTCTCCCATGACCTGGCGGCCGTCGCCCGGCTGTGTTCCCGGACATTGGTCCTCTCGGGGGGACGCATCGTGGAACAAGGACCCACCGCGGCGGTGTACACCAGGCCACAGACCCGGGAAACCAGGGAGCTCGTAGCCTCCCTCCCCCGGCTGCACAGAGACAAGGAGCTGGACAAAGACAAGCCGTGAAGACTGTGAACCCCGCACGGAGTCACCCCCGCAAGACTCCACCCCGCCTCATCCACTCACACCCACGAAAGACAGGTACCCATCCATGGCTATTCCACACCCAAAAGCAGTCGCCGCCATATTCCTTACCTTCACGATGGCCGCAAGCCTCAGCGGTTGCTTCGCTCCAGGCAACACTCCAGCGGCCGGCAGCAGCGCTGACTCCCGAATCAAAGTGGCAATGTTGCAGCCACCCCGATCTGGACTGAACCCCTTAAGCGACGACGCGTTCAAGCTCTCACGCTGGAAGACCGCCGAGACACTGATTGTCCTCGATGCCCTGGGCGATGCCCAGCCATCGCTGTCAACGGCCTGGAAGCAACTGGACGGCAAGACCTGGCGCTTCGAACTCCGTGCAGGCGTAAAATTCCATGACGGAACGCCACTGACCGCGGAGCAAGTGGCGGCGTCCTTGACGGCGGCGGCGAGCGCAAAACCCCGGCCCAGAATTCTCGACGGCGTGCAGCTGAGCGTCCGCACGGACGGTGGGGACGCCGTCGTCGTTAGCACCCAAACGGACGATCCCCTGGTTCCGCAGCGGTTGTCGAGCCCCCAGCTTTCCATCCTTGCCGCGTCCGCTTACAAACCCGGAGGTGTGGTCAGCCCCATCAGCGCAGGTACTGGACCTTATGTCCTTGCGTCTGCGGAAGGCACCACATCAGCGACCCTCAACCGCTTTGCCGACTACTGGGGCGAGAAAGCGGCGAGCAGCGGCGTCGACGTCCAATACGTTCCCGACGGCACGGCGCGCGCAGCCGCGCTGAGGACTGGAACCGCCGACGTCGTCGAGGCTATTCCCGTAGGCCAAGTCGCCCAGATCAAAGCCGACCTGATTCACGAAGTCCCCATGCCCCGGACCAACACCCTCTACCTGAACACCAAAACGGGCGCCTTTGCGGATCCGTCAGTTCGGGCAGCGGCAAGGACATCGATTGATCGGGCCGCCATTGTTGAACACGCCTACGAAGGACGTGCCGACATCGCAGAAGGCCTCCTGGGTCCTGCACTTCACTGGGCGGCCCAGGAAAGGCAAAACGCCACATACATTGAATCCCTGAAGAAGCGGGCACAAGCAGCACCCGCCGGTGGTCGCCGCATCAAACTTGGCACGTTCACGGATCGGGCAGAGCTGCCGGAGGTCGCCGTGCAGCTTGAGCAGCAGCTCGAAGCCGCCGGTTTCATCGTGGAGCAGGTGGTCCGGGAGTACCAGCACATCGAGTCAGACGCACTGGCCGGCAAGTTCGATGCCTTCATCCTTTCCCGTGCCACGGTCTTGGACTCAGGAGACCCCGTGGCCTACATGTTCAGTGATTTCTCCTGCACAGGCTCCTTCAACATCTCCCAGTTCTGCGATGCGGAGGTGGACGCAGCGCTGGGCAGGGCAGCCTCCATTCCTCCAGGCCCGGAGCGCCGCTCGGCAATTGCCGCGGCCGAGGCGCTCATCCTCTCGAAGGATGCGGCCGTGCCGCTGCTGCACGAACGCGTTATCCAAGGCGAATCGACCGGGATCCGCCACGTGGAACGCGATCCCCGCGAGCGCGCATTGATCACCAGCAAAACAGGAATTGTTGGCTGATGCGGGGCAGCGCGTTCATCAAAACTACGGCCTCCCGAGCCGCGGCACTCTTCTCGATAGTTGTCCTGATCGGGCTCCTGCCATGGTTTTCGGGACAAAGCCCGGAGTACACCGTCCTGCGGGCCCGGTATGCCGATCGGGAAGCGACTGATGAAACGCTGAGCATGATCCGCGCGGAACTCGGGCTCGATCGAGGGCCCGTGCACGTCTTCCTCGAATGGGCCGGAGGCCTTTTGCGCGGGGACGCGGGAAATTCCTGGATTACCAACACGCCCGTTGGCCCCGGCATTGTGGAAACCCTGGGAGTGTCCGTCACACTGATGGCCTGCGCCATGGTTGTTGCAAGCTTAGTGGCTACCGCACTCTGCGTTCCTTGCGTGCTACGCGGGCTGGCCGGGAACCCGGGGCGAGGATCCGGCGTCGTAGCCGCAGCTACGACGGCCCTCCCCGAGTTCCTTCTGGCGGCCATGTTCCTTGTCATCGGTGCCGTATGGCTAGGCTGTTTCCCGCCTTATGGCTGGCAGGGAGTGGGCCACGCGGTGTTGCCGGCGCTTTCCCTTGGCCTGCCGGCCGGTGGCCTGATCGGGCGGCTGCTTTCGGACGCCATCAGCCTGGCGTTCGCCGAGAAATGGGTGGATACTTGGGCCATGGCCGGGGCGAGCCGCGCCAGGCTCACCGCGGCGGTGCTCCGCCGTGCCCTGCCATCAGTGATGAGTCAGATCGGGCTTGTCCTCATTGGCCTCACCGGCGGGGCGGTTGTCGTGGAAAAGGTCTTCGCTATTCCCGGTTTGGGGCGTGCAGTCCTGGTCGCGGCGAGCGCGCAAGACATCCCTGCGCTGCAGGCAGGAGTACTGGCCCTTCTCGTACTGGCCGTCGGGGTGGGTTCCCTCAGCGCGGCGGCCCGGTATCTCTTGTTGGGTGCGGCATTGCGTTCCGGGACAGTTCCCGTTCCGGAACCGCCGGGAAGATCACGACGGCGGGATTCCGCCGTCCCGCTCGTCGCGGCGGGAGCGTTGACTCTCGTCGTCGTCGCGGGATTGCTTCGCGATCCGTTCACTTCGAGGCATGCGCGGCTTGCCAGCCCGGGCTTCGGCCTGCCTTTCGGGGCCGATGCCAGCGGACGGGACCTCCTCGCCCGGGTTGGACACGGTGCCGTGTCCACGTTGGGAACGGCTTTGCTTGTGGTGCTGGCTTGCCTTGTGATCGGGATCGTCGTCGGGCTCTTCCCACTCGCGGCGACCGGTCCGCTTGAAGTAGCCAACGCCGCTCCGCCTATCCTTGCCGGCCTGATCGTGGCAGTGATGACAGGTCCCTCGGCTGAAGGGGCGGCGATAGCCGTCACCTTGGTCAGTTGGGCACCTCTGGCTGCGCACACGGCGGCCTTGGCGCAGGAGGCCAGGGCGCAGCCCCACGTGAGAATCCTTCCGGTCCTGGGCGTAGGACGGCTCCGCGTCCTCTGGCGCTACCTCCTCCCGGCCATCCTTGGCCCGGTGTTCCGGCATTCGATGCTCCGGATACCGGGAATCGCACTCGCCCTGGCTGCCTTGGGATTTCTCGGCCTCGGCCCCCATCAGCCGTCGCCGGAATGGGGCCTCATCCTCGCTGAAGGAATCAACTACGTGGAGCGTGCCCCATGGACCGTCGCCGCCCCGGCGTCGGCGTTGATCTTCGCCTCGATTCTGGCAGTTTCACTGTCTAGCGTGAGGTGGCGAAGGTAAACGAGGCGAGTTGGGGCAGAGTAGCCCCAATTGACTCATTCGAATATATGTTCGAAAATTGAATTATGCCTTCCCGCCTGACTTCCGCCTCGCCAGCTTCGCTGCGCGATGACTTACAGGCGAGAATCCACCTCATGCAGGGCAAACGCAGCAGCGAACGCTCGCTGCCCGTGCTCCCCTCGCTCAGCAGGCTCTTGCCGGGCGGGCTGCGCCCGGGTGCGGCGTATTCCATACAGGGGTCCATGTCACTGGCCATGGCTTTATTGGCCGGCCCCTCACGCGATGGCTCCTGGTGTGGAGTGGCAGGGCTTCCTGACTTCGGAGTCGAGGCGGCAGCAGGTTTCGGCATTGCACTTGATCGACTGGTCCTGGTACCTGACCCCGGGGCTAGCTGGACTGCGGTAATCGCCGCCATGGCGGACGTGCTCTCGGTAGTGCTTGCACGCGCTCCGGAAAGAGTCGCACCCGCCGAGGCCGCCCGTCTGGGAGCCAGGCTCCGGGAGCGTAGTTCCGTCCTCCTTGTCTTGGGACCGTGGCCGCAGAGCGAAGCCGTTTTGCAAGTGAATGGATATGAGTGGGCCGGGCTTGGGCAGGGTCACGGACATTTCAATAGGCAGGAACTTGAGCTCGAAGTCGCCCTGCGGGGCAGTTCCCGCCGGGCCTCCGTGGATCTTGCGGACAGCGGTCCGGTAGATCTGACCCGCCATCGGATGGGAGCATGATGCTGTTTCAGCTTGAGACCCCGGTGCGCGCGTTGGTGGCCTGGTTCCCGGATTGGCCGCTGGTCGCCGCCCGTTTGGCAGATGCACTGCCGCCCGATGTACCCGCGGCAGTCATCGGCCAAGGTGTCATTGCTGCTTGCTCTGCTGAGGCACGGGCAGAGGGAGTCGTCCGGGGCTTGCGGCTAAGGGAAGCGCAGACCCGTTGTCCCGAGCTGGTGGTATGCGCCGTTGATCCTTTGCGGGACGCGCGGGAATTCGAACCTGTGATTTCCTCGCTTGAAGAACGAACTCCCGGAGTGGAAGTACTTCGCCCGGGCCTATGCGCACTACGGGCCAGGGGTGCTGCCCGATATTACGGCGGCGAGGAAGAGGCCGCAGGTGCTGTGCTTGAATCGGCCGACCGCCTCGGCATGGAGGCCCGGGTAGGGATCGCAGACTCCGTGTTTGCGGCTGAACAGGCAGCCCGGAGCACCAGCGAACTTGCTGCCCTTCTTGTGCTGCCACCGGGTTCTTCCCGGGATTTCCTGAGTCCATTTCCGGTGGAAGCGCTGGGACAACCGAAGCTTGCCTCCTTACTCAAGCGCCTGGGGATTCTCACCTTGGGGAATTTCGCCAATCTCCCCGCCGCAGATGTGCGTGCCCGTTTCGGGGCTGCCGGAATCAGCGCACATGCCTTGGCAAGCGGCCAGGATCCTCGCCGGATCATCCCCCGTACGCCCCCGCGGAAATTGAATCAGCAGGCGGAGTTCGAACCGGGCCTGGACCGGGTTGACCAACTCGCTTTCCAGCTCCGTGCAACGGCTGACACCTTCGTGACCGGGCTGCAGACGGAAGGCTTGGTCTGCACGGAGCTCAGGGTTCTGATCACCGACGAAGCGGGCAACCGCTCCGAGCGGACGTGGGGCCACCCCCGCCACTTCACAGCCAGCGACGCCGTGGACAGGGTGCGTTGGCAGCTTCAGTCGCAAGCCCCTGCCGACGGCGGAATGCGCGACGGCGGATCGGCTCGCGGCGGGCCCTCCTCACCGGTCATCCGGGTAGAGTTCGTTCCCGTCCGGGTGGACTCCATCGCCCATCATGGGAGCGCGCTCTTTGGAGATGGAGCAGAGGAACAGATCCATCATGGACTCAGCCGGATCCAAAGCATGCTGGGACATGAAGCCGTAGTAGTGCCTGCCATCTCCGGAGGACGGTTGCTGGCCGAGCGGCGCCGTTTGGTTCCCTGGGGAGATGCCTTGCCTTCAGGAACGGCCGCCTTGGCGTCCAGGCCCTGGCCCGGCAGGATTCCAGACCCACAACCGGCCACGGTGTTCGCTTCCCTCGTGCCGGTCCTGTTGCTCGACGCGAATAAGGAAAAAGTCCGTACAGATCATCGTGGCGGATTGATTGCCCCGCCGATGTGGTTCTGTCCCACCGGAGATCCCGTACGAAGGCGGCTGGTCGCTCAGTGGGCCGGCCCTTGGCCGCTGAGACAGAGATGGTGGGACGCAGACCATGGTCTTGAAGCGGATCGATTCCAGCTTGTGGACGGAAATGGAGAGGCCTGGCTCCTTCTCCTGGACGAGCAGAACTGGTGGGCAGAGGCCCGCTACGACTGAACAGCCAGAAGGAGCACTGAACTTTAGGCAGGAAGACAAAGATGGCTTGGAACAACCCGTCAATCCCATGGTCGGAGTTCGAACGCACGCTGTCGGACCGGCGCGGCTCGGACTCCGGGAAGAGCATAGGGGACGGCGGTGACAGCCCCGCCTGGTCAAGGAAACGCGGGCCATACCGTCCGGTCCCCCTCGATCCCGCAAGGGTCGCATCGCGGGCGGGTGCCGCCGTCGTGCCTTATGCAGAGCTGCACGCCCACTCGCACTACAGCTTCCTGGACGGTGCCTCCTCGCCCGAGAAATTGGTGGAGGAAGCTGTCCGGCTGGGCCTGCATGCCCTCGCGCTGACCGATCACGACGGCTTCTACGGGATCGTGCGCATGGCGGAGGCGGCCGAAGCTTATGAGCTGAAGACGGTGTTCGGCGCTGAGCTTTCGCTCGGACTCAGTAAACCCCAGCAAGGCGAAGCTGATCCTGAAGGCGATCACTTGCTGGTCCTCGCCCGCAAGGAAGAGGGATACCATCGGCTGGCAGGGGCGATGACATCTGCACATCTGGCGGCTGATGCCGAAAAGGGCCATCCCATCTACGACCTCGATGCGCTGGCGCACTCTCTCAGGGACCATTGCGTGGTGCTGACAGGGTGCCGCAAAAGCTCAGTCCGGAGAGCCCTCCTGGGCGACGGCGAGCAAGCGGCTGCGAGGGAAGTGGATGCCCTGATCGAGCGATTCGGGCGGGGCAATGTGGTGGTGGAACTCTTCGATCACGGGAATCCCCTCGACAGCAGTCACAACGACGCCCTCGCCCGTATTGCCGGCCGTGCGGGCATACCTTTCATCGCCAGCAACGCCGTACATTACGCCACTCCGGAGGGATACCCGCTGGCCACGGCCATGGCGGCTGTCCGGGCTCGCCGCAGCTTGGAGGAACTGGACGGCTGGCTGCCGGCAAACAGTGGCGCCCATCTACGGAGCGGTTCCGAGATGGCGGTGCGGTTCGCCCGCTACCCGGGCGCGATTGAGCGGACAGTCGAGATCGCCGACGAGCTTGCGTTCCAGCTACGGGCTGCCCGCCCGAAGCTCCCGAAGCTCGATGTTCCTGCAGGGCACACCCTTATCACCTGGCTCCGGCAACTTGTTGAAGAAGGTGTCAGGGACAAGTACCCCGACGCCGACGATCGGGTCCATCGCCGGATCGAGCAGGAACTCGCAGTGATCGAGGCGAAGAACTTCCCTGGCTATTTCCTGATTGTGCACGACATCGTGCAGTTTGCCCGTTCCCGTGGAATCCTCTGCCAAGGCCGGGGTTCCGCGGCGAACTCGGCCGTCTGCTACGCGCTGGGGATCACCGCCGTCGACAGTATCTTCTACAACCTTCCTTTCGAACGCTTCCTCTCCAGCCTCCGCGAGGAAGAACCGGACATCGACGTCGATTTCGACTCGGACCGGCGGGAAGAAGTCATCCAATACGTCTATCGCAAATACGGACGGTTCAACGCGGCCCAGGTAGCGAACGTCATCAGTTACAGGCCGAAGAACGCTGTCCGCGATATAGCCAAGGCGCTCGGCTATAGCCAAGGCCAGCAGGACGCCTGGTCTAAGCGGCTGGATCACTGGGGCGGTCTCAGCGAAGGCACGATCAACAACATCCCCGCCCCTGTCCTGGACCTTGCTGATCAGATCCTGGGTTTCCCCCGGCACCTGGGCATCCATTCCGGCGGAATGGTCCTCACCGAACGGCCTGTCGGCGAGGTGGTACCCATCGAGCGTGCACGGATGGAAAACCGCACGGTCTTGCAATGGGACAAGGACGATTGCGAATGGATGGGCCTGGTCAAGTTCGATCTACTCGGCCTGGGCATGCTCGCCGCCCTGCAGTACTCCTTTGATTTGATCGACAAGCATTTCGGTGAACGTTGGACAATCGAGACCATCCCGCGGGAAGAACCGGCCGTCTACGACATGCTCTGCCGGGCCGACTCGATCGGAGTGTTCCAGGTGGAATCACGGGCCCAGATCAGCACGCTGCCGCGGCTGAAGCCCAGGAAGTTCTACGATCTGGTGGTCGAGATCGCGCTGATCCGGCCAGGACCGGTCCAGGGCGGCGCAGTCCACCCGTACATCCGCCGCCGTGCAGGGCAGGAAAAAGTCACGTATCTTCATCCCCTCCTGGAGCCGGTCCTTGAGCGGACACTGGGTGTGCCCTTGTTCCAGGAGCAGCTGATGCAGATGGCGGTTGCCGTGGGTGGCTGCACTGCCGAGGATGCGGACCTGCTCCGCCGTGCCATGGGCTCCAAGAGGGGCCGGGAGAAGATCGAGTCGCTTGAGGCCAAACTCTATGCGGGGATGGCAGCCAACGGGATCAGCAAGGACGACGCCGACGCCATCTATGCCAAGATCCAGGCCTTTGCCAACTTCGGTTTCGCGGAATCGCACTCCTTGAGCTTCGCGGTGCTGGTCTATGCCAGCTCGTGGCTGAAGCTGCACTACCCTGGCGCATTCCTCGCGGCCCTGCTTCGGGCACAACCCATGGGCTTCTACTCCCCGCAAACCCTGGTGGCGGATGCCCGCAGGCACGGGGTCCAGGTGTTGCGCCCGGATGTTCTCCGTTCCCTTGCCGAAGCTACCTTGGAAGTGCTCGATGAGTCTACGGGGGCCGAAGTGGGCCAGGTGGGCGGCATGAATTCCTGCCTGGCCTTCCACCAGCCGGAGACCGGGCTCTTCCGGCAGGATCTTCCGCGCGCGGATCACCTGCACCGCCGGGATGGCTCACACACCGTGCGGTTGGGGCTCGACGGCGTCACCTCCATCGGGACTGAAGTGGCAAAGCGGATCGTCGCTGAACGGGAGGAACATGGCCCGTACCGGGACATGGCGGACCTGTCCCGCCGCGCGGGTCTCAGCGCGGACCAGCTGGAAGCACTCGCGTCGGCCGGCGCACTCGATTCGCTGGGGATGAACCGCCGCGAAGCCCTGTGGCAGGCCGGCGATGCCGCGCTGGAGCGGAAAGGGCAATTGCCGGGGACTCACGTGGCTGTCCAACCGCCGTTGCTGCCAGAGCTCTCGCCCCTGGAAAATGTGGCCTACGATATGTGGGCGACCGGCATCAGCACGGATGACCACCCGATGCGGCACGCACGCGGCAGTCTGGATTCCAGAGGGGTGCTGCAGGTGGAACGGCTCTCCCAGGTCGAGTCCGGCACCCGTGTTGAAGTGGCCGGCGTCGTGACCCATCGCCAACGGCCCCAGACCGCTCAAGGAATTACCTTCGTCAACCTGGAAGACGAGAGCGGCATCCTCAACGTCATCTGCAGCGTTGGCCTCTGGAAGAGGTATCGCCGCGTAGCCCGCGAATCATCCGCGTTGATCGTCCGCGGTTTCCTCGAACGCACGCCGGAGGGCGTCACTAACCTCGTGGCAGACAAGCTGGAACCCTTGGTCCTGGTAGCGAAGTCCAGCTCCCGTGACTTCAGGTAGGCACAAAAAATGAGGCCTTACCCGGAACGTGAACTTGATCCACGTTCCGAGTAAGGCCTCCGGGGTGGAGCTGAGGGGACTCGAACCCCTGACCCCCTGCATGCCATGCAGGTGCGCTACCAGCTGCGCCACAGCCCCATATTCTTGCTGCTTCATGAACCTCGCAAAGGCTTTGAAACCCATGCTCGATTTCGGATTCCTCCGAAGCAACTCAAATATCTTAGAACAGCGTTTCTGAAAATTCCAAATCCGGCATATTCAGGTCTCTTGCCGCTGTGAGCCTAGGATTCCTCGACGGCAGGAGCCTTCGCCGAAGCGTCGTCACCGAGGTCCAGATCAACTACCGGGCAGTCTCTCCATAGGCGTTCCAACGCGTAGAACACCCTGTCTTCAGAGTGCTGGACGTGCACCACAATGTCGGCATAGTCCAGCAGAACCCAGCGGCCCTCGGAACGCCCTTCGCGGCGCACGGGGCGCAGATCCTGCTTGAGCAGTTCCTCTTCAATGCCGTCAACAATGGCGTTGACCTGGCGTTCAGTCGGGGCAGAAGCGATCAGGAAAATGTCGGTCAGGGCCAGGCGTTCGCTGACGTCCAGAGCGATGATGTCCTCGGCCAGCTTGTCCGCTGCCGCGCGGGCGGCATGGCGGGCCAAGAGGACGGATTGTTCATGTGCAGTCACGGGACTCCTTGTATGCGGCTTCGAGAATGGACGAAGCCTGTTGGGTGGCAAAAGCGTTATGGTCAGCGGGACAGTCCGCTGGTGATCATGATGATGCCCGCAATGAGGGCGATGGCTCCGATTCCGACGAGTCCCAGGACCAAGAGGCGGGCACGTTGCGCGCGCCCAAGTCCTGCCGTCGCGGCGTCGAGCGGTTCAAGTCCGTATGCCGAACTTGCAGAAACGGGCGGATGTTCGGCCGCTTCAGCGAACGCCTCCCCCTCGGGTGCAGGGCCCGACGCCGGACGGCGACCGGCCGCTTTCGCGGCAGCTTCCGCGCGGGCAAGGACTCCTGCCCTGCCGCGCAGGCTGCGTGGCTTGCCCGACGCCGACTGCCCAGGCTTCAACTTGGCTCCAGGCGACGTTACAAGCGGGACAAAGCTGGTGCTGGGCGGCTTCATGACAGGACGGTCAAGTCCCGGAACCTTCACGAATTCCAAAGGGGTGACCATCGCGAGGTTACTGGCCGCAGAAGGCTCCACCCGGACCGCAGCCGGAGGACGGCTGTTCCGCTCGGCGAGCTTCTGCTTGTCCATGGCCCTCTTGTTGAGGACCGCCTCGCGTTCAGCCTGGGCGATTTGCTCCGCCAAAGCCTCAGGATCGGCCGGCTCGGCGTCCGAACCGGCGACGTCGCGCCCAGGTCCCCCGACCTTCTCCACCGCTGATTCCATGGCCGCAATGTGCTCGAGTTTGCTGGATTGGTTCCTGGCTTGGGCAGCCAGCAGCTCGCGGGCCATCAAGGCCTGCTCCACGGTCATATCCGGCGCACCGGGAGGCGGCCCTGCCGTCACCCTGACACTGCCGTCGGGCGATGTGCCAATGGGGGCGCCACCGGCCTGTTGCTTGCCGGCGGTTTGCGCGGGAATGCTGGAGGTCCTGGGCCCGGATGCGGGCGGCGCCACAATCGGGATCGCCGAGGTTCCTGGGGCAACTTCCTCCTGTAACTGCTGCAGGCGCAGCTGGCGGCGCGTGGGCGGACCGCCGCGCGAAAGCTGCTGCTCTTTGTCCGCGAGCTCCTTGATAGCGCGGAGGGCGGCACGATCGCGGGCACGCGCCTGGGAAGAACGTTCCGCGGCGGGTTTGGCGTCCACCGGAGCATCCGCCACCCGGCGCACTCGATTGGCCGAAGCTCCCGCAGGGGCCTGCTCGGCGTCGTTGGAAGTTACGGCCCCGGCTACTACCGGGCGTCCGCCAGTGTCTCCCAGGCGGGCGTCCCGGGCTCGCCGAAGCTCGCGCCGGCTACGGATGGGGGGCTGTTCCTGGCTCATTCAAAACTCACTCAGTACGGGCTTGGCGGTCTGATCCGGTCATAGCATGCAGGGGCTCCCCCATGCCGGGTCTTCCCGAGTACAACCTGTATTTGGCGATGTACTGCACTACTCCGTCAGGTACGAGGTACCAGACCGGGTTGCCGGCACCCACCCGGGCGCGGCAATCGGTCGAGGAAATCGCCATGGCGGGCACTTCCAGAAGACTGACGTCCTCCCTGCCCATGCCATCAAGGACGTGACCAGGCCGGGTGACACCCACAAAGTGCGCCAAAGACCAGAGCTCGTCGACATCTTTCCAGGAAAGGATCTGCGCCAGGGCGTCCGCGCCCGTGATGAAGAAAAGGTCTGCATCCGGCCGCTGGTTCCGGAGGTCGCGCAAGGTGTCTATCGTGAACGTTGGGCCGGGACGGTCCACATCCACGCGACTCACCGTGAAATTGGGGTTGGAAGCAGTGGCAATGACGGTCATCAAGTACCGGTGCTCCGCTTCGCTGACCTGCTTGTGCGACTTCTGCCATGGCTGTCCGGTGGGCACGAAAACCACTTCGTCCAAGTGGAACTTTGCAGCGACCTCGCTGGCAGCAACCAAGTGGCCGTGATGAATGGGATCGAACGTCCCACCCATCACGCCCAAGCGAAGCCGGCGCCCCGTTTCCTCGAAAGGTTTTGCGGCGGAAATGTTAGTGACCCAGCCCTGGGTGCTTCGCCGGGTGCTGGCGGTGCGGATCCGAGTGCTCTTCAACGGCGTCGTGACGGTTGCCGAGATTCGTGTAGGAAACTGCCACGAACATCAGCACCAGCAAGATGCAGAACATGGAGACACCGAAGACCCAAGGTTCAGCCCACAACGGAGCCGGTGCTTCAGCTCCGCTCTCGCCCCCTTGGGTGAGAACGGAAATGGCGATCTGCTGAAACTGCATTTTCTCCCCTAGCGGTTCAAAGGATTTCGACGGCGGATCCTCCCACCGTTCAGGACTTCTGTTCTATGTTACAGCGTTGCTAGCTTCGGATCTGGCCTTCACCCTGGACGATCCACTTGGTAGTGGTCAACTCAGTGAGGCCCATCGGACCGCGTGCGTGCAGCTTCTGGGTAGAGATGCCCACCTCGGCACCCAAGCCGAGCTCGCCACCATCCGTGAAACGCGTCGAAGCGTTCACGATGACAGCCGCAGAATCGATATCCGCGATGAACTTCTCGGCGTTCGCCAGATTGTTCGTCAGGATGGCTTCGGTGTGGCCCGTCGACCATTTCCGAATGTGGGCGACCGCCTCGTCGAGGTCGTCAACCATAGCTACGGCGAGGTCAAGATCCATGTATTCGGTGGCCCAATCGACGTCGTCGGCCGGCACCGTCTCCACCGTGCCGGACAGCGCCGCCTGGATCCGCGGGTCGACATGCAAGGTGACGCCGGCGGAGCGCAGAGCGGCGGCGACGGCGGGCAGCACGGTGGATTTCGAGTGCACCAAAAGGGTCTCTACCGTGTTGCAGACGCTGGGGCGCTGGGTCTTGGCGTTGAGCAGGATATTGACAGCCATGTCTTCGCTGGCGGATTCGTCGATGAAGATATGAACATTTCCTTCGCCGGTCTCGATGACGGGCACAGAAGAGTTGTTCACCACAGTCTGGATCAGATCGCGTCCACCACGGGGAATCAGCACGTCCACCCTGCCACGGGCCCGCATCAGGACAGCTGCGCCCTCGCGGCCGAACTGGTCCACGCTCTGGACGGCGTCGGCAGGCAGCCCCACGGATTCCATGGCATCGCGGAGGATCTCCACCAAGGCCGCGTTGGTGTGCGCAGCAGCCGAGCCGCCGCGCAGGATCACGGCATTGCCACTCTTCAAGGCAAGTCCCGCGATATCAACCGTAACGTTGGGGCGGGCCTCGTAGATCGCTGCGACCACTCCCATGGGCACGTTCACTTGGCGCAGGCGCAGCCCATTCGGAAGCGTCTGGCCGCGGACCACATTACCCACGGGGTCAGGCAAGCCCGCGAGGTTCTCAAGTGCCGCCACAAGGCCTTCAATACGCGCCGCGGTCAAGGTCAATCGGTCCAGCATGGCGGCGGAGGTTCCGTTGTTGCGGCCTGCCTCGATGTCCTTGGCGTTGGCTGCGAGAACTGCCGCCTCGTGTTCCCGCAGGGCGGAGCCGATGGCACGCAGGGCGCGGTCCTTCCAGGCACGGTTCGCGTGTCCCATGCGCCGCGCGGCGTGCCGCGAGCGGTCGGCAATCGAGTGCACGGCAGCTTCGACCTGCTCGGGGGTGAGTGGCGCAGTTCCGGGCTCCCGGGTTTCCGGCGCCTGGGCCGGATTGCCGGAAGTCAGGGCGTCGGTCATCACGGGAGCATCGGGAGTAAGAGCCTCAGTCATTCTCCAAGTTTAGTGGAGCGGGACGACTGGACCAGTACGAGGTCGTCAACATGAACAACTACGCGGTCATATCCCCTGCCAAGGTCCTTGGCGAGCTCCTTGGTGGAGCGGCCAAGCATGCGGGGAAGCTCCTCCGAGGAATAGTTCACAAGCCCCCGGGCAATGACAGTGCCCTCGTGGGAAAACATCTCCACCGGGTCGCCGGGCTCAAAGTCCCCCTGCACGGATGAAATCCCGGCGGGCAGCAGCGAAGTATGGCGGTCGCGCACAGCCTTGACAGCGCCGTCGTCGAGCACCAAACGGCCCCGAACCGACGCGAGGTGGGCCAACCAGAGCAGACGGACGGGTTTGCGGTTGCCATTGATGGCGAACCACGTACCCACGTCTTCGCCCGCGAGGGCGGCTGCGGCATTCGCCGTCGACGTCACAAGGGCGTGGATGCCGGAGCTCGCGGCGATGGACGCAGCCTCCACCTTGGTGGTCATGCCACCGGTACCGACTCCTGCCTTGCCGGCCTTTCCGATGGTCACGCCGACGAGGTCCTGAGGACCGCTAACGAGCGGAATACGCTTGGCACCCAACGACGGCGGACCGTCGTAGAGGGCGTCGACGTCGGAAAGCAGGACCAGCGCGTCTGCACGGACGAGATGTGCCACCAAGGCGGCCAAGCGGTCATTGTCGCCAAAGCGGATTTCGTGCGTGGCCACGGTGTCGTTTTCGTTCACGACCGGCACAACGCCGAGGTTCAACAAACGATCCAACGCGCGGTACGCGTTGCTGTGCTGCGTGCGGCGCATCAAGTCATCCGCAGTCAGGAGGACCTGGCTGACCGTGACTCCATGCGCGGCAAAAGCCTGGGAATAACGCGCCATCAACAGCCCCTGCCCCACGCTCGCGGCAGCCTGCTGTGTGGCGAGATCCTTCGGACGCTTGGCAAGGCCGAGCGGGGCGAGACCTGCCGCGATGGCACCGGAGGAGACCAGAATGATCTCCGTCCCGGAATTGCGCTTCTCGGCCAGGGCGTGGACGAGTGCCGTCAGCGCTTTCTCCGAGATGCCGCCTTTGATGCTGGTCAGCGAGGACGAACCTACTTTGACCACGATCCGCTTGGCGCCCGCCAGTGCCTGGCGTTCGGCGGCGTCGTCACCATCAGTGACTTCAGCGATGCGGGCCGCACTAGTCGTCATTTTCGGCTTCCAGGCCGCTTTCCTTCAGGGGCTTGGGTAGACGACGGCCGCTTACGGACTCGGTCCAGATGCCCGCCTTGCGCTCGGCTTCCAGCTCGGCGCGCGCGGCGGCCTTGGCTTCGCGGCGTTCGATCTGCTCGTCGCGCTTCTGCGAACGGGTGGGTCGGTCGCCGATGTCGGCAACACGGATGTCGGTGCCTCGCGGCGTTGCCAGGAGTTCGGCGCCCGCCATCATGGTGGGCTCCCAGTCGAACACGACGCCGTCCTCTTCGCCGATCACCACGGTGTCACCCGGAATCGCGCCCATCTTGAACAACTCGTTTTCAATGCCGAGCTTGGCTAGGCGATCTGCCAAGTAGCCGATGGCTTCCTCGTTGGTGAAATCAGTCTGCTTGACCCAGCGGACCGGCTTCTCCCCCAACACGCGGAAGAGCGGCTCGAGGTTCTTTTCCTCGCGGCGGATCTTGAAGCCGGACTCATTGACAGCGCGGGGGCGGAGCACAGGAGCAATAACCTTGGGAGGCGCAGTGGCAACGGCCTTGCGAGCGGCCATGACAATCTCGCCCATGGCGTAGCTCAATTGGCGCAGGCCTTCATGGCTCGTGGCAGAAACTTCAAAGACGCGGTAGCCGCGCTGTTCCAGCTCCGGGCGGACAAACTCCGCCATGTCCCGGCCATCCGGCAGGTCCACCTTGTTGAGTACAACAAGCTTGGGGCGTTCATTCAGGGGGACCACTTCGCCGTCAACGCCCGCGTAGCTCATGTCCACCGCGTACTTGTCCAACTCTTGCTCAATGATCGCAAGGTCAGAGAGCGGGTCCCTTTCCGCTTCCAAGGTTCCACAGTCCAGCACGTGCACCAGCGCAGCACAACGCTCCACGTGGCGCAGGAAGTTATGGCCGAGACCCTTTCCTTCGCTTGCTCCTTCGATCAGCCCGGGAACGTCGGCAATAGTGAATCGGACGTCACCGGCCTGGACCACGCCAAGGTTGGGGATCAGGGTGGTGAACGGGTAGTCGGCGATTTTGGGCCGAGCCGCTGACATCGCTGCGACGAGGCTGGACTTGCCTGCCGAGGGGAAGCCGACCAGCGCGATGTCGGCAATGGACTTCAGTTCCAGGACGATGTCGCTGGAGTCGCCTTCAATACCGAGGAGCGCGAAACCCGGAGCCCTGCGCTTCTGCGAAGACAACGAAGAGTTGCCGAGGCCGCCCTGGCCACCGGCAGCGGCGATGAATTCGGTGCCTTCTCCTACGAGGTCGGCCAGGACAACGCCGTCCTTGGTCTTGACCACGGTGCCATCCGGAACCGGAAGCACCAGGGTTTCACCGTTCTTGCCGCCGCGCCAGTCACCCATGCCCGGGCCGCCGTTGGTTGCGTGGCGGTGCGGTGCGTGGTGGTAATCAAGCAAAGTGGTGGTCTGGGCATCAACGCGCAGGATGACGTCGCCGCCGTTACCGCCATTACCGCCGTCGGGTCCGCCGAGCGGCTTGAACTTCTCGCGCTTAACAGAGACACAGCCGTGGCCGCCTGTTCCGCCGGATACGTGAAGTACTACCCGGTCTACGAAGGTCGCCACGTGTTTCTCCTCAATGTGGAAATTACTGCTTGAAATGCGTGGTGCAAGCTGTGCGCCACCGCGCGCCCTAGTAAATTCTAGTGCGGTTAAAAAGACAAGTGGAGCGGGCCATACGGCCCGCTCCACCCGTTCAGAACGTGTTATTACTCTGCAGCTGCAGCAGCAACGATGTTCACTACGCGACGGCCACGGCGAGTACCGAACTCAACCGCACCTGCCTGCAGGGCGAACAGGGTGTCGTCGCCACCGCGGCCGACGCCGGCGCCCGGGTGGAAGTGGGTGCCACGCTGGCGGACGATGATTTCGCCTGCGGAAACGACCTGGCCACCGAAGCGCTTCACGCCGAGGTACTGGGCGTTGGAGTCACGACCGTTGCGAGTGGAACTCGCGCCTTTTTTATGTGCCATTTGAAATGCCTGCCTTTAAATTCTGGGGAATCTGTTGAAAACCTGAAGAACAACCAGTAGTTACTTGATACCGGTGATCTTGATCTTGGTCAGTTCTTGACGGTGACCCTGGCGCTTCTTGTAGCCGGTCTTGTTCTTGAACTTCTGGATGACGATCTTCGGACCACGGAGGTCTTCGAGGATCTCAGCCGTAACCTTGACCTTGGCCAGATCCGCAGCGGCGGAGGTGACCTTGTCACCGTCCACCAGGAGCAGTGCGGGCAGCTCAAGAGTGCTGCCGGCTCCACCGGGGACGCGGTTCAGGGTTACGTAGTCTCCAACGGAAACCTTTTCTTGGCGGCCGCCTGCGCGGACAATCGCGTACACCACTTGGGCACTCACTTCTCTCGACGTTTATTACTAAATTTGCGTGCGGAACCCCGATCCGAAAACGGACCTGGTTCACGCTGTGCCTCAACGCCGTGGACTCCGGTACGGAATCCATGAGTCATCCCTCGAACAGTTCCGAATGAAAGGCTAGTTTCACAGAAAAGTCTCTAGGGGCATAACCCAAGTGTTGGCGTAAGCACCGAAGATCTAGATTACGCTAGTTTCGCCTTCGGCTGCAAATGAGGCCAGGCCCGGAGGCCGCCATGTGATGGCTGCCACAGACAGGCTATGCCGCCGTCCGCTACCGTGCCCGTCCACCATACCCTGCCGGCCGGGAAAAGCTTGGATCCTCAGTCCAACACGCTGCAGCGCCCGGCGAAATAGCCCCTCACCGAGTCTTGGGGCGCAACGAACCAGGCTCAGCCGTGGAGCCGAGGAGCATCGAAAAACGCGGTTTCGTAGCGGCAGGACCCGGAAAACGCCTCCATCATCGCCGTGCGCTCCGCCGGGGAAGCGGCCTGCGCGGCCGCATCTGTGATGTCGATCGCCTTGCGGGTTGCCTCGGCGAATTCCTCGTCTGCGTAGGTTCGCAGCCACTCCGCGTAAGGATGCTCGGCCGAGGCTCCCGACTCAAGATAGCCGTGATGGAGCTGCTGCCCCACCTCGGCATACAACCAGTAGCAAGG
Organism: Arthrobacter methylotrophus; assembly: GCF_039539965.1. NCBI lineage: Bacteria > Bacillati > Actinomycetota > Actinomycetes > Micrococcales > Micrococcaceae > Arthrobacter > Arthrobacter methylotrophus. Next base: position 1,349,810 of record NZ_BAABED010000001.1, on the reverse strand, counting down.
CAGGATCGCCGCCAGAAGCACCGGATAGCTGCCCGACGCCGACGCCGCCATCAGGTGGTCCACGTAGGCTTTGGTGACCGGACCCCGTTCTCCGCTTGCCTGACGTCCGTTGAGCCAGTTCCGGTGCAGCTCCGATTCGACTTCAAGGCACATTTGCGAGCCGCGGGCCCAGAACAGCTGTTCGGCTTCACTCGGGGCGAGGGCGCTTGCCCTCGCCAGAACCCGGGAATAGCCATTGAGATAGAGGGCATCCTGGGCCAAGTAGTAGGTGAACTGCCCTTCGTCGAGCCCGCCCGACTGTAGGCCCTGAATGAAGTCCAGGCCATAGATGGCGGCAAGTTCCGTTTGGGCGGCCTCCCACATCCGGACCGCAAAATCTCCCGGCCGAAGAGAGTGCTGGTACGCGTGGAAGTGGTGGACGGGTCCGTTGCCCTTCCCCACGTCCAACACCGCCGACTGGGCCAACGCCTCCTGAAGCCAAGGCTTGACGACACGCAGGGCGGATTCCCAATCGCCAAGCCGCGCCTTGGCAGTGGCCATCGCCGACGACAGGGAACACCCCGTGCCATGGCTATTTCGGGTCTCCACCCGAAGACCGGGGATTTCCACCACGTCCTGGCTGAGGAGTCCCCCGGTGTTGACCAGGGCGTCGGGGCAGCTGGCACCCTGCAGATGGCCGCCCTTCACCAGAACGGTGTTTCCGCAGGCAGCAGCCAAGCGCTTGCCCTGCTCCAACGCGGTAGTCCAGTCGCTTGCCTCCGGTTCTCCGAGCAGCATTGCCAGCTCGGGAAGGTTGGGGGTCACCAGATCCGCAAGCGGGAGAAGTTGCCGAAGCGCGGCTTCAGCGGACTCCGCCAGAAGGCGGTCCCCACTGGTGGCGATCATCACCGGGTCCAGGACGACGACGGCGGGCCGCACCTCGCCGAGCCAGCGGCGGACCTCGGCGATGACGGTCGCGTCGCCGAGCATGCCGATTTTGACGGCGTCGACCGTGATGTCATCGCTAATGGCATCCAGCTGCTGGCGCAGGAACTCCACGGGAGGCACATGGACCGCGGTGACTCCCTGAGTGTTCTGTACCGTGAGCGCCGTGATGGCAGCCATGCCGTAGCCGCCGTTGGCCGCAATGCTCTTCAAGTCGGCTTGGATGCCGGCGCCCCCCGAAGGATCCGAGCCCGCAATGCTGAGGACCCTGGGAACGGGACGCTGAATGGCCTTTAGCGGGTAAACAGCTGAATGCGCTGAAGAAGTCATAGGAGACATCCCTTCGCCGGTGCTAACCGGACAGGTTCTACGGGTCTGGTCTCAGCCGGCTTGGTGCGCGGCACCCCGTGTCAGTCACCCAGCTTAACCCGGATCATGCGATACAGGCTGAAAAGTCCGGTGAAAAGTCCGGTCAAGAGCCCGGGAACGCCGAAGCCCCGGCGGCTACCGCAGGAACGGTAACGGCCGGGGCCTCGGAGAGGGCGTGCTCTTAGAGCTCGGACTTCGGTACGCCGACGCCGAGGATGATCGGCTCTGCTGCCGCCGTCGCTTTGGCCGGAGCCGCTTCGGGCGCCTTGGCCTCGTGCGCGGCCCCGCCGGAGGCGGCTGCAGCCACCTCGTGGTGCTCCACGTTGGTGGCGTTGGCTGCACCCTGGGCCCGGCTGGCACTACGGTTGCGGCGGCTTCGGCGTCCACGCGATCCTGCATCCGAGGAATCTGCAGTGACACCGGCCACTGAGGTCGCCGGAGGCGCCTCCTGGGCCGTCGCACCAGCCTGGCGAGCACCGGTTTGGCGGGCAGCGGTTTGGCGGGCTTCGCTATGGGGAGCTTCGGTGTCGGGAGCCTCGCCGAGGCCCGCAAACGCCTGTGCCAAGAGATCCAAGCTCATGGCAGGCGCGGGACTCACTGGTTCTTCTTCATGGTGAACGAAGGGCAACGCCACTTCCTCGCCACCAAAGCGCAACACCGGCTTCGAACGTTCCTCGCGACTGGATGCAGCAGGTGCCTGTGCGGGAGCCGCCCCGGCCGCAGGGCCCCGGACTTCAGCCTCGCGACCCTCCGCCGGCGATTCCCCGGCGTGGTGCAGCTCGTCGTCGTGCAGGTGGGCAGCGTGGGCCGCAGCTGCGATGGTGGCCAGGGCGGCGCGGGTAGCCGCCTGTCGGCTCGGATCCGTCGATTCGGCAGTATGGACCACTGCAGGAGGCGTCATCGGGAGCTCCGCAGGCCCTGCGCCCCTTCCGCGGCGGCGCTTGCGCTGCTCCGGGCGGGTGGCCGGCTGCGATTCGGTGCGCGGGTGGTGGTGCTCCGCGGCCACTACGTTGGCCCGGCGGTGTTCCACGGGCTCGTCGTGGGTGACAATCCCCCGGCCCGCGCAGGTTTCACACTGTTCTCCAAAGACCTCAAGCAGACCGGTGCCCATGCGCTTGCGGGTCATCTGGACCAGGCCCAGCGAGGTCACTTCGGCAACCTGGTGCTTCGTGCGATCCCGGCCAAGGCACTCGACCAAGCGACGCAACACGAGATCGCGGTTGGATTCCAGGACCATGTCGATAAAGTCGATGACGATGATTCCGCCGATGTCGCGCAAGCGCAACTGGCGGACCACTTCTTCAGCGGCCTCAAGGTTGTTCTTGGTGACGGTTTCCTCAAGGTTGCCACCGCTGCCGGTGAACTTCCCGGTGTTGACGTCGACAACCGTCATGGCCTCGGTGCGGTCGATCACGAGCGAACCACCGGAGGGCAGGAAGACCTTGCGGTCCAAGGCCTTGTGGATCTGTTCGTCCACGCGCCAAGCGGAGAAAATGTCCTGATCGGAGGTCCATTTTTCGAGGCGGCCCACCAAGTCCGGCGCCACGTAGGTGACGTAAGCCTCGATGGTGTCCCATGCTTCGTCGCCGGAGACGATGAGTTTGGAGAAGTCCTCGTTGAAAACGTCGCGGACCACTTTGATGGTCAGGTCCGGTTCGCCGTACAGCAGTTCGGGAGCGAGGATCTTGGTGGAAGTGGACTGGCTTTCGATGCCTTCCCACTGGGCACGCAGGCGGTTGATATCGTGGGTCAGCTCTTCCTCGGATGCACCCTCGGCGGCGGTACGGACAATAACGCCCGCGTTCTCCGGGAGGCGATCCTTGAGGATCTTCTTCAGGCGGTTGCGCTCGACGTCGGGCAGCTTGCGGGAAATGCCGGTCATGGAACCGCCGGGGACGTATACGAGGTAACGGCCGGGAAGCGAGATCTGGCTGGTCAAGCGCGCGCCCTTGTGGCCCACGGGATCCTTCGTGACCTGCACCAGCACTGAATCACCGGATTTCAGGGCGTTCTCGATGCGGCGCGGCTTGCCTTCCAAGGTGACCGCATCCCAGTTGACTTCACCGGCGTACAGCACGGCGTTGCGTCCGCGTCCGATGTCGACGAATGCGGCTTCCATGGATGGCAGCACATTCTGGACCTTGCCCAGGTAGACGTTGCCGATCAGGGAATCCTGCTGTGTCTTGGACACGAAGTGCTCCGCGAGCACGCCATCTTCCAGGACACCGATCTGGATCCTGTCGTCGCGCTGGCGAACGATCATCTGGCGGTCGACGGACTCGCGCCGCGCCAGGAATTCGGCTTCGGTGATGACTTGGCGGCGGCGGCCGGTTTCGCGGGACTCGCGACGGCGCTGCTTTTTGGCCTCAAGGCGAGTGGAGCCTTTGACGCTGGTGACGCGGTCGGAGCTGCTGGTGGACTCCACATGTGCGCGCGGGGCGCGGACCCGGGTCACCGTGTTGGGGGGATCGTCGTCTCCACCGCCTGTCAGCTCCAGGTCCTGGTCGCCGCGGCGCCGGCGCCGGCGCCGGCGGGACGTCACTCCTTCTTCGAGGGCTTCCTCGGTTCCGGAATCTGTCTCGTCTTCGGATTCGGCGGACGTTTCTTCGCCCGCGGCTTCCTCGCGCTCGTTGCCCCGGCGGCCACGACGGCCACGGCTGCGACGACGACGGCGGCTGCCGGCGTCGTCCAGTTCGTTGTCTTCCGCAACGTCCTCGCCACTATCGGCTTCGGGTTCCTCTTCGGCAACGGCAGGCCTGACCACGGTGCTCAGGTCAGGTGCTTGGAAGATCATTGACGTGATCGAGCCCGGTTCAAGGAACAGCGAAGCCATCGGGCTTGTAGCTTCCGCCTCAGCGGCCGGCTCTTCTGCTGGTATTTCACTGGCCAGGGTTTCACTGGCCCGTATTTCGGCAGCTTCAGCGGGGGCCGCCGCTTCTTCGACGGGCGTTTCCTCGGCGGCTTTTGCCCTCGGCGTCCGACGACGGCGGACCGGCTTTTCGGGAGCAGCTTCGGCCTCTGCTGCTACTTCAGGTTCGACAACCGCAGCAGCCTCGGCGGCTTCCGCAGAACCTCCCTCCGCGAAACCTGGCAACGGCTCCGGAGATTCGACCTTCTTTCGAGTCCGGCTGCGCCGGACAGGGGCCTTGGGTTCTGCGGTGTCCGCGGCTTCGGCGAGCGGCTCCTCTGCCGCTGCGATAGCTCCGGCGTCGGGAGCTTCCTCTGCGGCAGCCGTCTTCGGCGCCGCCTTGCGGCGGGTGCGGGTGACCTTCTTGGGTGCTTCTGTGGTCTCGGTGGACGCCGCATCTTCGGCGGCGGCTACAACTTGCTCAATATCCATATGTGGCAACACTCCTGCCCTTGCGCAACCGCCACATCCGGCGCCCAGAGGGGCAATATTGTCAAAACCCGCAGGCGTTGACAGAAGTCAGTAGTGGTCTTTCCGGTTCGCACCAGCATGGGGGGCGGCATCCACGGAAAGCCGGCCTCGCTCCAAACCCGTTGTTCTATTGCCACAACCAGGTGCCGTCCATTGCCTCTGCGAGCCCACCGGAATCATTGGATCCTGGGCATGCCCTGCTTGTGACTGGCGGTCTTGGGAACAAGATACCGGACCGGATTCCGCATGTGGATCGGCTTCCGGCCATGTTCATTCTCTCACACGCCCGGACTACCGGGAGGAACCACGCTGTAAAAGCTTCCGAGCCGCAAGCTTCGCTGGCGGCGTCCCCCAGCCGCCGCGGCTAGAATCCTCCCAAGAGCAGTCCCCGGCCCTTTGCCGCTTTCTCCAGAAAAGGACACCCCATCATGCCGAGCCCCGCCAGCCCGAACCTGGCCAACAACGATGCCCGTCGCGAGGGAAGAACCCCCGCTGGGAGCGACCCAGCCAAGGCGACCGTGCCGCGGATGCTTCGCGACCGGCCCTTTGCGTGGCTCCTGCTCCTCACGGGTGCTATTGCCTGGCTGGCATCCGGCGCACTTGTCCTGGAGAAGCTGCAGGTTCTTATCGACCCCAACCACGTCACGCTCTGCGACGTCAACCCGTGGGTGTCCTGCGGCAGCGTCATGAAGACTCCACAGAGTTCGGTCTTCGGTTTTCCCAACATGTTCATCGGTATTGTCGCCTTCGCAGTGATCATCACCACTGCCATGGCGATCTTTGCAGGGGCCAAATTTGCCCGCTGGTACTGGATCGGGCTTCAGACCGGCGTGACTCTGGGCTTCATCTTCATCGTCTGGCTATGGTTCCAGGCCCTGTATGTCATCCACATCCTGTGCCCGTTCTGCATGGTGGTGTGGGCCTGCATGATTCCGCTTTTCGTGTTCGTGACCGTCAGGAATGTGGTGCATGGTGTCATTCCGGCGCCCGCCCGCCTGGCTAAGATCCTGGGCGAATCCGGCTGGATCATTTCCGCGCTGCTCTACGTTGCCGTGATTGCGAGCATTTTCTTCGCCTTCATCAATGTCTTCATCGGCACGTCCGGTTACTGAGCGCTACACAGCGGAAGGGGCCCATGTTCGCGTGAACATGGGCCCCTTCCGGAATTGGTCTTGGCGTGAAACTACGCGCCGAACCAGATCTTGATCTCACGCTCGGCGGAATCCACCGAGTCGGATCCGTGCACCAGGTTCTGCTGCACGGCCAGACCCCAGTCGCGGCCGAAGTCGCCGCGGATGGTGCCAGGCGCCGCGGTCGTCGGGTCCGTGATACCGGCGAGCGAACGGAAGCCTTCGATGACGCGGTGACCCTCGAAAATGGCCACGACAACCGGGCCGCTCAGCATGAACTCGAGCAGCGGCTCGTAGAACGGCTTGCCGACGTGCTCTTCGTAGTGCTGTTCCAACAGTTCGCGGGTGGCGCTGACCTTCTTCAATTCGGCCAGGGAGTACCCCTTGGACTCGATGCGGGCGAGGATGCTGCCGCTCAGGTTGCGGGCGACGCCGTCGGGCTTGATCAGTACAAGGGTGCGCTCAATGCTCACGGTTGCTCCAATGTTGAGTGTGCGGGTTTCCCAGCTAGTTTACGGTGTTCGGCTTAGGCGGACTGCCCGGTGGGGTCTTCCCCGTGCGCGGCGGTCCACTCGGCTTGCTCGCGATCACGCTGGGCGTTTTCGCGGTCAATCCTCATGCCGGCCCGGATGCCATACCACCAGCACGCCGCGAACAGGACCCCTACGACGAACATCGTAGGCTCGGCGATTCCCGTGAGAACCAGCACCAGCTGCAGTGCCCAGCCGATGCCGATGCCCCACGGCTTGCTGAGGACAGCACAGGCCAGGACAAGCACGACGCTCAAAGCGATGCCGAAGCTCAGGATCAGCGCCGGCGGCACTTCTCCGCGCTTCAGGCCAAAGACCGCCAAGGTCGCGAAGAACGCGACGAACGCTTCCAGGAGGAGCACGGTCGAAGCGAACATCACCTTGGTGGACCGGCGCTTTTTGGGCATCCCCGGCCGCCATTCCCGCTGGGCTTTGGTGAGTTTAGCCATGCTCACGCACCTGTCTTTCCGAGGAGCATGCGCGCTTCGGCCACCACCGTGATGGAGCCCGTGACGAGCACCCCCCCCGCCAGGTCATCGTTGGCTTCAGCCCTTTCCACGGCCCATTCGATGGCGTCGTCAAGCTTCTCGGCAATATGCACGTTGTCCGCGCCGAAGCCAAGATCGACGGCGAGGTCGGCCAGCTGCGCGGCGGGGATGGCCCGCGGTGAGTTGGACTGGGTGAAACAGAACTCCTCTGCCAGTCCACCCAGGGACTCCTTGAGCTGCCTTAGGATTTCCTCCGCGTTCTTCTCCTTCAGGATCCCTATGACCACCACCAGCTTGCTGAAGCTGAAGGCCTCCTCGATCGCCTCGGCGGAGACGCGGATGCCATCAGGGTTATGTGCGGCGTCCACGATGATCGTGGGAGCGGTGCGCACCACTTCAAGACGGCCCGGCGAGGTGACATTGCCGAAAGCCTCGCGGAGCACATCGGCGTCCAGCTCCTTCTCGCCGCCCCCGAGGAACGCTTCCAGGGCGGCGACGGCGACCGCGGCGTTCTCTGCCTGGTGGGCGCCGTGCAAGGGCAGCATCAGGTCCTCGTAGCGGCCGGCGAGGCCCTGGATGGTCAGGACCTGGCCCCCGACGGCCACGGTGCGGGACTCCACGCCGAATTCGACGCCTTCAAAGCGGAACGGCACGCCGACTTCGCGCGCTTTCTCCAGAAGCACCTGCGCGGCGTCCACCGGTTGGGCAGCGCTGATGAGGAAGCCACCGGGCTTGATGATTCCGGCTTTCTCGTAGGCGATATCCTCCGTGGTGTCCCCTAGGAGATCAGTGTGGTCCAGGGAAATCGGAGTGATCACCGAAACCTGTCCGTCGCCCACGTTGGTGGCATCGGTGATGCCGCCCAAGCCGACCTCCATCACGGCCACATTGACGGGCTGGTCGGCGAAGATCGCAAATGCCAGGATGGTCAGGCACTCGAAGTAAGTGAGCCGGGGCTGGCCCTCTGCCTCGAGTTCCTTGTCCACGATCCCGAGGTACGGGTGGATCTCGTCCCAGATCCGGACGAAGGTCTCATCCGACACCGGCTCGCCATCGATGCTGATTCGCTCGGTGACCTTGGACAAATGCGGGCTGGTGTAACGGCCGGTGCTCAGGCCGTGTGCGCGCAGCCCGGCCTCAATCATGCGGGCGGTCGACGTCTTGCCGTTGGTACCGGTGATATGGATGATCGGGAACGCCTTGTTGGGCTCCCCCAGCACGTCCATGGCCCGATACAGGGGTGCCAGCCGCGGTTCCATCTTGTTTTCCGGGGCGCGGCCCAGGAGTTCGGCGTAGACGCTTTCCACGGAGAATTCGTCGCTCATGTACTAGGCCTCGATCTTGGTAACGGTGATCTGCGGCTCGGCGGCGTCGCCGGAGACGACGGGGTCGAGCTTGAGGGACAAGGTTTCGGTTTTGACCAAGTCTTCATTGGCGCGCAGGGCGTCAACAACGTCATGGCTGGCCAGAACCGTGGTGTGGATGCGGTCGCTGACATTGAGTCCGGCGTCCTTGCGGGCTTGCTGGATGGCACGGACCATGTCGCGCGCCAAGCCTTCAGCGGCCAGTTCCGGAGTGACCTCGGTGTTCAGGACCACGAAGCCCCCGTGAGGGAGGACAGCGACAGCGGTCGAGGATCCGTCAGCCGATTCAGCGACGACGGTTTCCAGGGTGTACTCCTGCGGTTCCAGCTCAAGGCCGCCGGAAACAACGACTCCCGCAACGCCGTCGATTGTTTGCACAGACCAGTCGCCGGATTTGGATCCCTTGATGGCTTGCTGAACGTTCTTGCCCAGGCGGGGGCCCGCCGCACGGGCGTTGACCACAAGTTTCTGCTCGATGCCGAATTCCTCCGGCGAGGCCGTCGCGGCGTCCAGGAGCCGGACGGAGCGCAAGTTCAGTTCATCCGCGACGACGGCGGCGAAGCTTTCCAGCGCGTCCGCGCCGGGTGCCACCACGGTGAGTTCCTGCAGCGGAAGGCGAACGCGAAGGTTGGCGGCCTTGCGCAGGCTCGAACCGGCGGAGCAGATCTGCTGGACGCGGTCCATGGCCTCGACGAGGTCCGGGTTCGCAGGGAACAGTGATGCCTCTGGCCAGTCGGCCAGGTGCACAGAACGTCCGCCGGTGAGGCCGCGCCAGATTTCCTCGGAAACCAAAGGCAACAGCGATGCCGAGACCCGGCAGACGGCCTCCAGTGCCGTGTAGAGGGCGTCGAAAGCGTCGGTGTTCTCGTCGAAGAAGCGCTGCCGGCTACGGCGCACGTACCAGTTGGTGAGCATGTCCAGATAGCTGCGCAGCTCATCGCAAGCGCCGGAAATGTCGTATGCGTCCAGGCTCGAGGTGATGTTGCGAACGAGGTCCCCGGTGTTCGCAAGCAAGTACTGGTCCAGGGTGTCCGTGTAGCCGTCGTAACGCAGCTTGGCGTCATAGCCGTTCCCGCCGTTCGCGGCGTTCGTGTACAGCGTGAAGAAGCTGTACACGTTCCATAGCGGCAGGATGACTTGCCGGACGCCGTCGCGGATTCCCTGCTCGGTGACCACAAGGTTGCCGCCGCGCAGGATGGGGCTGGACATCAGGAACCAACGCATGGCATCGGAACCGTCACGGTCCAGGACCTCGGAGACGTCCGGGTAGTTGCGCAGGCTCTTGGACATCTTCTGCCCGTCGGAACCCAGGACGATGCCGTGGCTGATCACGTTGCGGAAAGCCGGGCGGTCGAAGAGGGCCGTGGACAGGATGTGCAGCATGTAGAACCAGCCGCGGGTCTGCCCGATGTACTCGACGATGAAGTCGGCCGGATTGTGCGTGTCGAACCATTCCTGGTTCTCGAACGGGTAGTGCACCTGGCCGTAGGGCATGGAACCGGAATCGAACCAGACGTCCAGGACGTCTTCAACGCGGCGCATCGTGGACTGGCCCTCTTCGGGAGAGCGGGGGTCGTCCGGGTTGGGCCGGGTCAGTTCGTCGATGAACGGGCGGTGCAGGTCAACTTGGCCGACGTTGTTCAGCGGCAGGCGGCCGAAATCGGCCTGCATCTCGGCGAGCGAGCCGTAAACATCCGTGCGCGGGTACTCCGGGTCATCGGACTGCCACACGGGGATGGGCGAGCCCCAGTAGCGGTTGCGGCTGATGGACCAGTCGCGGGCGTTGGCCAACCATTTGCCGAACTGTCCATCCTTGACGTTGCCGGGGATCCAGTTGATCTCCTGGTTCAGCTCGGACATACGGTCCTTGAACTTGGTGACCTCGACGTACCAGGAGGACACGGCACGGTAGATCAAGGGGTTGCGGCAGCGCCAGCAGTGTGGGTAGCTGTGCTCGTAGCTGGCTTGGCGGACCAAGCGTCCGGCGGAGCGGAGGGCCTGGGTGATCGGCTTGTTGGCATCGAAGACCTGCAATCCGGAGATTTCGGCAAGGGGTCCATGCGCGAACAGGGGGAGGAACTTGGCGCCTTCGTCGACCGAAAGCACCACGGGGATACCGGCGTCCTCACAGACTCTTTGGTCGTCTTCACCGTAGGCCGGCGCCTGGTGGACGATGCCCGTACCGTCGGTGGTGGTGACGTAGTCCGCCACGAGGAAGCGCCAGCCGTTCTGCGTGCCGTATTTCTCGGTGTCGGAGAAATAGTCCCACAGCGGTTCGTACTCCAGGCCGGCCAACTGGGAGCCCGTGTAGCTGGCGGTGACAGCGGCGGTAGCGGCAGCTACGCCATCGGCACCATCACCGTACCCCAGGTCCTTGGCGTAGGTGCCGAGGAGATCGGCAGCCAACAGGAAGCTGCCTGTCACCGGAGCCTCCGGGGAGGCGGCCTTGATGCCGTTGGGACCGGCCGGAACCACCGCGTAGGAGATGTCAGGCCCGACGGCGAGCGCCAGGTTGGTGGGCAGCGTCCACGGGGTCGTGGTCCACGCGAGCGCCTGCACGCCGGCGAGGGACGTGGAGAGTTCCGACTCTCCTGCCTTGATGGGGAAGGTCACTGTGACGGTTTGGTCCTGGCGGTTCTTGTAGACATCGTCGTCCATGCGCAGCTCATGGTTGGACAGCGGGGTCTCGTCTTTCCAGCAGTACGGCAGGACGCGGTACCCGTTGTAGGTGAGGCCCTTCTCGTGGAGCTGCTTGAAGGCCCAAAGGACAGACTCCATGTAGTCGACGTTGAGGGTCTTGTAGTCGTTGTCGAAGTCCACCCAGCGGGCCTGGCGCTTGACGTAGCTCTTCCATTCATCTGCGTACTTCATGACGGAGGCGCGGCAGGCGTCGTTGAACTTGTCGATGCCCATCGCTTCGATTTGGGTCTTGTCCGTCATGCCCAGTTGCTTCATGGCCTCGAGTTCGGCGGGCAGGCCGTGGGTGTCCCAACCGAAGCGTCGTTCGACGCGCTTGCCGCGCTGGGTCTGGTAGCGGCCTACCAGGTCCTTGGCGTAGCCGGTGAGGAGATGGCCGTAGTGGGGCAGGCCGTTGGCGAAGGGCGGACCGTCGTAGAAGACGAACTCGTTGCTGCCGGGGTGCCCACCGGGAAGATCGGCGCTGCGTTGGTCGATACTGGCTTGAAACGTGCCGTCCTCATCCCAGTACTTGAGGATGCGCTCTTCGATCTCCGGGAACTTCACGGAGGCGGACACCCCCGTGGAGGTGCCGGACGGCGTTGTGGAGGCCTTAGGGTAATGCGTCATCTCTTCATCCTGGGTTGAGCCGGTGAACACGAAGTTTCATTCAGGATGCGAGGACGGCCCCAGGCTGTTGATTCCAACAGCGCCGGTACCGCGGTACCACCTCACTTACCGCCGCTGGCGCTGCTCCTTGTGAAGGGAGCTGTTCCGGCGACGGCCGCTCATTGCTGCTGTGACGGGCTTACCCGTCCGGTTCTACTGACCCCCGGTGCCGGGGGCGTTCTTCCGGAAGCTCACCGGTGATGTCCGGGTCAAAGCTTGTGCCACAAGTCTAGCGGCAGCGGCGCCGCGAGCTCCACTTGGCAGCATGGAGCGTAGGGCGCCGGGAATCTAGCCCTTGCGGATCAGCTTATGGGTGGCGGCCTGCGCCACCGGACGGATAATGATCTCGTCCAGATTGATGTGGTGCGGCAGCGAGACCGCGTACTTGACGACGTCGGCGACGTCCTCCGCGGTGAGTGGCTTCTCGACCCCGGCGTACACCTTGGCGGCCGCATCGGCATCGCCGAGGCGGTTGAGCGCGAATTCCTCGGTACGGACGAGTCCGGGCGCCACCTCGATCACGCGGATGTTGTTCTCGGCTTCCTCCAAGCGCAAGGCGCCCGTCATTCCGTGCTGGGCAAATTTGGCCGCGTTGTATCCGCCGCCGCCCTCGTAGGCCGTGAATCCCGCCGTCGAGGTCAGGTTCAGAACGGTTCCCTCGCCGTGGGCCCGAAGCATCGGCAGGAAGGCACGGGTCAGCTTCAGGGTGCCGAGGACGTTGACTTGGTACATCCAGTCCCAGTCTTCGCTCTGCGCATTCGCCACGGTGTCTGCGCCACGTGCGCCGCCGGCAATGTTGATGAGGGTGTCCGCTCCCCCGGCCTGGGTAACGGCAGAAAGCAAGGCGGCCACGTCGTCGTCGTCGGTGATATCTGCTGCGAACGGCACGGAGCCGGTCTGCGCGCCGAGTGCCGCGAGCCGCTCCGCACGGCGGGCGACGGCGAATACTTTCCAGCCGTCTGCGGTGAGGGCCCGCACCGTGGCTTCGCCGATTCCCGTGCTGGCGCCGGTAACTACTGCGGTCTTCGTCTGTGCTTCCTCAGTCATGGCACCACCCTAACGCGGTTCAGCAGGAGACATCGCACGGCCAAGGATGTGGGCGATCGGCGGCGACAATGGCCCGGCAGAGAACCCGAAACGCTTAGCGTCCAGGACCTGAAAGCCGGCCGCTGAGATCTCCTGAAGGGTCTCGCGGTTCGGATGGCAGCCGCCGGCCACGCGCTCCCAGGCCGGAGTGAGCAAATCCTCGACGACGGCGAACACCCTCCGGTTGGAGCGGACATGTTCGTAGAACGCCAAAGTTCCGCCGGGACGAAGCACCCGACGGATTTCGGCCAAGGCCGTGGCCTGGTTGACGACGCTGCACAGGACCAGGCTGACCACGACGGCGTCCGCCTCACCATCTGCCGCCGGAATGTTCTCGGCGGCGCCGGGAACAACCGTCACGGGGATGTCGGCAAACTTCGCCTTCGCCGCAGCAAGCCCCCTCAAGTAGTCATCGGGTTCAATACCGAGGACGCGTTCCACCGTGGCCGGGTACAGACCGAACGACGAGCCCTCGCCAGCACCGATCTCGATGACCCGGCCCCGCAGGCCAGCCAGCAAACTGCGCCGGTGCTCAGTTCCGCCGCGCTGGTTGATTGCGGGTACCGCCCGGGCATAAGCCCGCGCAAAGCGCGGATGCTGAGAGGTCATGTGCCCGCCGCTCCGCCGCCCAGCAGGAACTCCAGCAGCACGCGGGCGTGGTTGGTCTCCGGATCCCTGGCTCCGTAGAGCAGCGTCACACGCTGCTTTCCGGTGGCCAGTTCCAGCAACTGTTCGACGGCGGGATTCTGTTCCAGCTCGGCTTCGTACGCGTGGCGGAAGTGCTCGAACCGCTCCTGCATGTGCGCAAATTCCGTCCGCAACGGCGGCGACGGGGCGATGTCCTTCAGCCAGAGATCCAAACGGGCGCGTTCTTTGGACACTCCCCGCGGCCAGAGCCGGTCCACGAGAACCCGGTAACCGTCGCCGTCGTCCGCCTCGTCGTAGATGCGCTTGATCACCAAAACATCTTTGAGTTCCGCCATGAGCCGCATGCTACTGCACGCCCGCGTGCCGCGGAACAAAGGGGGCCATGAAACAATTGGCGCATGGCTGAATCAACGCAGGGTACAGACACGCCCGCCACCGCCCCCATCAACGTTCCCGACAAGCCGGCCCTTGAGGGCCTCGAGGCTGCCCTTACGCAGCGTTGGCTGGACGAAGGAACCTACAAGTTCAACCCGGACACCACCCGGGAGCAGGTCTATTCGATCGACACTCCCCCGCCAACCGCATCCGGTTCGCTCCACGTGGGCCACATGTTCTCGTTCACGCAGACGGATGTCCAGGCCCGCTACATGCGAATGACCGGCAAGAACGTCTTCTACCCGATGGGCTGGGACGACAACGGCCTGCCCACCGAGCGTCGCGTCCAGAATTATTACGGCGTCCGCTGCGATCCCGCCATTCCCTACAACTCCGACTACCGCCCGCCGGCACAGCCCGCGAAGAACCAGCGGGACTTCGACGTCGTCTCCCGCCAGAACTTCATCGAATTGTGCGAGGAACTCGCCGTGGAGGACGAGAAGGTCTTCGAGAACCTGTTCCAGACCCTCGGCCTGTCGGTAGATTGGGACCTGACCTACCGCACTATCGACGACACGTCCCGAGCAGTCTCCCAGCGCGCCTTCCTCGCGAACCTGAACGCCGGGGACGCCTACATGGCCGAAGCTCCCACTCTCTGGGACGTGACCTTCCGGACTGCCGTCGCGCAGGCCGAGCTAGAGGACCGAGAGGTTGCCGGAGCGTACTACCGCTACCCCTTCTTCACCGCTGACGGTGAGAAGATCTTTATCGAGACCACGCGTCCGGAACTGCTCGCCGCCTGCGCGGCGCTGGTGGCAAACCCCGACGACGAGCGCTACCTGCCGCTGTTCGGCAAGACCGTGAAGTCTCCCCTGTTCGACGTCGAGCTCGAGGTCAAAGCCCATCCGCTCGCCAAGGCGGACAAGGGCTCCGGCATCGCCATGGTCTGCACCTTCGGCGATCTGACCGACGTCACCTGGTGGCGCGAGCTGCAGTTGCCCACCCGCGCCATCATGGGCCGCGACGGCCGCATCATCGCTGAGACACCGGAGTGGATCACCACCGACGCCGGCAAGGAAGCCTACGCAGCGATCGCCGGCAAGACGGCGTTCTCTGCCAAGGAGACCGTGGTGGAGCTTCTTAACGCCGCCGGCTTGCTGGATGGCGAGCCAAAGAAGATCACCCACCCGGTGAACTTCTTCGAAAAGGGCGACAAGCCCCTTGAAGTTGTCACATCGCGGCAGTGGTACATCCGCAATGGCGGACGGGACGAAGACCGCCGCGAACGGTTGATCGCGCGTGGACACGAGATCGAGTTCCACCCGTCGTTCATGCGCTCCCGCTACGAGAACTGGATTTCGGGCCTGAACGGCGACTGGCTTGTTTCACGCCAGCGCTTCTTCGGCGTTCCGATCCCCGTCTGGTACCCGCTGGACGCCCAAGGCAACCCGGACTACGCCAACCCGATCCTGCCGTCCGACGAGTCCCTGCCCGTGGACCCCGCCGCTGACGCGGCGCCGGGCTTCGACGAGTCCCAGCGCGAGCAACCCAACGGCTTCATCGGCGACGCCGACGTCCTGGATACCTGGGCCACGTCTTCACTCACCCCGCAGATCGTGGGCGGCTGGAGCCGTGACGAGGAATTGTTCGGCAAGGTCTATCCCTTTGACCTCCGTCCGCAGGGCCACGACATCATCCGTACCTGGCTCTTCTCCTCCGCTGTGCGGGCAGACGCCTTGCAGGACAGCGCACCGTGGAAACACGCCGCCATTTCGGGCTGGATCCTGGACCCGGACCGCAAGAAAATGTCCAAATCCAAGGGCAACGTGGTTGTTCCGACCGATGTCCTGAACGAATTCGGCTCCGATGCGGTCCGTTACTGGGCCGCCTCCGCCAAGCTCGGCGCGGACACTGCCTACGAGATTGCCCAGATGAAGATCGGCCGCCGACTGGCGATCAAACTGCTCAACGCCTCGAAATTCGTGCTGAACCTGGGTGCCACGGAAAACTCCGTTGTCGGCGCGGACCTGTCCGTCCTGAGCAACCCCTTGGACCGGGCATTGTTGGCGCAGCTGGCCGACGTCGTGGCACAATCCACCCAGGCGTTCGCGAACTACGACTACGCCCGCGCACTGCAGATCACGGAATCCTTCTTCTGGCAGTTCACTGACGACTACGTGGAGCTCATCAAGGACCGTGCTTACGGTGCTGCCGGCGAAACGGAGCAAGCCTCTGTGCTCGCGGCCCTCGCCACCACACTGGATGCGCTGTTGCGCCTGTTCGCACCGTTCCTGCCTTTCGCCACAGAAGAGGTCTGGAGCTGGTGGCGTGCCGGTTCCGTCCACCGTTCGGCGTGGCCGGCAGCCGTGGAGATCGTCGACGGCGACACCACACTGCTGGGCACCGTCGGCATCGCCCTCAGCGGCATCCGCAAGGCCAAGTCCGAGGCAAAGGTCAAGCAGCGCACGGAAGTCCTCCGGGCCACGATCAGCGCGGGAGAGTCCTTTGTTGCACAGCTGCAAGCCGGCCTGGGCGATCTGAAGGCCGCAGCCAACGCGCAGGAGATCTCACTGGTGGCCGCTGACGGCGAACTCACGGTGAGCGACGTGGTCCTGGCACCTGCCGAGGAGCCCGCTCAGGCATAGCCTCGAAGACCCGAAGTATCCGGGCGGTGCCTGGACGCTTTCGGGCAGTGCTTGGAAGCTTTCGGGCAGTGCTTGGAAGCTTTCGGGCAAAGGGGAAGCCCCATCAGCGTTTAGCCGTTGGTGGGGCTTCGACTTTTCGGCTGTCCGGTGACGACTGACAGTCTGGCGGAATCCTCCGACTTTCAGGTCTTCCTACCTCGTCACTGGTAGCTTGAATCCAACTTTGCCGAAGGCTGCGTCAGACACATATCACTGAATCTTTGGTTTCCGTGTCCCTCTTCTTTCGAAGTGGGTAAGTACTATTCTTGACCCGCTCCCCAGCAAGCACAAGCCCTCTTCAAGAACTACTGGCATGTAATTCTGGACGTCGAAACGGACTGTTTGACGTGTCCCAAGGTTCTGGCCATTCGATGCTTTGTGGCACAGTGTTGCTATGCCAGAACTTCCCGAAGTAGCCGGGCTAGCTGCCTTCCTGGGCAGGAATCTTCTCGGCGCCGAACTGACGAAGATCCAGATCGCCTCCTTCGCCGTGCTCAAGACGGCGGATCCGCCCTACGCGGCCTTGGAGGGCCGGAAAATCGTCGGGGTGGAGCGTTTCGGAAAGTTCGTCAGTCTCGACGCCGAGGGGATCCAATTCATTTTCCACCTCGCCAAGGCCGGCTGGTTGCGCTATACAGAGCAACCCTCGCAGACCCATTTGCGGATGGGTGGCAGCAATATCGCGGCGAGGCTAAGCTTCACCAAGGGCGAGGGCTCAACGCACGTGGGGGTGGACCTGACCGAGGCCGGAACGAAGAAGAGCCTCGCCATCTACGTGGTCCGGAGCCCCCTCGACGTCCCTGGCATCGCGGCGCTCGGCCCGGACCCCCTTAGCCCCGAATTCACGGCAGAGACTTTGGCTGGGATCCTTGCCGGCAGCTCGCACCAGATCAAGGGACTGCTTCGGAGCCAAAGCGTCATCGCGGGTATCGGCAACGCATATAGCGATGAAATCCTCCACGCCGCCAGAATCTCGCCCTTCGCCATTTCCAAGTCCTTGGACAGGGACACAACCCAAGTCCTCTATGAGTCCATCGAGGGGGTCTTGGGTGCAGCTGTCGCCGCCGCGGTCGGGAAAGCTTCAAACGAGCTCAAAGACGCCAAGCGGAACACCATGCGGGTTCATGGAAGAGCGGGCCAGCCCTGCCCGGTGTGCGGCACCACCATCCGCGAAGTGTCCTTTGCAGACACCGCTTTGCAGTACTGCCCCGGGTGCCAGACAAACGGAAAGATCTTGGCGGACCGCAGAACGTCGCGATTCCTGAAATAGCCGTGCAGTGCGTGGTTCAAACGACTGCGAGGATTCGGGCTAGTTGAATTCGGGGCTCTCCGTGCGGCTGCGCTTGAGCTCGAAGAAATGCGGGTACCCGGCCAGCGTCACCGCGGCATCCCAGATTCGGCCGGCCTCCTCGCCACGCGGAATACGGGTCAGGACGGGCCCGAAAAAGGCAGTGCCGTTGACAGAAACAACCGGGGTGCCGACGTCCTGGCCTACCAGCGAAATACCCGCTTCGTGGCTGGCTCGCAGCTGGACATCGTATTCCTCGGAATCGGCAAAACGGGCCAACTCGGCCGGCAGACCGGTTTCAGCCAGTGCCTTGGAGATGACCTCGGCAAAGTCTTTGATGCCTTCGTGGTGAATCAGGACACCCATCGCGTCGTAGAGCGGCTTGATGTATTTGTCTCCATGCAAGTCTCGGGCCGCAATGATGACGCGGACAGGGCCCCAACCCAGCTTCATCTTTTCGGCGTACTCAGCGGGCAGCTCCCGGCCCTCATTGAGGACGGAGAGACTCATGACGTTCCACGTGGTCTCGATGTCACGAACGTCTTCCACTTCGCCAATCCAGCGGGACGTCGCCCAGGCGAAAGGGCACATGGGATCGAACCAGAAATCAACCTTGTTGGCGGTCTGTGCGGGCACAGGGAACTCCTTGGATAGCACGTACGGGGCGCGGTTGACCGGAAGAATCTGGGTCCGGCACCAATCATGCAAACCCCAGGCTAGGCGGACTTATTCCGACGCTTCGCCACGACCTCGTGCGCGATCATGGTGGGCTGGCCCTTCTTGGTCACGGCGTCGGCAGTGATGACCACGCTGGCGATGTCATCCCGGCTCGGAAGATCGAACATGACCGGCAGGAGCACTTCCTCCATGATGGCCCGCAGGCCACGGGCGCCGGTACCGCGTTCAAGGGCTTGGTCGGCGATCGAATCCAGGGCGTCGTCGTCGAACAGGAGCTCCACGCCGTCCAGCTGGAACATCTTCTGGTACTGCTTGATCAGGGCGTTCTTGGGCTTGGAGAGGATTTGGATGAGTGCCGAGCGGTCAAGGTTGGAAACCGTGGTGATTACAGGCAGACGTCCGATGAACTCAGGAATCAGCCCAAACTTGAGCAGATCCTCCGGCATCACCTCACCGTAACTGTCCACGTTGTCCTTGACCTCATTGAGCGGGGCCCCGAAACCAATGCCCTTGCGGCCTGAGCGCGATCCAATGATGTCCTCCAAACCGGCAAAGGCCCCGGCAACGATGAACAACACGTTGGTGGTGTCGATCTGGATGAATTCCTGGTGCGGGTGCTTGCGTCCGCCCTGCGGCGGAACCGAGGCTACCGTGCCTTCCAGGATTTTCAGGAGCGCCTGTTGCACGCCTTCGCCGGACACATCACGCGTGATTGACGGGTTCTCGCTCTTGCGGGAGATCTTATCAATCTCATCGATGTAGATGATGCCTTGCTCGGCCTTCTTGACGTCGTAGTCCGCGGCCTGGATGAGCTTCAGCAAGATGTTCTCAACGTCTTCGCCCACGTATCCGGCCTCCGTCAGGGCTGTGGCGTCAGCGACGGCGAACGGTACGTTCAAGCGGCGCGCCAAGGTCTGGGCCAAGTAGGTCTTGCCGCAGCCAGTGGGGCCGATCAGGAGGATATTGGATTTGGCGATCTCCACGTCCTCGTGGTGTCCGCCCTCGCCAAGACCGGTCTTTGGTGCGTGGCCTGCCTGGATGCGCTTGTAGTGGTTGTAGACCGCGACGGCGAGGGAGCGTTTTGCGGGCTCCTGGCCAATGACGTATTCCTGGAGAAAATCGAAGATCTCCCGCGGTTTGGGCAACTCGAAACTACCAAGATCCGATACTTCCGCGAGTTCCTCTTCGATGATCTCGTTACAGAGTTCGATGCACTCGTCGCAGATGTATACGCCGGGCCCGGCAATCAGCTTCCGAACCTGCTTTTGGCTCTTTCCGCAGAAAGAACACTTCAGCAGATCCGTGCTCTCGCCAATCCGAGCCATGTGGGAATCCCTTCGTTTCATGCGGGTGGTGCAGCTCCGTACCAATCCGCCGAATTGGCGGGATCGCAGCGGGGGCGCCACCATGACAACTTCCACTGTAGGACACAATGGGCTGCTTGGGTTGAACCAGAACGCCGATGCGGTCCATATTTCCTGAACCGCACCGGCGTCGAATTCTTACCAGTTACCTGGCGATCGCCTGGGGCTTGATCTTGCGGGAATCGAGCACCTGGTCGATCAATCCATAGTTCATAGCTTCCGCGGCAGTAAGGATCTTGTCGCGCTCGATGTCGTTGTTGACCTGTTCAGGCGTCCGGCCAGAGTGCTTGGCCAGCGTGTCCTCAAGCCAGGAGCGCATACGCATGACTTCTGCGGCCTGGATCTCAAGATCGGAAGCCTGTCCGCCCTGGCCGCCAGACAGTGACGGTTGGTGGATCAGAACCCGCGCGTTTGGCAAGGCGAGGCGCTTGCCGGGCGTACCGGCCGCAAGCAGAACAGCGGCGGCACTCGCCGCCTGGCCCAGGCAAACGGTCTGGATCTCCGGACGAATGTACGTCATGGTGTCGTAGATCGCGGTCATAGCGGTGAACGAGCCACCTGGGGAGTTGATGTACAGAGTGATGTCACGGTCCGGGTCCGTAGACTCGAGCACCAATAGCTGGGCCATGATGTCGTCAGCAGAAGCGTCGTCAACCTGGACACCGAGGAAGATGATGCGGTCCTCAAAAAGCTTGGTGTACGGGTCCTGGCGCTTGAAGCCGTAGGGGGTGCGCTCCTCGAACTGCGGGAGGACGTAGCGGCTGGACGGGAGATTACCGGCAGACCATCCAAAGTTGTAATTCATTTTATTGCTCCTGATCTGAATGTTTCTTAGTGCCGGTTACTTCTCGGAATTCGAAGCATTGGCCGTTCCGCCGCCGCCGGCGACCGATCCCGCGTGTGCGGCGATCTTGTCGAAGAAGCCGTACTCGAGCGCGTCGACCGCTGTGAACCACTTGTCGCGGTCGTTGTCCTTGAGGATGGTCTCGACGGTCTGCCCGGTCTGTTCGGCGGTCAACTCCGCCATGACCTTCTTCATGTGCAGGATCAACTCGGCCTGAATCTTGATGTCCGACGCCGTGCCACCGATACCGCCGGAAGGCTGGTGCATCAGGATGCGGGCGTTGGGCGTGGCGTACCGCTTGCCCTTGGTGCCCGAAGAGAGAAGGAACTGGCCCATGGAGGCCGCCAGTCCGGTGGCAACGGTTACGACGTCGTTCGGAATGAACTGCATGGTGTCGTAAATAGCCATGCCTGCGGTCACCGAACCGCCAGGAGAGTTGATGTACAGGTAGATGTCCTTCTCCGGGTCTTCAGCCGAGAGGAGGAGGAGCTGGGAGCAGATCGCGTTGGCATTCTCGTCGCGGACTTCGGATCCGAGCCAGATGATGCGCTCTTTCAGCAGGCGGTTGTAGATGTAATTGTCTTGGGCCGCTGGATCGACGGTTGCCATCCTGGGAGCCCCTGCTTGCTGTGACATAAGTACTTACCTCTCGCTGGTGACAGGGCCATTGCTGAACTTGCCATCCCTGATCTTCACTACTTGGACACTAACCGTTTTCCACGGCGATTTGTTCTCCCAAATCGCGCTGTTCGCTGACGGCGCACGATTGCGGAAGGGCGCGCTTTCCATGCTTTCCGGGCTTAAACGAAGCCGCCCCCGGATCCTGGGATCCGGGGGCGGCTTGAGGCAAAACTAGAACTTCACTGCGGCAGGATCGTCGCTCGGAACAACGTCGGCTTCTTCGGCTTCCTCGACAACGGAAGCCTCTTCGCCTGCGGGGCGCACGAAGTCGCTCAGGTCGACCTTGTTGCCTTCGGAGTCCACAACCTCGGCCTGGCCAAGGACAACCGCGAGAGCCTTGCGGCGGCGAACCTCGGAAACCATCATGGGAACCTGGCCGCTCTGATCGATGATCTGGGCGAACTGGTTCGGGTCCATGCCGTACTGGCTTGCTGTGGTAACGATGTAGTCGATCAGCTCGTTCTGGCTGACGCTCACTTCTTCCTTGTCGGCGATAGCGTCAAGGATGATCTCGTTCTGGAAGGCACGGGCAGCGTTGGCCTTGACCTCGGCGCGGTGCTCCTCGGTGTCGTGGTCGCCTTCACCATGTGCGTTTTCCGGGTTGAAGTGCTGCTCGAGCTGCTCTTCAACTACGGAGTCCGGAACCGGAACCTCGATGAGTTCCACGAGCTTGTCGAGGACCTTGTCGCGGGCTTCGACGCCCTGGCCGACGACCTTGGACGCAGCAGCCTGCTTGGCAAGGTCTTCACGCAGCTCGGCAAGGGTGTCGAACTCGGATGCCAACTGGGCGAAGTCATCGTTGGCTTCAGGAAGCTCGCGCTCCTTGACGGTCTTGACAACAGCCTTGACCTGGGCGGCCTCGCCGGCATGGTCGCCGCCGACCAGCGTGGTGTCGAAGATTGCTTCTTCCTCGGCAGAAAGGCCGGTAACGGCCTCGTCCAAGCCCTCAAGCATGGTGCCTGCACCCACCTGGTAGGACAGGCCGGTAGCCGAGTCGATTTCGGAGCCGTCGATCGTGGCGGTGATGTCGATGGTCAGGAAGTCGCCATCGGCAGCGGGGCGGTCAACGGACTTCAGCGTGCCGAAGCGGCCGCGGAGCTCGTCCAAGGCCTTGTCGACGTCGGCCTCGGAAGAATCTGCTGCGGCAACCTCGACGTTGATGCCGGCGTAGTCCGGCAGTTCGACCTCGGGACGGACGTCGATCTCGACCTGGAACTTCAGCTCGCCGTCGGTCGAGGACGGGTCCGGAACCTCCGTGATCTCAACCTCGGGACGGCTCAGCGGGCGAAGGCCGGCTTCCTGGACGGCAGCCTGGTACCAGCCATTGAGGCCATCGTTGATGGCGGTCTCCAAGACGTAGCCACGGCCAACGCGCTGGTCAACCAGCTTGGCGGGAACCTTGCCCTTGCGGAACCCGGGAACCTGGATCTGCGAAGCAACGGTCTTGTAAGCGGCGTCGATGCTCGGCTTCAGTTCCTCAAAGGGAACCTCAACGTTGAGCTTGACCCGCGTGGCGGTGAGGTTCTCGACAGCGCTCTTCACAGTCTAAGTACTCCTGGTTTTGTGGGATGGGTTTCTGCCGCGCCCCGGATCGGGACAGGCACACAGAGTCGGGGTGACAGGATTTGAACCTGCGACTTCCTGCTCCCAAAGCAGGCGCTCTAGCCAAGCTGAGCTACACCCCGTGAATGCACAGGACAGTCTACGGGTATCTCGCCGGAGAATGCACATTTGACACTTGGCCCCTGAATTAGGTTTAGTTATATCCGGCTTCAACAGCCGCCGGAAAGATGCGCGGAACACCCGGGAAGTTCATAGAGGTGCATGCAGTCTTGTCCGGGGACGTAGCTTAATGGTAAAGCCTCAGTCTTCCAAACTGATTACGCGGGTTCGATTCCCGTCGTCCCCTCCAGTGTGATGTAGCGGAACATCCTTTACAGATGTGTCGCGACATCATTGACACCCCCGGTCTTCGGACCGGGGGTGTTTTGTTTTTTCCGCTGATGCGATGCCAAGGTGACAGGATCTGTTCAGATTGCCACTCCCTTCCTGACCTTCTTTGAACGGAACTCCCCCTCGACACGCCGGGGACACGCCAAGGGGAGGGCATGTTCTGACTCAAAAAGGGTCAGGACGGGAGGCGCCAGGCGAGGACGGCACCACGAGCGTCGCCTAGTCCTGGCAGCCCGGGCACCAGTAGAGCTTGCGCGCACCGATTTCAGCCATCCCCACGGTCTCACCACAGCGGCGGCAGGGCTGGCCCTGCCGCTTGTAGACAAAGTGGGCTTCGCCGTCGAGCGCTCCCGCGTTTCCGCCGCTCCAAAGCGCCGCGGGGGTCGTAACAATCCGCCCGTCCCGGACGCCGTCGGACATGGCAGCCACGGTGTCGTCCCACAGAAGTCCGGCGGTTTCAGCGTCCAGGGAACTGCCGGAAACCCATGGATCAATGCGTTGCCGGAAGAGCACCTCCGCGCGGTAGATGTTGCCGATTCCGGCTATCACGGATTGATCCATCAGGAGGAGCCCGACGGCGGTCTTGCGGCGCCGCACGCGTCGCATGAACTCCTCGCGGTTTCCCGGGAGGTTGTGAAGGGGATCGGGACCCAGGCGGGCCAGGACAGCCGCTACCTCCGCCTCGGTGATCGCCGCACAGGTAGTGGCTCCCCGCAAGTCCGCCCAGCCGTTCGCCGAGACGAGGCGGACACGCACGGCACCTACCGGCTCGGGCGGCCCCGAGTAGCTGATTCCTGCGTCCGGCCCGGCATCCGGTGAAAAAGCTTCCCGCTCGCCGATCCGCCGGGGAGCCCCGATACTCGAGGCTCCCCGGAAGGATTCGTCACCGCCGAAATTCCACGCGCCATAGAGACCCAAATGGACATGCAGAACCACGCCATGGTCAAAGCGGAGGAAGAGCTGCTTGCCGTGCGCCATTGCTTCCAGCAACTCATGACCGTCCAAGAGGGCCGCACCCGCGGTGAAACGCCCTTGTGGACTGGAAACCCCCAGCGCGTGGCCGGCGAAAACATCCTGGAACTGACGCGCCAGGCGATGGATGGAATGCCCCTCAGGCACTATGCGACGATTTCGCCGGTATTTTCATAGGTGGCGATCTTTCCGATGCGGCGAACGTGGCGTTCGTCATTGCTGAAAGGTTCCTCCAAGAAGGCCTCGATCAGTTCCGTGGCTTCCTCTACGGTGTGCTGGCGGCCGCCGACGGCAACCACGTTGGCATCGTTGTGTTCGCGGGCCAGTCTTGCCGTGGACAGGTTCCATGCAAGTGCGGCGCGGACGCCTTTGACCTTGTTTGCCGCAATTTGCTCACCGTTGCCGGACCCGCCCAGGACGATGCCCAATGCATGAACGGCGGCTTTCTGGTCTGCCACCACGGCGGCAGCCGCGTTGATGCAGAACGAAGGGTAGTCATCCAGGGCGTCGTAGACCTTGGGGCCGTGGTCAACCACGTCGTAGCCCTTGGCGGTCAGGTGGCTTACGAGGTGGGCGCTGAGCTCCATGCCAGCGTGATCCGTAGCAATGTGGACGCGGGGTGTAGTCACGGAAAGTCCATTCAGTCTGGCGCGCGAACGCGGCGAAGCCGGGCGCGGCGTTGAGGGATGCGGTTCCTAGATTACTAGGACCGGGCCGTTGCCCACCTCTTAAGACGAAGCCGACAGGCCCGGCGAACTCCCGGCGCTCAGGGGGCAGGAGGCTGCTCGTCGTGCTGGGCCCGTGCCGCGACGCGGTTCAGAATTCCTGCGAGCCGGTCCGCCGTGGCCGAGGTTCCGGCGCTGAAGGCCACCCTGTGGCCGCTGACTTCGCGGACGACGACGGCGGGTCCGCTGCTCACGAGCATGGCCGTAGCTCCTCCGTGGTGCCGAAGCCCCCATCCGCCGAAGTCGGCGGCCCTGACTTCTTGGGCTGCCGCGCCCGCGATGTCTACGGCAGGCACGGTCAGGACTCGGAGGACGCCGGCGACAAAGACCTGCACCCCTCCCCTGTCGGCGCGCACCCGGACGAAGAGGAAACACGCTGCCATCAGGGCGACCACAGCCAGCAACGCGCCTAGCCATGGCAGCGCAATGGCGATCAACACGGCGGGAAACACGGTGGCCACGCAGATCATGACGAACACCGAACTCCTCGCGTGGACCCAGAGCAACATGGAATCCTCTGCCAGCGCCGGGTCTTCCGCCAGGATCCTTTCGGTCTCGAGGGCGGCATCGTCTTCCGGAGTCCAGTGTGGATCAGGCTTGAATGCCATCATCATGACCACGCCAAGGGGCAAGGCCGCTCCGGCGCCCAGCGCGAGGACAGTGGCATCAACGTGCGAGCTGCGGGCATCGGCAAGGCCTGTTTGTCCTACGAGTCCGGCGGCCAGCACAGCGGTGATGAAGAGGGTCACCATGAGTCCCATGCCCATCATGACCCGCCGCATGATCACTGGCCTAGCAAGGGGAACGGCCTGGGCGAACACCAGCCAACCCACCAGGACCAGGAACCCGCCGCCGCCAAGAACGTAGGCGGCGAACGGCGCGAAGCTGATTCCGCCGTCGGCGTTCCACGCAATGGCGACGGGATCCGGAAGGTTGTTGCGCAGCATGAGCGCGCACACTGCGAATGCCGCGGCCAGCAGCAGCGGAAATGCCACCGCAAAGCGGAGTGCCCGGAGGTCCAACGAGTCGCGCATCTTTCCCATGATTCCAACGCTACCCCTGGCCGGCGACACTATGATCCAGCTTCCTTGCCAAGCCGGCATCGAGTGAAAGAATGACTTCACAGTGCCGGTGTTGGCTGAACCCAACCGGCTTCTTGCAACCCATTCTTGGAGGCACCACTTTGCCAGGCCTGAACCTGACGCGCACCGAAGCCAGACATCGCGCAGAACTGCTCATCGTGACTTCGTATGACGTCGCCCTCGACTTGACGAAGGGTGCCACGGTCTTCGGCTCCACCACGGTGGTGAAATTCTCGGCCGCCGAAGGTTCCTCGAGCTTCATCGACGCGATCACGGAGACGGTGCACAGCGTGACGCTCAACGGCACCGAACTTGATCCCGCGGTGGTGTCCGACGGCGTACGCATCCAGCTGCCTGAGCTCGCCACCGAGAACGAGCTCAGGATCGTCGCCGATGCGCCGTACATGAACACCGGTGAAGGCCTGCACCGTTTCGTGGACCCAGTCGACAACGAGGTCTACCTGTACACCCAATTCGAGGTGCCCGATTCCCGCCGCATGTTCGCTGTGTTCGAGCAGCCGGACCTGAAAGCGGCATTCACGTTCACGGTCACCGCGCCCTCGCACTGGGACTTGATTTCCAACTCCCCTACCCCGGTACCCGTGGAAACCACTCCCGGGGACGACGGCGGTGCCCGCTCCGTCTGGCACTTCGCGCCCACCCCCCGTATCTCCTCCTACGTCACCGCCCTGATCGCGGGCCCCTACCAATCGGTCCGCAGCAACGTCACCAGCTCCGACGGCCGGATGATCCCGCTCGGCGTGTTCGCCCGCAAATCCCTCATGCAATACCTGGACGCCGAGAACATCTTCGAACTGACCCGACAAGGTTTCGAGTTCTTCGAGGCCCAGTTCGGCTTCCCGTATCCCTTCGATAAGTACGATCAACTCTTCGTTCCCGAGTTCAACGCCGGCGCCATGGAAAACGCCGGCGCAGTGACGATCCTCGAGGGCTACGTCTTCCGGAGCAAGGTCACCGACGCCCAGATCGAACGCCGCGCCATCACCGTTCTGCACGAACTGGCCCACATGTGGTTCGGGGACCTCGTGACGATGCGCTGGTGGAACGACCTCTGGCTCAACGAGTCCTTTGCCGAGTACATGTCCCACCTCGCCGCAGTCGAGAACACCGAATTTGACCGTGCGTGGACCACCTTCGCTTCCGTGGAGAAGTCCTGGGCCTACCGGCAGGACCAGCTGCCCACGACCCACCCGATTTTCGCCGAGATCAACGATCTCCAGGACGTCGAGGTGAACTTTGACGGCATCACGTACGCCAAGGGCGCCTCAGTCCTCAGGCAGCTTGTTGCCTGGGTCGGCCCTGAACAATTCATGGCCGGCGTCCGCGAATACTTCCAGAAGCATGCTTGGCAGAACACCGAACTGGCAGACCTCATTAAGGAACTCGAGGCCGCGAGCGGCCGCGACTTGGACCAGTGGGGCAAACTCTGGCTCGAGACCGCAGGCGTCAACACGCTCTCCCCCGAGCTCGATGTCGACTCCGACGGCACCATTACGTCTTTTGCGATCCGGCAGACAGCCATCGACGAACAGCCCACCCTGCGCCCACACCGCCTCGCCGTGGGCTTCTACAACCTCTCAACCGAAGGCAAGCTCGAACGCACCCACAGGGAAGAGCTCGACGTCGACGGTCCCCGGACCGATGTCCCGGCCCTTGCCGGGCTGGCGCGTCCGGACCTGGTACTGCTCAACGACGACGATCTCGCGTATGCGAAGGTCCGCCTTGACCCCGTGTCGCTGGCGACCGCGAAGGCCCACCTGAAGGACTTCGCCGGCAGCCTCCCGCGCACCCTGGTGTGGGGCTCGGCATGGGATGGCGCCCGCGACGGCGAAACCCCCGCCCGCGGCTACGTTGACTTGATCCTGGCCAACATCGCCTCCGAGACCGATTCCTCCGTGATCCTGGTCCAGCTGCGGCAGCTCGCCACCACGCTCAGCTACTACGTCGCCGCTGAACACAAGGAAGCGGCCACCGTAGCTGCCGCGGACAAGCTGTGGGAGCTCGCTTCCACCGTGGCCTCCGGATCGGACGCCCAGCTCCAGTTCGTGAAGTCCTTCGCTTTGCTCGCCGCCAGCAGCTCCCAACTGGACACCGTCCAGTCGGTATTGGACGGCGGCACCGTCCTGGACGGCCTCACTGTCGACCAGGACCTGCGCTGGGAACTCCTGACGTCGCTGGTGGTGGGCAGCCGCGAGGGCCAGGAGCGGATCAACGCCGAACTTGAGCGCGATCACACGGCCAACGGCCAGAATGCTGCCGCCTTGGCAACAGCCGCCCTCCCCACTCCCGAGGGCAAAGCCGAAGCGTGGAACAAGATTGTTGTGACGGGCGAGCTCTCCAACGCCATCCAAAGCTCCGCCGTCACGGGCTTCACCCGGGTGCTGGACACCTCCCTGCTGGAACCGTACGCCGAAAAGTACTTCGAGGCAGTCCCGGAAATTGTCGCCAACCGCACCCACGCGCTGGCCCAGCAGATCGTCGTCGGACTCTACCCTGCACAGCTGACCACCCAGGCCACCGTGGATCGCACGGACAAGTTCCTGGCTGAGCTGCAGGCGGACAGCAACGCCCTGCGGCGCATGATGCTCGAAAACCGCGACGGCGTCGCCCGCGCCCTCAAGGCCCGCGCGGCAGACGTCTAGCAACATCGCACAAAGCACCGCAAGGGCCCGCTTCCGCTCGCCGGAAGCGGGCCCTTGCGTGTGCGGGGGAGAAAGCACCCCCGCTAGACTTTCCGCATGAGCCTGGACGAACACCGCTACTCCCTGACCGTACGCTGGACCGGAAACCTGGGCAGTGGAACCTCCAGCTACCGTGGTTATGCCCGGGACCACGACATCGAGATCCCCGGTGTGCCCGTCCTCAAGGGCTCCTCGGACCCCGCCTTCCACGGGGACAAGAGCCGATACAACCCTGAGCAACTGCTCCTCGCCGCCCTGTCCCAGTGCCATATGCTGGCTTTCCTGCATGTTGCGGTCAAAAGCGGCGTGGTGGTCACCGACTATATCGACCAGGCCGAGGGGATGATGAGGCTTAATCGCGACGGCAGCGGCCAGTTCGAGAGCGTCACCTTGAAGCCGCACGTCACGGTTACAGACCCGGCGCATGTCTCCCTCGTGGACGAGTTGCACCACGAGGCGAACCGGCTGTGCTTCATCGCCCGGAGCGTCAACTTTCCCGTTCTGCATGAGCCGAACACGACGGCGGCCGCCAGCTAGCCGTACCACTCGCCTGATGCGCTTCCGGCCACGCTACGGGGATAGGGTTGACCGTGGACAGAGCATTCAGCGCCCGGCGAAAAGGGCCCGGCGAACAATTGGATCCCGTGAGGAGCATTCCCGCACATGAACGTCGCCTCGTCGACCGACAACATCGTGGCCGATGCAGCCAAGATCGATTTCGCGTCAATCTTCGTGACGCTGGGCATTGGCTTGGTGGTCTGGGTGGTAGCCCGGTTCATCATTCTGCGTATTACGCGCCGCGTAGCTGAGGGCACCAGCTTCTTCAAGAAACCCCATTTCAGGTGGGTCCAGCCGGCTTTCCGGGCACTCGACCATGAACGGCGCGCCCAACGCGCCCACACCATCGGCTCCCTGCTGACAAGCGTGCTGAGCGTTGTGGTGGTGGTCATCGTCATCATCTACGTCCTCAAATACCTGAATGTAGATATTGCCCCGCTGCTCACAAGCGTCGGGATTTTGGGTGTGGCCATCGGCTTTGGCGCCCAACAACTTATCCGCGATTTCCTGTCCGGCATCTTCATCACCATCGAGGATCAGTTCGGGATCGGCGATGTGATCGTGACCACGGAAGTGATTGGCACCGTTGAATCGGTCGGTCTCCGGATCACCCGTCTCAGGGCTGAAGACGGCGCCATCTGGTATCTGCGCAACGGGGAGATCCTGAGGGTGGGCAACCGCTCGCAAGGAGACTACGTGCCGGAGGAACCAGCCGTCCCGAATGACGTTCCGCCTGCACCCCCGGGTACTGCGCCCGCCGAAACGGCTGCATCCGGTGCGCCCCAATCGTCAAAGGAATCCCTCAAGATTCAAGAGCAGAAAGCAGGTGAGTGACCTGAGTAGCCAGCCGGAATCCGCAACACCGCAACCGGCCGAACGACGGCAGTTGATGCAAAACGATCCGTTCAGCCAGCCTGCCTACACCGACAGCTTCTACGAGGCCGTCGGAGGGCACGAGACTTTCGCGAAGCTCATCGATGTCTTTTACGACGGCGTCGCCGGAGATCCATTGCTCCGGCCAATGTACCCCGAACTAGACCTCGCCCCGGCGAAGCGACGGTTCCTCATGTTTCTTGAGCAGTATTGGGGCGGTCCGGGCACCTACAGCGCGGAACGCGGGCACCCCCGCTTGAGGATGCGGCACATGCCCTTCCAGGTGACACCGGAAGCCAAGGACCGCTGGCTCTTCCACATGCGCGCGGCAGTGGACTCCCTCGGCTTGTCGCCTCTTCACGAAGGTACGCTGTGGGACTACATGGAGCGGGCTGCGCTCACGATGGTCAACAGCCCATCGGTCCAGAAACCTTAAGCGGCTCAGCGAGCCTGTAAGCCCAGTCGGGATCCGGATCGTGCCAGAATGTGGCCCCGGGTCCCGCTGAGCCGGAACCAACGGCCGTTGCGGAAGAGCCTGTGTTCACCGTCGCCAAGGAAACCGAGCGCCAAGGCCGCGAACGCCGCGCCTGCGGGTACGCCGTCGAGTCCTGGAATCTCCCGCCCCCACACTGTTGCCCTGGCATTGTTGACGATCAACGCACCAGGCTGATCCGGAACAATCCCGGCCACCTCGGCAATGCCGGCATTTGCGACTGACTTGAGTTCGGCGTCGGGCACTGAACGCAGCGGCTCCCAGCCGCTGCGGGGCGCCCCGACTCCGGCCCACGATTCGGAAACGGTCGACGGCGGGATCGGAAGCTCGACGTCGTCGGCACCGGAGCGCGCCAGGCGGTCCAGGACCGAGGACAGGGTCACAGTGACGTCCGCATGCGCATCATCGGCGAGGGCGATGGTCCGAAGCCCGAGGATGGTCGGTGTCGCTTCGCCCAGGAGGCGCGGCCTCAGGACGCACACATAGGCAGCCAGGACGCGTCCGGAAGCCTGCAGCCGGATAGCGCCGTCGTCGATGCTCTTGGCTCGCGTGGCGTAGGTGCGGAGATCCGCCAGATCACGGGGATCGACGAAATGGAAGGACTGGGTCAGTACATCGGACACATCATCGACTCTACCGGCATGTCCTCGGTTGAGAGGGGTCCGGGCGGCGTCTAGAGTCGAACCATGACTGACGCGCACGCGGGCCTGGAACATCAGGTTGCCCTTGAGGATCCCACATCCACCCTCATCGAACTACTGTCCCTGGCCGACTTCGACGGCGCGAGGACAGCAGAGGACATCTTCCTTGGGCCGTCCCAAAAACAGCCGCGCCACCGCGTGTTCGGCGGACAGGTGCTGGCCCAATCGCTCGTGGCCGGTATGCGTACTGTGGAGGAGGACCGCACTGTCCATTCCATGCACGGCTACTTCCTTCGTCCCGGAGACGCCAACCAGGCCATCACTTTCAGCGTTGAACGGCTCCGCGACGGACGCTCATTCTCCGCGCGACGGGTGCACGCGTACCAGGAGGGACAACCGATCCTGTCGATGACCGCCTCCTTCCAGACCGAGGCAGTCGGCGTTGAGCACCAGTCCGCGATGCCGGCCGGAATTCCGGATCCCGAAACCCTGCCAAGTACCGCGGAAATCCTGCAGAAGTACGACCATCCGCTCGCGCGCCACATGTCCTTCGAGCGTCCCTTCGACGTCCGCCACGTGGACCCCGCACTTTACGTGGAAGCGCCCACGGAGCACGTAGCCAGCAACGCAGTATGGATGAAGACCTTCGGCCCGATGCCGGATGACCCCAATCTTCATCTGGCAGCCCTGGCCTACGCGAGCGACTACACCATCCTGGAATCGGTGTTGCGCAAGAACGGATTGAGCTGGATGACTCCGGGCATGAGCGTGGCGAGCCTCGACCACGCCATGTGGTGGCATCGACCGGTCCGAGTGGACGAATGGCTACTGTACGTACAGGAGTCCCCCAGCGCCCAGGGCGCCCGCGGGCTGGCCACCGGCAAGATCTTCAGCCGCGATGGACAGCATGTCGCCACCGTGGCGCAGGAGGGCATGCTCCGGATTCCGCGGTAGCTGCCGCTTTTAGCGTAGCTGCGGCGTAACACAGAAGGCCGGCGCCCCGGGATATTCCCGGGGCGCCGGCCTTCTCGAGGCGTATCGCTCTTAGTCGCGAGTCAACTTGCGGTGCGTGACACGGTGCGGCTTGGCCGCGTCCGCGCCAAGGCGCTCCACCTTGTTTTCCTCGTAGGATTCGAAGTTACCCTCGAACCAGTACCACTTCGACGGGTTTTCCTCGTCACCTTCGTAGGCGAGGATATGGGTGGCAACCCGGTCGAGGAACCACCTGTCGTGAGAGACCACTACCGCGCAGCCGGGGAACTCGAGCAAGGCGTTCTCGAGGCTGCTGAGGGTTTCGACGTCGAGGTCGTTGGTGGGCTCGTCAAGCAGCAGCAAGTTTCCGCCCTGCTTGAGAGTGAGGGCCAGGTTCAGGCGGTTACGCTCACCGCCCGAGAGCACTCCGGCCTTCTTCTGCTGGTCCGGTCCTTTGAAGCCGAAGGCGGCCACGTAGGCACGCGATGGCATTTCAACGTGGCCCACCTGGATGAAGTCCAGGCCGTCGGAGACGACCTCCCACAGGGTCTTGTTGGGATCGATGCCGCCGCGGCTCTGATCAGCGTAGGAGATCTTGACGGAGTCACCGATCTTCAGGTCGCCGCCGTCAAGCGGTTCCAGCCCGACGATCGTCTTGAACAAGGTGGTCTTGCCGACGCCGTTGGGACCAATGACGCCGACGATGCCGTTTCGGGGCAGGGTGAACGACAGGCCGTCGATGAGGGTTCGGTCTTCGAAGCCTTTTTGCAGGTTCTTCGCCTCCAGGACCAGGCCACCAAGACGCGGTCCCGGCGGAATCTGGATTTCTTCGAAGTCGAGCTTTCTGGTGCGATCGGCCTCGGCTGCCATTTCCTCGTAGCGGGCCAGACGGGCCTTCGACTTGGTCTGACGGCCCTTGGCGTTGGAACGGACCCACTCAAGTTCTTCGGTCAGGCGCTTGGCTTGCTTCGCGTCCTTCTTGCCCTGGATTTCCAGGCGGGCGCGCTTCTTCTCCAAGTACGTGGAGTAATTGCCTTCGTAGGGGTACAGGCGGCCGCGGTCCACTTCACAGATCCACTCGGCGACATGGTCCAGGAAGTAGCGATCGTGAGTGATGGCGAGGACGGCACCAGGGTAGGACGAGAGGTGCTGCTCCAACCACAGAACACTTTCTGCGTCCAAGTGGTTGGTGGGTTCGTCAAGGAGCAGGAGGTCAGGCTTCTGGAGCAGCAGCTT
This sequence comes from Arthrobacter methylotrophus, assembly GCF_039539965.1. NCBI lineage: Bacteria > Bacillati > Actinomycetota > Actinomycetes > Micrococcales > Micrococcaceae > Arthrobacter > Arthrobacter methylotrophus. The sequence goes on along the minus strand of NZ_BAABED010000001.1, from coordinate 1,316,426 downwards.
GCAAAGCGCTACGCGGCGGCGCTCACCACCGGACAGGACAGTCACGTCAGAGTCGCCCGGCGGGCAGCGGAGTGCGTCCATGGCTTGTTCGAGCTGGGAATCAATGTCCCAGGCATCTGCCGCGTCGATGGCTTCCTGGAGGTGGCCCATTTCCTCCAGCAGGGTGTCGTAGTCGGCATCCGGGTTGGCCATTTCCTCGGAGATCTCGTTAAAGCGCTGGATCTTCGAGTAGATCTCGCCCACGCCTTCCTGGACGTTGCCCAGGACGGTCTTTTCCTCGTTCAGGGGCGGCTCCTGCAGGAGGATGCCCACGGAGTAGCCGGGGCTGAGGCGGGCTTCGCCATTCGACGGTGTGTCGATGCCGGCCATGATCTTCAGGATCGTGGATTTGCCGGCTCCGTTCGGGCCCACCACACCGATCTTCGCGCCAGGGAAGAACGACATGCTGACATCGTCCAGGATTAGTTTTTCGCCAACGGCCTTGCGAGCCTTGGTCATCGTGTAAATGAATTCCGCCATGCCGTTAAATCTAATGGGTGGCAAGGCATAACTCACATTCGTGCCTGCTAGCGCGAATCTCCCACGAAGCATTTGCCACTCGCCAGCACGGGCAGCACGGACACTGAGACCTGGCCTTCCCTGATCTCGCCCATGACGCAGTCCTTGTCCAATCTGGCCGCTGCCTCAATGGCGTCGACGTCCAGACCGGTCGGTGTCTTGCTGGCGCTCACCTCCAACGTCGGGGCAGGAATACCGGCCGAAACGAGTTGCGATCGCAATGCTTCTTGCGTCGGTTTGGGGGATGTCGCAGCAAGGGTCGTCAGGGCGGCCTCCATGGTCTGCTTCAGGGTCGCCGCGCCCGCGCTGAGCGAAGCCGATGCTGGGGGGTTTCCGGCACTGGGTGTGACAGCCGGAGTAGCACTGGCTGTACTCGAAGGGGCACGCGATGAGGCCGGCGTACTTCCTGACACCACAGGAGCAGGTGCCGTGCAGCCAGCCACCAGCCCGGCCACGAGTAACGGGACTGCAAGCAGCAAACCCGGGCTTCCGGCCGCGTGGCGGCGTCCTGATGGTTTTCGCGGCGTTCCCCTGCTCATCACCCGGCCATTCTGCCATGCGGCGCACTATCTGCCGCACCGCATGGCATCCGCGGATATCCGCGGCGTCCCCTCTTTCGGCACCAGCGTCATTTCAGGCCCGGGCGTCCACAAGTTCTCCGGTGCCAGCATGAACAAGAACCGGCTCATCGTTTTCTCCGGCCGAAAGAATAACTTCCCGCTCGGCTGCAACACCGCCGTCCTCGTCGTCAAGCGGGCCGTCTTCACCCTCTTCATCCGCCGAAGGCCAAGGGTTTTCAGGCTCCACCCCAGCGGCCGCGGGCATGGTCTGCGGGCTGGTGCCACCGGAGGTCCGGATGAAGTTCGCCGAGCCCCACATGAGGTCGTGCCCCACCGACTCGGCCACGATTTCGGCAACATGGTAGATCTTGCCGTCGTGTTCCCATTGCCTCAGCTTGAGTTTCCCGACCACGATGACCCGCTGGCCCTTCTTGACGCTGCATCCGATGTTTCCCGCGAGATGCCTGAACGCTTGAACGCTGAACCAATTGGTGTTGCCATCCACCCAGGCATCGTTCGCGCGGTCGAACCTGCGCGCAGTGGAGCCAAGCCGGAACGAGGACGTCCCCGTCCCGCCCGGGGTCGTCGAACTCCTGGGTTCCGAGGCAACGAATCCCCGGACAGTGATGATGTCATTCATAGTCTTGTCCTAACGTGAGTTGAGCTGCCTGTCTGGCTCTTTCAGCTTCACGTGCCGCGAACTTCCGCGGGAGTATCCACTTCGCGTATGTGGATAGCCAGACCCCATCGCCGCCTGTGGGGGAAGAGTCGCGGACCATGCTGAGCTGGCTACACAGGCTGCTGCCGCAATGTAAACTCTTGATGGCGCCTCAGCCACGTGCTGTGCGTGCGTCGCCTGCCTCGGTAGCTCAGAGGATAGAGCAGGAGCCTTCTAATCTCTTGGTCGGGGGTTCGATTCCCTCCCGGGGCACACAAAGAGCGGCTCTGGCCTGCGGAAACGTAGATCAGGGCCGCTCTTGGTTTCGTTAGGCCGTGAAGACCCACGGCCTAACGCCCAAGCCAATCCGTGTCGTCCGACCTCGCTGCGCCCTAGGCTGTTCCCATGGTCCCGAACGTGGCCGGCTCCGTTATCGTCACCACCAACTCCGCGACCTGGTCCGACGTCGAAAAAATCTTCGACGTCTGCGGCGAGTAGTCGTGCTGTTGGTGCCGATGGTTCGCTCTCGTCGGCCAGGATTGGAAGACCACTCCCCCTCATGCACGGAAGCAACAGCTCAAAGCCAAATTCGACGACGGCCCCGAACCCGGCGTCCTGGCGTTCCGGGGCGGACAAGCAATCGGCTGGTGCGCGGTCGAGCCGCGCAAGCGCAGTCCGCGTATCGAGCGATCCCAGATCCTCAAGGCCGCAGGAGCAGGCGCCGCGGAAGGCGCTGGAGTGTGGTCCGTGAGTTGTTTCGTGGTCTCTCCCGGCCACCGCCGGAGCGGTGTGGCCGCCGCATTGCTGAATGCCGCCGTCGGGCATGCCTTCGCGCATGGCGCCGAGATCGTGGAAGGCTACCCCGTTGATCCCTCGCTTCAGCCCAAATCCGGTTCGGCCGATCTCTACCAAGGAACGGTCAACTTGTTCGCGGACGCCGGTTTCACGATAGTTTCCACAGCGGTACAGGGAAGGGCGCTCATGCGCTCTGGGCGCCGACTTTGACCGGCCCGGATTCCAAAGCCCCCGCCTACGGCAGTGTCAAAATAAGCGGACCTTCCGCGGTAATCGCAACCGTATGTTCGCTGTGCGCCGCACGACGGCCGTTGGCGGAGCGCAAGGTCCACTGATCGTCGTCGTGGTAATAATCATCGCTCCCACCCAGGATCAACATCGGCTCAATAGCGATGACCAAGCCCTCCACAAGCTTCACGCCGCGGCCCGGCCGGCCGATGTTCGGCACGCTCGGTTCTGCGTGCATGGTCCGGCCAATGCCGTGTCCACCGTGATCGGCAAGGATCCCGTAGCCACTCCGCTTGGCCTCCCCGCCAACGGCGTACGCAAGGTCGCCCATCTTGTTTCCCACCCGGGCGGCCTCGACTCCGCGGGCGAGCGCGGCCGCCGTAGCATCGATCAAGTCCTGATCCACCGGATCCGGACTACCCACAATAAAGCTGATGGCGGCGTCCCCGCACCATCCCTCCACGAATGCCCCGCAGTCGACGCTCAGCAGATCGCCGTCCCGCAAGACGTATCCGTTCGGGATGCCATGCACCACGGCGTCGTTGACGCTCGTGCAAATGACCCCTGGGAACGGCGTAGACGCCCACCGCGGACGGTAATTCAGGAATGCAGGCTTGGCTCCGGCGGCTTCGATGACGGAAACCGCGATGTCATCGAGTTCCTTGAGCGACACTCCAACCGCGGCTTGCGAACGAACCGTGGAAAGCGTGTTGGCAACAACCCTCCCGGCTTCGCGCATGAGCGCAATCTCTTCTGGCGTCTTGACCATGGACATAACAAGCCTCCGAATCGGGGGGAACAAGGGGCCTGAGCCGCGAAGGGAACTCTTCCCACCACTCTATGGGCGCCCCGACGCCAGTCAACCGGGTGGCGCGTCCGAGCCTGCGCAGGAGTGTCCTAGAGTCGATGTATGGAACACCGAAGGATCGCTCTTATCCGGGAACGTCTGCATGCGGAGGCGGATCCTGACCGCGCACAAGCGGCACAAGCGTACATGAAATCATCCATGCCTTCCCTCGGGGTCAGAGTCCCTGTAGTCCGCCGCATAGTCCTGGCGACCGCGAAGGAACTGCCTTTCGAGTCGCCCACCGAACTGCGTGACGACGTCCGGCAGTTGTGGCGCGACGCCGCCTGGCGGGATGAACGCTACGCAGCCATCGATCTGACCTCACTCAAGTCCGTTGCCAAGGACCTGGAGATGTTGCCGCTCTACGAGGAAATCATCCGGACGGGTTCATGGTGGGACTTCGTAGACGGAGTCTCCGACCGCATCTGCGCCCTTCTGCAGCACCACCGGAGCACGCTGACCCCTCTCCTGCGCGAGTGGGCAACGGACGAAGACCTCTGGATCCGCCGCGCCGCCATCACCTCCCAGCTCAAGGCAAAGTCGGCAACCGACAAGGAACTTCTCGCCGCGGTGCTCGACGCCAACCTCACCGACAAGGAGTTCTTCATCAGAAAGGCCATCGCTTGGGCACTAAGGGAGTACGCCAAAACCGATCCCCTATGGGTGCGGAATTACGCGGAAGCCCGGCGAACCGGACTCAGTCCTTTGTCAATGCGAGAGGCGATGAAACACCTCGGCTGAATCGGGTTCAGGGCTTTGGTTTGAACTTCAGAATCCCTCGACGCGGGCGGAACAATACGTGGGTCTTCTTGTCGTAGAACACGAGGTAGGCAATGAAAAGGACCGCAATGGCGATGGCCACCCCACGCACCACCGCCAGGGGAATCCACGGGAAGACACTCAATTGGTCTGTCAGAGCGATAAGGGTGAAGAACGCCGTCAGATAGAAGACCGTGCGAAGCTGCGGGCCGTCCGCGATACCCGTCACCGTAAAAAACACCAGCAGCCAGACCATGTACCAAGGCTGGATGACCGGCGCAAGCACGACGACGGCGGCGAAGGCCCAGGCCATGCGCCGGAGCACGGTCTTGTTGAACTCGGACTCGCCGTCGGTCGGCGCACGCATAGCGATCCCGCGACCCGGCGTACGCACTGCGAGCCAAACAATGGCAAGCGCCGAAACCGCCGTTCCGATGGTTTGGATCACGTCAGTCACCGGAACGCCAGGACCGTCGAAAAGTCCCACGACGAAGCCCGCTGTATGGGCCAGCAGACCCACCGGTGCGTACCAGATCCACACCGCTCCAGGGGTTTGCAGGGCACCAAGCCAGCCAAATCCCAAACCGTTCACCATACCCGTGGCGGCCAGGAGGCCCATGGACAAGGCCAACGTAGCCGTCCAACAGATCATTCTTCGGCCCCAACCGGCGCGGGCACCAGCCCACAGCAGCCCGGCGAAAGGCAACGCGATCAAGGTAATTGGCTTGATCGCAATCGAAGCGGTGATCAGCACGATTCCAAGCACGGGTCGCTTGACCGAGGCGAAATACAACCCGGCAACAACAAGTCCCAACATCAAGGAGTCGTTATGAGCGCTGGCGATGAAGTTGAACAAGAGCACAGGGTTGAGGACCCCGAGCCAAAGCGCCCGCTCCGGGTTCACGCCATGGAGCGCGGCCAAGCGGGGAACGTACACGGCAAGCAGCAAGACTCCGGCCAGCGCAGCCAGGCGGAAGGGAACCAGGGCAAACTCGGGGACGCCTGCGCTCAGCCACACGGCTCCCTGTTCAAACCATAGCCACAGCGGACCGTACGGTGTGGGTGCTTCCGTCCACATTTTGTCGGGTCCGAGCGAAAAGTAGTTACTCAGCGCGGAAATGCCGTTGGTATACGGATCCACGCCTTGCTCCATGAGCCGGCCCTGGCCGATGTAGGCGTAGGAGTCCCTGCTGAACAGCGGCAAGCTGAACATCAACGGAACTGACCACATCCACAACGCACGCCGGAGCACTGGATGCGCCGAGCCGTTCCATCCGCCGATCCGTTGTGCAATTCGCAGCCACGAGCGCAAGAGCAAGAGTGCCCCGAGGCAGAGCATCACCGTGCACAGGATCACTCCGACCGGAGATGTCCTGGCCATGATGAAGAGGGGCGTACGGATCAGGGCACTGCTGCTTGCGAGCCAACCAACACCAACAGAGCCGACCACCATGAGCAAAGACCCGATGAAACCCTGAAGGATCGCCGTCCTTGCGGCCTTTGCGATGACCGTAGCGTGCGCCGGCGCGTTGGAGCCGTCAAGCGCCTCTGGATGAGCCAACGAACTCCTCACCTCACGCTCGCGAAACTTCGACAAACCATCAAACAAAATCCTGTCCGGTTCCCTGCCGCCTCCCGGCCAAAATGGATTCGCCGGCTGCCATGGATTATTGCAACTCTAGCATCGTCGCCCGCAGCCTCCCGGGAGTCTGCAGCCCACGGGTCGGCCTGCGAAAGTGGCCTGAGATAGGATGGAACGGGCCTTATGTCGATGCCGAAGACCCCCAGCCATGCTGTTCCGCCATGAGATTGGACGGAACCGGTGTTGTCTGCAGTGGCCGGTACCGCTAAGGCTTGCGGTGCCCCTGTGACGATTACTACGACAAGGATCCTCCCATTTCCACGGACTCATTCTTCAGCGCGCTCACACGGTTCCGTCATCGTGTTCTTCCAGCTTCCTGGGAGGCGAAGCTCAATACCCCCAAAGGCCTGCTGGCGGCCTTCTGCGTGGTGCATTTGGTGTTCCTCGTGTTCGCTTTGACCATTTCTCTCCATGGAGAAGCGTTCAGCGACACCTTCATCTATCGGGAATGGACCTCTGCGGGGTTCAGGGATGAAAACCTCAGCAGCGGACCTAGTCCATGGGTCTACCCCATCTTGGCCTTGATACCGATGGCCATCGCCGGGTTGGCTGGACCTGGCCCGTTCTTCTTCCTATGGGTGGTCATGATCACCGTGCTCGACGGCGTGGCTATCGCCAAGCTCACGGGGTGGGGACGGCGTAGGGAGGCAATCCCGGCTGCATGGTGGTGGCTGGTGTTCGTCTTCATCATGGGCTGGCTGGGATTCGCCCGGGTGGATGGATTTACCGCCCCCATCGTACTGATCGCGTTGGCGTACGGGGTGTCGAACCCTTTCATAGCCTCGACGCTTCTGAGTGTTGCAACCTGGATGAAGGTCTGGCCGGCTGCCGTGCTGCTCTCCTTGTTCACTGTAGTCAAGGAGAGGACCCGCGTCGTTGCAGCCGGTATTCTGACCAGCGCTGTGGTGATTGCCCTGGCCGCTGCCGTGGGGGCCCTCCCCAAGCTCCTCAACTTTCTCACCCAACAAGGCGATCGTGGCATGCAACTGGAAGCCACTTTCACCACTCCTTGGTTGTGGCTCTCGGTCCTCCATGTCGGTGACGCCCGGATGTACATGAACACGGACATCAACTCGGTGCAGGTGGACGGCCCGGGAACACCGTTCATGTCACAACTGATGCAGCCGCTTCTTGTGTTGGCCGCGCTCGTGGTGGCTGCCCTGATTTTTTGGGCCCTGCACAACGGCAAACGAAGCGGTGGGGCTGACCGTACGGAACTATTGTTGGCTGGCTCCCTGACCATGGCCACCGCCTTCGTGGTCTTCAACAAGGTCGGATCCCCACAGTTCATGGTTTGGCTGGCTCCGGCTGTAGCCGTCGGACTCGTCCACAGCCGGAGGGAATGGCGCGTCCCCGCAGCCATGCTCATTGCCATTGCTGTGGCGACCTACTTTATCTACCCCCTCTTCTACGATGCCCTCAGCCATAACAACCCTTGGATGGCCTTGGTTTTGACTGTGCGCAATGCCTTGCTCGTGGTGCTCTTCTGCTGGTCCGTACGCCGGCTGTATCTTTTGGGCAAGAAGACCACGGCGAATGAACCGGCCGGTGTCGGCAAGGAGATCTGAGACTTCCGTTCGATTCTTTGGCGGGCTGGTCGCGTGTGCGGCCAGCCCGCCGTCATCTTTTCGGAACGCGTGCAGCGACACCGGAGTCGAATGCGGTCCAAAGCCCGGCGCAGTACCCGCTATTCGGAACGCCTGAGCCGTTGCTCGAGCCTGCGGAGCAATTCCCCGGGAGTGGACCGGATCAACAATCTACGGGTATGCACGTCCAGGACCATCAGGTAGATCGCGAATCCCACCGCCACCACGTATGACAAGGACGAGGCCTTGACGTTCAACTCGACGAAGGACAGCACTGAGAGCTGGTCCTGCGCGCCGAACGCCACGAAGAACGTGACGGCGACATAGAGGCATTTGATCTGCCAGTCATCCCGGATGCCGGTTACCGCGAGCAGCGGTATGAACCACAGGATGTACCAAGGCTGGATGATGGGAGCGAGCATGACGACGGCGGCGAACGCCAGAGCCGCGCGTCGCACCAGTCGCGAATAGTCCCCACGGAACATGAGAACCACCACGAGCGCCATGCCGGTCCACTTCAAGAGCGTGCGAAGCCCGGACGCCACCGTTCCGCCGGGCAAGCCCAAGAGATTTGCGATCACGTCGACCTGTTGGCTCAGGAACCCGGAAGGCGAGAATGCCGTGTAGCCGGGGGTGGGATCGAGGATGGCCCAGGCCCACCCGAAGCCTAGGTTGTACGGGATTCCGCTCACGGCCAGCACACCGAAACTGATGGCCGCCGTCGCGCCCCAGAAGAGGAACTTGCGGGTCCAATTCGCCGCTGGACCCGCCCACATCAGGCCGATGAAGGGCAGGAGAAGCACTGTGATCGGTTTGATACCGATGGAGGCCGTGACGAGGAGAAGACCGGTGATATGGCGCCCGGTGGCCGCAAAGTACATTCCTGCCACCGCGAGGCCCACCAGCAGGGCATCGTTGTGGGCGCTGGCGATAAAGCTGATGAGGAAAAGCGGATTCGCCACGGCGATCCACAGTGCGCGACCAGGGTTGATTCCGTGCAGTTCGGCCAGCTTGGGAACGTAGATCACGCAAAGCAGCACTCCCCCTGCCGCCAGGACACGAAAGAGCAGGACGGAAAAATCGGGCTGGGCGTTAGTGATACCCACTACCCACCTTGCGAGCCATAGGAAGTATGGTCCGTAGGGCGTCTTGGCCTCGGCCCAGGCGGGGTCCGCTCCGAGGGCAAACCAGTTGCTGAGCGAGGATATGCCTGCTGTGTAGGGGTTCTGGCCTTCAAGGACCAGCCTTCCCTGGCCGGTGTAGGCGTACACGTCGCGCGAATAGATAGGCACGGCGAACATCATGGGCGCCGCCCACGCCGCAACTGCGACAACCACCGATCGGACCGAGCCCGGGCCCCAGTCCTTGAGCCTTTGACCTAGCCTCAACCAAGACCTGACCAAGAGCATGGCGCCGGCAGTCAACAGGATGGTGGAAGTCGTAACGCCCCAGCCCTCCGTGCGCAGGGCGATGACAAGCGGGTGTCGGATCATCGGCGATCCGTTGGCGATCCAGCCCGCGCCGATCGAACCGACGAAGATCATGAGAGAGCCGATGAATCCTTGCCAGATGGCCACGTAGGCCTTGACCCTGGGTGAACCGATGCCCGCAGCACTGGGAAAATGGGCGCCTGCGGCGATCCTCTCCGACGGCACCGCGGGTTCCTTTGCCTCATCCCGGCTGTTTGAGGTGCCCACGCCCGATCCGCCTGCCGTCATGATATTCCAGTCCCTAAGTACATTGGTCCAGCTCGTCGAGGCAGGCAACAACCGCTCGACAACGGCCCAGTTTACCAGCCGGAGTCCGCCGCAGACGCGCAATCGGGCGCTCCGCCACGCTTCCCACACAGCCGAACGGTAGGCTTGGCAGGTGCCTATTACTAATGAACGCATCGTCTGGATCGACTGTGAGATGACCGGCCTGGACCTTGAAAACGACGCCCTGATCGAGGTTGCGGCTTTGGTCACCGATTCGGACCTCAACATTCTCGGTGACGGCGTCGATGTCGTCATCAAGCCTGTTGACGCCGCCCTTGAGCAGATGAACGACTTCGTCCGCGACATGCACACCCGTTCGAAGCTCCTGGACGAACTCCCTCATGGCAAGACCATGGCGGAAGCTGAAGCAATCGTCCTTGAGTACATCGAGAAGTGGGTACCCGACCCCAAGAAGGCGCCACTTGGCGGAAACTCGGTTGGAACCGACCGGATGTTCCTCGCGCGTGATATGCCCAACATCGTCGAGCACCTTCACTACCGGGTCATCGATGTCAGCACCATCAAGGAACTCTCGCGCCGCTGGTTCCCGCGCGCGTATTTCCAGTCACCTGCAAAACATGGTGGCCACCGCGCCCTCGGCGATATCAAGGACTCGATCGACGAGCTTCGGTACTACCGCGAGGCGGTCTTCGTCCCGGCGCCAGGACCGGACACAGCAACGGCGCAGCGGATTTCCAAGCAAGTTACAGCCGGCCCGGAAGCTCCCCCCGGCACGTGATCTGCAGCACCTTTTAGGGAAATTTGACCCAAACCGTCGAAACTGGCGAAACCACCCCTCAAGACGGGGTATAGTTTTTGTCGTTGCCTCCGCAGCTTGCGGGTCACTCCGGAAGCATCAAGAGGCACATGGTGGGCGTAGCTCAGTTGGCAGAGCGCCTGGTTGTGGTCCAGGAGGTCGCGGGTTCAACCCCCGTCGCTCACCCTCATGAGATCGGTGAAGTTCGTCGATCGCAGCCAAAGGCCGTACTGGTTATCCAGTGCGGCCTTTGCTTTGTCCCGGCCGATTCCGGCCTTCCAGGCCAGAGAACCAGAGGAACACTTGACATGACCGTTCTGCCAGTCACGATCTGGGGCGAGCCCGTGCTTCACCGCCGGGCGGCCGAGGTTGAAGTGTTCGACGACGAACTGCGCACCTTGATTGCCGACATGTTCGAGACGAACGAAGCCGCCAACGGCGTTGGCCTGGCAGCACCCCAGGTGGGAGTTGGCAAGCGGCTCTTCGTCTACAAATACCCCAATGACGACGACGCACCGGACGAAGGGGTGCTCGTGAACCCGGTCCTGACACTGTCAAAAATCCCCGGGTCTCTTCCTGACCCGGAGGAAGACGTCGAAGGCTGCCTGTCCTTCCCCGGGGAGCACTACCCGCTGCAGAGGGCGGAGTGGGCCCGCGTACAAGGCTTCGACGGCGAGGGCAAGCCGGTGGATTTCGTGGCCACTGGCTGGTTCGCGAGGGTCATGCAACACGAATTCGACCATCTGGACGGCAAGCTTTATGTGGACCGTCTCATCGACCGCTACGCCAAGAAGGCCATGAGGCAGGCCAAGAAGAACGGCTGGGGAGTGCCGGGCCTGAGCTGGATGCCGGGCGTCGACCCAGACCCTTTCGGACACTGATTGGAGACGCGGACCGCGCTATTGCTGTCCGGCCCGTCCCTGCGACACTCGCCCCGTCACATCGCCCTGATGGTCTGCTGGCCCGGGCACGAGCCTAGGACACGCTTCATGGCGTCCTTCTCCGCTTGGGTGATCCAGAGCAGGTACGCAGCCTTGACGGAAATCTGCCGCGCCACATAGTGGCAACGAAAGCCCTTGTTCGCAGGCAGCCAGCTGGCGGCGTCGCTCGCGCTCTTCTTTACGTTGGCGGGGCCGTCAACGGCAATGAGGTTCAAGGGGTCATTGGCGAGACTCTGGCGTTGTTTCGCCGTGAGGTGCTTGGCACCCTTCTGCCAAGCATCGGCAAGGGCCACCACGTGGTCAATCTGTACGGCACTGCTGCTTTCCGATCCCCTGCGGAAATGGATGTCCTCGCCCGCATAGGGCTCGCGGAGTTGCCCGGACGCAACCTTGCACTTGGAACCCGCGGTGAACTCCACCGACGTTAGGTCCCGCCGGAGGATGTCGTTTCGGGTATCGCAGCCGTTACGGTCGACGTCGAGCCAAGCCTGGCCGAATTGCTTACGGTCGTAGTCGTCGTTGGCAGCGCGTCCCTTCACGGAAAGCGCTTCGAGGACATCAGCGGCTGAACCGACGGGAACGGGCTGTACGGACTCCACCGGCCTCATCCAGCTCGAGTCGAAGACGGGAGCCTCCGTGGGTCCATTACCGGGGGCTTCGGCCATGGCGAACTGGCCGCTGGTGAAGAACCACGCAATGCCGGCAACGCCAGCCGCGACTAAGAGGAACAGGAGCACCCAAGCCTGACGAGACTGGCGGCGGGCGCGTCGATAGGCGGCCCAAGTGGTGCTCAAGGGATTGCGTCCTTTCGGCGAAGACTACGTCCCTCGAGACTAATTCAGGGCAGCGACAGCCAATGCCGATATCCACAGTGGGGAGGACAGGTCACTATGTGAATAATCACAACGCGGGACCAACCCGCCCGCTCAGGGCGCTGAGTGAGACGGGCTACTGCTCCTTGGTGACCCGATGCAGGTCTTCGGCCGCCAGCTCCAGGAGCGACTCCAGCTGAATGACCCGGTCCTCGACGATCTCGCCAGCGGCGAACGCCGTCTTGGCTTCAGCGAGCAGGCGCAGGGCCTCCTTATGATTGGAGCGCGCTAGGTCCAATGCGTGTTCCAAGGTGGTTTCATGTTCCAGAATCGTTTCGCGTTCCATGCGTCCATTCTGGTCAGGTTTCCCGACTGATACCAACGCATCAGCCGGGAAAACCCTGTGAATTTCCTGACGCAGTCCGGAATCGGCTAGACGCAGTCCAGAATCGGCTAGACGCCGGCGGTCGCCAACGCGGTGTCGGAATCCGTGCCGAGAGCGACGCTCTTCGCCGGGAACGACGGCGGGTTCACGCCGGCCATTTCTTCCATGACGCGCACTACCTGGCAGGAGTAGCCGAATTCGTTGTCGTACCAGACATAGACCACGAGGTTCTTGTCGTTGGCGATGGTGGCCAGGCCATCCACGATGCCCGCACGGCGGGAGCCCACGAAGTCCGTGGAGACAACCTCGGGCGAATCGATGAAGTCGATCTGCTTGCGTAGCTCCGAGTGCAATGACATCTCGCGAAGGTAGTTGTTCACTTCCTCCTTCGTGGTCCCCGTCTCCAGGCTCAGGTTCAAAATGGCCATCGACACATCCGGGGTCGGCACCCGGATCGCGTTGCCGGTCAGCTTGCCCTGCAGCTCGGGCAGGGCCTTGGCCACGGCCTTGGCCGCACCCGTTTCGGTGATGACCATGTTCAGGGCCGCCGAACGCCCGCGCCGGTCGCCCTTGTGGAAGTTATCGATCAGGTTCTGATCGTTCGTGAACGAGTGCACGGTCTCCACGTGCCCGTGGATGACGCCGAACTTGTCGTTGAGTGCCTTCAGCACCGGGGTGATCGCGTTCGTGGTGCACGACGCCGCGGTGACGATCCTGTCCGAGTCCAGAATCGAGGAATGGTTGATGCCATGAACGATGTTTTTCAGCTCACCCTTGCCCGGAGCCGTGAGCAACACCCGTGCCACGCCCTTGCTGCGCAGGTGCTGGGACAGGCCCTCGGCATCGCGCCACCGGCCCGTGTTATCCACCACCAAAGCATCCTTGATGCCGTAGGCCGTGTAATCGACAGTGGAAGGGTTCTCCGAGTAGATAACCTGGATCTGCACCCCGTTGGCCGTGATCGTGTTGGCGGCCTCGTCCACGCGGATGGTGCCTTCGAAGGAACCATGCACCGAATCCCGGCGCAGCAGGCTCGCGCGCTTGACGAGATCGTTCTCGGCGCCCTTGCGCACCACGATCGCGCGCAGGCGCAGGCCATGCCCGCCGCCGGCCTTCTCAATCAGGAGCCGGGCCAGGAGCCGGCCGATGCGCCCGAAACCATACAGCACCACATCCGTACTGCTCCGGTCGTCCGCGCCCCGACGCCCGAGAACCCCGGCCAGCTCGGCCCGGAGGAATTCCTCCAAAGCCAGGCCACCGCCGTCGGACTTGAACTTCTCGTTCAACCGCGCAATATCAATCGCCGCGGCCCCGAGCTCCAGCCCCGCCAGGATGTTCAACAACGGCGCCGTCTCCTCGAGCAGCAGCTCTTCCTTGCTCATCCGACGCGCGAAACGGTGCGCCTTCAAGATGCTCATCGTGGACTTGTTGATCAGGCTGCGCCCATGGATGCTCGTCACCACATTGTTTTCCCGGTACAACCGGCCAATCACCGGAATCATGGCCTCAGCCAACGCTTCCCGGCCCATCCACGTATCAAGACAAGAATCTGACGACTGGCTCACAGAACTACCTTCCTAGGGTCAGCTACATACGTCCTCGTAAGTAGATGGCGGCCGCCCGGAGTAATCCTGCGGCACTGGTATCGGCGGGACTTCGGTCTGCCCGGATACCTCGAACGATGCAAAGGAAAACCGCCGGCTGCGAACGCAGAACCGGCGGTGGAACCTCTACGTTCAGTGTCCATTCTAAGGTCTGGCACACGAGGCATTGGTGGCCGGAATGCGTGAATTCACTCACACAAGGCTGAGGGATGGGTTGACCGATACGCCGGGTTCTGTCCTCCCGCGCCGTTGCCGGCGAAGGAGTGGCGACCATCCATCTACGAACGCCGTTGCCGACGCCCTCCAGCGGCCTACCCGGACACTCGGGCGAGCAGCCCTCGATCGTGCCCTGTCTGGCCTTGCTCCGGGTGGGGTTTACCTAGCCTCCTTGGTCACCCAAGGAGCTGGTGGTCTCTTACACCACCGTTTCACCCTTACCTGCTGTCTGCTTGTGCTGGCACAAGCAGACGCGGGCGGTCTGTTTTCTGTGGCACTGGCCTGCGGGTTACCCCGAGTGGGCGTTACCCACCACCCCGCTCTGTGGAGCCCGGACGTTCCTCGAGCCACTCACATGGCGCGCGGTCGCCTAGTCAACCCATCCGCCTTACAGTCTACCGGCGTCGGGCCCTGCCCTCCGACCCGGCAACGGGCGCCTGTACTTGGGCAATACAGCTAATATCGACTGGTGCTGATTCTCCTGCCACCCTCCGAAGGCAAGACCCCTGCTGCCAAGGGCCCCGCCGTCGAATGGGATTCCCTGAGCTTTCCCGAACTCAACAGCTACAGGACCAAAGTACTCGACGCCCTGGGCTTGGTCAGTGCGCACGAGGACGCACTCGCCCTGCTGGGGGTGGGCGCATCGCTGCGGGACGACGTCGAACGCAATACCCGGCTGCATGCCGAACCAGCGGCCCCGGCCCATCAGGTGTATTCCGGAGTTCTCTACGACGCGCTGGGGTACAAGACCTTGACCCCTGCGCAGCGCCGCAAAGCGACTGAGTCGATCCTCGTGATTTCCGCCCTGTGGGGCGCCATTGGCTTCGGCGACCGGGTGCCCGCCTATCGCCTTTCCATGGCCACAGCACTGCCCGACGTCGGACGCCTCGCGTCTTTCTGGAAGCCGCAGCTCACGCAGGCCCTCGCCTCGCAGGTGGAGGGCGAGCTGCTGGTGGACTGTCGCTCGAGCACCTACGCCGCGGCATGGGCTCCGCCCGCGGCGCAAACCGTCTCCGTCAACGTCTTTTCCGAGTCCAATGGCAAGCGCACTGTGGTCAGTCACTTCGCCAAGCACACCCGCGGCGAGCTGGCCCGGCATCTGTTGAGTCGTCGAGGCAAGGCTCCAGCAACGCCCGGACAACTGCTCAAGGCTGCCTCGGAAGTCTGGACCGCGGAGTTGACGGAAGGCACGGCACGCAAGCCGCACTCCCTCAGCATCATCCTCCCCAACTAGCTCGCATTTGTTGTCATTATGAGGGCTCATTACGACAACAAATGCGAGCTAGTTGGGACGGGAACAGGCGGCTAGTTCCACTCGGCGGAGCGCACCAGGATGCAGCCCGAATCGGGGCAAAACACGATGTCGTCCTCGGCCGCAGCTTTTACCTCGGCAAGGTCGCCGGGACTGAGCGTCATCCCCGAGCCTTCAGACTTGCCATGGAATAACCGGGCAGCACCCACCCCGCGCTTGGCAAGGGTCTTTTCATAGATAGCCAGCATCCCGGCGTCGAGCCCTTCGGCGAAGCCGGTCCGCTGAGCGCGCACCTCCGTCTCTTCAGCGACGATCTCGGCGATCGCGGCGTCGAGATCGGAGCGGATCCCGGAGAAGGAACCTTGGATGTCATCGACGATCTGCTGTTGGGCCGCCTGCCGCTCCCTGAGCACGTCGAGTCGCTCGAGGATTTCCAGCTCGACATCCTCGAGGTCCGAGCGGCGCTTGTTCAGAGAGGCAATATCGCTCTGCAACGCCACGAGATCCTTGGAGAGTCCGGTGCCGCTGTTCAGCCTGGCTTCGTCCCGCTCAATACGGCTAGCCACTTGCTCGACGTCAGCCTCTGACCTGCGCAGCTCGGCTTCGGCGTCGTGGACCGCGAGCTTCGCCGCCCCGAGGGCCCCGTTGGCCACACCGAGGGCGTCCTGGAGATCGGTGATGCGGGGATCGTTCTCCAAAGTACGACGGCGGCTGGCCAAGGATTTGAGCTTCGCATCCAACCCCTGCAGTTCGAGCAATTTCAACTGTTCCGCCGGTGCTGCCTTGGCCACGCTTACCTCCGCTTGATCGTGCCGGGGATGACATTCAACCCCAGCCAGGCCTGGGGCCTGTTTGAGTCGACTCTAGCGCCTAGCGTGCTCCTCTGCCTCGCCACGTCCCCATCGGCTCCCAAACCTCGCTGCGCTCGGCGTGGGTCCCTCGCCGGTGTGGGCCCGGCGAAGGACCTCGCACGCCAGGCTTAGCCGGGAGTCAGAATGAAGTCCCAGGGATCGCTGTTGGTGGAAGCGACCCGGATCTCGACGTCGTGCCCTTGGTCCGCGAGCACGTTGCCGAGCGCTTCGGCCGCCGCGGGCAACCACAGCCATTCACTCGCGAAGTGCGAAACATCAACGAGGTACGGCCTGCCGTCGACGGCTGCTTCGCGTGCTTCGGACGCCGGGTGGTGGCGCATGTCCGCGGTGACGTAGATGTCCGCTTGGCTGGTGCGAACAGCGTCGAAGAGACTGTCTCCGGCACCACCGCAAACGGCCACGCGCCTGACCAGTCCGTCTTTGTCTCCGGCAACCCGCACGCCACCGGCCACCGAGGGCAGGATCTCGAATACGCGCGCAGCGAACTCTCCGAGGGTCATGAGTTCGGGGAGGTCTCCCACCCGTCCGATGCCTTCTTCCGGCAAGCCGTGGGCCGCGGGGGCCAGCGGTACAACGTTGTCGAGCCCGAAGGCGTCGGCAAGCACGTCGGAGACACCCCCCACGGCTGAGTCCCCGTTGGTGTGAACCGTCAGCAGCCCGGTACCCGACTCTATGAGCCGATGGACGGCAAGGCCCTTGGCACTCGTGGCGGCAACGGAGGTGACGCCTTTGAGGAGCAGGGGATGGTGCGTGACGAGGAGTTCGGCACCCCATTCAATGGCTTCCTCGATGGCGGCCAGGGTGGGATCCACGGCAAACATGATCTTGGTGACGGTGGCGGTGGGGCGTCCGACAACCAGCCCAACCTCGTCCCAGTCCTCTGCGAGTGACTCCGGCCAGAGCTCCTCCACCGCCAATAAGACCTGGCCGAGGGTGGGGGTACTGGTTCTTGAAGTTCCGGCTGCACCGTCTTCCGGTTCTTTCCCGGATCCTGTATCTGCAACCGCGGTGTTCACAGCTTCCATGCATTACATTCTTGCGCATTCGGTGCACATGACGCGCTTGCGGCCAGAGTACTGTTCCAGATTCTTGGCGGTGACCGGTTCTACGCCGTCACAGTCCCGTAAGGTTGTGCGGGAATCATCCGGGACTCCCAGCCATTGAAGAGATCATGAAAACTTTTGTACTTGGTGGAGGCTGCTTCTGGTGCCTTGATGCTGTCTATCAGAAGACCAAGGGCGTCAGTTCCGTGGTCTCCGGATACACGGGCGGACACATCCGCAACCCCGACTACTACGATGTCTGCTCCGGCATGACCGGCCATGCGGAGGTTGTCGCCGTCACTTTCGATGACGACATCATCCCCGCAGACATCATCCTCGACATGTTCTTTGCCCTGCACGATCCCACCACGCTCAACCGCCAGGGCTACGACGTTGGAACCCAATACCGTTCCTCGATGTTCTATAGCACCACGGAAGAGAAGATCCTCTTCGAGGAAGCCATCCTCCGGAACCAGGAACTGTGGTCCAAGCCGATTGTGACCGAGGTCAGCAGGCTGCCGGTCTTCTACGAAGCCGAATCCATCCACCAGGACTACTACGCCAAATTCCCGGAGCAAGGCTATTGTCAGGTGATCATCAATCCCAAGCTCGCCAAGGCCCGGAAATATTACTCCTCGTGGCTCCGCGCGTAGCAGCGTGTACCACCGCTCGTTAGGCTGACCTCAGCAATAGCTATTTCAGCGAATTCAGAGAATAGGCATGATTACATGGCACGGATCTACGACGACGTCACCCAGCTGATCGGCGGAACCCCCCTGGTCCGCTTGAACCGGCTCACCGAAGGCTTGGATGCCACGGTTGCCGTGAAGCTGGAGTTCTACAACCCCGCCAACAGCGTGAAGGACCGGATCGGCGTGGCCATCGTTGATGCCGCCGAGAAGTCCGGCGCGCTGAAGCCTGGCGGCACCATCGTCGAAGGAACTTCCGGCAACACCGGCATCGCGTTGGCCTTGGTTGGCGCTGCTCGCGGTTACAAGGTCATCTTGACCATGCCGGAAACCATGTCCACCGAGCGCCGCGTCATGCTGCGCGCCTACGGTGCCGAGATTGTCCTGACCCCCGGCTCGGAGGGCATGCGCGGCGCCGTCGAAAAGGCCCAGGAGATCGTGGCCAACACGGAGAATTCCGTCTGGGCCCAGCAGTTCGCCAACGAGGCGAACCCGGAAATCCACCGCACCACCACTGCCGAGGAAATCTGGGCGGACACCGACGGCGGAGTGGACATCTTCGTCGGCGGCGTCGGGACGGGCGGTACGATCACCGGCGTCGGGCAAGTGCTGAAGGAGCGCAAACCCGGAATCCAGATCGTGGCCGTGGAGCCCAAGGACTCCCCTATCCTGAACGGCGGCGCCCCCGGGCCGCACAAGATCCAGGGCCTCGGTGCGAACTTCGTTCCGGAAATCCTGGACACCAACGTGTACGACGAGGTCCTCGACGCAACCCTCGAGGACTCCGTTGCCACAGCGCGCGCCCTTGGCACCAAGGAAGGCATCCTTGGCGGAATCTCGGCCGGCGCGGCTGTCTGGGGTGCCCTGGAACTGGCGAAGCGTCCGGAGAACAAGGACAAGCTCATCGTGGCAATCGTTCCCGACTTCGGCGAACGTTACATCTCCACCGTGCTTTTTGACGATATCCGCGGCTGATTGCGGACTCCGCGCCGCCGCTTTCTTTCATTTCCTGTAGAAAGGTCTTTGTGAGCTTCTTCGCAAGACTAGTGGAGGACCTCGAGGCCGCCCGGTCACATGACCCGGCGGCCCGAGGCTCCTTTGAGAACTTTTTCGCGTATTCCGGACTGCACGCCATCTGGGCGCACCGCTTGACGCACAAATTGTGGCAGAACCCTGATCTCCGTTTCCCGGCACGGCTCATTTCGCAGCTTGCCCGGTTTCTGACCGGCATCGAGATTCACCCTGGCGCGACCATCGGCCGCCGGTTCTTCATTGACCACGGCATGGGTGTGGTGATCGGTGAGACCGCTGAAATAGGCGAAGACGTCATGATCTACCACGGCGTGACTCTGGGCGGCCGCTCACTGGCCAAGGTCAAGCGCCACCCCACCATCGGAGACCGGGTCACCATCGGAGCCGGGGCGAAGGTGCTTGGCCCCATCACAATCGGTGCGGACAGTGCGGTAGGCGCCAACGCCGTCGTGGTCAAAGACGCACCGCCTGAGTCGATCATTACCGGTGTTCCCGCAACATGGCGGCACCGCGATGCCAAGAGCGAAACCAAACCGGCCGTCGACCCCGCCGAGTACTACATCGAGTACCGGATCTAGGCGGCAAAACGCTTGTAGGCGTTCCAGAAGACCATGTCGAAGGCCCGGTCCGGGAGCACCCGCCGCAACGCCAAGATGGTCCAGGCTCCCCTGCCCACCGGGTACCGGGTCCGTGGACGGCGGGCACTTGCGGCATGCGCAATGGCACCCGCCACGATCCGCGGGTGTGTCGACAATGCCGTGCCAGACGTCGACGCCAAAGCGGCAGCGACGACCCCTGCCTGCTCCCGGTAAGGTCCCTGTCCGGAGACCGTCAACAGGCTCTCTCCGGCGATGGTTCCCCACTCCGTGTCGGTTCCGGCGGGCTCGATGATGGCCACGTCGATGCCATACGGCTTCAGCTCGAGCCGCAGCGAGTCACTGAGGCCTTCGACGGCGAACTTGGTTGCGTGGTACCACGCTCCCAAGGGTTCATACATCTTGCCGCCGATCGAGGACACGTTGATGATCCTGCCTGATCCTGCGGCGCGCATCGCGGGAATCACCAGCTGGGACATCCGCGCGAGACCGAAGACGTTTACCTCGAACTGACGCCGCCCCTCGTCGAGCGGTACCTCCTCCAAGGAGCCGTAGGACCCGTATCCGGCGTTGTTGACCAGTACGTCAATCCGACCCTGCTCGGCCAGGACAAGGTCCACGGCGGCCTTCATGGAGGCTTCCACCGTTACGTCCAGGGGCAACACCTTGATCCCGTGGGCTTTGAGGGGCTCCATCTTCTCGACCCTCCGCGCTCCCGCATAGACCACCATCCCTGCTTTGCTGAGCTTGATGGCGGCCTCGAATCCGATTCCGGTTGACGCACCTGTGACAAATGCGACGCGTTGCGGCATGGACTGCTCCTCGTCTGGCGGGGGTTGTGGCGGTTCGTGGCCCACCTACGGCAAAGGCCGGCGCCTCCCACAGTATCGGGGAAGTGCCGGCCTTTGTTAGTAGCGAAGCGGGGCAGCGAGGTCCCTAGTGCGTGTCGACTGCCGAGATTTCGGACTTGTCTTCGCCCCAGAGGGTGTGGAAGGTGCCTTCAGCGTCGACGCGGCCGTAGGTGTGCGCACCGAAGAGGTCACGCTGTCCCTGGATGACCGCCGCGGCAAGGCGCTTGCGGCGCAGTCCGTCGTAATAGGCCAGCGAGGAGGAGAACACCGGAACCGGGATGCCCAGCTGGACAGCCGTGGCCACCACGCGCCGCCATGCCGGCAGCGCACCGGCAATCGCCTTGGTGAAAGCCGGAGCGAACAGCAGGTTGGCCGGCTTCTCTTCGGCTGCGTAGGCGTTGGTGATTTCCTTCAGCAGCTCGGCACGGATGATGCAGCCACCGCGCCACAGCGAAGCGATTTCATCCAGCTTCAGGTCCCAGCCGTACTCCTTGGCAGCCGAGGTCAGCATGTCCAGGCCCTGGGCGTACGAAACGAGCTTGGAAGCGTACAGCGCCTGGCGGACGTCCTCGACGAAGTTCCCGGGAACCTCGACGGCGATTTCCTCCCCGGCAAGCAGCTCCTGACCCAGCTTGCGCTGCTCCGCCTGGGAAGACAGGGCCCGGGCGAAGACCGACTCCGCAATGCCCGAAACCGGAGAACCGAGCTCCAGGGCGGAGATGACCGTCCAGCGCCCCGTACCCTTCTGCCCGGCAGCGTCCACGACGACATCCACGAACGGCTTGCCCGTCCTGGCATCAACGTGGCCCAGGACCTCCGCGGAAATTTCGATCAGGAACGAAGCGAGTTCGCCCTTGTTCCACTCGGCGAAGATCCTGGACTGCTCGGCCGGCTCGATGCCCGCACCCGAGCGAAGGAGATCGAACGCTTCACCGATGACCTGCATGTCGGCGTACTCGATGCCGTTGTGAACCATCTTGACGAAGTGCCCGGCACCATCAGTGCCGATCCACGCACAGCACGGCTTCCCGTCAACCTTGGCAGAGATCTTCTCCAGCAACGGACCCAGAGCGTCGTAAGACTCCTTGGAACCACCGGGCATGATCGAGGGGCCGTTGAGCGCGCCCTCCTCGCCGCCGGAAACACCCACGCCCACGAAGTGCAGCTCCTTCTCAGCCAATGCTGCTTCCCGGCGACGGGTGTCCTCGAAATGCGAGTTACCGGCGTCGATCACAATGTCACCAGGCTCCAGCAAAGGAACGAGCTGATCGATCACAGCGTCAACCGGCTTGCCGGCCTTCACCATGATCAGGACACGACGGGGCTTCTCCAAGGAATCAACGAGCTCCTGGAGGGTTTCCGTGCGGATGAAGTCACCATCCGTGCCGTGCTTAGCCAGCAGGGCGTCGGTCTTCTCGACGGAACGGTTGTGCAGAGCAACGGTGAAACCGTTGCGGGCCAAGTTGCGGGCCAGATTGGCGCCCATCACCGCGAGGCCGGTGACACCGATGTGTGCTGACATCAAAACTCCAATTCATTCTTGTGCATTGAGTCCTGCGGAGAGCGAGGAAACGCTTTCTAAAGCAGTAGCTGCGATAAACCATACGTATTCGGACCACGTCCGGGAAAGTTACGCCCGCGTTTCCGCGTCACAAAAGAGTCTATGTGGCGAGCTCGCGCCGCGGGAGTTGCCAGGCAGCCGGGCTACCGATGCCGGTGCTGCCAACGCCACTATGCTTACCACTATGTCAACCAGTCTCCACTACCGCGCTGTTGAGCATCTTGGTACCCGGATCGTCGGCGGCAAGTTGCCTACGGGTCATGTCATGTTGGCCGAGCACCTGGAGGACGAGCTCAAAGTCTCACGGTCGGTGGTACGTGAGGCTGTAAGAGTACTGCAGTCATTGGGACTGGTGGAAACCATCAAGCGCGTTGGCATCCGCGTCCTTCCGGCCCATCGCTGGAACCCCTTCGATCCGTTGGTCATCCGCTGGCGGCTGGCAGGGGAAGGCCGCGGCGCACAGTTGCGTTCCCTCGCCGAACTCCGCTCCGCCGTCGAACCCGTAGCCGCGGAACTGGCTGCGGAGAACGCACCTGAGTCGCTGCGCAGGGAGCTGTTGGAGATCTCACTGGCCATGCGCGAGGCCGGCCGCGCGGGCGACATGCCCACTTTCCTGGATCTCGACATCCGTTTCCACGCGCTGGTGCTTTCCGGCTCCGGCAATGAGATGTTCGCGAACCTGGTCGGCCAGGTCACCGAGACGCTCACCGGCCGGACGGTCCACGGCCTCATGCCCGAACACCCCAAGGAAGCCGCTTTGCAGTGGCACGTGGATGTGGCCCAGGGAATTAGCGACAGAGACGGCCCCAAAGCCCGCGAGGCCTCGTCCAACATCATGCGGGAGACCATCGCGGACTTGGCGCCCAGCTGGGAAGGCCAGCCGAGGGTATTTGTTCCCGTCGAGCGGCACTGACGGGTGACCCGCCGGCGCCGCCCGACTGATCCGCTTGATCTACTGAACGGCTAGGCGGGCGGCTGGAAGTTCAGGAGCACTTTCCCGGATTCGGCTGAGTTCCTGGCTACTTCAAAGGCTTCCAGGCCCCGGTCCAGCGTGAACTCGTGTGTCACGACAGGATCGACGTAGAGCGAGCCGTCCGCGAGTGCGGCAATGACCTCATCGATTTCGTCGTTGAAACGGAACGAGCCCAGCAGTTCGAGCTCGCGCGTGATGGCCAGCGAAATAAAGACCGGTTGCGGACCGGAGGGCAACAACCCGACCATCACCACCTTGCCACCGCGCACGGCGCCCTTGATGGCCGATGCCAGTCCAAAGTGGCTGCCGGAGGACTCGATGACGACGTCGGCTTCCACCGCGGCGATAGCGTCCGCGTCGTCCCCCTTGAGAACTTCGTCCGCGCCCACTGCGCGGGCGATCTCGAGAGGCTTGTCATACATGTCAACAGCGACGATCCGGCGTGCCCCGGCGCGCTTGAGGACTGCCACGGCCAACGCGCCGATTGGACCGCTTCCGATCACCAGCGCAGTTTTTCCGGCCACGTCTCCGGCGCGGGCGACCGCGTGCCACGCCACGCTTGCCGGCTCCACAAGTGCCGCGGTGCGCAAGTCCAGCGTGGCAGGCAGGACCCGGAGCATGCGGGACGGCAGAGTGGCGTAGCGGCTGAAGGCGCCGTCGGTGTGCGGGTACCGCGCGGCACTTCCGAGGTAGGTGCAGCCCGGCGAAAGGTTGGGCCGGTCCTCCGGATACCTGGCGGCGCCCGGGGCGGGGCTTGCCGGGTGAACTGCGACGGCGGTGCCGGCCGTCGGTCCGCTGCCATCGGCGGCCTGCTGGACTACCGTGCCGACGATTTCGTGACCAAGCACCATCGGGGCCTTGAGGATTGATTCCCCCGCGGCGCCGTGGAGCCAATAGTGCAGATCCGAGCCGCAGATGCCACCGTAGGCAATCTCGACGACAGCTTGCTCCGGGATGGGAACGACGAGGGCGATGTCCTCGATCCGGAGGTCCCCCGCGGCGTGGGCCACGACGGCGGGGGCGGACTGGGGAAGCTGAAAGCCAGCGTGCTGGATATCGCTCATTAGACGACCACCGTCATTCCGCCGTCGACGAAGATCGTCTGGCCGTTGACGAAGTTCGAAGCTTCGGAGGCGAGCCACACCGCCGGGCCGGCGAGATCGGCCACGGTCCCCCATCTGTGGGCCGGCGTCCGGCCGAGGATCCAGGAGTTGAAGTCGGGATCGTCTACGAGGTTCTGGGTCATTTCGGTGTGGATGTAACCCGGAGCGATACCGTTGATCTGGAGGCCGGAGGCCGCCCATTCGGCGGTCATGGCGCGGGTCAGGTTGCGCAAGCCACCCTTCGCGGCAACATAGGGAGCGATCGTGGGGCGCGCCAGGTCCGTCTGTACGGAGCAGATGTTGATGATCTTGCCGCGGCCTCGCGGGATCATGTGGCGGGCCGCTTCACGTCCCACGAGGAAGGCGCTCGTCAGGTCTGTAGTGATGACCCGGTCCCAATCCTTAACATCAAGGTCCAGCATGGGGACGCGGTGCTGGATGCCCGCATTGTTGACCAGGATATCGAGCGGGCCAACGTTCTCCTCGACCCAGGCCACGCCCCGGGCCGCCGCGGAATCGCTGGTGACATCGAACGCGCAGCTATGGATGCGACCGGGTCCGAAGTCCGCCGCCATGGCGGCTGCAGCGTCCTTGAGCCGTTCGGTGTTGATGCCGTTGACGACAACTGTGGCACCGGCGTCGGCCAATCCGCGGGCCAACGCGTTGCCGATGCCGCGGCTGGATCCGGTGACGAGCGCTACGCGCCCTGTGAGATCAAAGAGTCCACTCATGGTTGTTTCCTTAACTAGTTCAGGGGGCTTGGGGCGGAGTGGCTGAGATTCGCGATGGCCTGGCGGACGACGGCGAGATCCTGGTCACCAAGGCCTTGATCGATCAGTTCGCGGTAAAGTTCGACGCCGGCGGTTGCCATCGGGACCGCGGTCCCGGCCGCCTCCGCGCTTTCGAGGACGAACGTGAGGTCCTTGTGCATGAATTTCGCGGGACCTGTGGGAGCGTAATCCTTGGCCGTCAGGCGTGGGCCGACGATCTCCAGGACCCGGCTTCCGGCAAGGCCGCCGGCCAGGACGTCGAACAGGGAAGATACATCCATGCCCGAGCGCTCGGCGAGTTCGGCGGCTTCCGCAAGCGCCGCCGTCGTGGTCCCGACGATGAGCTGGTTGCAGGCCTTTGCCAGCGAACCGGCGCCCAAGTCGCCCATGCGGCGGACGGTGGTGCCCATGGCTCGAAGCACTGGAAGCAAGCGCTGGAAGTGCTCTTCCCCGGCTCCGACCATGATGGCCAGGGTCCCGTCCTGCGCACCTTTGGTGCCCCCGCTGACCGGTGCATCGACGACGACGGCATTCCCGCCGCTTGCGCTGTGGACCGTCCGCCCGAAGTCCTGGACGGCTGTCGGGGACACACTGCTCATGACTACGAGGGTGGTTCCCGGAAGCGGCACCTCCAAACGCCAGGAATCGAGCAGCGGCGCGGCGGCATCCTGGATGTAGGAGAGATCGGGCAGCATGAAGATGATGACGGCTTGGTCCCGGAGCCCGGCAACCGACTCCGAGCGCTTGCCGTCGAGCTTCTCCAACTCTGCGAGCGCGCCAGCCGAGCGGTTCCACGCAGTTACCTCCCAGCCGTTGGCTAGTAGATTTGCTGCCATGGGGAAGCCCATGAGCCCGAGTCCCACAAACCCTACGGTCTTGGCGGTCATCTTTCGCTTGCACCTCACTTCTTTGTGGTTCATCTTTCAAAAACTGTTCAATATCCTAGCCGCAATTCAGTATGATGAACACCATGACGACTGATGAACTCACCATCGCGATCGCAGTCCCGCTCGAGTCCGAGCATGTGGAGCGTATCCGTGCAGTAGATCCGAGCATCACGGTGCTCTACGAACCCGAACTGCTTCCACCGGAACGCTTCCCGGCCGACCACTCCGGAGACCCGGACTTCAAGCGCACCCCCGAGCAGGAGGAACGCTACTGGTCGATGCTGAACAAGGCGCAGGTCCTCTACGGCTTCCCCAACGAGAATCCGGCCGGCCTGGCCCGCATCGCCAAGAGCAACCCCCACCTGCAGTGGATCCACGCCATGGCCGCAGGCGCCGGTGGCGCAGTGAAAGCGTCCGGCCTCGACAGCGAAACCTTGCAGAAGTTCAAGGTCACCACCTCCGCAGGCGTGCACGCGCTTCCGCTCGCCGAGTTTGCGGCCCTGGGCATCCTCAACGGATTCAAGCGCAGCGCGGAACTCGCACAAGACCAAGCCGCCAAGGTCTGGCCTGAGCTACGCACCCCCACCAAGCTGGTGAACGGCTCCCAGCTGGTCATCACGGGACTCGGCGAAATCGGCCTCGAAACCGCCCGCATCGCCCGCGCACTCGGCATGAAGGTGAGCGGAACCAAGCGGAACATCGAAGCCATCGAAGGGATCAACGAGGTAGCGGACAACCAAGGCCTGGCTGGACTCCTGGCTTCCGCCGATGCCGTCGTCAACACCTTGCCCGGAACGCCATACACCGAGAAGCTCTTCAACCACGAGATCTTCTCGGCCATGAAGCCCGGCACGGTTCTTGTCAACGTCGGACGCGGAACCGTCATTGATGAGGAGGCACTCCTCGAAGCGCTGGACAACGGCCAGGTGTCCTACGCATGCCTGGACGTCTTCGCCGTCGAGCCGCTCCCCCAGGAGAGCCCGCTGTGGAACCACCCGAAAGTCATGGTCTCTCCCCACACCTCGGCACTCAGCGCCGCCGAGAACCGCCTCATCGCCGAGCGCTTCGTCAGCAACCTGCGTACGTTCCTCGACGGCGGAGAGCTCCCCCACCTCGTGGACACGGTGCACTTCTACTAAACCGCCCCCAACTCAGTCCCACCTTCGCGGCTCCTCCGGTTCAGTCCGGAGGGGCCGCTTTGCTGGGTGGCGCCGTTGACGACAAATCGGCGGCCTCCTCCGGAATCGGAAGAGGCCGCCGCTGCTTGCGTACGTCGGGCACGGGCGGTGCTTACTTGGCGTCCTCCAGGGACAGAAGGTCGCGGCCGGCCGTTTCCGGAGTGAAGAACGTGGTGATGTATGAGATCAGCGCCAGGACCAGCGAGTAAACCGCGAGGACCACCCACGAGTTTCCCGTTGCGGCAAGGAAGGCGGCACCGATCAGGGGAACGAACCCGCCGGCAAAGACAGCCGATATTTCACGGCTCAGAGCGACACCCGTGAAGCGGTACTGCGAACCGAACAATTCCGGCAGCAGCGGGCACTGCGGGCCGAGCATGGACTGCACGCCAAGGGCGATACCGACCACCATGACGGCCCACACGAGCGTGACATTGCCAAGAGTGACGAGGTAGAACGCCGGGATGGCGAAGATGGCCTGGAACAGGGCCCCGTAGCGGTATACCTTCACTCGGCCAATCCGGTCGGACAAGGCGCCGAAGGTAACCACCATGACGGCCGCGAAACCTGCTGCGATCAGGAGGCCCACCGGTCCGATGAACTTGTCGCCTGGGAAGACACCTTCCTTGACGGAAATAAAGGAGATCAGCAGCGTCGAATAGATCGAGGAGTTGCCGTTCTCGCCCATGCGGAGGCCAATGCCAATCAGCACGTTCTTCTTTGAGTGCCTCAGCAGCTCGCCAACGGGGTTCTTCACCACGTTCTTGTGCTTCTCCAGCTCCTGGAACACAGGAGTTTCCTTCAACCGGAGGCGGATGAAGACTGCCACGATGATCAGGACGATGCTGGCAAGGAACGGCACGCGCCACAGCCAGCCTTCGAGCACGCTCTTGTTGGCCATGCCGATCAGAGCGAAAGTACCTGCACCAAGAAGGGTTCCGAGCTGAATACCGACGAAAGGCAGCGAAGCGAAGTAGCCGCGACGCTTGGGCGGAGCAACTTCGGAGATCAGGGTCGTTGCCCCTGCCTGCTCGGCTCCGGCACCGAGGCCCTGGACGATGCGCAGCGTCACGAGCAGCACGGCACCAAGCAGGCCAGCCTGATCGAAGGTCGGCAACAGGCCGATCGCGAAGCTGGCGAAGCCCATCATGCCGATGGTCAGCAGGAGGACCATCTTGCGGCCGAAACGGTCGCCGATGTATCCGAAGACGATTCCGCCGAAGGGCCGGGCCGCGAATCCAACTCCATAGGTAGCGAACGAGGCGATCAACGCGCCGCTTTCGCCCAAGGGCTTGAAGAACAGCGGTCCGAAGATCAGGGCCGAGGCCAGACCATAGATGTAGAAGTCGTAGTACTCCAGGGCGGATCCTACGGAACTGGCAAGAGTTGCCCTTCGCAGCTGTTCCGGCTCGACTACGGCGCCGTCCATATCAGCAAGCTTTGTCTTAGTACGAGTTGTCACAAGCACTCCCTCAAGAACACTCCAGACCCCCGTTGGCCTGGCGAGATAGCGTCAGCCGCCTATGGCGTGAATCACTATAGTGAACAGAGTACAGCAGAATGAACAGGTTGCAAGTGCTGTAATCAGATTTATCTGCGGGTTACCAAAGAGTGACCCCCGCGCACCAAAAGTTTTTAGCCCATGGGGTTGCCCAGCGAGTGGGCAAGCTCCTTGAGCTCCTTGACCATCAAGGCGGCTTGCTCTTCGGAAAAGGTGGCCTTCAATGCAGTCACCGAGAGACCGAGGCTGGGGCCGTGTGCCCCGTGGGTAGGCACGGGCACGGCGAGACACACCACGCCGAGGGTCGATTCCTCGTCTTCCAGGGCATAGCCCTGCTTGCGGATCGCAGCCACTTGGGCCTTGAGCTCAGCGGCACTCCGGAGAGACTTCGGGGTCATGACAGGGAGCTCCACGTCGTCCGGGAACATCTCCTCGATGTCATGGTCGTGAAGTTGGGCCAGGAGCACTTTGCCGACCGCACTCAGCGAAAGGGGCATTTTGTCGCCGATGTTCGAGGTGAGCCGGACGGCCGGGTGCCCCTCATAGCGTGCAAGGTAGATGATGTGATCGCCGTCGATCATTGCGATTCGCACGGTTTCACCAGACAACGTTGGGGCCTGCTCGCAGAACTTGTAGAACTCTTGCACCTCATCGAGGCGGCTGAGGTAGGCCGCCCCGAGTTCAACCAGTTTCCTGCCGAGCGAAAAGTCGGCACCTTCGCGCGTGATGAGCCGGGCTTCCTCCAGGGCCAGCAACAGATTTGACGTGGAAGACTTCGGAATCCCAAGTTCCCTCGAAAGGTCGCTAAGCGTCAGTCGCCCGGAAGGAGCCGCAGCCAAGGCATCCATGACCGCTGCTGCGCGGGTCACGGCCGGCGCCGGCGAGGAGCTCCCCAACCCTTCGGCGGAACGTGAGGTGCGGGAATCGGCCATGATTCTCCTTCGCAATCGAGCGCCTGGCGCAGAGTGGGCGTGTGCCAGACGGAAATGCCGCCCTGGGGCGGCGGAACTCCGATTCACGGCAATCACGTTTGTTCAATCCACTGAACAACTACCATCATAATGGCTGACTGCTGGCGGGAGTCGCGACGGACGCCGAACCTCTTCCTTTCCTTATCCAGAAATTCTCTGTATATTCATTTATGAGCTCTCCACCGCGGCATCCCCCAATAGTCGCGGTGGAGAGCTCTTCCAATTCCCCAGGCGTCGCTAGCTCGGTTGCACGCGCCGCTAGCTCGGTAGCCACGGAGTGGGTCGTGGCAACCAGCGCGGGACGTTGGCGCGGTACTCCTCGTACTCGGCGCCAAACTTGCGTTCCAGTGTCGGTTCCTCGTGCAACCTGACGAAGGCCACCACGGGAACGGCTCCCAAGGCCGCCAGGCCAAACAGCTTCGGCTCTCCGAATAGCAAGCCCTGTCCGACGACCGCGGCCCCGATGGCTACATAGATGGGGTTCCGCACGTATCTGTAGAACCCGCCGACCACAAGGTTCTTCGGCGGAGCAAAGGGCGCCGGGGTACCCATTCCCTCGAGGGCAAACCGCACAAACGAATTGGTGATCACCGCCGCGCCGGCGCCAATCAGCAGGACACCCGCACATTGGGCGGGTAATCCGCCCGGTACGGGCTCGTGCACCTTCCACCGCGTCACCACCCACGGCAGCAAACCTGCAACGGTTGCGGGGGCGGCGGCGAACACCGCCGTGCCGATGACCGCCAACCTCTTGGCATGGGCTGAATCACTGGGCGCCGTCATGCTGACCATTCTGGACCGCCCAACGGCCCGGGACAACCACCAGCCCCGAATACTGACCTGATAGGAGGTGTCGAGTTCCTTAGCGCTCGGTTTCGGGACGGCTCAGGCCTGGATCCCGTGTTCGGCGTACTCATCGATGCGGACCGCGATTCCTGGAGTGATCAACAGGTGGACCCGGTCACCGCTCTGGTTTTTGATAACAACGAACGACGGATCCCTCGCTTCCAGCGCGTAATGGATGGTCTCCTTGAGGATCGTAAGGTCCTCGTGATCGTGCAGCCGGATTTCGTCTCCGCCGTAAAAGAGTTTGTGGCCCATATGTCTTCCCCATCTCCAGTGCGCTGTCCAGTGCGTTGTGTGACAACTCGAATCTTACAGATTCGGATCCAGAGTCCGGTGGGGGTGCGGCAACTCGGGGTCATAAGACAGGACGTGTGTAAGGGAGGGGCTTTCCCAGTGTTGGCGGGCTGACGCGCCCGGGATTTGCACACGTTTTGTCCTATACCCCCCCCAAAAAAACCCTCAATCGATCTCCGACGCAAAAGAAAGAGTCCCTGAACTGCTATTTCGCAGTTCAGGGACTCTTTTTACGTGGTGGGTCCTACCGGGATCGAACCGATGACATCCACGGTGTAAACGTGGCGCTCTACCAGCTGAGCTAAAGACCCAAAGACTGATATCAGCGCCCTCGGCGCTTCAACCAACGAACATGTACTCTACCGGATCAATCGCCCGGAACACCAATCGGCTGGTGAGGAGGCAACAGCTCGGGAAGTTCAGCAGCGAGCCAGGCCAAGGCACCGCTGACCCCTGCTTCCATCTTGAGGCTCGCGAAGTCGTCGCCGCGTGTAGGTCCACGGTTGATGATGACTACAGGCTTGCCGAGCTTGGCGGCGTGCCTGACGAACCTCAGCCCGCTCATCACCGTCAAGGAAGAACCCGCAACCAGCAAGGCCCCGGCGTCGTCCACCATCGAATAGGCGCGTTGCACCCGATCCTTGGGAACATTTTCACCAAAGTACACAAAATCGGGCTTGAGCGTCCCTCCACAGACGGGACAAACAGCGACGACGAATGATCGGATGAGTTGGGGATCCTCCATCGAGGCATCGGCGTCAGGCGCCATCTCCACGACGCCCGACGCTTGGGCGGCCTCCAGGAACCCGGGATTGATCTCCTCAAGGATCGACGCGAGGAGGCTTCGGGTGAAGACATGGCCCCCGCCCAAGCAGATCACGCGATCGTAGCGGCCATGCAGGTCCACCACATTGGCGCTGCCGGCGGCTTCGTGCAGACGGTCCACATTCTGAGTGATGAGTCCCGTAAGCAGGCCCCGCCGTTCAAGGAGTGCGACGGCGGCGTGCCCGGCATTCGGGTCGGCATGCCGGAGATGCGACCATCCAAGGTGGTTCCTTGCCCAGTATCGGCGCCGGTTCGCAGCGCTTCCTGTGAACTCCTGGAAGGTCATGGGATTCCGGGGCGCGGCCCCCGGGCCCCGGTAATCGGGAATTCCGGAGTCAGTGCTCAGGCCGGCTCCCGTCAGAACGGCAAACCGCTTACCACCGAGAATCCCGGCGGCCTGCCGGAGGGCGTCGAGTTCATCCCGATCCAACTCAGTAGTCGAGGCCGACGGCAGAACAGCGAAGCCGGTCATTCCGACGCCCGGCCGTTGGGCGCTCATCGGCGCTAGGCCTGGCCCAGGGCGGACAATGCCTCACGATACTCCGTAAGGTCCCGTGCTTGGCCGCGCGGATTGACGACCACATAACGGAGGATGCCTGCGGCATCAATAATGAAAGTGCCCCGCAACGACATGCCCGTAGCGGCATCGAAAACGCCATATTTCTCAGCAACTGCCCCGTGCGGCCAGAAGTCGGCCAGGAGATCAAACTCGTAGCCTTCCTTGTCCGCATAGGCCCTCAAAGCGAACTTGCTGTCCACCGAGATCCCCAGGACAGTGGCGTTGGAGTGTTCGAAAATACCAAGATTGTCGCGGATCTCACACAGTTCCCCCGTGCAGATCCCGGAGAAGGCGAAGGGGTAGAAGACCACCACCACGTTGCGGCCGCGAAGACTGGACAGGCGGATTGGCTCCCCGAATTGGTTCACTAGCTCAAAATCCGGGGCTTCCTGGCCTACGGCAGGAACTCCAGGATGCAGCCCGACAGAGTTCAACTTGGTATGCGTCATTTGTTCGTCTTGCGCGCTACAAGCCTCGTGGCGCTCCAGTCCTTGGAGACGCCTGCGGAGGTTGTGCAATGCAAGCCAGCAGTGGGAGCAGCGTCCTGGATATCTGACGGGGAAACATAGTTATCGCGGCCGGATTTCGGGGTCAACACCCACACCACACCGCCTTCTCCCAGCGTGGTCAATGAATCCACGAGGGCGTCGACAAGGTCCCCGTCGCCGTCGCGCCACCAGAAAATAACCGCATCCACTACCTCGTGATCGTCTTCGTCAAGCAGTTCGGAACCCGTGAGTTCCTCAATGTCATCACGCAAATCGAAATCGACATCATCGTCGTAACCGAGTTCCTGAATTAGATCCCCATCTTTGAAACCCAATCTTTCCGCCACATTTACCGATGTGGCGGCGTCGGCCTCGCTCACGTTTCCTCCTCTTGAAGTGATTTCGATTACTACAAGCCAACACCCTTTGGGCGTGTGCTTCAAGCCATTGTCCCCCGTTCCACCATATTCTGCGCCCCGGCCAAGCCCAAGCCATGGCTGCAAACGGGTCTGCAGTCGGAGCCGCAGCCATGGTTACCGCTACGACTGCATACGATGTAACAGCTTGAGTGTGACATACAACGCCTTTGCGGCAGCGCGGCTACGCATCGCGGCTCCTACAAAGCTACAGTGGCCAGTGAAGACTTTGGCTGCAGGGCAACCGCCCGCCGCGAATAGCGCAGCTTGAGCTCAAGAGAACCTGTCCGGCGCACATGACCGGACTGTTGTAACCGATATGTCGCACACGCCGCGTTCATGACGGGCAGTTACCCTGCCGGACCTGAGGCGACGATGAATGCGCCAAAAGAGAGGTTGGACGTGGCTGCAGGAGAAGAGACCTCACACATCCTTAGCGGGTTGACTTCCCAGCTGCCTGATCGTGATCCGGAAGAGACTGCCGAGTGGGTTGAGTCTTTGGATGCGTTGATCAGGGAGCAGGGCACGGAGCGGGCGCAGTTCATCATGCGTAGCCTGCTTCAGCGGGCGGGTTCGCAGTCGGTCGGGGTACCGATGGTCACGACGACTGATTACGTGAACACGATCCCGGCGGACCAGGAAGCGCCGTTCCCGGGCAACGAGGAATTCGAGCGACGGTACCGGGCATACATGCGCTGGAACGCGGCCGTGATGGTGCACCGGGCGCAGCGGGCCGATATCGGGGTCGGCGGGCATATCTCGACCTATGCCGGTGCCGCGACCTTGTACGAGGTCGGTTTCAATCATTTCTTCCGCGGCAAGGACCACCCCGGCGGCGGAGACCAGGTCTTCTTCCAGGGACACGCGTCCCCGGGCATGTACGCCCGGGCGTTCATGGAAGGCCGGCTCACGGAAGAGGACCTGAACGGGTTCCGGCAGGAAAAGTCCAAACAAGGCCACGCCCTTTCCTCTTACCCGCACCCGCGCCTGATGCCCGCGTTCTGGGAATTCCCCACCGTGTCCATGGGCATCGGCCCGATGAACGCGATCTACCAGGCCCAGTCCAACCGCTACCTGCACGACCGCGGCCTGAAAGACACCAGTGACCAGCAGGTCTGGGCGTTCCTGGGCGACGGGGAAATGGACGAGCCCGAGTCCCGCGGCCTGCTCCAGCTCGCCGCGAACGAGAACCTGGACAACCTGAACTTCGTGATCAACTGCAACCTCCAGCGCCTGGACGGACCGGTCCGGGGCAACGGGAAGATCATGCAGGAACTGGAAGCATTCTTCCGCGGCGCGGGCTGGAACGTGATCAAGGTCGTCTGGGGCCGGGAATGGGATGCCCTCCTGGCCAAAGACACCGACGGGTCCCTGGTGAAGATCATGAACGAAACCGTCGACGGGGACTACCAGACCTACAAGGCCGAGTCCGGCGGGTTCGTCCGCGAACACTTCTTCGGGAAAACCCCGGCCACCAAGGACATGGTCGCGGACCTGGACGACGAACAGATCTGGAACCTCAAACGCGGCGGCCACGACTACCGCAAGGTCTACGCCGCGTACAAGGCCGCAACCGAATTCAAGGGCAAACCCACCGTGATCCTGGCCAAGACCGTCAAGGGCTACGGACTCGGACCCCACTTCGAAGGCCGCAACGCGACCCACCAGATGAAGAAACTCACCATGGAAGACCTCAAAGCCTTCCGGGACCACCTGCGCATCCCCATCACCGACGAACAACTCGACACCGACCTCTACCGGCCCCCGTACTACCACCCCGGCCCCGACGCCCCGGAAATCCGGTACATGATGGAACGCCGCGCCGCCCTGGGCGGGCCCGTGCCCGAACGCCGCCACACCCACACCCCCGTCACCCTGCCCGAGGCCACATCCTACGACGTCGCCAAACGCGGCTCCGGCAAACAACAAGCCGCCACCACCATGGCCTTCGTGAGGCTCCTGAAAGACCTCATGCGGGACAAGAACTTCGGCAAACGCTTCGTCCCGGTCGTCCCGGACGAATCACGCACCTTCGGCATGGACGCGTTCTTCCCCACCGCGAAAATCTACAACCCCAAGGGCCAGAACTACCTCTCCGTGGACCGGGACCTCGTCCTGGCCTACAAGGAATCCCCCATGGGACAACTCATCCACCCCGGCATCAACGAAGCCGGCGCCGTCGCCGCGTTCACCGCCGCCGGCACCGCCTACGCCACCCACGGCGAACCCCTCGTCCCGATCTACGTGTTCTACTCCATGTTCGGCTTCCAACGCACCGGCGACGCCTTCTGGGCCGCCGCGGACCAAATGACCCGCGGCTTCATCATCGGCGCCACCGCAGGACGGACCACCCTCACCGGCGAAGGACTCCAACACGCCGACGGCCACTCCCCCATCCTGGCCTCCACCAACCCCGCCGTCCGCACCTACGACCCCGCCTACGGCTACGAAATCGGCCACATCATCCGCCACGGACTCGAAACCATGTACGGACCCGCCGCAAGCGGCGAAGGAACCGAAGCCGCATCCGATAGAAACGTAATGTACTACCTCACCGTGTACAACGAGCCCATCAGCCAACCCGCGGAACCGGAAAACCTCGACACCGAAGGCCTCCTCAAAGGCATCTACCTCCTCTCCCCCGCGGAACCAGCAGACCAACACACCAACCGGCCCCGCGCACACATCCTGGCCTCGGGCGTCTCAATCCCCTGGGCCATCGAAGCCCAACACATCCTCGCCACCGACTGGGCAGTCGCAGCCGAGGTCTGGTCCGTGACCTCCTGGAACGAACTCCGACGCGACGGACTCGCCGCCGAAGAACACGCCTTCCTGAACCCCGGCGACGAACCCCGCACCCCCTTCGTAGCCCAGCAACTCGCCAACGCCACCGGACCCGTCATCGCCGTCACCGACTACATGAAAGCCGTCCCCGACCAAATCCGCCAATTCATCCCCAACGAATTCGCCTCCCTCGGCGCCGACGGCTTCGGCTTCTCCGACACCCGCCAAGCCGCCCGCCGCTACTTCAAAAACGACACCCACTCCATCGTCACCAAAACCCTCCAACTCCTCGCGGCCAGGGGCGAGGTCGATGCCCAGGCGCCGGCCCAGGCAATCGAGAAGTACCGTCTTCTCGATGTCAACGCCGGCACTACCGGCGGGGCAGGCGGCGAAAGCTAAGCCTCCAGCGAAGCCAGCAACATCTCGACGGCGGTCCACACCGAAAGGTGCGGACCGCCGTCGGGCTTTAACAATCACCGCACAGCAACCCGGCAGCGGCCCGGCTTTCGCGTGACGCACGCCAACCGCAGTTGTAGCCTTCGCACAAATGGAGCTTGTGGATAATGGGCCGTATGCTCAAGGCATGGCAGAGCCGATTCACACCCCCGTCAAACGCAAAGCGGCTGCGCGCGCGGTATCACCGGAAAAGGCGGAGACCCTCAAGCGGCTCCGCGCCAATGTGGGGCAACTTTCCACCACCACTATGCGCAAGCTCGAGAAATCGCTGCCGTGGTACAGCCGGTTGAGCTCCGACGAACGTTCCGCCTTGGGCCTTGTTGCCCAAAACGGAATCGCGGCTTTCGTGACGTGGTATGAACGGCCCAGCTCGCCGTCGTGGATCCTGACCGACGTCTTCGGCAATGCCCCGACCGAGCTGACCCGCTCCATCAGCCTGCAAAAGGCCCTTCAGCTGATAAGGATTGTCGTCGAAGTCGTGGAAGACCAGGTCCCAGTGATCGCGCCTGAACCCGATCAGCCCTCCCTACGCGAAGCGGTCCTGCGCTATTCGCGCGAGGTGGCATTCGCCGCTGCGGACGTCTATGCCCGCGCCGCGGAGTCCCGCGGTTCCTGGGACACCCGGCTCGAAGCCCTGATCGTGGACGCGATCCTCCGTGGCGAGAACACCGATGCCCTTCGCTCCCGCATCGCCGCCCTCGGATGGAAGGCCCAGGAGCGCTTCACGGTGATGGTGGGAAATTCGCCGTCGGAACCCAGCGCGAGCTATGTGAGCGAGTTGCGCCGGACCGCCGGACGCTACGCGGAAGACGCCTTGGTCGGTATCCAGGGTGACCGGCTCATCCTGATTCTGGGTGGCGTGCAAGACCGCGACACCGCATATCTGAAGCTGAGCGAACTTTTCGCCCCCGGCGCCGTGGTCTACGGTCCGGAGGCCGGCTCCCTGCTGGAAGCAAGCAGCTCAGCCCAAGCCGCGTTCGCGGGTCTCACAGCGGCGAAGGCTTGGCCCTCGGCGCCGCGACCGGTAGCCGCTGACGACCTGCTTCCGGAACGCGTCGCCTCAGGCGACGACGCCGCGCGCCGCTCGCTCATCAAGAACATCTACCGGCCGCTTCTGGCCGCGTCCAACGGGCTCATCGAAACGCTCAGCACTTACTTGGAGCTCGGCCATTCCCTCGAAGCGACCGCCCGAGAGCTGTTCGTCCATGCAAACACCGTGCGGTATCGTCTCAAGCGCGTCTGCGACGTCACAGGGTGGGATCCGCTCCTGCCCCGAGAGGCTTTTGTGCTCCAAACTGCTCTGGTTGTGGGCAGGCTTTCGGCTCAGCCGAAGGCGTCGTCGGAGCGTCACGGTTCCCGCTCCGCGGGGTGAACCGTTGTAGACTTCCTACAAACTGACCCAGTGAGCTTGGTGTAAGCAAACACCGCTAGTTCACGCGGCAATTTGGAAAGCTGGTTAAGTGCTTGCAATCGTCTGCCCTGGACAGGGCTCCCAGACCCCTGGATTTTTGGCCCCTTGGCTGGAGCTCCCTTCCGTAGAAGGCCATCTGGCCTCCCTGAGCGAAATCGCAGGCATCGACCTCAAAGCCCACGGCACCACCTCCGATGAAGAATCCATCAAGGACACCGCCATTGCGCAACCCTTGATCGTCGCCGCAGGGCTTGTCGCAGCGAAGTCGTTGTTCGACGTCGACCTCAACACCCTTCCGGTCGTCCTCGCCGGACACTCGGTCGGTGAGATCACGGCTTCGGCACTTGCCGGCGTCCTCAGCGAAGACGAAGCCATGACGTTCGTCCGCGAGCGTGCCAACAATATGGCCGCCGCTGCCGCCGTCACACCTACGGGCATGAGTGCTATTGTCGGCGGTGATCCGGTCGAGGTCCTTGCGGCCATCGAGGCTGCCGGAGCGACCCCCGCGAACGTCAACGGTGCGGGCCAGACCGTCGCCGCAGGCACATTCGAACAGCTCAAGGCACTCGCTGACAACCCGCCGGCCAAGGCCAGGGTCATCCCGCTGAAGGTCGCCGGAGCATTCCACACCTCCCACATGGCTCCGGCCGTGAGCGCGCTGGAAGCACTCCGTCCGTCGCTGAAGCCGCAGGCTCCCACGGTCCCCTTGCTTTCGAACTTCGACGGCCAGGAAGTAACGGACGGCGGCGCCGCCGTCGAGAGCCTGATTGCCCAGGTCTCACGGCCCGTTCGTTGGGACCTCTGCATGGAGACTCTGGTCCAGCGCGGTGTCACCGGACTCATCGAACTGGCGCCGGCCGGCACCTTGGCGGGACTTGCCAAGCGCGGCATGCCGGGCGTCAAAACCGTCGCCGTCAAGACACCGGATGACTTGTCCGCGGCACTCGCACTCTTCGCGGAACTGGAGGGAAAATCATGAGCGCCCCCGTACTCAAGCAAGCACCAACCAATGAATACTCGCGCATCGTCGGCATCGGGGTATACCGCCCGGACGTCATCGTCACAAACGATGACGTTTGCCAATGGATCGATTCCTCGGACGAGTGGATACGGCAGCGCACCGGCATCGTGACCCGCCACCGGGCCGCCGCCGATGTCAGCGTCATCGACATGGCCGAGGGAGCCGCCCGCGAGGCACTCAAGCACGCCGGCATCGAGGCGTCCCAGCTAGGTGCCGTCATTGTCTCCACCGTCACGCACCCGTATGCCACGCCCTCCGCGGCAGCTGCACTCACCGACCGCTTGGGCGCCACGCCGGCACCGGCGTATGACATCTCCGCGGCATGTGCAGGTTACTGCTACGGTATTGCGCAGGGCGACGCCTTGGTCCGCTCGGGTGCGGCTGAATACGTCTTGGTGATCGGCGCCGAAAAGCTCTCGGACGTCATCGACAACCACGAACGCACCATTTCCTTCCTTCTCGGCGACGGTGCCGGAGCCGTTATTATCGGCCCGTCCGATACCCCTGGCATCGGACCCTCCGTCTGGGGATCCGATGGCAGCAAATGGAACGCGATCGGCATGACGCATTCCCTCGACGAGGTCCGCAAGCTGGGCGAGACTGCCCGCCATTCAGACGAGTCGGACGACCAGGCCATCATTTCGGCCGCGCAGGATGTTTGGCCGACGCTCCGCCAAGATGGCCAGACGGTCTTCCGCTGGGCAGTCTGGGAAATGGCGAAGGTGGCCCAGCAGGCACTGGACGTCGCCGGGATTGAAGCCTCGGACCTAGCTGCCTTCATCCCCCATCAGGCGAACATGCGCATCGTGGATGAAATGGTCAAGAAACTCAAGCTCCCCGAGACAGTGGTGGTTGCACGCGACATCGCCGACGCCGGAAACACCTCCGCCGCTTCCATTCCGCTGGCCACGCACCGTCTCCTGCAGGAGAACCCCGGGCTCAGCGGCGGCCTGGCCTTGCAGATCGGCTTCGGTGCCGGCTTGGTCTTTGGTGCCCAGGTAGTGGTTCTTCCGTAATTCGGATCGCTTCGACCTGCTAATTGAATAGTGCTTTGAAACCCAAGCCGTATCCGCGGTTTGCCCCCATTTCCGGCAGCAGCCGGCACAACAAGAAAAGGAGCCAACAATGGCTAGCAACGAAGAAATCCTGGCCGGCCTGGCTGAAATCGTGAACGAAGAGACCGGCCTCGCCACCGAAGCCGTCGAGCTCGACAAGTCCTTCACCGAGGACCTGGACATCGACTCAATCTCCATGATGACCATCGTCGTCAACGCTGAAGAGAAGTTCGGCGTTCGCATCCCGGACGAAGAGGTCAAGAACCTGAAGACCGTCGGCGACGCCGTCAACTTCATCTCGAACGCACAGGCCTAGCCTGGCCTCAACTGTGCCGGACTTCGGGTGCGAGCTGTTGCATCCGAAGCCCGGCACAGGTGCTTTATGTCCCAAAGTTTTCTCCTGCCTCCCCGGTAAACAGCACATGGGTGGGCTGATCCGACAGAGAGTGATCGCATGGCACGCAAAGTAGTCATAACCGGTCTGGGCGCCACAACGCCCATCGGCGGCGACGTCCCCACGATGTGGAAGAACGCGCTCAAAGGGGTCTCCGGTGCCCACACGCTCGAAGACGAGTGGGTTGCCAAGTATGACCTTCCGGTCCACTTTGCCGCCCGGTGCTCGACGCCGGCCCTTGAGGTTCTGAGCCGCGTTGAAGCCAAGCGCATGGACCCGTCCACACAGTTCGGCGTCATTGCCGCACGAGAGGCCTGGGCAGATTCGGGTATCACCGAAATCGACCACGATCGCCTTGCCGTGGCTTTCGCCACGGGTATCGGCGGCGTCTGGACGCTCCTGGACGCTTGGGACACGCTGAGGGAAAAGGGCCCTCGCCGGGTCCTGCCCATGACGGTCCCCATGCTCATGCCGAACGGCGTCGCAGCTGCGGTCAGCCTTGACCTTGGTGCCCGCGCCGGTGCGCACACCCCGGTTTCGGCGTGTGCTTCCGGTACCGAAGCCATGCACCTAGGCCTCGATCTCATCCGCTCGGGCAAGGCCGACGTCGTCGTATGCGGTGGCGCCGAAGCCGCCATCCACCCGATGCCACTCGCTGCGTTCTCTTCAATGCAGGCCCTCTCCCGCCGCAACGACGATCCCGAGCACGCTTCGCGCCCTTACGACCGCGACCGCGACGGCTTCGTCATGGGCGAAGGTGCCGGCGCCCTGGTACTGGAAGCCGAAGAGCACGCCATCGCCCGCGGTGCGCGCATCTATGCCGAACTCGCCGGCACTTCGGTCACGGCCGATGCCTACCACATCACAGCCCCGGACCCTGAGGGCCTGGGCGCTATCCGCGCCTTGAAGGCTGCCATGTTCGATGCACGCATCCAGGCGGAAGACATTGTGCACGTCAACGCCCACGCCACGTCCACGCCCGTCGGTGACAAGCCCGAGTACACAGCGCTCCGTGCTGCCTTGGGCGCCCACGTCGACAATGTGGCGGTCTCTGCCACCAAGTCCCAGATGGGCCACCTGTTGGGTGCCTCAGGGGCCGTGGAAGCCGTGCTGACAGTCCTCGCTGTCTACGAACGCCAGGCTCCGTTGACCATCAACCTTGAGAACCAGGATCCGGAGATCCCGCTCGACGTCGTCACTTCCGCGCGCACTTTGCCTGCCGGTGACATCGTTGCACTGAGCAACTCCTTCGGCTTCGGCGGCCACAACGCTGTCATCGCTATCCGAAACGTCTGACAACTGCTGCCAGCTCGACGGCAATCGCCGCACCATTGACGCATAAGAGGAGGGTCTCACTGAGGTGAGGCCCTCCTCTTGGCTATGGAAAGCGTTTTCGGCCCTTCGCTCCGGCACGAGGGCCGGCCAAGGTTCAGCCGACCTGGTGGAGCCAGCGGACAGGGGCGCCCTCCGCAGCATGCCGGAAGGGCTCGAGTTCTTCGTCCCAGGCCTCGCCGAGCGCCAAGGAAAGCTCATGATAGACAGCCGACGGAGCCCCAGCCGCCGACTCGTAGGCGTAGCGGATGCGGTCCTCGGTCACCATGATGTTGCCGTGGACATCCGTAACGGCATGGAAAATACCCAGCTCCGGCGTGTGTGACCAACGTGCACCGTCCACGCCTTGGCTGGGCTCCTCGGTGACTTCGTAGCGAAGATGCGCCCACCCGCGCAAAGCGGACGCCAATTGGGCACCCGTGCCCGGGACTCCCACCCAGGAGAGCTCGGCACGGAACATCCCGGGCGCGGCCGGTTGAGGGGTCCACTCAAGATCGGTTCGCTTGTCCACGACCGATCCGATGGCCCACTCAACATGAGGGCACAACGCGGTAGGGGCCGAATGCACAAACAAGACACCGCGGGTTGTAGCAACAGACATTCCATCCTCCATAGCTGTAGGTACGTCTTCCCCAACGACCTCTGCCTGGATGAAGTTTGCTGTGCGGTGCTGCGCTGTTCCGGTTTCCCTGCCTATCTATGATTTTTTCCACGCCGGAAGAACATTCAAGTTTAGGTTGAAAGTTCCCCGGCAATGCTTTCATTTTGCCGTACAGACCGGAAATACGCCAGTGCGATTCCCGGAAGGCGAGTTTCCTCCCGCGGGGACTCTTCGGCGGGATGCACGGTTTCCGGGGGTCGGGGGGCCCTAAGCACGGGGATGGGCTTGTTGGTAGCTCTTACGAAGCCGGTCCACCGACACGTGGGTGTAGATCTGGGTTGTCGCGAGGCTGCTGTGTCCCAGTATCTCCTGAACCGCACGTAGATCCGCCCCGCCGTCGAGCAAATGGGTGGCGGCTGTGTGACGCAGTGCGTGGGGTCCGGTTGCCGATGTATCCCCCAAGGCCGTTAAGAGCTCGTTGACGACGCTGCGCGCCTGGCGCTGATCGATTCGGCTGCCTCTCGAACCGAGGAAGAGCGCCGGGCCGCTGCCCGCAGTTGCGAGTCGCGGCCGGCCACGGCGAAGCCAGTCGTCGACGGCGAGCGCAGCCGGGACCCCGTACGGAACCGTACGTTCCTTGTTCCCCTTGCCGAGCACACGAAGAGTTCGGCGATCCACATCCAGATCGTCGATGTCGAGGCCCGCGAGCTCGCCCACGCGGATTCCGGTGGCGTACAGCAATTCGACGATGGCACGGTTTCGCAACGGCATCGGTGAACCATCGGCGGCGCGCTCCGACAGGTTCTCGAAGATCCTGGAAACCTGTTGCTGATGAAGGACTCCAGGGAGGGTGTGGTCCCGTTTGGGGGCTTGGAGGCGAATAGCCGGGTCCGAAACGATCAGCTCTTCCCTCAGCGCCCAGGAGGTGAATGCGCGGGCTGTGGCTGCATGCCGGGCGAGCGTTGCCCTGGACCGCCCGGCTTCGCTCTGGGCTCCGAGCCAGCGACGTAGAGTGCCCAGCTCCAAGGCTGCGATCTCCCCCACGCCCTCGGCGACGGCAAAATGCAGCAAGTTCTCGACGTCTGCGATGTACGCCCTCACAGTGTGGGAGGACCTGGCTCGTTCCCCTTCAAGGTAGCGCCGGAAGTCCTGAAGGGGCCCAGCGAGTGCTTCGGGGAGCGTTTTCTCTTGCACCCTTCCACTCTGCCAGCCGGGGCCAGCGAAGGATGGCATCGCCACGTTCAGGGGTGGAATCAGGTTCAATCTCGGCGCGTTCCGTCCGTGCCTGTTCACATGACTCAACCGCTTTTCCCGGACCGCTTCC
The DNA here is from genome assembly GCF_039539965.1 of Arthrobacter methylotrophus. NCBI lineage: Bacteria > Bacillati > Actinomycetota > Actinomycetes > Micrococcales > Micrococcaceae > Arthrobacter > Arthrobacter methylotrophus. The sequence continues at coordinate 1,273,236 of NZ_BAABED010000001.1, read as the reverse complement.
ACGCGCCGCTCACGGATACCGCCAGTCCGAGCAGTCCGAGACGTCCAAGCCCCGCCCGAACAGACTCAGGACTCAGTCCCGCCACCACGGCGAGCTTCTCCACCGAAGTCGTCGAGCGGACAGGTAGGGCATCCAAAAGGATCAGGTCTTCGAGCGTGAGTCCATCGTGCTCGGAGACGGCCGCCCCCTTGTCCTCGACGAGCCCTTCACCGCTGGACCCCGCCAGTTCGGCAATCTCTCCGACGTCCGTGACGCAAACAGCCCCGCCGTCCCGAAGGAGCCGATGGCAACCCGCGGAGTTGGCGCTGTGGATGGAACCCGGAACCGCGGCGACAGTCCGGCCGATGGATTCGGCATGGTGAGCAGTGTTCAGTGCACCCGACCGCCAGCGGGCCTCCACCACGACGGTCACGGCAGCGAGCGCCGCAATGATGCGATTCCGCTGAAGAAATCGATATCGGGTGGGCGCCGAGCCCGGGGGAACCTCCGCGATGACCGCCCCTTGGTTTGCAACGGCCCGCAATAGGTCCTCGTTCCCGGACGGGTAGTACCTGTCCACTCCCCCGGCCATCACCGCGATGGTCGGGATGGCAGTGGTTCCGCCGGTCAAAGCGCCGCGGTGTGCATGGGCATCAATCCCGTACGCTCCTCCCGACACGACGGTGTACCCACGCTGGCCCAACCCATATGCGAGGTCTCCCGTGACGGAAGCCCCGTAACTGGTGCTGTCCCTGGAGCCGACAAGGGCTACCACACGCCGCACTGGGGGAAACTCCAATTCGTTTCCCCGCCACCACAAACACAACGGTTCGTGGAGGCCCAGATCGGCCAACTGAGCCGGCCACGTCGGGTCCCCAGGGATGATCGTCCGGCCACCAAGGCGTTGCATGGTGGCAAGATCCCGTTCCGGAGCGAGATCCGGAATCCGTGGCGCCCACCGACGCAGGGCCGCAGCCAGTCCTGCTCCGCCGGAGGAAATCCCGTTGTCAGCCAAGAGTGATGTCACTTCCTTCTCAAGCTCCGGCCCGGGCTCGAGCTCACCCGTCGCTATCCTCAAACCGTCAACGGCTCCAGCCGCCCGCACCAACGCGAGGCCTGCTGCGTCTTGCGGCTCCATCAACCGTGACAGTGCGGCCCGGGCCACGCGCTCTCGCGTCCGACCTTGAACGTCCGAGAGCAGCTGCCCGCCCAGTTCATTCATCGCGTTTCCTTTCATGCGGCCGCAACCGCCTGCCTCAGGCCAAGGGCCTGCCCGATGTCGTCGCTACCGGGCCGTTCCCGATGGCCTAGGTCCGCGAGCGTCCACGCGAGGCGTAGGACGCGGTCGTAGCCTCTCGCGGTGAGGATTCCCCGTTCCAGGGAGGTGTCCAGAATTTTCGTCGTCGCGGAGGGGAGGCGCAGCTCGCCGCGGAGTACACGCCCGGGAACCTGCGAGTTGGTTTCCATCCCGAAACTCGCCAGGCGTTCACGTTGCCGCGACCGGGCGGCATGGACCCTCCCGCCGACAGTAGCTGTGTCTTCCTCCGCGCCGGATTGCCCGAAGTCCGCGAGGGATACACGCTCCACCTGGAGCTGGATGTCGACCCGATCCAGCAATGGCCCGGAAATCCGACCGAAGTAGCGCCGCCGCATCACGGGGGTACAGGTGCAATTTAGGCCCTTGCCGGTAGCCTTCCCGCACGGGCATGGATTCGCCGCGAGGACCAGTTGGAAGCGGGCCGGATATGCTGCTGTACCGGCCGAGCGATGAATGACCAGCTCTCCGCTCTCCAAGGGTTGCCGGAGAGCGTCCAGGACCCTTCGTTCGTACTCGGGCGCCTCGTCCAGGAACAAGACGCCCCGGTGGGCCCGTGAGGCCGCTCCAGGCCGTGGCAGGCCGGAACCACCCCCGATGATGGCAGCGGCAGTCGCGCTATGGTGGGGATTCTCAAACGGCGGACGCCGCAACAGTTGTACCGAGTCAACATGGACGGCCGAGAGTGAATGGATCGCCGTGACCTCCATGGATTCTTGATCGCCCAAATCCGGTAAGAGGCCCGGCAGCCGTTCTGCGAGCATGGTCTTGCCGGCACCGGGTGGACCGCATAACAACACATGGTGCGCCCCGGCTGCCGCGACCTCCAGGGCCCGGCGTGCTTCCCCCTGACCCGAAACATCACAAAGATCCGGGACGACGGCTGCTTCTGTGTCCCCGTCCATAACCGTGCCTTCCGCGGGATCGTAGTCCAAGGCCAGGTCCTGGGGATCGGCTCCGAAATCAAACGCAAGCCGGGCCAGGGTCTTGTAACCACGAACCATCGCCCCGGGAACCAACCCTGCTTCGGCAACGTTCGCTTGGGCCACCACAATTTCGTGGTGTCCTGCCTGAACAGCCGCCATGACCGCCGGCAGGATGCCGCGAACCGGTCTCAACCTGCCATCCAGTCCCAACTCGGAGATGAAAACGGCACCTTCGGTGGAACGGATATCACCAGCAGCGCGCAATACTGCCATGGTGATCGCGAGGTCGAACCCCGAGCCTCGTTTCGGAAGCGACGCCGGGATGAGATTGGCGGTAATCTTCCGACGGCTCAGCGGGATACCGGAATTCTGGGCCGCAGAACGAATACGTTCCTTGGCTTCGTTAAGGGAGGCATCGGGCAAGCCCAGGATCACAAAGTTCGGGAGAGTCTGGCCAATGTCTGCCTCGACCTCCACGATGTAGCCGTTCAGGCCCAGCAACGCCACCGAGTAGCTTCGTCCGACGCCCATCTAGCCCACACCCCGGAGGTGTTCGAGCCTTGGTTCGCCCACGCCGTCGTCGATGATTCCCACGACGTCCACCCGGCGCCGCGAGGCGCGCAGCTCGTGATCACGGCACCAAGACAGGGCCAAGCGGTGCAGCCGCGCAAGCTTGGCCGCCCCAACAGCTTCGAAAGGATGCCCGTAAGCCAGGTTCTTCCGGGTCTTGACCTCGGCGATCACCAGAGTGTCGCCGTCGAGCGCCACGATGTCGATCTCGCCCTCGGAGCATCTCCAATTGCGGTCCACAATCCGCATTCCCTGGGTCTCAAGAAACCCAACAGCCAGGGCTTCGCCGTGCTGTCCCAACAAGTCTTTGGCTTTCATGACCACCTCCGGTTCCAGCCTGGAGGTACGGGCAACCCGAAGACAGAGGTCAGTTTGGCTATGTGGGAAACTCAGTCAAAGAGACGGTGTGGAGGAAAAGTGGAAGTGCTTCCTAGTTGCCCAAGTTGCCGAGATCGCCCAGATCGCCGTCCTTCGGCAAGGAAAGTTCCTCATTGCGCGGCAGTTCTTCCACGTTGACGTCCTTGAACGTGATGACGCGGACGTTCTTCACAAAGCGCGCCGAGCGGTAGACGTCCCAAACCCAGGCGTCCTGCAGCGTCAGGTCGAAATAGACCTCGCCGTCCGCGCTGCGCGCCTGCAAATCGACGTGGTTTGCCAGATAGAACCGGCGCTCGGTCTCGACAACGTAGCTGAACAAACCAACGACGTCGCGGTATTCGCGGTAGAGCTGCAGCTCCATGTCGGTTTCGTAGTTCTCAAGATCCTCGGCACTCATAGTTCCATCTTGCACCATGGAGCGCTGACTCGCCGCCACGCCCGAACCGGCTGCCCGATCCCAAGCCAAGCCGGAAGCTAGAGCAGGTTCCAGCTGGTCCTGTGGTATCGCGTGGGACCGGACGAACGGATGGCAGCCCGGTGCGAGAACGTGGCATACCCTTTGTTTTCGTTCCAGCCGAAGGCCGGATATTCCTCGTGCAGCTCAACCATGATGCGGTCCCTTGCGACCTTGGCGAGAACGCTGGCGGCCGCGACGCTGAGGCAGCTCATGTCCGCTTTCACGCGGGTATGAACCGGTGCCTCACAGGCAGGTCCGGAAGGCTCAGCGTCGAATAACGAACCCTGAATTTGTGGCGAGAGCCAGTTGTGGCTCCCATCGAGAAGGACGAGGTCAGGATGCACACCCGTCGCAAGAATCTCGAACCAGGCGCGTGTTCCCGCGAGGCGTAGCGCGCCCACGATTCCCAGCGCATCGATCTCTGCCGAACTTGCGTGGCCCACTGCGGAGGCAACCGCCCACGCGCGAACCAGCGGTTCCAAGCGCTCACGATCAACAGCTTTGAGCAGCTTGCTGTCGCGAACGTCCGCAAGCAAGCCGTGGTCCCGAAGATCGACTACGGCGATGCCCACCGATACCGGGCCGGCGAGGGCTCCACGGCCCACTTCGTCGACACCGGCCAGAAGCGTGACTCCCGGGGCCAGAAAACCCCGTTCGACGTCCAGGGTTGGAAAGTCGGGGGGCTGTTTGGTCCGGGTGCCAGCGGCCGTCCTTGTCCCTGCCGGCGACATCATTTGCTCGCTGGAGCCGTCGGCGAAGCCGTGTTCTCGGGTGACGGTGCGGGAACGTTGCGGAAAACGTCGGAGTGGTTGTCAAGGATCTGCCAGCGGGTAATAGGCCAGGCAATAACGGTGGCTTTGCCCTCCACGTCGGAGATGTTGATGAAACCACCATTGACTGATTGGTGTTCGCGCGAGTCTGCGGAGTTATTGCGATTATCGCCCATAACCCAAATTTTCCCCGCTGGGACCACTACATCGAAAGCCTTGGCCGCCGGAACCTGGGCAGGGTTGATATAGCTTTCGTTGAGAACCGTGCCATTGACGCTGACCCGGGCGGAACTATCGCAACAAGAGACCCTGTCCCCCGGCAGCCCGATGACTCGCTTGACGAGGTGCTGGTTGGTCTCATCCGGGAGCAAGCCGACAAAGACAAGACTGTCCTGGACCCACTTGAAGGGCCCTGGCGCTGTCTTTTGCGTGGGCGGCAGCCATCCCTGCGCGTCCTTGAAGACCACGATGTCACCCCGCTCCAGCGCGAAAGGCTGTGGAACCAGCAGGTTCACGAAGATCCGGTCGTCGACATCAAGGGTGTTGACCATGGACTCAGACGGGATGAAAAAGGCACGGAACAGAAAGGTCTTGATGAGGAAGGACAACACGATAGCGATGACCACCACGGTGCCGATTTCCCTGAGCCACGCGAGGAACGGACTGCCCTGGGTCTTGCCGGCGGCTTCTCCCGCTTCGGAACTACGCCGCGCCGAGCGTCGCGGGGAATCCTGCGCGGCTGGCGACGCCGTTCGCGCTGCCACCGGGCCGGGATGGGCCGGATCGGCGTCGTCCGCTGCGATATCGCTGGCGGGAACGGACGGTCCGTCCAGGAGCCTGGCGTCGTCGTCGTGCCATTCCGGCTTCCCGGGAGTTGTCTCCGGCATCTACTGTCCGTTCTTCGAGGTTGTACCGGCCTGCGCAGGGCGAGGCAGTTCTGCAAATCTATCAAGCGGCCAGATAATCCGGACCGGACGCCCGATGACACGCTCCAGCGGCACCATTCCTCCGCCAGGCGCGCCGAGAAGACTACGCGAATCGGCCGACCGTGAACGGTGGTCCCCCAAAAGCCACAATCGGTCAGTCGGCACGATGACGTCGAATTTCTGTTCGCTCGGCGTGTCGCCGGGATACAAATAGGGTTCCTCAAGCGGCTGACCGTTGACTGTGAGCTTGCCATCGGTGCCGCAACAGACGACGTGGTCTCCGGGAAGTCCGATGACCCGCTTGACGTACGTGGTGTCGCTTCCTGTGATGCCCAGCCAATGTCCAGTGGCGGCCACCGCGTCGGCGAGCGGTCCCTTGCCACTGTTCAGCGGCGCAAAGGTACCCCGCCCGTCGAAGACCACGATGTCTCCGCGGCGAATGGGGTCTGCGGCGAAGTCGGTTCGGGACACCAGGATGCGGTCTCCCGTGCCCAGGATCGGCTCCATGGACTCGGAGGGGATGAAGTAGACGTCGATCCACAGGGAGCGGACAAGCCCGCTGATAGCCACGGCCAGGACCAAAGCGAGCAAAACAAAACGCCAGCCCTGTTTCCGGGGCTGGCGTTTTGCGTGGTCCATGACTCGTTTCCTGTTGCGTTGCGGATTTCTCCGGCGCAGGCCGGACGCGAATCCAGGACCAGCCGTGGTCGAAAGACCTACTTGCCGGTGGCGAAGTCGCGCTTTTCCTTGATCTTCGCAGCCTTACCGCGCAGTGCACGCATGTAGTAGAGCTTGGCGCGGCGGACGTCACCCTTGGTAACGACCTCGATCTTTTCGATGATCGGGGAGTGCACCGGGAAGGTACGCTCTACGCCGACACCGAAGGAAACCTTACGGACGGTGAAGGTCTCGCGCACGCCGTCACCCTGGCGGCCAAGGACGAAGCCCTGGAAGACCTGGACACGGGTGTTCTTGCCTTCAATGATGTTCACGTGAACCTTGATGGTGTCACCCGCGCGGAACTCGGGAACATCGTTACGCAGCGAGGCTGCATCTACGCTATCGAGGATATGCATTAATCCACTCCTGGTGAACGCCACAGGTCATCCACTTTGGGTCACGGCGGGCAAGCCCGGGGCTCAAAGCCGTCCGGAAATTACCGCCGAAGATTTTCAACGCCCGTTACCGCCACTGATTGGTGGTTCCGGGTTGTCAGGCTGTTGGCTACGCTCCCCCTGTGGCAGGCGCGAACCCAGTAGACACAAGGCTTAATTCTGCCACACCCCGGGAGTTCCGGCCAATCCCTCCGACGCGGCCCGACGGCGGGTGGCTCAGGCCGGGTCGTCGCTGTCCGGACGGCGCCGCAATTGGCGATCGACGACGTCGTACCCAAGTTCGCCGAAAGCCGCGCGGTCCGCGCGCGTCAGCCCGCCGGCGTCGAACTCCGCGAGGAGGTCCGGGCGGCGTTCCGCTGTGCGGCGGTACTGTTCGTGGCGGCGCCACTGGGCGATCTTGCCGTGGTTTCCGCTGAGGAGGACGGGAGGAACCTCGCGATCGCGCCACGATGAAGGCTTCGTGTAGACGGGGTACTCCAGCAAGCCATCCGAATGGGATTCCTCAACCAGCGATTCGGGGTTTCCGACGACGCCGGGAAGCAAGCGCCCGATGGCCTCGACCATGGCCAGGACCGCGACTTCGCCGCCATTGAGGACGTAGTCGCCCAAGCTGATCGGACGGACAGCGAAGTGCTCGGCCGCCCACTCGATGACCCGTTCGTCGATGCCTTCGTAACGGCCGCAGGCGAAAACCAGCTGCTCTTCTTCGGCGAGCTCGTATGCGAGGGCTTGGTTGAAGCGCTCTCCCGCCGGTGACGGGACAATGAGGACCGGCTTCTTTGCGGGGACGCCCTGTGAGGCGGCCCCGTCTTCGGCGTTCCCGGCGATGGACTCCAACGCCTGCGCCCAGGGTTCGGGCTTCATGACCATGCCTGCGCCTCCGCCGTACGGAGTGTCATCCACGGTGCGGTGCTTATCCGTGGTGAAGGTCCTCAGGTCGTGGACGTTGAATTCCAAGAGCCCATCCTGGCGGGCCTTTCCGATCAGGGACAGTTCCAGCGGCGCCAGGTATTCGGGAAAGATGCTGACGACGTCGATGCGCATTTAGGCGTCGCCCTTGGTTTCAGCGCCGTCCTCTTCCACTGCAGAAGGTGCATCGTCGCCAGCTGCCTCAGTGTTGAGCTCGAAGAGGCCCGGCGGAGGGGTAAGGAGCACGTAGCCGGCCTCGACGTTGACCTCAGGCACGATTTCTTCGACGAAGGGCACAAGGATTTCCTTGCCGTCGGTGCTTTCGATGACCAGGAGGTCCTGAACGGGCATGGTGTTGAGTGCGGTCACCTTGCCGACGAGCTGCGAACCCACCCGGGCCTCAAGGCCGACGAGCTCGTGCTCGTACCAGCCTTCGTCGTCGTCCTCGTCCAACTCTTCCGTCTCGATGAAGAGCTGCGCGCCGCGGATTTCCTCCGCTTGGTTCCGCGTGGAAATCCCTTCGAAGCCAAGCAGCAGGATGTCTTTGTTCCACCGGGCGCTGCTAACGGTCAAAGGACCGGCCTTTGCAGGCTCCACCACGAATTCAGTCCCGGGGATAAACCGATCCCCTGGCGCGTCGGTGAGCACCTGGACAGTGACTTCGCCGCGGATTCCGTGGGGCTTGCCGATTCTGGCAACCTGGAGCTGCATGGGGATTCCTCTGATTTCTTCGCGGGGCGGACTAAGGGACCAAGGCTGGAGTTTGGCCGTAAAACAATCCGGCCCCTCCACCATAATCTGGTGAAGGGGCCGGATTTAAGACAAGTGTTGCTGAGCGCGTTACCGGCGCCGGTCGGTGTCGACGACGTCGACCCGGACCTGCTCGCCGCCTGCCAATGCCGCAATCACAGTGCGCAGAGCGCGTGCGGTGCGACCTTGGCGACCGATCACCCGTCCGAGGTCGTCCTGGTGAACACGCACCTCGAGGGATTCCCCGCGGCGGTTGTTCTTGGCACTGACCTTGACGTCCTCAGGGCTGTCAACGATCCCACGGACCAAGTGTTCGAGCGCTTCTGCCAGCAACTTACTCAGCCTCGGTGGTCTCTGCTTCAGCGTCAGCGGGAGCTTCAGTTGCTTCCGACTGCTTGGCCTTCTTGGTGATGGCTTCCGGGATGATGACGGAACCCTTCTCCGGTGCAACGAAAGCAGGCTTGGCGACCTTGGTCTTCAGCGTGCCTTCCTGGCCCGGGAGACCCTTGAACTTCTGCCAGTCACCGGTGATCTTGAGGATCGCAGCAACCTGCTCGGTGGGCTGGGCGCCAACGGACAGCCAGTACTGTGCACGCTCGGAGACAACCTCGATGTACGAGGGCTCTTCGGTGGGGTGGTACTTGCCGATTTCTTCAATCGCACGGCCATCGCGCTTGGCGCGGGAGTCCATGACGACGATGCGGTAGTACGGTGCGCGCATCTTGCCGAAGCGCTTAAGGCGAATCTTTACGGCCACTTTTGTGGTCACTCCTGTTTCTGAAACGGGGTTGAGCCCGTCGTTCTGCACCCGTGGGGCGGGCCATACTTGAGGGTTCCAAAGGACAAGATGCACACACGGAGAGAGGGGCCGCGCGGATCGAGTACCTGTCTATTGTGCCAGATGGCAGACAGTATTTCGAACACGCGGCCTGCGCGGCGGGTTTCCAAGGGTTTACTGCGGGGGTTACTGCCCTGCTGACCAGACGTAGAGACCGGCACGCTCAGTCTTTTCGACGTCGCTGGCCAGCGACGCCAACTGGTGGACGTACAGGCGGGACTGTTGGGCGTCAAAGGGCATGTCCTCTTGGGCAGCCCAGCTCTCAGCGACATCGTCGAGGACGCTTCCCTCGCCCTCCGTCTCGTAGCTGAGAAGCTCCGAGAGTGCGCGCACCATCGCTTCGGGGACGCCCAGCAAAGCGTCGCTGGTGACATCCACCAAGGCGAGCTCGTAGTCGGCCCCGGCGGCGTGCACGGCTTTGCCGGCCAGATCGCCTAACTGTTCTACTTCGAAATCACTGATTCCCGGAATCCGCACTGCTGCGCCGGAGGCGTCACCGCCCTTCTCCAGGGCAGTGGCCCTTTTGAGTGCTTCATCGTGGGTGGCAACAAAGATTTCAGCAAAGCCCATGGAAACTACTCTCATTCGTTCGTGCCAACGGAGCTGCGGCGCGGCAACCGAAAATCATGGGCCACGCCGTCAGGCCCCAGTGTAACTTGCGAGGGGTCCCCGGCCGAGCGGAGCGAGGTTGGGGAGCAAGTTGAACGGTAACTTGCGAGGGGTCCCCGGCCGAGCGGAGCGAGGTTGGGGAGCAAGTTGAACGGTAACTTGCGAGGGGTCCCCGGCCGAGCGGAGCGAGGTTGGGGACCCCCGCGGACGCTAGCGAACGGCGACGCGCAGCCGGTTCCGCCACGGGTCCTCGAAGCGCAACTCCTGGCCCGTGTGGTGGGACGCGATGCCGGCGACCTTGAGGCGGTCGGCGAGAGCGCCGACGTCGTCCCCCGACGGGACCTCGATGACGACCTCGCCGAGACCCAGCGTGTCCTTGCGCGGACCGGCACCACGGCTATTCCAGACGTTCATGGCCATGTGGTGGTGGTAGCCGCCTGCGGAGACGAACAATGCTTGCCCATGCCAGCCGGCAGTCTGCTCGAAGCCCAGGGTGTCAACGTAGAAATCATGGGCTGTGGGCACATCGCCCACTTGGAGGTGGACATGTCCGATGCCGGCGCCGGCCTCATGCTGGCCGCTCACCGCGGCCTCACTCAGGTACTGCTGGAGGTAGCGCTGCGGCGGGAGCGGCAGACTGTCCATGACGACGGTACTGCCGTTCCACTCCCAGCCTTCGCGGGGCTTGTCGTAGTAGAGCTCGATGCCGTTGCCTTCAGGGTCGGTGAAGTAGAAGGCCTCGCTGACCAAGTGGTCTGCGCTGCCGACGAAGGCGTGCGGTTCGTATTGCGCCGCGGAGGCAACAGTGGCTGCGAGCGAGGACTGGTCTTCGAACAGCAGTGCGGTGTGGAAGAGGCCGGCTTCTCCACGACCCGGGGTCTGGAGTCCAGACGCCGGGGCAAGGTGCACCAACGGCTTGCCGACCCGCCCGATGTAGAGTCCGCCGTCTTGTTCGGCGACGACCTCGAGCCCTAGGGCCCGCTGGTAGTAATCCCCCATGAGCTTCATGTCCCCCACTTTGAGCATGACAGTGCCCATGGTGAGTTCGGCAGGAAGGAGATCCTGGCTGGATGTAGTGGTCATGTGAAACTCCTGGCTTCTTGTGGCGCCGCCCTTCGGCAACCTCTATATATCTAAATTACTTGAAGCTTCAATTTATTCCTAATGCTCGCCGTTTCCTGAAAAGTGCCCCCTCAGCACGATGCGCTGCGGTTTCAGTACGACGTCGAGGGACACCCGGGGATCCTCTGCGTAAAGCACGACGTCGGCACTGGCACCTTCGCTGATACCGTCCTGGCCAAGCCAGTCGCGGGCGGACCAGCAGGCAGCATCGAGGGCGGCGGCAGGCGGCAAGCCGGCCCGATGCAGCTCCAGGATTTCCTCCCCGATCCGACCGTGCTTGATGACGCTGCCGGCGTCGGTCCCGGCATATATCCGCACTCCGGCCTCGAATGCCTCGGAGACACGCTCATGCCGGCGCTCCCACAACGCGGTCATGTGCGCAGCGTAGCGCGGGAACTTCGCTTCCGCCTGCTTCGCAATGTCCGGAAATGTCGCGATATTAATGAGCGTGGGGACGATCGGCACACCTTGATCCAACAATCTCGGAACATGGCGGGCCAGGAGACCGGTAGCGTGCTCGATGCAGTCGATATCGGCGTCGAGCATGTCATCGATGGTCTCTTCGGCGAAGCAATGGGCCGTGACCCGGGCGCCTTCGTCGTGTGCCGCCGCCACCGCGTCCTTGACCATTGCAGCCGGAAAGGACGGACCCAGGTCTCCGGCGGCGCGATCAATCCAGTCCCCGACGATCTTCACCCAACCGTCTCCAGACCGTGCCTGCTTACGCACGGCCTCCACGAGGCCATCCGGTTCGGCTTCCTCTGCCAGCCCACGGATGTATCGGCGCTGCCTGGCGATGTGCCGGCCAGCGCGGATGATCCGGGGCATATCCGGCCGGTGCTGGAGCCATCGCGTGTCGCTTGCGGATCCGGCGTCGCGGATCAGGAGCGTCCCCGCATTCCGGTCAGCCGTCGCCTGCCGGCGAGCGGTCTCACCGTCCACCGCTCCGCCCGGGCCCAGGCCCACATGGCAGTGGGCATCCACAAGGCCGGGCAACACCCATCCGTCCAGGACCACGTTCGGCACCGCGGCTGGACGGACAAAGGTCAGCCGTCCGTCGATCGACCAGAGGCCGCGCCGCTCATCCTTCGGCCCGGTGAGAACGGCTCCGCTGAACTCGATGATTTCTGCCATGCACCCACTTTAGGCTCCGGTTCATTCTCCTTAGGCTCGGTGGCGGGGGCCGACCCAGTCACATCTGTCCGAGATGCGAGAGGCTGTGGTAGCTTCGTTTACGACCACACGGGGGCCCTGGCAAGGGCTGAGATCGGGCTGACGCGGCCTGCGACCGTTGAACCTGTCCGGGTAATGCCGGCGAAGGAAGTGAGTAATCCTTTGAGCACCAAAGAAACACAGCTGAGCCCTGCCCAAAACGGATCAGTCCAGGAGGTGACACAGTCCCTCAGGTCGCATTCCCTCGCTTTTCTGGAGGATGCCGAAAACGGAATCCGGGTTCCGGTCACGGAAATCGCCCTGGAACCATCCCCCAACGGCGAGGCGAACGCGTCTTTCCACGTGTACCGCACCGCGGGGCCCGGGAGTGATCCTGTGGTCGGCCTTGAGCCGTTCCGTAGCGACTGGATCGAAGCCCGGGCCGACACCGAGGCATACAGCGGCCGCGAACGGAACCTGCTCGACGACGGCAAATCGGCCGTACGCCGCGGCGCCGCCTCCGCCGAGTGGAAGGGAGCACGGCCGGTGCCCCGCCGCGCCGTCGACGGCAAGACCGTCACGCAGATGCACTATGCCAAGCGGGGCATGGTGACGCCGGAAATGCAGTTCGTGGCCCTTCGGGAGAACTGCGATGTTGAACTGGTCCGCAGCGAAGTCGCAGCCGGCCGGGCGATCATTCCCAACAACATCAACCACCCCGAGTCCGAACCGATGATCATCGGCAAGGCGTTCCTGGTGAAGATCAACGCGAACATCGGCAACTCGGCCGTCACCAGTTCGATTGCCGAAGAAGTGGACAAACTGCAGTGGGCCACGCAATGGGGCGCCGACACGGTCATGGACCTGTCCACGGGGGACGATATCCACACAACCCGGGAATGGATCATCCGCAATTCTCCGGTTCCGATCGGCACCGTGCCTATTTATCAGGCGCTTGAGAAGGTCAACGGCGAAGCCAACAAACTCACCTGGGAGATCTTCCGCGACACCGTAATTGAACAGTGCGAGCAGGGCGTCGACTACATGACCATCCACGCGGGTGTGTTGCTTCGATATGTCCCGCTCACCGCCAATCGCGTCACGGGCATCGTCTCCCGCGGCGGATCCATCATGGCCGGCTGGTGCCTGGCGCATCACGAGGAGAACTTCCTCTACACCCATTTCGACGAGCTCTGCGAGATCTTCGCCAAATACGACGTCGCGTTCTCCCTCGGCGACGGGCTGCGCCCGGGAGCCACCGCGGACGCCAACGACGCCGCCCAGTTCGCCGAGCTCGACACCTTGGCCGAGCTGACGCGGCGGGCATGGAAGTACGACGTCCAGGTCATGGTTGAAGGACCGGGCCACATTCCGTTCCACTTGGTCCGGGAGAACGTGGAACGCCAGCAGGAACTGTGCAAGGGAGCCCCCTTCTACACCTTGGGCCCGCTGGTGACAGATGTGGCTCCCGGCTACGATCACATCACCTCCGCTATCGGCGCGACGGAGATCGCCCGCTACGGAACCGCGATGCTCTGCTACGTCACGCCGAAGGAACACCTGGGCCTGCCGAACAAGGACGATGTCAAGACGGGCGTGATCACGTACAAGATCGCCGCCCACGCTGCCGACCTCGCCAAGGGCCACCCGGGCGCCCACGAACGCGACGACGCGCTGTCGAAGGCCCGCTTCGAGTTCCGCTGGCGCGATCAGTTCGCGCTGTCCTTAGACCCCGTCACGGCGGAATCCTTCCACGATGAGACGCTCCCGGCAGAACCGGCCAAGACAGCGCATTTCTGTTCCATGTGCGGGCCGAAATTCTGTTCGATGCGCATCAGCCAGGACATCCGCGACGAATACGGTTCCGCCGATTCCCAAGCAGCCATCGCGGAAATGTACAACGGCATGCGAGAAAAGAGCGAAGAATTCCTGGCATCGGGAGGCAAGGTCTACCTTCCTGAGCTGGAGGTTCCTGCCGGAAAGGGTGAGGCGAAGTCAGGAAGCCTGAACTGATCAGGAAGCTTGGACTGTTCCCGCGCGGCTGACGTCCGCGATGAAGGAGCGGATCATCCGGTCTCCTTCGACTGAATCATGGGGCCGGTGTCCTCCTGCCGCAACGCGGTGGAGGGCACCGGTTTCCTGCAAGTAGCCTGCGATCTCTTCGTACAGCGGCTCCCAACCGCCGGTCAGGACAAGGGTGGGAACTCCGGGGACAATGTGCAGACGTGCTTCCCACGGCGGAGCCTGCAGCCGCAAGCGCCGGGCGGTACGACGGGCCTCCGGGGTGTTCAGGACTGCCGCCTCCGAGGAAAACGCCCTGCGGACGAATTCGCGCTGGTAGTCGTCATCGCTGAGCTCGTGCCGGATCCGGAACAGGGGCTCCATCAGCGATCGGTAGGCCGCGGTGGCGGGCAATTCAGCGGTGAGGGAAAGACACGCCGGTTCCACCAACACGAGGGAACGGACCAGGTCCGGCCGCTCCACTGCTGCCAGCATGGCGGAAATCGCGCCTTGGGAGTGCGCCACGACATGGCCGCCGCGGGAGCCGGGAGCTGACGCCGCCTCCCGCGCACCGAGACACTCCAATACGATGTCCACATCTGCCGCAAAATCGGATTCCAAAGGCTCGGCCTGCGCATCGAAGCCGTGGCGTTTCAGGAAAAGCGCGTCGTACTGCAGCGCCATGCCGTGTTGCTTCGGCCACGCGGCAGCGCCGAATGTGCCTGCTCCATGGACGAACACAACGCGCTGCTTTTGCATCCCCCCAGCCTATGGCACGGGGCTGACAACCCAACTAGCTCGCAGTTGTTGTCGTTCTGAGCCCTCAAACCGACAACAACTGCGAGCTAGTTGGGTGGGGCGGTTACTTGCCTGTGCTACTTGAGAAACTTGTCGAAGCCCTTGGGCAGGTTCAGCTGCGAAGGATCGAAGTCGCCACCGGCCTGGCCGAAAGCCGCGCCAGTGGGAACGGACTTCGCCCGCTTGTTCTCGGCGTCGCGCAATTCCTGGGCCGCCTTGGCGGGGTTGCCTGAACGGGCCTTCTTCTTGGGAGCGCTCTTGGCCGCCTTGCGGGAACCTCCGCCACCGATGCCGGGCATACCCGGCATGCCGCCGCCTTGGGCCAGCTTCTTCATCATCTTCTGCGCCTGCGCGAAGCGCTCCAGGAGGCCGTTGACCTCCGAGACGTGCACACCGGAACCGCGGGCGATGCGGGCCCGACGGGATCCGTTGATAATCTTCGGAGCCACCCGCTCATGCGGGGTCATGGAGCGGACAATCGCCTCCACCCGGTCGATTTCGCGCTCGTCGAACTGCTCCAGCTGCTGGCGGATGTTCTGCGCACCCGGCATCATCATGAGCATCTTCTTCATGGAACCCATGTTGCGGATCTGCTGCATCTGGGCGAGGAAGTCGTCCAGCGTGAAGTCTTCCTGGTCGGCGAACTTCTTCGCCATCCGGGCCGCTTCGTCTTTGTCCCAGTTCTTCTCGGCCTGTTCGATCAGGGTGAGGACATCGCCCATGTCCAGGATGCGGGAGGCCATGCGGTCCGGATGGAACAGCTCGAAGTCGTCCACACCTTCGCCAGTGGACGCGAACATGACCGGCTTTCCGGTGACGGACGCGACCGAGAGCGCGGCACCACCGCGGGCATCGCCGTCGAGCTTCGACAACACGACGCCGGTGAAGTTGACGCCTTCATCAAAGGCAACCGCCGTATTGACTGCATCCTGGCCGATCATGGAGTCGATCACGAACAGCACTTCGTTCGGGATGATCGCCTGGCGGATGCGGCGCGCCTGGTCCATCATTTCGGCGTCGACGCCGAGCCGGCCCGCCGTGTCCACGATCACGACGTCGTACAGCTTCTGGCGCGCTTCGTCGACACCGGCGCGTGCGACGGCGACCGGATCGCCGGTGGGGACGTCCAGGTCCGATGTGGTTCCGGGGTGCGGTGCGAAGACAGGAACGCCGGCACGCTCACCGACGATTTGGAGCTGGGTGACGGCGTTGGGACGCTGGAGGTCGCAGGCCACCAACATGGGGCTGTGACCTTGGGCCTTGAGCCACTTGGCCAGCTTGCCTGCGAGGGTGGTCTTGCCCGCACCCTGCAAACCGGCGAGCATGATGATGGTGGGGCCGGTCTTCGCCAAGCGGATACGGCGGGTCTCGCCGCCAAGGACCTCTTGGAGTTCCTCGTTGACGATCTTCACGATCTGCTGGCTCGGGTTCAGGGCCCCGGAAACCTCAGCGCCCAGGGCTCGTTCACGGATGCGAGCGGTGAACTCGCGGACCACGGAAACGGCAACGTCAGCGTCCAAAAGGGCGCGCCGGATCTCCCGGACGGTGGCATCGACATCGGCTTCCGTGAGGCGACCCTTGCCACGGAGATTCTTGAAGGTTGCTGTCAACCGGTCAGAGAGTGAATTGAACACGCGCCGTGCACTTCTTTCGATGGTCTACGAATGGCGGCCGTTCCGGCACACCAATATCTTGACGATTCCTGCCCCAAACAAATCTGACTCAACTGAGGGACTCGACTATCTAGGGTACCAAGACGCGCCTGCAAGATGGCATGCTGGCACAGTGACCAGCAAAACAACAGTAAAAACGTTGCTCATCCTAGGCGCCTCCGGAGATCTGACGGGCCGATTGCTGTTGCCCGGGCTTGCCAGGCTAGTAGCCGACGGGCTCGCGGACGGCCTGAAGCTTGTCGGGGCAGGCTCGGACCCCTGGACGTCGCAGCAGTGGAACAAACGCGTGGCCGGCGCCTTTGCGGAGGCTGCCAACGGCGCAGGTGCCGCAGGCAAGAAGGCTATTGCGGCCTTGGAGAAGAGCACCGAATACCATCAACTGGATGTCACGGCGGACGGCAAACTCGGGACCCTCCTGGCAGGGCTCGAAGCACCCATCGCCGTCTATTTCGCCCTGCCCCCAGCCATCAGCCAGAAGGCCTGCGAGGTCCTCACGGCACAGCAATTACCTCCCGGAACGAGCCTGGTGATGGAAAAACCCTTCGGATCCAGTTCCGAATCTGCCCGGGAACTCAACAAGACCCTCGCCGCACTTGTCCCGGAAGACCGCATCCACCGGGTGGACCACTTCCTCGGCAAGGCGACTGTATTCAACATCCTGGGCCTGCGCTTTGCCAACAGTTTCCTGGAGCCGGTCTGGAACCGGGACCACATCGCGAAGGTGGAAATCATCTTCGATGAAGATCTCGCACTCGAGGGACGCGCCCGCTATTACGACCGGGCCGGCGCCCTCAAGGACATGATCCAAAGCCATTTGCTCCACATCATGGCGCTGCTCGCTCTCGATGCTCCCTCCAGCATCGGCGAACGCGATCTCCGCGACGCGATTTCAACGGTGCTGCGTGCGAGCAGCATCAGCGCACCGTATAAGAAGTCCACCCGACGCGCGAGATACTCGGCTGGCCGGATCGGCGAACGTAACGTTCCGGACTATACCGCGGAGGAGGGCGTGGATCCTGCCCGGCATACCGAGACACTCGCAGAAGTCGAAGTGGGAATCGACAATTGGCGTTGGAAAGGCGTCCCCTTCATCCTGCGTTCAGGCAAGGCCCTGGGCCGCGCGCGGAGGGAGGCCATCATCACCTTCCGGCCCGTCCCGCACCTGCCGTCGGGCTTCGAGGGCGTGGACGCCCCCAACCAGCTGCGCATCGGATTCGGTCCGGACACGCTGCAGCTCGACATCGATGTCAACGGTCCGGGAAACATGTTCTCGCTTGACCGCGTGACGCTCAACGTTGAACTGAACGGTTCCGCCCTCCTGCCATACGGAGAAGTACTCGAGGGCATCATCAGCGGCGATCCCCTGCTCTCCGTCCGGGGTGACACCGCCGTGGACTGCTGGCGGATCATCGAGCCCGCGCTCAAGGCCTGGGCCAAAGATTCCGTGCCGCTCGAAGAGTACGACGCCGGCGGCCCCGGCCCCGCGGACTGGCCCACCGCCGTCGGGGGTTAGTTCGCTAGAAAGTGAACGTCAGAACGGTCACCGTTCCGGAGGTGAGAGGCAAACTGACCTTCTGTTGGCCTGGCACAAAACCCGGGATCATTGCCCGCTGGGATTCCGGGACTCCGGCATCTTCCCGCGAGTCGATCTGCGTCTGCGCTTCAGCGTCGAAGGCCGGTCCCGTCATCTGACTCATGGTGGCCGTAGCAGCTGCTTCCGGCAATTGGATGGCTACGGGCGCTTGAGCCGAGAGTTTCGGATCGTTCTGGTTCACAACAACAACGCTCATGCTGCCGTCCTTGTGCCCGATTGCGTAGCTGTAGACATTCTCACTGCCATCTTGATCGACGTTATGGAACATGCCCGGCGCCAACGCGCTTACCAGCATCATGCCGTGGTAGATCGCCTGCTCGGTCATCACACCCGTAGGACGCTTGTAAGCACCCGTGTCACAAATCGGCGAGGCCGGAGGACCACCCTTGCAGGTATCAAGAGCACCATGGACATCAAGCTGAGTCACGCCGGTTTGAGCAACCGTCAGCGCATAGTTCACTATCCACATAGCGGCGACATGTTTGCGAGTGGTTTCGTTCGAACCGGGACAGGATGAAATTCCGCTCTCTGTCAGCCAAACGGGGAGCCCGGAGTCCTTGGCGACCTTGGCGATATTGGCGACAACCGTCTTGACCTTATCCATGTGCGCCCGGGAAGTGACCCGCGCAATGGTCGGAAAAAATTCCTCGTTGGGTAAGCAAGTCGACAACGGATAGTTGTGATAGGAGAGGGCTCCCAAGGATGGAGTTTGTTGCGCGGCAAACGGTTTGAGCCAGTTCAGGGAGTAGGTTTCCGGCCCGATAATCTTCACGTTGGGCGCCGTTTTCGATATGGCACTCTCGTAGGCCTTGAATTCGTCCATGAATTTCGACGGGCTCCAGTCTTCCGGACGAAGCGTCAGGTAAGGGTTTCCTTTGACATAATATCCGTTCGGTTCGTTGCCAATGGCGATTCCCAACAGTCGTTCGCCAAAAATAGCCGACGCGTTCTTGGCGAAGTCCGCGGCCCGATCCGGGTCGAAATGACCGAGGTCCGCTGTCAAAAGGACCTTGGCGTCGGCGGCAACAACCGTGCGGTTGATTCGCTCAAGGTCTGCAGGAGTGACCTTCACGATCTGCCGCGTGTCGCCTTGGAACGCCGGTACAAGCTTCCAATCAGGAAGACCCTCACTGGCCGAGGTCCAAAAGAACCTCCGGTCCGCCGCTTGCCCACCGAACCGAATCACAGGCTTTGTCAAGTTCTTGAGCTCTGCGACCAAGGTGGAGTTGCCGGGGTCGAGGCGCGGATCGGTCATGATGTCAGACTCGAACGAGAGGCCCATCATGCCGTCGGGCAGGGCCGTTCCGGTTTCGTCCTTACTGACGACTACGGTGGTCGGCGTAACCGGAGCAGTCGCACCGGCTTGGGAAGCTATTTGCTCGTAGGCAGGCCGATTGAACGGCGCATAGGACTTGCTTGGGCCAGACGAAGCCTCGGCTTTACTTGAAGGAGCAACTGTGCCGCCGTTCAGGGCGGCGATGGCAACCACTGCGGCCGCAACTACGCCAGCGCCTATGCCTCCGCCAAGGTACCTCCGGCGGCGTTTGCGCGCCAAGGTTGTCGCTGCGAGGGGCCCGGCGCCGATGTCCCGGGCGGAGTGCGAGTATTCTCGGTGGTTTTCTTCAGGGTTCTTCGGCATGGCACTCCGTTGACGAAACTGCAACGCCACGTTCCTCGCAAGGCAAGAAGAATCGCTGGGAGAAGACAGTTGGCGGGTGGTCAGACTCGGGTCTGTGGGTCTGCCTTGAGTCTAGAGGAATCGAAACTGCCAAGCGCAAAAGTAGTGGAGGGGACATTGTCCCCTCCACTACTTCAAAGATGCCGACGCATCTGTCGGAGTGCTTTAGATCGCTGCTGCGCCGCGTTCGCCCGTGCGGACACGGACTGCTTCGTACACGTCCACGGTCCAGACTTTGCCGTCACCGGCCCGGCCTGTGTTCGAGGAAGCGATCAGGACATCGAGGATGTCATCCGCCTGCTCATCCGTGGCCAGGACTTCCACGCGGATCTTGGGTAGCAGATCCACGTTGTACTCGGCTCCGCGGTACACCTCGGTGTAGCCACGTTGCCTGCCGTAGCCGCTGGCCGCGCTGACCGTCAGTCCCTGTACCCCGTAGGCTTCGAGCCCCTCTCGGATGGCGTCGAGCTTCTCCGGGCGGACGATCGCCGTGATGAGTTTCATGCCTGGACACTCTCCTTGCCTGATACGGATGCTTCGCCAGTTGCGCCGGACTCGGCAGATGCCTTGCCGGTAATGAGGTCATGAAGGGGCTGGAAGCTTCCGCCGTGGCCGCCGACGCCGAACTCGTACGCCGTTTCGGCATGCAGGCTGAGGTCTGCACCGGCAATCTCCTGACGTTCGGAGATACGGAAGCCCATGAGCTTGTGGATCGGGAAGGCGATGATGAACGTCATGACCCCGGTGAAGACGATCGAGCAAAGCGCAGCCAGGGACTGTGCAACCAATTGCGTCGTACCGCCGCCGTAGAACAGGCCGGCAGCACCCTGGGTCGGGGTGGCGAGGAAGCCGATGGCCACCGTGCCGATGATGCCTGAGACCAGGTGAACCCCGACGACATCCAGGGAGTCGTCGTAGCCAAGCTTGAACTTCAGGCCGACAGCGAGGGCCGAGGCAACGCCGGCTGCAACACCGAGGGCGATGGCGCCGAGCGGAGAAACGTTGGCACAGGCCGGGGTAATGGCAACCAGGCCGGCAACAACGCCCGAAGCCGCTCCGAGCGAGGTGGGGTGGCCGTCACGGATCCGCTCCACGATAAGCCAGCCGAGCATGGCCGCTGCCGGAGCGGTAAGGGTGTTGATCCAGATGAGGCCTGCCTGCTCTACCGTTGCCGCTGCGCCGGCGTTGAAGCCGAACCAGCCGAACCAAAGAATGGCAGCACCGAGCATGACCAGCGGCACATTGTGCGGACGGTGGTTGGGGTCCTTGCCGAAACCCTTGCGGTTGCCGATGATCAGGACGAGGATCAGGCCAGCGACACCGGCGTTGATGTGAACCACCGTTCCACCGGCGAAGTCAATGACGGGGGCAAACGTCTGGCCGAACCAGCCGTCCTTCGAGAAGAGGCCACCGCCCCACACCATGTAGGCCATGGGTGCGTAGACCAGTGTGGCCCAGATGGGAGTGAAGAGCGTCCATGCGGAGAACTTTGCGCGGTCTGCGATGGCCCCGGAGATCAACGCCACCGTGATGATCGCGAAGGTGGCCGCATAGCCTACCTTGAGGAGGTCCGCCGGATCCGTGAAGTTGTGCAGGCCAAAGTGGCTGAAGGGGTTTGCGAAGAGCTGAAAGAAGTTGTCCGTGTTGCTCGTGGACATCGACGCACCCCACAAGACCCAGACGATGGTCACTGTGCCGATGGCGATGAAGCTCATCATCATCATGTTCAGGGCGGCTTTGGCACGGGTCATGCCGCCATAGAAGAATGCCAGGCCCGGGGTCATGAACAGCACGAAGGCTGACGCGACCAGGAGCCAAACGAGACCGGCGCTGAATTCCATGGTCTACGTCCTCTCTGCTCTTGTTGCGGACTTTGCCGCCTGTCCCAACGCATTTGCGTTCTACATAAGAGTTTTGCGGGAGCGTGTTTCACCTGCGAAGGTTTTAGATTGCCGGGCTGTTACAAGAACTTCTCGAACGTAAATGGTGCATATCACCCTTGTTACGGATATGTTTCATCAGTTCCACTTTCTACGAGCTGCCACTACCCCGAGGATTCCAGCACCATGACCGCAAGCCCCAAATCCCGCGCCAATCGAGGGTCCCGGGCCGCTAAGGCTGCCATGCCACGCGACATCAGGGTGATGTTGGCGGCTGCGTTCCTGATTGCACTGGGTTTTGGCCTCGTAGCACCGGTGCTCCCCCAGTTCGCTACGACTTTCGGTGTCGGAGCTACGGCGGCCGCGGTGATCGTGAGTATTTTCGCCTTCATGCGCCTGGCATTCGCTCCGGCGGGAGGCGCCCTGATGGCCCGCTTTGGCGAGCGCCCCGTGTACATCGCCGGTTTGCTGATTGTGGCAGCGTCGACGGCGGCCTGCGCCTTTGCCCAGAACTATTGGCAGCTGCTGGTCTTCCGGGGCCTTGGCGGAGCCGGTTCAGTCATGTTCACGGTGGCGGCGATGGGCCTGTTGATCAGGCTCGCCCCTCCGGAAAGCCGTGGGCGGGTCTCCGGTGCGTACGCCTCCGCCTTCTTGATCGGAAGCGTCCTTGGCCCGGTGGTGGGTGGGTTGTTGGCCGGTTTCGGCCTGAGGGTCCCGTTCCTCGCCTACGCGGCAGCCCTGGTCTTGGCGGCCTTGGTTGTACGCACGCAGCTAAGGGGCAGTTCCAAGGCAGCGAGCGGGCATGGAGTGGTAGGGCCGGCGATGCCCATGAAGGAAGCCCTGGGCGACTCTGCCTACCGGGCCGTGCTGTTTTCAAGTTTCAGCAATGGCTGGGCGACGTTCGGCGTACGCATGGCCACCGTGCCGTTGTTCGCGGTGGTTGTCCTTGCCGCCGGAGCAGGCTCGGCAGGCTGGGCGCTCGCTGTGTTTGCAGCGGGCAATGCGCTTGCGCTGACGTTCTCCGGCCGCTTGGCTGACAGCTTCGGCCGGAAGCCCATGATGCTGCTGGGCCTGGCGGTTACCGGCGTGGGAACCGCCTTCATCGGATTGACTGGCAGTCTTCCGGCGTTCTTCGCGGCATCTGCCGTGGCAGGCTTCGGCTCCGGCTTGCTCAACCCGGCCCAGCAGGCCGCCGTCGGCGACATCATCGGCCGGGGCCGCTCCGGTGGCAAGGTGCTGGCAGTCTTCCAGATGGCGTCCGACGCCGGGGCGATCGTGGGACCGGTCCTGGTGGGCCTCCTGGCCGATGGATTGGGCTACGGGTGGGCGTTCGGCGCAACCGGCGGCCTCCTCCTGCTCTCGGCTGCGGCTTGGTCCATGGCCCGCGAGCCGATGGAGCGCATCCCCGAACGGATCGACTCACCCAACTGACTCGCAGTTAACGTCGTTTTGGGCGCTCAGAACGACAACAACTGCGAGCTAGTTGGGCCGGGCGCAGACTAGTTGAGCAGGGCGTCGACGAAGGCTTCAGCCTCGAACGGCGCGAGGTCGTCCGGCCCTTCGCCTAGCCCGACAAGCTTGACCGGCACGCCAAGTGCCCTTTGGATCGCGACGACGATGCCGCCCTTGGCGGTCCCGTCCAGCTTGGTGAGCACGATTCCGGTGATGTTGACCACCTCGGCGAATACCTTCGCTTGATTCAAGCCATTCTGGCCGGTGGTCGCGTCCAACACCAGCAGGACTTCGTCCACTTCAGCCAGCTTCTCAACGACGCGCTTGACCTTGCTGAGCTCGTCCATGAGGCCTACCTTGTTCTGCAGGCGTCCAGCGGTGTCGATCATGACGACATCCACTTCCTGCTCGATGCCGGACTTGACGGCCTCGTAGGCAACCGAGGCAGGGTCCGCGCCGTCGATGTGCGACCTCACTGTTGCGACGCCGACGCGCTGGCCCCATGTGGCCAGCTGCTCGGCAGCTGCCGCGCGGAAAGTGTCCGCAGCACCCAGAAGGACGTCCTTGTCCTCAGCGACGAGAACACGGGCCAACTTGCCCACGGTGGTGGTCTTACCGACCCCGTTGACACCGACGACGATCATGATGGCCGGGTGAGCCCCCTTGCGTTCCACGTTCAAGCTGCGGTCCATGGTGGGGTCCACGAGCTTGATGAGTTCCTCGCGCAGGAGGGCCTTGACGTCCTCGGCGCTACGGGTGCCTTGGACCTTCACCCGTTCACGCAGTGCCTCGACCAGCTGCATGGTGGGCTCGGTGCCAAGGTCCGCAAGGAGAAGTGTTTCTTCGACTTCGTCCCAGACGTTTTCGTCGATCTTGTCACTCGAAAGCAGAGCCAGGAGACCCTTGCCGAGAATGCTGTTGGATTTGACCAATCGCGCCCTCAGCCGGGTGAGGCGACCCTCCACGGGCGCGGGGGTCTCCACCTCGATGAGTTCCAGGCCGGCAGCGTCATCGGAAACGTCGGTCTCCGGCGTAGCAGCGTCTGCGGGTACGACGACGTTGCCAGGTACCGTACGCTCCTGTACCGCATCGGGAGCATCGTCGACGATCGTTCCGGCGCCTGCCGACGCCGAGTCAACAGGATCGTTGGCGTCGCGCGTTCCAGCGTAAGTCGAGGAAGACTTCCGCACCTTGAGCAGGACAGGAATCAGCCCTCCGACCACCACAATGGCAGCGACAATGGACAGGATTATGGGGAGGAGATCGTTCACACCCCTAGCTTCTCACAAAGCTAGACCTCGGCACCGAGCCTCTGGCTGATCACTGTGGACACGCCGTCGCCCCGCATTGTCACTCCGTAAAGGGCGTCCGCAACTTCCATGGTCCGCTTCTGGTGCGTAATCACAATCAGCTGGCTGGACTCGCGCAGTTCTTCAAAAATCGTGATGAGCCTGCCCAGGTTCGTGTCATCCAGAGCGGCTTCCACCTCATCCATGACGTAGAACGGAGAAGGCCGCGCCTTGAAAATCGCCACGAGCAAGGCGACCGCCGTGAGCGACCGTTCACCACCGGAAAGCAAGGACAAGCGCTTGATCTTCTTGCCGGCCGGCCTCGCCTCCACCTCGATGCCGGTGGTCAGCATGTCATCGGGGTCGGTCAGCACCAATTTGCCTTCCCCACCGGGGAAGAGCCGTGCGAAGACGTGATCAAACTGTTTGGACGTATCGGCGAAGGCTTCAGCGAAGACCTGCTGGACGCGGTTGTCCACTTCCTTGATGATGTCCAATAGATCCTTGCGGCTGGATTTGAGGTCTTCCAATTGCGTGCTGAGGAATTGGTGCCGTTCCTCGAGTGCCGCGAACTCCTCCAGCGCCAGGGGATTCACCTTGCCAAGCGCGGCGAGATCGCGTTCGGCCTTCCGGAGCCGTTTCTCCTGCTCCGCGCGGACAAAAGGAACACCCTCAACCATTGCGTTTCCGTCCTGGTCCACGGGCGCGCGGAGCTCGGCCCACTTGTCCACCGCAGCGGCGGGAACCGGAACGGGCTGCGCCGGACCGAACTCGGCCACGAGTTGCTCGGCGGACAGCCCGAGCTCCTCAATGGCGCGGGTCTCGAGCGCCTCGATCCTGAGCCGTTGTTGGGCTCGCGCGAGTTCGTCCCGGTGCACCGAATCCGTTAGTCCGGCGAGTTCCTGCGCCAGTGCTTCGTTGCTGCTCCGAACCTCGGCAAGTTCCTTTTCGCGCTGCTCGCGCACGGCCTCGGCGAGGTCGCGGGCCCGGGCGGCCACATCCACCGAAACGTCGACAAACCGAACCGTCAGTTCGACGGCGGAAGCGACTGCCGAGGCTCGCTCGGCCTGGGCTTTGCGGAGCACGGCCCGGCGCGCAGCCTCCTCGCGTGCCCGCCGTTCGCTCGCGGCGGCCCGTTCCAAGGATGCGACCCGGTTGCTCGTGGCTACGAGCTGCTCCTCAGCGCTCCGCAACCCCAGCCGGACCTCCATCTCGTGGGACCGTGCTTCGCCGGCAGCCCTGGACAAGGCATCGCGGTGCTCCGTGGAAGGTTCTTCTTCCTGGGGGGCTTCTTGAGCCGCGGCCAGCCGTTCCGCCGCAAGCTCA
Organism: Arthrobacter methylotrophus; assembly: GCF_039539965.1. NCBI lineage: Bacteria > Bacillati > Actinomycetota > Actinomycetes > Micrococcales > Micrococcaceae > Arthrobacter > Arthrobacter methylotrophus. The sequence continues at coordinate 1,247,729 of NZ_BAABED010000001.1, read as the reverse complement.
AGGGATTCCTCGGCGACGGCGATGTTCAGCTCGGCCTTGGCCAAGGACTCGGCCAGGCGATCGCTCTCCGCGACGGCGCTGCGCAACTGGGAGTTCAGGTGACCGAGCCGTTCCGCGACGGCAGCCAAACGGGCATCCGAGTCGTGGAGTTTGTCCAGTGCAGCGTCCGCCCGCTCCTGTGCATCGCTCCGGCGCGCTTGGGCCCCCGCCAGGGCAAACTTGCCCCGCTCAAGACGTATGGTCAGTTCCTTGAGCCGGGCTTCGGCGTCGTCCACTGCGGCTTGGACCTCAAGGAGCGACGGCGCCGTGGCCGATCCGCCGTCGACCGTAAGGGCCCTGAAGACGTCGCCCTCAACGGTCACTGCGGTCAGTCCCGGGTTGCCGGCAATGAGGCTTGCCGCCTCGGCAAGACCGTCGACGACGGCGGTGCGCGCCAGCAGCGCAACCGCGCCACTGGCCTCGGGACCGTCAGTTCTCAGCAGCTCGGCAGCCCAGCGCGCACCGTCAGGCAGCGTTGGCAATTCCGGCGGCCCAAGCTCGGGATCGGCGGACGATACTACGCCCGCCACCAAAAGCGAAGCGCGTCCGGCGTCGACATCCTTCAGTAACTGCATCGCGGCGACGGCCCCGGCACCGTCGGTCACCACTACCGCCTCGGAGGCACTGCCAAGCGCCGCGGCCACAGCAGTCTCATAGCCAGGCTCCACGGTCAGGAGGGAAGCCAGGGATCCCAAGACCCCGGGCAGGCCCGAGGACAGGATCCGTCCGGAGCCATCCTTGCGGTTGAGTCCCAACTGCAAGGCATCCCGGCGGGCAATGAGGGCGTCGCGTTGGCGGACGTCATCGCGTTCGGCGGCTTTCAACGCCTCGATGTCGGCGTTGATTTCGTCAAGAAGGGCGGTGGCCTCCTCGTAGTCCGCGTCGAGGCTTTCCTCACCGTCTTCAACACCGGCCACTTGCGATTCGAGGGCTGTGAACTCGCCCTGCGCGTGGCGACGGCGTTCCTCGCCAGCAGACAGCGACTCCCTGAGCCTGCCTCGCTCGGCAGCCGCTGCCTCAGCCCGGGAACGCGCCGCGGCCACTTGGCCCACGAGTTTTGCAAGGCCTTCACGGCGGTCGGCTGCCGCCCGCAGCACGGCCGTCAGGCGTTTGTCCTCGGCTGCGGCGAGGCTCTCGGTTTCCTGCTTGGCCGCGGTAGCCTCGAGAAGCGCAGCTTGCTTGGCCAGGATGTCGTGCTCCAGCTGAGACTGTTCCTGCCGCACCCTGGCAGCCTGGCGGTCGAGATGGTCCGGGTCGCGGCCGGAATCCGGCGCCGCATCCGCGGCGCCCAGGAGGCGGCGACGTTCGGTGGCAAGAGATCCAAGGGAGCGAAGACGGTCCCTTGTTGCGGATAGTTGGTACCAGTTGTCCCTCGCGGCATTGAGGCGCGGTGTTGCCTCAGCCGCGAGTTGCTCAAGACGGACCTGGCGTTGACGGCCAGCACCGAGCGCCGCTTCAACCGCCTCGCGGCGCTCCTTCAAGGCCGCTTCGTCGGCGACGTCCTTCTCCAACGCTTCGGTGAGCTGCACCAGGTCATCCGCCAGCAGCCGGGACTTGGCGTCTCGAACGTCGAACTGCACGGACTGGGCACGGCGGGCGACTTCGGCCTGTTTACCCAGCGGCGTAAGCTGGCGGCGGATTTCTGCCGTGAGATCGCCAAGTCGCTGGAGGTTCGCCTGCATGGCTTCCAGCTTGCGTACCGTCTTTTCCTTACGACGCCGGTGCTTGAGGATGCCTGCGGCCTCTTCAATGAATCCGCGGCGGTCCTCAGGGGTGGCATGAAGGACCCTGTCCAGCTGCCCCTGACCTACGATCACATGCATTTCCCTGCCCAGACCGGAGTCGGAGAGCAGCTCCTGAATGTCCAGGAGGCGGCATGGCGAGCCGTTGATGGCGTATTCGGATCCGCCGGTGCGGAATAGTGTGCGGGAAATGGTGACTTCGCTGTATTCGATCGGCAGGGCGCCGTCGGCATTGTCTATGGTCAGCGAAACATGCGCCCGGCCCAAGGGCGGCCGGCCCGATGTCCCGGCGAAAATGACATCTTCCATTTTTCCGCCGCGCAGGGTCTTCGCACCTTGTTCGCCCATCACCCAGGCCAGGGCGTCGACCACATTCGACTTGCCCGAACCGTTGGGGCCGACAACGGCTGTAACGCCTGGCTCAAAGTCGAACGTCGTGGCCGACGCGAACGACTTGAATCCACGGACAGTCAAGCTTTTCAGATGCAAGGTGTTTCGGATCTCCTGAGTGGCTGGTTCCCCTGCTCAATCTACTGCCCGACGGCGGAAATCCCCGGATTTGCGGGCCCTACGCCGCGACAACCGGGGGTAGCCCGTGGGTGCACCGGGGCTACCAGCGGCCGTTGCGGGGCTTCGGCTGGCAGACCGGACAAGTGTAGGAGGAACGGTTCATGAACTGCTCGCGTCTGATGACACCGGACAGGCCAAGGGCCGAACATCGCCGGCATGGCTCGCCCGCCCGGCCGTAGGCATCAAGGGAACGGGCGAAGTAACCGGAATCCCCGTTGACGTTGACGTAGAGCGAATCGAAGCTCGTCCCGCCCGCCGACAAGGCATCGCTCATGACTTCCTTCGCGGCATCGACCACCCGCAGCGCATCGGCCCGTTTAAGGGTGTCCGTCGGCTTGGCATAGTGGAGCCTGGCCCGCCAGAGGGCCTCATCGGCATAGATGTTGCCTATCCCCGAGATGACGCCCTGATCGAGCAGTACACGTTTGAGCCCCGTTTTGCGGACTTTGATTTTGCGGTAGAAGTCGTCAAAGGAGAAGTGCGGATCCAGCGGATCGCGAGCTATATGGGAGGCCTCTTCGGCGATTTCCGGAAGGGGCGTCTCGCCTTGCCCACCGGGACCGCCGTCGGGCGTCGGTATCAGTGAAGTGACAAAAAGTCCGCCGAATATCCGTTGGTCCACGAACCGCAACTGCTCGGGCATGCCGTCGGATCTACTAAGGCGGAGACGGACTTTGAGGTGTCTCTCATCGGGAACGTCGGGATCCTGCATGAGGAGCTGCCCGCTCATGCCGAGGTGCGCCATGAGCGCGACGGCGGGCAGCGCCTCGTTGGACATTGCCTCGAAGGCGCCGCCAGTCCTCCGGGGTTCCTCGGCTTGCAGCGGCATCCACAGGAACTTGCCCCGGCGGACGACATCCAGGACCGTGCAGTTCTCAAGGTTGCCGACAAAGTCCTCCGTGCCAAGTGTGTGGCGTCGGATGGAGCGGGGATCCAATACGTCCACGGACGTGATGGTCCGGCCCCGCACCCAACGTGCCAAACCGCGGCGTACTACTTCGACTTCGGGCAATTCCGGCATGGGGCCTCAGGCGCTGCGCGCAGAATCAGTCGGAGCGTCGGCCTTGCTGTCAGGGGTGGTCAAGCCGTTCGCACCGGCTTTCTTGTTCAGGGTTCGCCACGCATCTGCGGCGGCTTCCTGTTCGGCTTCTTTTTTCGAATGCCCTGCGCCTTTGCCGTAGGCGGTGCCGGCGATCTGGAGCACTGCCTCAAATGTACGTGCATGGTCCGGGCCGGAACCTTCGACGGCGTAATAGATGGATCCGAGCTGTCGGCTGGCTGCAAGCTCCTGCATGCTCGTCTTCCAGTCGGTACCTGCCCCCAGGGCCGCAGCGTCCCTCAGCAACGGACCGACGAGCCGCATGACCAGCTGGCGGGCGGTCTCGATGTCGTTGGAAAGGTACGTGGCGCCGATAAGGGCTTCCATGGTGTCCGCCAGAATGGACGCCTTGTTCTTGCCTTGGGTGAGCCTTTCGCCCTGCCCGAGGTAGATGAATTCGCCGATGCCAAGGTCCCTGCCGATACCTGCCAGGGCACGCGTGCTGACGACGGCGGAACGCCGCTTGGCCAATTCGCCTTCCGGTAGTCCCGGGTTATCCCGGTACAGGGAATCGGTCACAGAAAAGCCCAAGATCGAGTCGCCCAGGAATTCGAGCCGCTCGTTGGTGGGAATCCCGCCGTTTTCATACGCGTATGAACGATGTGTCAGAGCAAGACGAAGCGTCTCGGTGTCAATTGAGACACCGAGACGCTTCAGAAGCTCTTCAGTTGAAGACATCCGTTGTCAGCCTGTATGGCGGATTTAGACGTCTGCGACCTTGCGGCCCTTGTATTCAAGGAACAGCGCAGTCCCGGCAGAGTCGGTAACAACCTTTGCCTGGTGCGGCAGGCTGTAAACAACCTGGCCGTTTTCGATGGTCTTGACCAGGTTGGGGGCAGTTGCCTTCCACTGGGCACGGCGGGCGCGTGTATTCGCGCGAGACATTTTCCGCTTGGGAACAGCCACGGCTATCTCATTTCTCTCTTAGTCAACACTTACTAATCAGTTTGCCGGTCAGACTTAGCCAGTTCAGCTAGGGCAGCCCAGCGAGGATCCAGGTCCTCGTGGTGGTGCCCCGGCTCGTCTTCCAGGCGCACTCCACATTCGGAGCACAGGCCCTGGCAGTCTTCCCGGCACACCGGCTGGAACGGCAGCATGGTTACAACTGCGTCCCGCAACACCGGTTCAAGATCGATTAGATCGTGCTCGACTCGACGTTGCTCTTCATCGTCTTCTTCATCCGAAAGCTCGATGCCCTCATAGAAGAAAAGTTCTTGCACATTGACCTCGAGGTCATACGCAAGGGGATCCAGGCATCGTCCGCATTCGCCCTTGACTTCAGCAAACACGGTTCCTGATACCAGAATTCCTTCGTGTACGGCCTCCAGCCTCAGGTCGAGCTCGATATCCGAGCCTTCCTGAACGCCAATGAGTGCCACGCCAAGGTCACTTGGCGCGGGTACATGTTCAGTGAGCGTCCGCATGCTTCCTGGACTACGTCCGAGGTCCTTGACGTCCAGCGTCAAAGGCGAACTTACATCTCGCTTAATGAGAACTCCTGTAGAACATATGACCGACGTATCATCTTAGCCTGAACGCATGAACAGACTCAAACCGGGTCAGTGACGACGCGTTCTGTCTGAGATACCGATCCAGCTTACCCTTTGCGGGGCTGCTCCGCTCCCGACTCGCCGCCCAGAAGCCTCTTGAGCACCGACTTGGGCACGAAATCGGAGACATCGCCTCCCAGGAGTGAGATTTCCTTGATGAGCGTAGAGGACAAATGCAGGTAATGGGCCTCGGCCGGAAGAAAGACAGTCTCGACTCCGGACAATTGGCGGTTCATCGTGGCCATCGGAAGTTCGTAGTCAAAATCGGAAGACGAGCGCAGGCCCTTCACGATCGCCGAAATTCCCCGGTGCCTGCAGTATTCGGCCAGCAGCCCCTCCCCCATGGGTTCCACGATGATGCCGCGCAAGGATGCAAGAGTCTGCCGCGCCATTTCCATGCGTTCTTCCAAGCTGAAGCGGTACTTCTTCGCGTAGTTGGTGGACACCGCGACGACGACTTCGTCGAACAAGCCAGAGGCCCGGGCAATGACTTCCAGATGTCCGTTATGGATGGGGTCGAAGGAGCCAGGGCACACTGCGCGTCTCATGGTTCGAACCTACCGCATCGGAAGCGGCAGGCACTATGGCGATACGATGGCTGACATGGCGGGCCGGACGAGCCGGAAGCCAGCACCAGGAAGGCAGCCCCACCGTGACGAGCCCGGCCCCTCTCAGCGAAAACACGTCCGTCGCTCCGTGGCTACGTGCTGCCGGAGGCGCCAATCTGCTGTCCGCCGACGGGAGCCTCGGAGTGACCATCTTCGAAGAGATGACCACCCTGGCAAACTCCACCGGCGCCATCAACCTGGGCCAGGGATTCCCGGACGAAGACGGTCCCGCGGAAATCAAAGCAGCAGCACAGGCAGCCATCACGGCCGGAGCCAACCAGTACGCCCCCGGCAAAGGCATCCCCGAACTTCGCGAGGCCATTGCCGCGCACCAGGAGCGTTTCTACGGACTGACCCCGGATCCGCAGACCGAGGTCATTGTGACCACAGGGGCCACTGAAGCGATCGCCGCATCATTGCTCGCCTTCATCGAGCCCGGCGATGAGGTCCTGACCTTCGAGCCCTTCTATGACTCATATGGCGCCATCATCGGCCTCGCAGGCGCCACACACGTGAGCGCTCCCTTGCTGGCGCCCGATTTCCTTCCGGATCTGAACGCCTTGGAATCGGCGTTCAGTGAGCGCACCAAGGTGGTGCTCCTCAACAACCCGCACAATCCCACCGGCGCGGTCTTCCCGCGCGAGGTGCTGGAACGCGTGGTGGAGCTCGCCAGGAAATACGACGCCGTGATCCTCAGCGATGAAGTCTACGAGCACCTCACCTTCGGAGTGCAGCACCTTCCGATCGCCGGCATCCCCGGAGCCGCTGAACGAAGCGTCACCATCTCCTCAGCAGGCAAGACGTTCTCCTTCACCGGCTGGAAGATCGGCTGGCTCAGCGGCCCTGCCCACCTGGTGGCGGCGATCCGTACGGTCAAACAATTCCTCAGCTACAGTTCCGGTACGCCCTTCCAAAGTGCGATCGCCGTAGGCCTGGCCTTGCCCGATGAGTTCTACGCCGGCATCGCTTCCACTCTGCAACACAAGCGGGACATCCTGGCCGAGGGTCTGCGGGCCGCCGGTTTTGGCGTCTACGCGCCGCAGGGAACATACTTCATCAACGTGGACACTGCCCCCTTGGGTATCCAGGACTCCGTGGATCTGGCGCGACGGCTGCCGGGACTCGTCGGCGTGGCTGCCATCCCCGTCCCCGTGTTCTGCCATCCCGAAGGCGCGGAAAGGACGCGAAGTCTTCTTCGATTCGCCTTCTGCAAGAAAACCGGGGTGCTGGAAGAAGCAGCCGCCAGGCTAGCCACATTGCGGGACAAGCTCTGATCGTGCCGAGCCGCGAAAACGAGTCGCCCCGCGAACGCCATGAAGGACGGCGTTTCCTGCGGACCACAGGTCAGCACGCAGCGATCGAAGCCGATGGACTGATTGACGGCGCCTACGTCCTACGGATCGGTGACGCCGAGCAATCCCATGTCAATCTCGCCGAACCCGCGGAAATCTTCTACGAGTACTTGCGCAGGATCGGCCATGTGGTTGATCTTGCAGCGCCCCGAGGGCAAGCCATCGCTGCCCTTCACCTCGGGGCCGGGGCATTGACCCTCGCCCGCTACATCGAGGCGACGAGACCGGGCTCGGAACAACACGCCGTCGAACTCGAACGCGAATTGCTGGACTTCGTGCTGCAGAAGTTGCCCATGCCGGACGGTACCCGCTTGGAGACGCATATCGGAGACGCCCGCGAAGTCCTTGCCGAGTTGCTTTCGGAACTCCAGTTCGACGTCGTGATCCTGGACATCTTTTCCGGTCCCGAGGCTCCGGCACATATTGCCTGCCAGGAGTTCTACGAGGAGGCCGCGGCGCGGCTTCGGCCCGATGGGGTGCTCATTGTCAACGTCGGCGATGAAGCGGCCTTGACCTTGGTGCGGAGCCAAGTCGCGGCGATGCGGCGGGCCATGCCCGACGTTGCGGCCTTCGCCGAGAGCGGCATGTTCGCCGGCCGGTACCCCGGCAACATCATCCTGGTGGGGACGCGCTGGCCGTGGCCCTCCGGTTGGACAACGGAACTCCTGGCCCGTGGGCCGCATCCTGCGGCGGTCTTGAGCGGAGTGGAACTGGACCGGATCTCCCGTTGAGTCGCAGCTAGACAGGTTCGGCGAACCAGAGCTTGGTTTCGCCGTACTTCTTGTCGGCAAAGCGTTCGAGGGTGTCCGGCCAGTCCGGTTCCGGAGAGCGTGAGGAACGCTCGACGACGACGACGGCCCCCTCGTCCAGGTGGAAGGCAAGCTTGGTGAGGACGGCCTTGAGGGAAGCTTCGTCCAAAGGGTACGGCGGATCCAGAAAGACCAAGTCCCAGAGGACGTCATCCGCGGCGCGTTCCAGAAAGGACTCCACCTTGGAGCGGTGGACCATCGCTGTTCTGCGCCCCAGCACTTGGTTGGCCATGTCGGCGTTTCGCTGGCAGACCTCGGAAGCGCGGGCATCAAACTCCACGAGTTCTGACGAACGTGCGCCTCGGCTGGCGCTTTCGATGCCGAGCGAACCCGAACCCGCATACAGGTCCAACACCCGGGCGTCGTCGATCGCGTCGAGGGCCTCGAGCCGCGAGAACAAGGCCTCCTTGACGCGGTCCGTCGTGGGCCGGGTGGCATTTCCCGGGACACTGACCAAGGGGTTTCCGCCAACGATGCCTGCAATGATCCGGCTCACCGGCTTTCCCCGGGGGCGGCGCCTACGAGGGTTCTTTCGGGCGTGGGTTCCTTAGCCGCGTTCAAGGAACGCCTCCTTTTCGGGGTTGAGATATTCGTCAATCGCCGCCGCGAGGGCTTGTTGGCCTTCCAACCCTGGATCCTCGGCCACGAGCCGCTGGGCATCGGTGCGGGCGCGGGCAATCACGTCCTCGTGCTCCAGGACGCGCAATAGCTTGAGGGTGGAGCGCCCGCCGGATTGCGAGGCCCCCAGGATGTCGCCTTCACGGCGTAGCTTGAGGTCTTTCTGGGAAAGGACGAAACCATCCGTGGTGGAAGCAACTGCGTCCAGGCGCCTGCGGCTTGGATGGCCGGGTTCGAGCGTGGTGACCAGCAGGCACGTGCCCGGAAGCCCACCGCGGCCCACCCTTCCGCGCAACTGGTGGAGCTGTGAAATGCCGAAGCGGTCAGCATCGAGGATCACCATCAGTGTGGCGTTATGGACATCCACACCCACTTCGATGACCGTAGTGGAGACCAGCAGCTGGGTTTGGTTGGCGGTGAACGAGGCCATGGTTTCGGACTTAAGGGCCGCGTCCTGCCGCCCGTGGAGGGGTCCCACCCGGACATCTCTCAGGGCCGGCTCCTGGCTGAGCGTCTCGACGACGGCGGTCACCGAAGCGAGCTCGCGAGCGGGACCCTCTTCCGAAAGTTCGGCGTCGCCCGGTTCCGCCTCGCCGGGGCTGAAGTCGCCGTCGTCGTCGTCCCCGATCTTGGGACACACGACGTACACCTGGTGGCCGGCGTCGATCTCTTCCCGCGAGCGTTTCCAGATCCTGGCCGCCCAGCCAGGGTTTTCAGCGAGTCCCACCACATGGGTGGAGATGGGTGCCCGGCCAGCGGGAAGTTCATCCAACACGGACGTTTCGAGGTCACCGAAGACGGTCATGGCCACCGTGCGCGGGATGGGAGTGGCGGTCATCACCAACAGGTGGGGTGGCCGGTTTGCCTTGGCGCGCAGGGCGTCACGCTGCTCCACCCCGAATCGGTGCTGCTCATCGACGACGATCAGCCCGAGGTCCTGGAAGGACGTCTTGTCGCTCAGCAGCGCGTGGGTACCGATCACAATGCCGGCGTTACCCGAGGCCGCGTCCAGCATGGCTTGCTTGCGGGAAGCCGTCGGAAGCGAGCCTGTCAGCAACGTGACCTGGACCGATCCTGGCCCTCTCCCAGGGTCGCTGTCCGACAATCCGGCCCCGCCCAGCATCCCGGCCCCGCCGAACAAACCATCGCGGGCCAGCGGACCCAAGGTCCGCCGGATGGAATCGAAGTGTTGTGCCGCGAGGACCTCAGTCGGGGCAAGCAACGCCGCTTGTCCACCGGCGTCCACCACCTGCAGCATCGCCCGCAAGGCCACGATCGTCTTGCCCGAACCAACCTCGCCCTGTAGGAGGCGGTTCATTGGCGAGTCCTGCGCCAGCTCATGGGCCAGCGTCTTTCCGACGGCGGCCTGCCCGGCCGTCAGCGTGAACGGCAGCTGCCGATCGAAGGAAGCCAGGAGGCCATTCGGCAGGGGCCGGCGCGCGGTTGCCTCTTCGGCCGCCAGTTGAGACCGACGCCGTGCCAGCGCCGTCTGCAAAACCAGGGCTTCCTGGTAGCGGAAACGGTCCCGGGCCCGCTGCCAGTCCATTGCCGTTTCGGGCGAATGGATCAGCCGATACGCCTCCCCTACCCCTAGGAATTTCTCCCGGGACACAATGTCAGAAGGCAGCGGATCCTCGATGCTGTCCACCTCGACGGTGTCCAGGAGCGTGGTGATGACCTTGTGGATGGACCAGCTGGTGAGCTTCGCAGTGGCCGGATAGACAGGGATGGGCATGGCCGCGAGTTTCTCCGGATCAACAGCACCCGCCATCTCAGGGTCCTCATCGAGCACCATGAAGTCTGGATTGGTCATGCCCAGTGATCCGCCGTAACGGCTGACCTTACCGGAGAACATCACCCGGCGCCCCGGTTGGAGCTCACTGCGGGCACGGAAACCGTTGAAGAAGCTGATCTTCAGGGTTCCCGGAATCTGCCCGCCACCGGCCTCGTCCGTGACCACCACATCCGTCAACGAGCCCCGCCTCGCGCGCATCTGCCTCGTGGAATTGGACAGCACCCTGGCGATAAGGGTGGCCTCTTCATCCAACGGCAGTTTGCTGATGGGCGTCAGCTCCCCTCGGCTGAGATAGCGGCGGGGAAAGTAGTTCAGGAGCTCCCCGACCGTGTCCAGGCCAAGGTGCTTCCCGATGACGGAGGCGGATCGTTTGCCGATCCTTCGCTCGAGGGGAAGCTGAAGCTCAGGATTCATGCCCGTGCTGGCCTGCCGGAAGGCCGGGGTCGCGCGGCATAGAGAGCTGGCTGACCGAGATGTCGGTGGGGTCACCTAGCGAACGGATGACTGCCACGGCAGGTTCCGCGTCGGGCACGTGAACATGCACGCGCCAACGGTAGCTGATTTCCGCAGCGTCGTCATCATCATCGTCATCGTCGTCGTCCTGCGCAGCCGCTCCGCCCACCGGGCTAGCGCTGCCGACTTGGCTCATAATGACGGAGTCGCCGAGTTCGTCGAGCCGTTGACGCAGTGTGGCGGCGGCGAGCGGCGAAAGGTTGATGGTGCACATGACCTCGACACCGTCGTCGTCCGGCATTCCTGCGTGGATATGAGGATCCTGCAGGTCGTAGCCGTGCAGGCCATCCAAGAGCTCGCCCTGGAGCTCTTCGCCGAGCACGGCCGAACGCAGGCAGTCCAGGATCAACAACATACCCACTCCGCCGGCGTCCACCACATGGGCGGCGTGTAGCGGGGCAAGCTGGTCCTCGGTTCGCACCACCGCTTCCAGCGCCGCATTGACGGCGGCATCGAGCGCCAGGCCCAACGCCTGGTTGCTGTCATCGCGGTGGTGCGCGGTGTCACATTCACCTGCTGCCCGGGCGGCAGCCTCCAGGACGGAAAGCATGGTGCCGGGCACAGGCTCGCTCAAGGCCGACCACGCCCGGAGCTGGGCTCGGTTCAGTGCGGTCGCAAGAAGGGGCGCGCTGAGGCGTGTGTGCCCAGTCAAGGGTTCAGCGACGGCGCACAAAAAGACCGCAAAAAGAGTTCCGGAGTTGCCGCGAGCCTGCTCCATTGCCGCCCGGCCGGCCGTTGCCAGAACGGCACCCACGTCATTAACCGGTTCATCGAAAACGGAAGTGTCAACAAATGCCGCCGCTGCGGCTCGGACAGTGAGGTAGAGGTTGGTGCCAGTATCGCCATCGGCCACGGGGAAGATGTTGATGGCATTGAGGCGGTCGCTGTGGTTGCCGAGCGTCGTCTCCGCTTTGCCCAGCCACCGCTTCATGGCGTGCGTATTTGCGGCAATCTTAGTCTGCAAAGTGATCCCATCCCACGGTGTCAGCGGGCATTCCCGCTATCCGGACGCCGCTGTGCTGTCCTTCGGCAACGGCCTGGATCGAGCCTATCGCAGTGAAGCCGGGTGGTAGCTGAACATTTGCTGGAAAAGTGGCCAGCAGGCTGTGGTCCTCCCCACCCCCCAGGATCCAGTCCATGGGATCGCGGCCAAGCGGGGCCGAGGCGGCTTCCAAGGGAGCGGCGAGAGCCTTGAGCGCGATGGGGTCGAGGTCGAGCGCGACGCCACTGGCTTCGGCGAGACGGGCCCCGTCACGCAAAAGCCCATCTGAAACGTCCATCATGGCCGTCGCTCCTGCCTTCGCACCCTGCGGACCTGCCGCAAGGGGTGGTTGCGGCCGGCATTGGCTGTCCATGAGTCCGCGCTGGACAGGGTTCAGTTCTCCCACGGGTATGGTGCTTTCAAGAAGGGCCAAACCGGCGGCGGCCCGGCCAACGGTGCCGGCAAGCGCCAAAGTGTCTCCCGGACGAGCCCCGGAACGCAACACGGCGGAGAGCCCGTGCATGCTCCCGATCACTGCCACCGTCACTGCGATTTCGCGGCCACGGCCCAAGTCTCCCCCGGCCACTGAGCAGTCGGCCGCACCCAGGCCTACGATGCCGGCAGTCAAGCCATCTGCGAAGTCCTCCACCCACTGCACCGGTGTACCGGGCGGCATAGTCAGGCTCACGACAAGCGACACCGCGGTACCACCCATCGCATTGATATCGCTGAGATTCTGTGCGGCCGACTTCCACCCGACGTCATACCCTGTGGTCCGGTATCCGTTGTTCCATTCCAGGCGGAAATCCTGGTCCTGGGTCTGGGTGTCAATGGAGACAAGCGTCCGGCCATCCGGAGCGGCCACAACAGCGGCGTCATCCCCCGGGCCCAGCAGCACACTGCTGCTAGGGCGCAGGCGCGGAAAAATACGCGCGAGGAGTTCGCCCTCGGAAAGTTCGCCGACAGTCTGTTGTTCTATGGACACAGCTCTACGCTATCGGCTCGGGCCGACATTAAAGCATCTGGACGGTTCTTCGGCTTTCTTCTATTTGTTGGACTCATGCCAGACTGGATGGCGTGCCTAATTCCGCAGTAGCCGTGATGATTGCACGCCGGCTCGTCGTCGCAGGATCTATTGCGTTTGTGGCCTGGCTGATCGTGGCATTCCAACTGTTCTTCAATGTGCCGGTGAACACCCCACACCGTACAGATGCCGTGATCATGCTGGGGGGAGCCAGCTCCGAAAGGCTTCCCGTGGCGGAGAAACTGAAAAGCGACTTGGGAATTCCGGTGCTGGCCGTCTCACATACAGGTACCCCTGGAAACGTCAGCGCCGACGAACTCTGTAACACCTTACCGAGACCTGACCCTTCCCTTGTCTGCCTCACCTTGGACGAAAATGACACGCGCGGCGAAGCACGCGCCATTGGGAAGCTAGTGGCTGAAAAGGGTTGGGGTTCCGTCACAGTTGTAACATCGCGCTACCACCAGATCAGAGCGGGCACATTGATAAGTCAGTGCACGACGGCGGACGTCCAAATGTTTGCCTCCGATCCGGAACTGAGCGCCGGTCAATGGTTGAGGCGCTTCGCCATCGAGACGGGCGGGCTGTTGGATGCTCTACTGCGCCCGGAATGCGATTCAAGATAGACGAATGCAAGAATAGGCCTGAATCATGGATGCTGGTCCGCATCAACCCGTTGAGGAGGGAACCGTGAGCGAGTCTGTCCTTCCCGTAGCGAATCTGCAGCCCGCTCCCCGACACCTGCGCACGCGTCCGGTCCTCGGGGAGATCCGCGACTGGCAGCTGCCGGGAGGCGGATCGGTTGCGAGTATCGACACCTCTAGGCTGCCTGGGGAAATTCGGCACTTCCGAAAGAAACTCGTGGCACTTGGAATCGTCATATTGGTCGCGCTATCTATCCCCACACTGGTTGTCGCGCTGATTGTTATTGGTTGAGTCGCCCCCCGCAACAATTCATCACCTCGATTGACTGTGGGATAGCATTGAAGGTCAGCCTTTTGCTATTCCTTGGGGGAAATAATGCGCAGCGTCATGCCCGTCTTTGGCACGCGCCCGGAAGCCATCAAGATGGCTCCCATCATCACTGCACTGCAGAAGTCTGCTGATTTCGACTGCATTGTTACTGTCACCGGTCAGCATCGCGAAATGCTGGACCAGGTCAACGAACTCTTCGGTATCGTCCCGGACCACGACTTGAACATTTTGCAGCAGCGTCAGTCTCTTTCGGCCATCATGACCCGGACTATCGATGGCTTGGACAAACTCTTTTCAGCCAACAGGCCGGATGCCGTCATCGTCCAAGGAGATACGACAACGTCCACCGCAGGTGCCATCGCGGCCTTTTACCACGGAATCCCCGTGGTACATGTTGAAGCCGGATTGCGTAGCGGAGATCTGTTTTCCCCTTTCCCTGAGGAAGCAAACCGGAAGATCACCAGTCAGATCTCCAGCCTGCACCTTGCCCCCACCAGTATCAGCAAAGCGAATTTGCTCGCCGAGGGAATCCCCGAGGACGACATCGTCGTCACCGGTAATACCGTGATCGACGCTTTGCTTACCACCGTGGGCAAGAACATTGCCTTCTCGGATCCCCAGCTGGAAGAACTGGCCACAAGTGGACGCCGGATCCTTTTGGTCACAACCCACCGCCGTGAAAACCAGGGTGATGCAATGCGTGGAGTCGGACGCGCCTTGGCCCGGATCGCCGACGCTGAGCCGGAATTGGTGATCGTCCTGCCAGCCCACAAGAACCCTGTGGTCCGCGAGGCCGTCCTCCCTGCACTTGACGGAAAGAGTAACGTCATTGTCACCGAGCCTCTGGCCTATGGCGAGTTCACCCGAATGCTGTCCTTGGCGCACATCGTCCTGACGGATTCGGGCGGAGTCCAGGAGGAAGCCCCCAGCCTGGGGAAGCCTGTGCTCGTCATGCGCGACAACACAGAACGCCCGGAGGCGGTCCATGCCGGTACTGTTCGGTTGATAGGTACAAGCGAGGACCGAATCGTCAAGGAAGTGGACCGTCTGTTGAACGAGCCGGATCATTTTGATGGCATGGCCAACGCCGTGAACCCCTATGGCGACGGCAGGGCGGCAGAGCGGACAGTCGCAGCGGTGGCGCAGTTGTTGGGGGTTGGCATGCGAATCGATAGTTTTTCGTAAGTCCCCTGAGCCCGCGGAAGCAACCATCGTCCAAATAGAACAGGAGTAAGACGGCTTGGACGGATTCACAAATTCCATCATGAGCAAGGAGCGTCTAAGGCGACTGACTAATACTTTGCTCCCGTATTTCGAATCAATACTTCCAAGGACCAACGCGTCCCAGACATTCACCATCGTTGATCCCGAAACACATCTACCCGCGACATGCTGCACCCAAAGTCAGGTCGCTGCGTTCCTCGCACTGGACCGTTCCATCAATGGTGGGCAAGGCGCCGCCACCGCTACATTGTTGGCCGAAGATGTTCGGAGGCGTCAGAATTCGGATGGATCCTTCTCAAGTAATTACAACCAGGCCATCGGAAGCCAAGGTCTTCGGGACATCGCCGAAATCGGCGCATCGGCAACGGCCCTGTTTAACCTTAGTCTGAGTCTTGATCTAGAGTGCGCCAAAGAGTCACTCAACGCGGCGGCCGAATATTTGCTGACGCAAGTGGCGGTGGAAAATAAAGGGGCCATCTACAAGAACGCACAAGCCAGACACGTGGACATCCTCAACGGAGACATCTACGCCGCCAACACCCTATCGCGGGCTTACCAGCTCACCGGGACGGAGGAATTTCTCAAACAAGTCATAGAGATCGTGGACCACGTCGAACGACGATTTGGTGCATGGCGTCCCGGTTGGTGGCCCTACAGCGAAGATTGGGATGGAATGCCGACCACTGGAGCTAGCGTTGCCTATCAGGCAACTATTGTAGGATTTGGAATGCCGATCTGCGAAGTCCTACCCCCTTTCCGGGCTCGTGAATGGCGTTCCCTTCTGGCTCGCGCGCTAGATACCGTGTGCTTCCAGCTGCCAATTGGACCCAACGATGACTCGGAAGCGCCTACGTGGTCAAGGGATTGGTCCAACGTGTGGGAAATCCCTCTGGCCTTCTCACGGATGTCCCACACGGTCACTGGCCAAAAATTCCTACGCACAAGATTTGAACAACTTGACGCAAACATCGCCTCCTCGGGGATTAACGCCTTTCGTCCCCGGCTTGCCGTGAACCCGGGCAGAACCGCAGTAACAACACTGTTCCGGAAGACAGCGACCTTCGCGGGAATACTGGCCGATATATACTTTACAGCGCTGAATTCCGACGAGGTCCATGAAATACCATGGCCGCCGGTAGGTGCTAGTAACCTAAGTAGACATTACCGGCCACGAGAATATTAGAAGCCAATTAGCCTCCTAATTCCCCCGATCTCGACGATACGTCCGGAATATTTCGCCAAGAATCACCAATGCCTCCGGCCCGTTGCCTACACCGGATTTGAAGCGCAACGGTTCCCTACTGAGGGCACTTCCGCCATCAACCAGGCCCCAGATCGCCACACCTGACCCCTTGTAGTCCGAATACTTTGAAGGCAGGAACGGATTGATCGCGAGCTCACCAGCTCTCTCGACGTCGTTGACCAGCAAAACATCGAACCGCGTTGCGAGATTCAGGAATTCTAAGTACGGCCGGTAGCTCTGTGTTTTAACGATTCCTGTGAGACCCATGCTTAGTGCCTGCTTCTCAACGAATTCGGGTTTGTTAGTAAACACATGAAGCCGAAGTCCGCGACGTATGTCGAGCGGAGCATTCATAAGGGCGGTTAAGACCTCGAAAAGACCCCGATTTTCGT